>NZ_QQJW01000001.1:0-402697 GCF_003493685.1 Haemophilus haemolyticus
GCCATGATCAAACTCTTCAATTCAAGTTCAATCGCTCAATAAACTGCTTAGCTATAAATAAAACACTACTTAAAAAAGTAATGATGAATTTTCAGTTAAGCACCTATTAAGACTTCAAAATTAAAAAATATTTTTAAAACAAGTCAATCAACAAGTGCCCACACAGATTGTCTGATATATTGTTAAAGAGCAAAATAAAGTGGTCGGCGAGATAGGATTTGAACCTACGACCCACTGGTCCCAAACCAGTTGCGCTACCAAGCTGCGCTACTCGCCGTCAGATCTTATAGAGATAAGATGGGGTGGCTAATGGGATTCGAACCCACGACAACTGGAATCACAATCCAGGGCTCTACCAACTGAGCTATAGCCACCATTAAAAGTTGTTATTGCACTGACCTGGCGCGCTCGACAAGATTCGAACTTGCGACCTTTGGCTCCGGAGGCCAACGCTCTATCCAACTGAGCTACGAACGCGTTACTGCGTCGTTGCGGAGGCGTATATTAATGATTTAATAAAACCTTGTCTAGCACTTTTTGAAAAAAAATGTTTGAGCGATAGTTTTTTATTCAGTTTGTTTAAAATTCACTATTTTTTCGACTATTTTACAACTTGGCGAATCATTATATATGTTGAATCATCCAACAATTATGAATTTGTTTATTACGTTCAAAATCTAGTGGTAACGTTTTATGCGAAATTTCTACCGCACTTAAACCTAATTCTTCCAACGCAACTAAATTCATTTTGAATCCACGTTTATTATTCGAGAAAACAATTGTGCCATTATTCGACAAAACTCGTTTTAAATTGCTCATCAATTTCACATGATCTCGTTGAACATCCCAACTCTCTTCCATACGTTTAGAATTAGAAAACGTCGGTGGATCCACAAATATCAAATCAAATTGACGATCACATTTTTCTAACCATTGAAGGCAATCTGCTTGAATTAATTTATGCTGTTTACCTTTAATATCATTCAAAATAAGATTTTGCTCCGCCCAATTAAGATAAGTATTTGACATATCAACGGTCGTTGTCGATTTAGCGCCACCAAGTGCCACATGAACAGTTGCAGAACCGGTATAAGCAAACAAGTTCAAGAAATCTTTACCTTTTGCCAATTCACCAATCATTTTTCTTGTTAAACGGTGATCTAAGAATAAGCCAGTGTCTAAATAATCTGTCAAATTTACCCAAAGTTGCGCGCCATATTCATTCACATAAAAGTATTCACCTTTATTGGCTAATTTCTCATATTGGTTGCTACCTTTTTGTTTCTGACGAACTTTGAGGATCAACTTATTTGTTTCGACACCAGTAACGTGCAAAGTTGCAGTAACAGCATCTAATAAACGTTGACGCGCTTTATTTTCATCAATATTTTTCGGTGCTGCATATTCTTGCACAACAATGTAATCTGCATAACGATCGACGGCTAAATTATATTCAGGCAAATCAGCATCATATAAACGATAAGCGTCTAATCCTTGTTGCTTTGCCCATTTGCTAATTTTCTTAATATTTTTTTGTAATCGATTAGCAAAATCGGTTGCCACCTCCGAAGTGCGGTTAAATTCTAGTTCATTTTCAGCTGTAATTTCGTCAGATTTTCGTTCTGAAACTTGATAATTCTTCTGCACACAATCTAGTGGGCCATTTTTTGCTTTAAACTGTCGGCTGGCACGCATTCTCAAACAATCAAGCAATGTGGATTCGCTACTAAAAACAGAAACATTCCAACCGCAAAATTCTTTTTTAAGTCTCTGCCCAAATACAGAATAGAGCGCGATTAAAGCTGGTGTTGTTCCTAAACGTTCCCCATAAGGTGGATTACAGATAACCGTACCAACTTCATTTAAACGAGGATTTTTCAACGCTGCGACATCACCTTGTTGCCATTTAATTAAATGTGAAACACCTGCATTTTGTGCATTCTTCTGCGCCTTTTTTAATACGCGGTGATCGAGGTCAAATCCATAAAAGTGCGGTTGAATTTCACTTTGTTTTTCTTCTGCTAATTCAATCGCTTCATTTTTTACTTTTTCCCAAGCCGATTGATTATGCGCTTTCCAAAAATCAAATCCCCAATGTAAACGATAAAGTTGCGGCGCAATTTTGGCTTCCATTTGTGCAGCTTCAATTAAAAGCGTGCCTGAACCACACATTGGATCTACTAATGGAGAACCCGCTTGCCAACCTGAACGCATAACAATTGCCGCCGCTAGAGTTTCACGTAAAGGCGCTTGACCTGCATCTTCACGATAGCCTCGTAAATGCAATGTTTCCCCACTTAAATCTAAAGAAATCACTAAATTTTCACGATTCAAATAAGCATGGATACGTACGTCCGGCTGAATTTTATCTACATCAGGGCGAGTTTTACCTTGACGCTCAAAGTAATCGACAATTCCATCTTTAACGCGCATCGCACCAAATTGAGTATGACGAATTTCTTGGTTGGTTCCATTAAAATCTACAAAGAAGGTAACTCGTTCATCAAATTGCGCTAACCAATTAAAGCCAGAAACAGCCGCATAAAGATCCAAATCACTGTAAATTTTAGTTTCAATCAAAGGAAATAAAATGCGTGAAGCAAGGCGTGGCCAAAGCAAAGTGCGGTATAAAGTTTCATCATCTGCTTGATAATGAACGCCCCCTTGAACCACTTTTGCCTCTTGCGCGCCAAGTTCAGTGAGTTCAACTTTTAATAATTCTTCAAAGCCACGAGAAGTCGTTGCAAATAATTGTTTCATTTAGGTACCGATTTTGAAAATTTTGAGGGATTATAGCATAGAAAAAGATGATCTAATTGAGATCATCATAGCGAGTTAAACTGTAAAAAGAAAAGCCCTGATTTTCTCAAATCAGGGCTTTAGAATTTGTTGGTTGCGGGGGCCGGATTTGAACCGACGGCCTTCGGGTTATGAGCCCGACGAGCTACCAAGCTGCTCCACCCCGCGTCTGATGTGGTGCACTATACGCTATTAATATTTTTTTGCAAGAATTAAACAAAAGTTTATATTTCATTTGTTAATAAAATGTTCAATGTGCGTTTTTATTAATCAGCTTGACTAAATAACACTGGTCGTTTTGAAGGATTTTTGATAGCGTATGCAGCCTTATTTAAGCTTATTTAGGATTAAAAATGTCAGTTCGAAAATTTTTCTCATTAAAAACATTTTCTATTGCAGTGACAACCGCACTTTTAGTTGCCTGTGGTTCTTCTAATACAACAAAAACTCAAATTCCAACCACGTCAAACGGCAGCGATCCTCAACAATTTGGTGCAAAATATTCGGGTCGTAATTATCAACAAGCTGTGTTGATGCCAGTTTCTCAAGTCGAAAACCAAAGTGCGGTCATTAATCAAGGTGATTTTTTAACTCAACTTTCAAATGTACAAAGTTATTCAAGCAAACTATCTGCTCGTTTCTATGGCAACTATGAAAAAATTGTGAACTGGGTACTTTCTGGCGCCAATGTCAGTGAGCTTTCTAAATTTGGAATTAACCCGCAAATTATGCGTGGGTTCGATGGATATCAAAATGTTTTAATGACAGGCTACTACTCTCCAGTCCTTCATGCACGCCGTTCACCGCAAGGTCAATTCCAAAATCCAATTTATCGTATGCCGGCAAATAAACGTTTTAGCCGTGCACAAATCTACGCTGGAGCATTAGCGGGTCAAGGATTAGAATTAGCGTATAGCGACTCCATGTTAGAGAACTTTTTACTTGGGGTACAAGGCAGTGGTTATGTAGATTTTGGTGATGACAACCTTAATTACTTCGCTTATGCCGGACAAAATGGCTTTCCCTACACCGCCGTTGGGCGTTTATTAGTAGAAGATGGTGAAGTACCAAAAGAGAAAATGTCTATTCAAGCAATTCGTGAATGGGGCAATCGCAATCCCTCTCGTGTACAAAGTTTGTTAGAACGTAATTCTTCTTATGTATTCTTCAAAAATGATCCAAGTGGCAAAGTAAAAGGTTCTGCAGGCGTACCACTTGTACCAATGGCATCAGTAGCATCAGATCGTAGCGTTGTACCATCTGGTACTGTTCTTTTAGTCGAAGTGCCTGACATTGATAATAACGGAAACTGGCTTGGCACACACAAATTGCATTTAATGGTTGCACTTGATGTGGGCGGTGCGGTGAAAGGCCACCACTTTGACTTATATCGTGGCATTGGTGATCAAGCAGGCCATATTGCAGGATTATCAAAACACTATGGCCGAGTATGGGTATTACGGTAATGGCTAGAATAGATAATTACGAACAACGCTTTGGTGGCATTGGACGACTTTATACGCCTGATGGCTTAGCACGCTTACGCCAAGCGCATATTTGCGTGATTGGCATTGGCGGTGTCGGCTCTTGGGTTGTTGAAGCCTTAGCACGATCTGGCATTGGCGAACTCACATTAATTGATATGGATGATATTTGCGTCACGAACATCAACCGCCAACTTCCCGCGATGAGCGGCACAATCGGCAAATTAAAAACTGAAGTCATGTCAGAGCGAGTAAAATTAATTAACCCAGAATGTACCATTAATATTATTGATGATTTTATCTCGCCAGAGAATCAATCGGATTACCTCAATCGAAGCTATGACTATGTCATTGATGCTATTGACAATGTGAAAACTAAAGCGTCTCTGATTGCTTATTGTAAACGTAACAAAATTAACGTGATTACTATTGGTGGTGCTGGCGGTCAAACTGATCCAACCCAAATTCAAATTGCCGATCTCAGTAAAACCATTCAAGATCCGCTGCTCGCCAAAGTGCGGTCAGTTTTACGTAAGGATTACAATTTTAGCCAAAATCCAAAGCGTAAATTTAGTATCGACGCGATATTTTCAACACAACCTTTAATATTCCCACAAATGACAGAAGACTGTTCTATTTCAGCCACAATGAATTGCGCAAATGGGTTTGGCGCAGCCACAATGATTACGGCAACCTTTGGTTTTTTTGCGGTTTCTCGTGTAATAGATAAATTACTAAAGAAAAAATCTTAATATCCTCTTGAAAATGCACATTGACCATAAATGTGCATTTTTTATCGAATGAAACCTATTTACTTTGAAAATGAAAAATTTTCCCTCGCGTGCTCTATAAAATCGTTGCAATTTATATAAAAAGGCGTACTCTTTTTTCCCTTTGAGAATTATTACCAACAAGTAAGGAAACAGAAATATGAAAAAACTTTTAAAAATTAGCGCCGTTTCTGCCGCACTTTTAAGTGCGCCAATGATGGCAAATGCCGATGTATTGGCATCAGTAAAACCTTTAGGTTTTATTGTTTCATCTATTGCAGATGGCGTAACTGGTACACAAGTCCTTGTTCCTGCAGGCGCCTCTCCGCATGACTACAATTTGAAATTATCTGATATTCAAAAAGTAAAATCTGCAGATTTAGTTGTGTGGATTGGTGAAGATGTTGATTCATTTTTAGACAAGCCGATTAGCCAAATTGAACGTAAAAAAGTGATTACCATTGCCGATCTTGCGGATGTTGAACCTTTATTAAGTAAAGCTCACCACGAGCATTTCCATGAAGATGTCAATCACGATCATAAACATGAGCATGATCACAAACACGAACATAAACACGATCACGAACATGAACACGGCCATGATCATAAGCACGAGCATGAACATCATGACCACGCTCATGAACATCACGACCATGATCACGATCACCATGATCATGACGAAGGTTTAACAACAAACTGGCACGTTTGGTATTCTCCCGCTATCAGCAAAGTTGTGGCACAAAAAGTAGCGGATAAATTAACTGCACAATTCCCAGATAAAAAAGATTTGATTGCTCAAAATCTTTCAGATTTTAACCGCACTTTGGCAGAACAAAGTGAAAAAATTACAGCACAACTTACGAACGTTAAAGATAAAGGTTTCTACGTTTTCCACGATGCTTATGGTTATTTCAATGATTCTTATGGTTTAAAACAAACGGGTTACTTCACCATCAATCCATTAGTTGCGCCAGGTGCAAAAACTTTAGCGCACATTAAAGAAGAAATCGCAGAACATAAAGTAAATTGCTTATTCGCAGAACCACAATTTACGCCGAAAGTGATTGAGTCGTTAGCACAAAATACTAAAGTCAATGTAGGACAACTCGATCCAATTGGCGATAAAGTCAATTTAGGTAAAAATTCTTATGCAACATTCTTGCAATCTACCGCAGATAGTTACATGGAATGTTTAGCTAAATAAACCTTTCTAAAAACAATGACCGCATATAAAAGTGCGGTCATTTTCTTTTCTAAATTTGATATTTTGTTTTGTCTCCAATATCAAAATGCAAAGGCATTCGCCATTTTTGTATCGCTAAAACTAAAAGTAATACGCCAGAAATAATAGAAAAAATGCGTAATGCGATAAGATTATTTAACACCCATGAAAACCACAAGCAAGCCACAAATATCGGCTGTAAATTTAGCAAAGGTACGCGGAAACAAAAATATTCTTTAAAACACAAACCACCTAAAGTAAGTAACGCACCGCCAAGGGCCAAAGCGGGATAATGATTAATATAAAACAGTAATCCTATCCAAGTAGCAAATTGAAAAAGCAATCGGAAAGATTTCAGATAAATATGTAACGAAGAGGCACAGCAAGTTGCCGCAATTAATATAAATGTGAGCGATAAATCTGGATACCAACTCATGGCAAGAATAGCCAACGCCGCTATCACAAAGCCAGAACGATAAATAATGACAGTCAGATTATCTAAAAAATCCATCGGGGATTTAATATGTGGATCAGCCATTCTACAAAGATTCCTTTTATAAATTACAAATTAAAAATAAATGTTACGTCAACTCAATAAAAAGTGCGGTCAACTTAAAAACATTTTCTAAATTAACCGCACTTTGATTATTTCTGTTTAAGCTTATCAAGAATTTTTTGATGAATGCCACCAAAACTGCCATTAGACATCACCAAAATGTGATCTGTAGGTTGGGCCTCAGCGACAATCATATCCACTAATCGATCTAAATTTGCATTCCAATAGGCAGGTTGTACACATTGGTTTGCAATATCTGCCACTTCCCAAGGAAGTTGTTCTGGTTGAAGCATAAACACTTCATCAGCTCGGCCAAGTGCAGGCGCAATTTCATCTTTATGAACACCCATTTTCATTG
Organism: Haemophilus haemolyticus; assembly: GCF_003493685.1. Lineage (GTDB taxonomy): Bacteria > Pseudomonadota > Gammaproteobacteria > Enterobacterales > Pasteurellaceae > Haemophilus > Haemophilus haemolyticus_O. The sequence goes on from NZ_QQJW01000001.1 coordinate 7,190, forward strand.
TGTTAGAACGAGGCTCAAGCACTGCTAAAATTCGCACACCACCACCTACTTTATCTCGTAAAGCGGTTAGCGTAGCAAGAATAGCTTCTGGATGATGAGCAAAATCATCATAAACGGTGATACCATTAACTTCGCCTTTTACTTCTAAACGACGTTTAGCATTTACAAAAGATCCCAATGCTTTACACGCATCTTCAATAGCCACACCTGCATGATGAGCAGCAGCGATCGCCATTAAAGCGTTATGCATATTATGTAGTCCGACTACATTCCATTTTACTTCTGCCACTTTTTCACCATGATGGAAGACCGCAAAATGTGAGGCATCATTTGTAATACGTTCAGCAAACCACTCATTATCTTTGCCTAAAAATTGTTGTTGTGACCAACATCCCAATGCCAAAGTTTCTTTTGCACTTTGTTCACTCGCCGAACTTAATACCAAGCCACTTGCTGGAATAGTTCGAATCATATGATGAAATTGGCGTTGGATCGCTTTGAGATCATCAAAAATATCTGCATGGTCAAAACTAATGTTATTTACGATAAGTGTGCGAGGATTATAATGGACAAATTTCGAACGTTTATCAAAGAAAGCTGTATCATATTCATCAGCTTCAATAACAAAATAAGGGCTTTCTCCTAAACGAGCTGAAATGCCAAAATTACCGGCAATTCCGCCGATTAAAAATCCTGGTTTTAAGCCATTTTGCTCTAAGATCCACGTTAACATACCTGTTGTAGTTGTCTTTCCATGCGTACCAGAAACTGCCAATACCCAACGATCTCGCAATAAATGATCATGCAACCATTGAGGACCAGATGTGTATTTCAAATTATTTTCCAACACATATTCTACGCAAGGATTACCACGTTTCATTGCATTACCAATGATTACCATGTTAGGCGCAGGTTGTAATTGTGCAACATCATAATTTGGAATAATCTCGATGCCTTGCTCTTCTAAAAAAGTGCTCATTGGAGGGTAAACATTGGTATCAGAACCCGTCACGTGATAGCCCATTTGTTTAGCAATCATCGCCACGCCACCCATAAATGTGCCACAAATACCTAAGATATGAATATGTTTCATTGTACTTCTCTACTTAACTTATCAAGGAAAATGAAAAGTATAATAAAACAACTTCTATGAACTTTCAAAATAAAAGACTGTCATAAAAGCTCACATGGGCTATAATTGAGCCTTTAAAAAACGAGTACAACTTAACTAACAAAATATAATGAAGGAATTTACAATGAAATTTAATAAATCTTTTCTCTTTGCAAGTATCATCGCAGCTTCAATTGTATTAACCGCTTGTAACGATAAAGAGCAAAAACAAGCTGAAAAACCCGCAGTAGAAACAACTCAACCTGCTGTAGAAAAAGCTCAACCTGCAACAGAAGCTGCACAACCAGCAACAACCCAATCAGAACAACAGGCTCAAATAAAAATAGATGAATTAGTTGCTCAAGCTAATGCAGAATTTCAAAAAGTTGCAAACATAAAAGTTACTAATGTTTCTGTTACTGATGATTTAAAATCCTTTTCTATCACTTATGAAATTACAAATCTAAGCGATAAAGCAATTTCAGAAGCGCAATGGCTCACTATTTACAAAGAAAATAATCAGCCGTTCTATGTAGCAAATCTTCCTGCATTACAATTTGGAAAAACAATTGCACCGAAAGCAAATGAAGTCGTTACCTTATCAACCGATGAAGAAGCCGTGCTTTCTCAAATTCGTCCTCACTTACAACAAGGAAAAAGTATTCAAGTCGATATTATTGGGACTTCAATTCATTTTGCTGACGGTTCCAAAATTGGCTTAGTGTCAGAACAAAAATAATCCTATAAAAAATGCCTGTGTAAAACAGGCATTTTTTTATCCGCACTTTTAGGCAATTCGCTCAAATCCAGCTTTTAAATCTGCAATCAATTCATCTACATCTTCAAAGCCAATATGCACACGAATTAACGAACCTGTAAAGTTACGTTTAATATTTGGACGAATATGTGCAATTTCTTCTGGTTGATTACAAAGAATTAAAGACTCAAATCCTCCCCATGAATAAGCCATAGTGAAAAGTTGAAAATGATCCATGAAATTTGAGACTTCTTCCGATGTCAATCGCTTAGTTAATTCAAAAGAAAATAAACCGCTGCTACCACTAAAGTCTCGTAAAAAGAATTCATGACCTGGGCAACTTGGTAAAGCTGGATGGTACACAGTTTTTACTTCTGGTTGCTCACTCAACCATTTTGCTACTTTAATACTACTTTCCTGATGGTGTTTTAATCGTACACCCAATGTACGAATACCACGAGCGGTCGTATAAGCAGAATCCGCATCCACCATCTGCCCCATTAAATAGGAATGTTCTCTAAGTTGATCCCAAGTTCGGGCATTCGCAACGGCAGTACCAATCATAATATCAGAATGCCCTACTAAATATTTCGTACCCGCTTGAATAGAAATATCAATGTCACGCTCTAACGCTTTAAATAGAACACCTGCCGACCAAGTATTATCAATCATAATCACAATATTTGGGCTCACCTTTCTTGCAGCCTTCACAATAGTCGGAATATCGGGAATTTCCATTGTGATAGAACTCGGTGCTTCCAAGAAAAGTACTTTTGTATTCGGTTGAATAAGCGTTGCAATATCAGCCCCAATAAGAGGATCGTAATAAGTTGTATCGATCTGCATTTTTTTCAGCACAATATTACAGAAATCTTGGGTTGGCTCGTAAGCTGCGCCACTCATTAATACATGATCGCCACTTTTTACAAAAGAAAGAATCGAGTTAGTTACTGCTGCTGCACCACAAGGGTAAAGATAACAGCCTGTGCCCCCCTCCATTTCGCACATTAAATCTTGTAACGCAAAATGTGTTAGCGTCCCTCTTCTGCCATAAAATAATTCGCCTTTTGCTCTATGTTGAGTGGCATGTTTTTTATCTTCAATACTGTCAAATACTAATGAAGAAGCTCGCTGTAAAACAGGGTTTACCGATCCTTGTGAAAAGCGTTTTTTACGCCCTGCATGGACAAATGTTGTTGAGAGATTGTGTTGTTGCATATTTCCACCTTATTTTAGATAAGATTAATTGCTTTAATAGATAAAATCGAGTATAAAATGTCGGCGTTTCAAATAGAACCGCGCTGCTATTTTGTGTGGCAAAACTTCAACTTAACTTTATATAGGAATTATGACTATGGTATTAGTAACCCGTCAAGCACCAGATTTTACTTCATCTGCTGTATTAGGCAATGGCGAAATCGTTGATAACTTCAACTTTAAAAAACACATTGCTGGAAAAGCTGCAGTAATCTTTTTCTACCCATTAGACTTTACCTTTGTTTGCCCTTCTGAGTTAATCGCATTTGACCACCGTTATGAAGAATTCAAAAAACGTGGCGTAGAAGTCGTTGGTGTTTCTATCGACTCTCAATTCACTCACAATGCATGGCGTAACACCCCAACTGAAAATGGTGGTATCGGTCAAGTTAAATATGCATTAGCGGCAGACGTAAAACACGAAATTGCTCAAGCATACGGTATTGAACATCCTGAAGCAGGCGTTGCATTACGCGCTTCATTCTTAATCGACAAAAATGGCATCGTTCGTCACCAAGTAGTAAACGATCTTCCATTAGGTCGTAACATCGATGAAATGTTACGTATGGTTGATGCATTACAATTCCACGAAGAGCACGGTGATGTATGCCCTGCTCAATGGGAAAAAGGTAAAGAAGGGATGAAAGACAATCCTGAAGGCGTTGCAAAATACTTAAAACAAAACGCTGATAAACTTTAATCCGTAATTATTTACAAGAAAGCCACACAATGTGGCTTTTTTTATAGTCTTAGATACTTTAGAATAGGCGTATCTCTAACACCAAGAGCGGTTCATTTCTATGAAATTTAATATTCCTATTTTCCTAACGATGTTTCGCGTAATCCTGATTCCGTTTTTCGTGATTGCATTTTATTTACCTATCGAATCCTCCCCTTTTATTACTACATTCATATTCTTTATTGCCGGTGTTACTGATTGGCTTGATGGTTATTTGGCTCGTAAATGGAAACAAACTACAAGATTTGGCGCTTTTTTGGATCCTGTTGCGGATAAAGTAATGGTTGTCGCAGCCTTGGTTCTCATCGTTGAATACCAACACTCTCTTTGGATTACGATTCCTGCCATTATTATGATTTCTCGCGAAATTATAATTTCTGCATTACGTGAATGGATGGCAGAACTCGGAGAGCGTAGTAAAGTCGCTGTCTCTTGGTGGGGAAAATGGAAAACAACCGCACAAATGTTAGCCCTAGGCGGATTATTATGGCGTTACAATAACTATATGGAAATTGCCGCTATAATCTTACTTTACATCGCAGCCATTTTAACAGTATGGTCTATGATCCAATATTTACAGGCAGCAAAAGGTAGCCTACTAGATGACCTCAAACTCTAATTCTCGATAAAGTGCGGTATTTTCTACCGTACTTTTATCATTTTGTCTTATTTTTAATCAAACAAAGTTTTTTTTATTTTTTTCATTTGACACAAGACTATAAAACCGTAAAATACGCCCCGTTGTCACGCAGCAATGCTGATTGGTGATAAATGCGGGAATAGCTCAGTTGGTAGAGCACGACCTTGCCAAGGTCGGGGTCGCGAGTTCGAGCCTCGTTTCCCGCTCCAATTTGCCCGAGTGGTGGAATCGGTAGACACAAGGGATTTAAAATCCCTCGCCTTTCGAGGCGTGCCAGTTCAAGTCTGGCTTCGGGCACCATTTAAACACCAATCAAAAGATTTTAAAATTTACTTTAAAATCATCTAATTGGGTCGTTAGCTCAGTCGGTAGAGCAGCGGACTTTTAATCCGTTGGTCGAAGGTTCGAATCCTTCACGACCCACCACTTTAAAATAAAGTAAGCACCGAAAAGATATTTTTTTATTGCCTAAATTTAATACTACTTTTCAAATCACTGCCTTATTGATAAATAGCTATTCTTTCTATTAATGTAAAATTAATTAGTTAATACATCCTTATTTTTTATCTCTATACCCTATTTTCTAAAAATAAAATAGCACCTGAAAATCAGATGCTATCCAAAACACAATAAAAATTTACTGCACTTTATTACTTCAATAAGTAAGCCCGTAGTTGTGCAAAATCATTATCCATTTCATCAGAAAGCAATGGCAGCTGATTATGTTTATCCAGAGCTTCAGGTAATGAAAGCTGAATACCAAGAATACGCTCTACGGATTCTTTAAATTTCGCAGGGTGCGCTGTACACAGGAAAATTCCTGTTTCATCCGCTTTAAGTTGATCTTTCAACACTTGGTAAGCTATTGCACCGTGAGGTTCACATAAATAACCTTTCGCCTGCATCGCTTTTAAGGTATCTTCTGTTTCGCTATCACTTAGCATCCCCGAACCTAAATTAGTTAAATCCCAACCATTTCGTTTAAACAGTTCTTCCACTCTTGGCCAGTTATTTGGGCGACTTACATCCATTGCATTAGAAAGGGTTGCAACTGTCGTTTTAGGCTCCCAATTTCCCGACTTCAAATAACGTGGTACAGTATCATTTGCGTTTGTTGAGGCGATAAAGCGTTTTATCGGCAAGCCTAAGGTTTTTGCAATTAATCCCGCAGTTAAGTTACCAAAATTACCACTTGGCACAGAAACCACAACATTATCACGTTTTTCTTTTGGCAATTGTGCTACAGCCTCAAAATAATAACAAACTTGAGCTAATAATCGGCTAATATTAATAGAATTTGCGGAGTTGAGTCCGATAGCTTGGCGCAATTCAGCATCATCAAAGGCTTGCTTAACTAAAGCCTGACATGCATCGAAATCAGCGTTAATTGCAACAGTACGAATATTCCCCCCAAGGGTGCAGAACAATTTTTCTTGCAATGGACTGATTTTGCCTTTTGGATAAAGGATAACTACATTAATATTTTCTAATCCATAAAACGCATGTGCTACAGCTGCTCCAGTATCGCCAGATGTTGCCGTTAAAATAGTGATTTTTCCATCACCACGTACCGCCGCAAGTGCCTGTGCCATAAAACGCCCCCCAAAGTCTTTAAATGCCAATGTAGGACCATGAAATAATTCAAGTGCATAAATATTATCTTCCACTTTTTCTAACGGTGCGGTGAAAGTAAACGCATTTTTCACCATCTCGTCTAACGTTGCTTTCGGTAATTCTTCACCAATTAATGCACCCAAAATTTTTTGACTACGCTCAACAAGAGGTAATTCAAGTAATTCATCAATGTTATTAAGTTGAGGAATAACTTCTGGAAAGAATAAACCTTGATCCCGTCCAAGACCTTGACGAACAGCCTGAGAAAAAGTGACTTGTTCTTCGGGATGTTTAATATTGTATAAATTCATATTTAATCCGTTTTTAATTTTATCTATTTAAATTAACTTATTTAATTTCTCTTGCGCCTTCGTTATCGACCTTACATACATGCACAAAACCTTCATTATTTTGTAAATAATGGCTTTCTAAATAACTTGAAAGTTTAATTGCAGTTTGTAAATCAGGGGCAATAGAGAAAATAGTAGGCCCTGAGCCTGAAATACCAGTGGCAAGTGCACCTAAATCTCGTGTAGCTTGTTTTACTTCAGCAAAATTAGGTAGCAAAGATTCACGATAAGGCTCAGCAATGACATCTTTCATCATAATCGCTGCAAGGTTTTCCTGATGGGTATGGCAAGCATGCACAAAGCCACCTAAATGACGACCATGGGCAATCACGTCTTGTCGAGTATAGCTTTTCGGTAAAATTGCACGCGCTTCAGCAGTAGAAACTTCAATTCCCGGATAGGCTAACACCCAATACCAATTATCAAAAAATGGCAATTTTTGACAAATATTGCCGAGCGATTGCACCATAAATTGCACACCGCCAAGATAGCAAGGTGCAACATTATCATAATGGATTGAACCAGAAATACGGCCTTCCAATTCGCCCATCATTTCAAGCAATTCCATTTTCGAAAAAGGGCCATCATGAAACTGATTTAATGCTACTAATGCAGCAACAATAGAACAAGCACTAGAGCCTAAACCAGAGCCAATAGGCATATTTTTTTCGAGCGTTAAACGCAAAGGCTTCACATTTCCTCCGCGTAATTTTAATTGCTCGCGAAATAGCACATAAGCTTGGTAAACAATATTTTTTTGTGGTTCTTTCGGTAATTTACGAACAAAATAGCCCGCACTTTCTAACTCAAAACCACTTGAAATAGATTCTATTTGAACCACATCACCTAACAATGAACCATCAATAGGAGAGATCGCGGCACCTAAAGTATCGAAACCTACGCTAATATTCGCGCTAGATGCAGGGGCGTAAATTCTTAACATTGGGAATCCTTATTAATGTTGTAATGTTCTTAAGATATCTGCAAAAATACCTGCCGCAGTAACCGCATTGCCTGCGCCATAACCACGTAATAAAAGCGGGATAGGTTGGTAATAACGAGTATAAAATGCCAAAGCATTTTCACCGTCTTTCACTTTATAAAGTGGATTATTCTGATCGACTGCAACAATAGATACTTTACATTTACCTTCGCAAATTTTGCCAACATAACGCAATACTTTGCCTTCAGCTTTAGCGGTGGAAACACGAGCTTTAAACTCTTCATCAAGCTGTGGCAACATTGCCATAAATTCATCTGCAGATTTTCCTTCAGAGAAGCCTTTCGGCAATACACCTTCAACTTCAACATCTGAAAGTTCAAGCTCAATTCCAGCTTCACGAGCAAGAATTAATAATTTACGTGCTACATCTTGTCCAGAAAGGTCATCACGGGGATCTGGCTCAGTAAAGCCTTTTTCACGCGCAAGTGCGGTGACTTCTGAAAGAGAAAGTCCTTCCTCCAATTTACCAAAAATAAAGGAAAGCGAGCCAGATAAAATGCCTTCAAAATATTCAAGTTCATCACCCGCAGCAAGTAAGTTTTGAAGATTTTCAATTACTGGCAAACCAGCGCCCACATTCGTTTCATATAAGAATTTATGTTGGCTTGCTTGAGCGTTTTGGCGTAACTCATTGTAATAAGCTAATTCTCGTGTATTCGCTTTTTTATTTGGCGTGACCACATGGAAACCTTCTTTTAACGCACGGGCATAAAGCCCTGCTACAGATTCGGCTGAGGTACAATCTACAAATACTGGATTCACCACATGATGTAATTTAATGAAAGAAAGCAATACATCAAAATCTGATGGCTGAGTCGCATTTTCTAAATCGTTTTTCCAATCGTCTAAACATAATCCATTTTCATCGAGCAACATTCGGTTGGAATTCGCAATAGCGCAAACTCGAATTTCAACATTCTTCTTTGCTAGATACTCCTTTTGACGCTTTACCTGCTCAATTAATTCTCCGCCTACTCCACCAACGCCCACTAAAAACATATCCACTACTTTTTTATTATTGAAAAGAGCCTGATGAGTAGCTTTCACCGCTTCAATCGCTTTATTTTGCGGCACAACTGCAGAAATTGAACGTTCACTAGAACCCTGTGCAATCGCTACAATGCTAATATTTGCCTGTGCTAACGCAGAGAAGAAACGAGCAGCAATGCCTTTCGCTTGCTTCATTCCATCACCCACAACAGAAATAATGGATAAATCTTTAATCACTTCAATTGGTTCTAATTGATGTTCATTTAATTCATTAGAAAATTCAGTTTCTAGTACAGTTTTCGCTACTTCTGCAGATTTCACTGGCACGCAGAAGCTAATACTGTATTCAGATGAAGACTGAGTAATTAAAATGACTGAAATACCTGCGCCTGACATAGCTGAAAATACACGAGATGCCATCCCTACCATGCCTTGCATACCAGGGCCTGATACATTAAACATCGCCAAGTTATCTAAATTAGTAATACCTTTGACTTGTAAACCTTCTGATTTCACATTGCCATCAATAATCGAACCTGGCGCAGAAGGATTCCCTGTATTTTTAATAACACAAGGAATATTTTGTGGCAACAATGGGCCTATCGTACGAGGATGAATCACTTTCGCACCGAAATAAGAAAGTTCCATTGCTTCACGATAAGAAAGAGTTGGTAATAAACGTGCATCAGGCACTAAACGCGGATCGCAAGTATAAACGCCATCCACATCAGTCCAAATTTCACATACGCTTGCGCCTAAACAAGCGGCTAAACAGGCTGCAGAATAATCTGAGCCATTACGGCCGAGCAGCACCAACTCACCTTTTTCGTTACCCGCAGTAAAACCTGCCATAAGCACCACTTTATCTTTTGCGATACTTGCTGCATCAACACGTTTTGTTGATTCTTCAATTTCAACAGAAGATTCAAGATAACCGCCTTTTGCCAATAATTGTTTGACCGGATCCACAATATGTACGCTATAGCCACGCGTTTCAAACCAAGCTTTCATCATCGCGATAGAAAGTTTTTCACCGCGGCAATCAATTGTCGCTTTAACTGCATCTTCTACTTTTCCTGCCTGACGAATTTCTTCTAATAATCCTTTGATTTGAGCAAATTCAGTATCAATAAGTGCTTTGGTGCCATTTAAGTCGAATTGATTATTTTCGGCATGTAAGCCATTGATGATGTTATAGAAAATTTCGATTGCTTCGTTGAAATGCGTATCGGTTGGTTGATTTAATGCAGCTTTTTCAGAAAGGGCGACGAGATGATTAGTTATTTTGGCTGGTGCTGATAAAACACCTGCTGCCTGCTCTTCTAAATGAGCTTGCTCGATCAATTTCGCTGCTTGGGAAAAACGTTCCGGATTTGCAAGCGAAGTGCCGCCAAATTTTAGTACGCGCATGATTGGTTCTCCTAGAGATATTGTGTTTTTTAATTTATAAAAAAACCCGCTATTCAGTTGAATCGCGGGTTTTCTGTATCCTGTTTTTTGGTGCACTAACCCGCGCCATTAATCATAGTAATGGTCATCATAATCGTGGTAATCGTGCTAATGATTACGGATAAAGTGCGGTTATTTTTCATTGTGTTTTATCTCGAAAAATGAATGCATAAAGAAATACCGAAATTTTCCGAGCTTGTCAAACAGAAAGTAACAAATTTTTCAGAAATTTTCTCAGTAAATAAATTTCGTGTAAACTAACCGCACTTTTATAAAGGAGAACCTATGGATATCCAGCATAATATCAACCTAATTCATCAAAAAATTAAAACAGCTTGCGAAGAAGCAAGACGCGATCAAAATACTGTTAAATTACTTGCCGTATCTAAGACCAAACCTATTTCCGCCATTATTTCGGCTTATCAAGCTGGACAAACGGCTTTTGGGGAAAATTACGTGCAAGAGGGGGTAGAAAAGATCCAATATTTTGGATCTCAAGGTATTAACCTTGAATGGCATTTTATCGGTCCATTACAATCGAATAAAACACGTCTCGTTGCAGAACATTTTGATTGGATGCAAACACTTAATCGAGCAAAAACTGCAGATCGTTTAAATAAACAACGACCAATTAACAAAGCACCGTTGAATGTCTTAATTCAGGTTAATATCAGCGATGAAGAAAGTAAATCAGGTATTCAACCTGAGGAAATGCTAACACTGGCAAAACACATCGAAAATTTACCGCACTTATGCTTACGTGGCTTAATGGCAATACCCGCGCCAACCGATAACATCTCAGAACAAGAAAATGCATTTAGAAAGATGTTGTCTCTATTTGAGCAACTTAAACAAGCCTTACCCAATCAACAAATTGATACTCTTTCTATGGGAATGACTGACGATATGCCGAGCGCAATAAAATGCGGTTCTACTATGGTACGAATTGGCACTGCGATTTTTGGTACAAGGGATTATTCAAAATAAATCTAAACAACCCTAGTGAAAAAATTATCGTAAAAAAAGCGAACCGCACATAAAAGAGCGGTTCGTTTTTTATATTATTTTTGGCTACATACAGCAATAAAATGTAATTTATGTTCAGGATCATTAAAGGTTTTAAACATTCTTTTAAATTGCTCACGATTTTCCGCTTTCATCGCATTACGGATGATTTTTAACGTCCCGAGAATGCCCTCATCATAAATCATTCCTTTTGGTGAAAGTAATGTCATCTCACCAGAGAAAGTATCAACATTTCTAAAGCCACTTTCTTGGAATATTCCCTTCCAGCCATCTTTCGTTAATGGCGTGACAGTCACATTAATCGCTTTTCGCATATTTTCTAGAATAGTTTGATGATCATTCCCCACCAGCATAACATCGTGAGTAAGCAATAAACCATTTGGTTTTAACACTCGAAAATATTCTGCAATGGCTTTTTTCTTCGCTTCCACGGGTAACATCGTGAGCATCGCTTCATTAATGACAATATCAAAACTTTCATCCTCGAAAGGCAACTTCATCGCATTCGCACGCTGCACATGAATTTTTTCTTGCAAGCCATTTGCTTCAATATTTGCTTGTGCTTTTTCTAACGCATTTTCATCTAAATCAACACCTTCAATATGGCAACCAAATTGCTTCGCCAATCCAATGGCTGTCGTTCCCATATTACAAGCAACCTCTAACACTTTTTTATCTTGGCTAAAATCGCCATTGGCAATTAACCAATCTGTCGCTTTTTTACCACCTGGACGCAAACGCGTTTTACCCAAACGTGCAAGAAAATTATGCCCAACTTCATCTTTTGCCATTTTTATCTCCTAGTAATTAACTTGGTTTTTATATTATAGATAAAAATGATAACTATTAAAATGGCAGATCAAATAAATAAGGCGGAATAATTGTTCCGCCTTTTTCTCTTATTTCTTCAATGCTTTTTTCAATTCAAGTAATTCACGACGTAACTGCTTCAATTCGCTTTCCATTTCAGCTTGTTTATGCAGTTTTTTGTTGGTTTCTACTTGTTGAGAACGCATCATCACTACTTCTTGTCTCAATTGCAAAACTTCCGCAGAATTGACCGCACTTTGTGTTGAAACTGCAGGTTTTGATTTGTTACCAAATTTCCAAGAAACACCTGCGCCAAAAGTTTTTTCCGAACCAGAAAAACTCCCCGCTACATTAAGCAACACATTTTCAGCAGGCTTAAACACTGCACCCATTGCCATCGCTTGTGCATTTTTATAGCTTCCCACGCCTAAAGACAACGCAAATTTATCATCTTCGCCTAATTGTGCAGGTTTTAATGAAGCCAACGCCGCAGCACTTGCACCAACGCGGTTAATACGTAAATCTGTTCGATTTAAACGGGTATCAACTTGAGCAAATTGATTATTCACTTGACCAATTTTAGCTTCTACTGCATTTAATTGACGGACATTTACTGCATCATAATCTTCTGTGCCATCGGCGACATTGACGATTTGGCGACGATAGTTCGCTTGTTTGCTTCCCACAGAAACCGTGTTGGCACGGTCGGCAATAGAATAATTACCTAAAGCAACCGATTTTTCTTTTTCTGCTGTGCTATTTGCGCCTAATGCCAAAGAGTCTTGTGCCTTCGCTTCAGCAAAATACCCTAATGCAGAAGAATCTTTTTGTATTGCCTTTGAATTAAAGCCAATGGCTGTACTGAATTTACCTAATGCACTACTTTGCGCACCGTATGCGCTAGCACCTGTTGCCCCTGTAGTGCTATATGCACCGAATGAATTGGCGAGTAGTCCGTGCGATGAAGCTTTATAACCAAATGCTTGGCTACCGAAAGTTTCACCATAACTTTTAATGACAGTTTCTTCATTTTGAGAAGTTGTAATAACATTTGTCACATTACCGCTACCGTCGGTAACAACTTGCTTAGACGTGCCATTGATTGGCGTTGTTTGATTTACAGGCAATTTAGAAACTTTGGCATCTTGACCAAATGCTACGGCATTATCACCGTCTTGAGCCTGCGCACTATTACCTACTGCAATAGAGTCTTTAGACTTAGCTTGTGCTTGAAAGCCAACAGCAACACTTGAATAGCCATTTAATGCTTTACTGCCGTAACCAATGGCTATGTTGCCTCCCTCTGAAGAATTAGATTCTGCATTATAACCAATTGCTACAGCAAAAATACCCTTTGATTTGCTATTTTTCCCAATTGCAATATTATCTGCATTTTTTTTGGTATCGTCTTTAGCATTTAAACCTTTACCTGTTTGTAACTGCCAAGTTGTATCATCTGCCGCAAAAGATTGAACAGAATAAAAAGATGTGGAAATAAGTAGAGTGATTAAAGAAAGGCGGGTTAGACTATTTTGCTTGCTTGCTTGCTTGCTTGCTTGCTTGCTTGCTTGCTTGCTTGCTTGATGATTGTCATAATATTTTTCCTTTTGTCAAATAAATGATAATTAAGAGATTTTTTAGAGTAGCAAAATATCAATCAAAAATCTGTGACATATATCACAGATTTTTAAATCAATTAGCTATTTAAGGTGTGTACTATTAATTCTCTTTCCACTCTCCGTTTACTACTGTGCCGATTACTTTGTAATCTGGTGTAAATATAGCTAAATTCGCGATTTTTCCTTTTTCTACAGAACCTAAACGCTCATCCACACCAATTGCTCGTGCAGGATAAAGGTTACTCATTCGAATTGCTTCAGCAAGTGGAATTTCTACAAACTCCACTGCATTTTTAATAGACTCGATCATGGTAATTGATGCACCAGCGATCGTACCGTTTGCATCAAAACAGCGGCCATCTCGGATATAAATGGTTTTACCTACAAAGGTAAATGTTTCCAATTCAGGTGGGGCGCCTGCTGCAGCGAGAGAATCAGTTACAATACAAAGTTTGTCACCTTTGATTTTTTTATCAATGCGAACATTGCCGTAATTGATATGCACACCATCCACGATAATACCAGTGTAAACATCAGAATCTAGTACCGCCCCTACTACGCCCATAGCACGTCCAGAACTAATTGGCGACATTGCATTATGCAAGTGAGTCGCAAAAGTTGCACCTTTGTGGAATGCGGCTTTAGCGACTTCATAAGTCGCATTGGAATGGCCTACAGAGACAATAATGCCCGCTTTCACAAAATCAGGCGTATAGTTAATGGTTGGGTTTTCTGCGGCAATGGTAATTTTTGTAATAACATCACCATTTTCACAGAGGAAATCCTTCATTTCAGGCGTAATTTCACGAATATATTCAGGACGGTGTACCCCTTTTTTCTCAACACTGATAAACGGCCCTTCAATATGTAAACCAAGCGCTTGGTTTTTATGCTTGTTTAAATATTCACGCATAATTTTCACCGCACTTTTTATGTTTTCATCTGGTGCCGTGATAAAAGTTGGAAGGAAACTGGTACAACCTGATTTCAAGTTAGTTTCCTGCATAATTTCCAAGGTTTCAACGCTAGTTTGGTCGTTAAACATCACCCCACCGCAGCCATTTAATTGAAGATCAATAAAACCAGCCGTTAAATTATTACCTTGCAAATCAATGGTTTTGATACCAGTTTCTAATTCAGCTTGTGGAACTACCGCTTCAATAATTTCACCATTAATAATTACAGCAAAATCACGTAAAACATCATATTTTGTGTAAATCACACAATTCGTTAATGCATATCTCATTTTTTGTCCTTAAATAAAATAATCAGAAAAATTACCGCTCTTTTAATCGGTAGGATCTTATAACACGCTATGAATGGCGCGTTGTTCTAATTCAGTAAAATATTTAACAGTTTTTACTTTCAATTCTTGTTGTGCAGGCTCATCACAAACTAGCACAAAATGGCGATGTAATTGAAGTGCACTCACTGTCCACATATGGTTTACCCCACCTTCGACTGCTGCTTGAACTGCAAGCGCCTTATGATGGCCTGTTGCAAGGATCATCACTTCTTCGGCATCTAATAATGTGCCGACACCAATAGTTAAAGCATACTTTGGCACTTTATTCACATCATTATCAAAGAAGCGTGAATTTGCGATCAGCGTGTCTTGAGTTAACGTTTTAATACGAGTACGGGAACTTAATGATGACGCTGGTTCATTAAAGGCAATATGGCCATCATTGCCTACTCCGCCCATAAATAAATTAATTTTTCCGTAAGATTTAATTTTTTCTTCATAACGGCGACATTCCGCATCATGATCATCCGTGTTGCCATTAAGAATATTGATATTTTCTGGCTGAATATCGATATGTTTGAAGAAATTGTTATACATAAAACTATGATAACTTTCAGGATGTTCCTCTGGTAAACCTACATATTCGTCCATATTGAATGTTACTACATGCTTAAAACTCACCTCTCCCGCTTTACAAAGTGCGATTAATTCTTGGTAAGTTTTTAATGGCGTGCCACCAGTTGGTAAACCTAGAACAAAAGGGCGTTCAGCCGTAGGATTAAAATGATTGATACGATCAACAATATGGCGGGCAGCCCAACGACTCACCTGTTGTTCATTGTGTAGAGGGATAAGACGCATACTATACTTCCTTTATTTTCAATACCGTGAATAAACAAACCAACGGTTAAACATAATGGTTCCCCACTACGAAATAGAAAAACTGAGAAGCAGGAAACGAGAATTGCTACCCCAAGAGGGATAAATTATGAGTAACCTAGGGAAATCAATCCCCTAGGTTCTCACGATATTCCATTAATTATAAAAATTTCGCTTTCAACTCTTTTGCTTTAGCAAGCTGAGCATCTGTTGCTTTTGCTGTCATTGGCTCACGGCAATAACCCGCATCCACACCTTCTAATTTAAGCAATTCTTTGATGGTTAAATATAAACCATTCGCTAAAATGCCTTCGATTAAATCGTTGGTTACATGTTGAATTTCTAACGCTTCGGCTAATTTACCCGCTTTGGTTAATTCAAAAATTTGACGAGCACGAACACCGTTTACGTTGAAAGTTGAACCGATTGCACCATCCACACCAAGCGCAGCCGCAGGTAACATCATTTCATCGAAACCAGCCCAAATTAAGTGGTTTGGATAAGCTTTTTTCAAACGTTCTAATAAATAGAAGTCACCTGCTGTGAATTTTACCCCTAATACTTTCGGGTTTTTGTAAAGTTCACCAAATTGTTCAATTCCCATATTCACGCCAGTTAAGAACGGGATAGAGTACACGATCATATTATTGCCCGTTTCTGCAATAATGGTGTCGTAATAATGTTTGATTTCAGGGAAACTAAATTTATAGTAGAACGGAGTAACTGCAGATAAGCTATCGTAGCCTAATTCTGTTGCATATTTACCTAATTCAACGGCTTCTTTTAAGTTTACGCTGCCCACTTGAGCAATTAGCGTGATTTGATCTTTCGCTTCATCTTTTGCAATACGGAAAATTTCTTTTTTCTCTTCAGTTGAAAGCATAAAGTTTTCGCCTGTTGAACCACCCACATATAAACCATCAACTTTCATCTTGTCGATATTGTGGCGAATAATTTGACGTAAACCTTTTTCATTAATTGTGCCATCTTCATTAAATGACACTAATAATGCACTGAAAATACCTTTTAAATCACGCATAAGTTTTCTCCTATTTTATACGTTGTTCAAGAATCACATTGAGAGTTTTTTGCTTGGTTTGAGCTGCAAGTTCTTCTTCGCCCTGCACTAACAAAGCATAAATTAAATCTAATACAAAAAGCTGTGCAATTTTGGTACCAATGGAATCACCTTGTAATTTCCCTTGTTTATTACCATTTACCAAAACATAATCAGCATATTCTGTAACGGGTGAACGCAAACTGTGAGTTAATGCCACTGTCGTGGCGCCATTTTGTTTAGCAATTTTGAGAGTGTGTGCTGTTTCGGCGGAATAGCCGGAATGACTTAAACCAATTGCCACATCAGAAGACGTAAGTAATGCTGCCTGCATATACATAAAATGATTATTGCCTGTTGCATCCACTTGGAAACCGATGCGCATCAATTTATTTTTCGCATCTTCAGCTGTCACACCAGATGATCCCACGCCGAATAAAAAGATACGACGTGCTTTTTTAATGGCTTTAACAACTTGTTCAAGCTGTTTTAAATCTAATAAATTAACCGTTTCTTCCATTACATTAGAAACTGCCGCTTGCAACTTTTGTGCAATCGTTAAAGAATCATCGCTCGGCATAATTTCTGTTTCGAGCACAGTTTCATCATTGTTATCTTTTGTGGCAAGCTCAATGGACAGTTCTAATTTAAAATCGCTGAAGCCTTTAAAACCAATGGTTCGACAAAAACGGACAAGTGTGGCTTCTCCAACTTCCAAATGCTTAGCGATTTCTGAAAGGGGGCATTGAGACACCAAATCAGGGGAACGCAAAATCGTATCGGCAATCTTTTTCTCTGATTTGGTTAGGCTGTGGTAAAGCGAACTGATGGTGTTTAACACATTTCCGGATTTAGCCATAAATTGTTCCTTGTGGTTTATCAAGCAGAACATCTTTCACCCAATAAGCTGCGCCCACTAATCCTGCATCTTGACCAAATTTAGCAGATTCAATATCACAACTATATACAGCAGGCATAGCCTGTAAGAAACGTTTGACTAATGGTAAATAACCTTCAGCCAACCCGACACTACCGCCTATAACGACTTTTTGCACATCCAATCCAATCACTAAATCCGCCACTAAATTAGCAATGGCTTGGGCTGAACGTTCTATAAGTGCGGTAGCTTTTTCATCATTTTTTCTAAAACATTCAAAAACTTCTTTTGGCTCACAAGGCTCATCCCATTGGGAAGACACTGCTTCAATTGCACGCCCTGCTGCAACGGCTTCTACACAACCTCGACGACCACAACCACACATTGGGCCATTTGGATCCGCTAATGTATGTCCGATATGTCCTGCGATTCCCTTTGGACCAGTTTGTAATTGTTGGTTTAAGATGACACCACCACCCACGCCAGTAGAAACTGTAATAAAAACAAAGTTTGATACTTTCTCTGGATCTTGAAGTTGATATTCCGCATAAGTCGCGGCTTGTGCATCATTTAATAAACCAATTGGTTTATCCGTGTGTTTAGCAATACTTTCTTTTAGTGGAAATTGATTCAAACCACCTAAATTTTTAGGATTAAGTGCGGTTAAAACACCGTCATTTATAATGCCTGTTGAAGCCACCGCCACATAATCAAATTGCCCCACATAATGAGTAAGAAGTTGTTCCAATGCTTGATGCATTCCTTCTACCACATTTTCACGCGGCGTATGAATTTGTTGGCGTTGTTCAACTTCGCCATTTTTTACGATAGCCGCTGCGATTTTTGTACCGCCAATGTCTAGAGCTAAACAACGCATAACTTATCCTTATAGTATGAAGTATTTTCTCACATGTCTTACGACTATCTTGCAGATTTCACAGAATTAGCGAACCAACTCACGATATGCTCAAGGCGAGTTAAGGCTGAACCAACAGTGACACAATCTGCGCCAATTTCAATGGCCACTTTTGCCAATTCAGGCGTGTTATAGCGACCTTCTGCCATCACAAAACAACCTGCAGCTTTTAAATCTTTCACTAATTGATAATCAGGTTCTTCGGGAACTGGACCACCTGTATAACCAGACATTGTGCTTCCCACGATATCAAAACCGAGTTTTTGACAATACAAGCCTTCTTCTAAATTAGAGCAATCTGCCATTGCCAAGCAGCCCATTTCATGAATTTTTTTCACCGCACTTTCAATATCAACTGGGCGAGGACGGCTAGTACCATCTACCGCAATAATATCAGCCCCAGCATTGGCAAGATCTTCAATATCTTGCAGAAATGGCGTAATACGAATCGGACTATCAGGTAAGTCGCGTTTTACAATACCGATAATTGGAATGTTTACAAAAGGACGTGTCGCTTTAAGGTTATCTACACCTTCAATACGTAAACCTGATGCGCCACCAGCCACAGAAGCTTGGGCCATAGCAGAAACAATTTCTGGTTTATCCATTGGGCCATCATCAACAGGTTGGCAAGAAGCAATGAGACCATATTGAATTTGAGAAAGCACATCTTGATGAGATAATTTCGACATAATATCACTCCTAAATATATTGAGGCCGATAATGCTCAAATGCTTTATTACAAGCCATCTAGGCGTTAGCATTATTTAGGCTCAATCATCCTCAAAAATATAACTGAGCCCCCATTTTCGTCAGTGCTTGGCATTATATAAAAACATAACTCCATTTTAAAAGTTTTTTTGAAGTATTTTTTTGCAAATGTGATCAACCTCTCAATTTTGAAATAAAACTTCAAAGATTAGTTCAAAAAGTATTTTTTTACTTTAGAATAACGTCCGAGTCGTTTTTTGATGTCTAAAACATCAAGTATTCACTTTTAAGCTGAGCCAATAATGGCTTATATCAACATAGGTTCACACAGGAGCGAACATTATGAAATTTACTAAACTTTTCCTTGCAACTGCTATCACATTAGGCGTTTCTTCAGCCGTTTTTGCCGCAGATTATGACTTAAAATTTGGTATGAATGCGGGTACTTCATCTAATGAGTACAAAGCAGCAGAAATGTTTGCAAAAGAAGTAAAAGAAAAATCACATGGTAAAATTGAAGTTTCACTTTATCCAAGTTCACAACTTGGTGATGACCGTGCAATGTTAAAACAATTAAAAGACGGTTCTCTTGACTTTACTTTTGCTGAATCAGCTCGTTTCCAATTATTCTATCCTGAAGCAGCAGTGTTCGCGTTACCCTATGTCATCACCGACTACAACGTTGCACAAAAAGCCTTATTTGACACCGCATTTGGTAAAGATTTAATTAAGAAAATGGATAAAGATCTTGGTGTTACTCTACTTTCTCAAGCTTATAATGGTACACGTCAAACAACTTCAAATAGAGCAATCAACAGCATTGCAGATATGAAAGGTTTAAAACTTCGTGTACCAAATGCTGCAACTAACTTGGCGTACGCAAAATATGTAGGCGCATCTCCAACACCTATGGCATTCTCTGAAGTATATCTTGCACTTCAAACTAACTCTGTAGATGGTCAAGAAAACCCATTAGCAACAGTACAAGCGCAAAAATTCTATGAAGTGCAAAAATTCTTGGCGATGACTAATCACATTTTGAATGACCAACTTTATTTAGTGAGTAACGAAACTTATAAAGAATTACCTGAAGATCTTCAAAAAGTTGTAAAAGATGCCGCAGAAAATGCAGCAAAATACCACACTAAATTATTCGTAGATGGCGAAAAAGATTTAGTGACATTCTTTGAAAAACAAGGTGTTAAAGTGACTCACCCTGATTTAACGCCATTCAAAGATGCGATGAAACCATTCTATGCTGAGTTTATAAAACAAACTGGTGAGAAAGGTGAAAAAGCATTAAAAGAAATCCAAGCTCTTAAATAATCTCTATCACGTGCGCCAGCAATTTGGTTGGCGCACTCATTTTCGTTCTCCACAATCTCTCGGAGTGAAGTATGAAATTTTTTAACAAACTTGAAGAATGGATTGGTGGCGCACTGTTCCTTGTCATCTTCGGTATTCTTGTAGCCCAAATTCTATTCCGTCAAGCTTTCCACTCGCCGTTAATTTGGAGTGAAGAACTCGCTAAACTATTGTTTGTTTATGTAGGAATGCTCGGTATTAGCGTGGCAATTCGCAAACAAGAACACGTTTACATTGATTTCTTAACCAATTTAATGCCACCTTCAGTTAAAAAAGTCGCAAACTCTTTTGTACAGCTAGTGATTTTCCTTGGTATTGTTTTCTTTATTCATTTTGGTATCAAAACTTTCCTTGGCTCTAGTTTCCCGATTGATGCATTAGGTGGAATTTCAGAAAAATGGATTTACGCTTCTTTACCGATCATTTCTATCCTAATGTTAGTGCGCTTCTTCCAAGCACAAGCAGACAATTTTAAAGAAGATAAAAGCTATTTACCTGCAACCTTCTTTATTCTAAGTGCGGTCATTTTACTAGGCATTTTGTTTACTTTCCCAGAGTGGTACAAAGTATTACGCATTACAGAATATGTGAAATTTGGTTCTAACTCTGTATACGTTGCCCTAATATTCTGGCTAGTTATTATGTTCCTTGGTGTTCCAGTAGGTTGGTCATTATTTATCACCACATTACTCTATTTCTCAATGACCAGATGGAACGTGGTAAACGCAGCAGCCGAAAAACTAACCATGAGTTTAGATAGTTTCTCATTACTTGCTGTGCCGTTTTATATCCTAACGGGTATTTTAATGAATACTGGCGGTATCACAGAACGTATCTTTAATTTTGCGAAAGCCTTACTCGGTCACTACACTGGTGGTATGGGGCATGTAAATATTGGCGCAAGTTTATTGTTCTCAGGTATGTCTGGTTCTGCACTTGCTGATGCGGGTGGCTTAGGTCAATTAGAAATCAAGGCTATGCGTGATGCAGGTTATGATGATGATATTTGTGGTGGTATCACTGCAGCTTCTTGTATCATCGGTCCATTAGTTCCACCAAGTATCGCCATGATTATTTACGGAGTAATCGCTAACGAATCCATTGCAAAACTCTTCGTTGCAGGTTTTGTACCAGGCGTATTAGTAACAATTGCCTTAATGATCATGAACTACTACGTATCCAAAAAACGTGGTTATCCAAGAACACCAAAAGCAACTCGTGAAGAACTTTGCACATCATTCAAAAAAGCGTTTTGGGCAATTTTAACCCCACTGCTCATCATCGGTGGTATCTTCTCTGGTTTATTTAGCCCAACAGAATCTGCCGTTGTTGCTGCAACTTATTCCGTAATCATTGGTAAATTCGTTTATAAAGAATTAACCATGAAAATGCTCTTCAATAGCTGTGTTGAAGCAATGGCGATTACGGGTGTGGTTGCATTAATGATTATGACTGTGACCTTCTTCGGAGATATGATCGCGCGTGAACAAGTTGCAATGCGCATTGCAGATGTGTTCGTTGCCGTAGCTGATTCTCCACTTATGGTATTGGTGATGATCAATGCGCTCTTGCTCTTCTTGGGTATGTTCATTGATGCATTAGCATTGCAATTCTTAGTGTTACCAATGTTAATTCCAATCGCAATGCAATTTAATATCGACTTAGTATTCTTTGGTGTAATGACTACTTTGAATATGATGATCGGTATCTTAACCCCACCAATGGGAATGGCTCTCTTTGTGGTGGCGCGTGTGGGTAATATGTCTGTATCTACTGTAGCTAAAGGTATATTGCCGTTCTTAATACCGATATTCTTAACATTAGTATTAATTACGATTTTCCCACAAATCATTACTTTTGTACCAAATCTATTGATGTCTTAACACTAAAGTGCGGTTAAAAAAAGCAAGGCTTTTATAACCGCACTTTTTTTATGAAATAAATCCTATTCAATGCGGTTTTATGAATAGCAACCCATAAACATAACTTAATAAATGAGGTTTATTATGAAATTGACAAAAACAGCATTATGCACCGCACTTTTTGCAACTGTTGCATTTTCAGCTAGCGCACAAGCCTATCCAGATTTACCAGTAGGAATTAAAAGCGGAACGGGCGCACTCATCGGCGATACCGTATATGTAGGCTTAGGCTCAGGTGGCAATAAATTCTATTCTCTAGATTTAAAAGATCCTGCTGCACAATGGAAAGAAATTGCCGCATTCCCTGGTGGTGAACGTAATCAACCTGTTGCAGCAGCCGTAGATGGAAAACTTTATGTATTCGGTGGTTTGCAAAAAAATGAAAAAGGCGAGCTCCAACTTGTTAATGATGCTTACAGCTACAATCCAGCTGATAATACTTGGGTGAAACTTCCTACTCGCTCTCCGCGTGGTTTAGTGGGTTCAAGTAGCGCATCTCACGGTGATAAAGTTTATATTTTAGGTGGTTCTAATCTCTCTATATTTAATGGTTTCTTCCAAGACACTGTGGCAGCGGGTGAAGATAAAGCGAAAAAAGATGAAATCGCAGCAGCTTATTTCGATCAACGTCCAGAAGATTATTTCTTCACAACAGAATTATTGAGCTATGAACCATCAACCAATAAATGGCGCAATGAAGGTCGTATTCCATTCTCGGGACGTGCAGGTGCAGCATTCACCATCCAAGGTAATGACTTAGTTGTTGTCAATGGTGAAGTTAAACCAGGCCTTCGCACCGCAGAAACACATCAAGGTAAATTCACTGCTAAAGGTGTGCAATGGAAAAACTTACCTGACTTACCTGCACCAAAAGGTAAATCACAAGATGGTTTAGCTGGTGCACTCGCAGGCTATAGCCATGGCCATTATTTAGTTACGGGTGGAGCTAACTTCCCTGGTTCAATTAAACAATTCAAGGAAGGCAAACTTCATGCACATAAAGGTTTAACCAAAACATGGCATAACGAAGTTTATACTTTAAATAATGGTAAATGGAGTATCGTTGGTGAATTACCAATGAATATTGGCTATGGTTTCTCTGTGTCTTACAACAATAAAGTATTGCTCATCGGCGGTGAAACAGACGGTGGTAAAGCGTTAACCAGCGTCAAAGCCATTAGCTACGATGGTAAAAAATTGACCGTTGAATAATTTGGCATAGAATAACGTATAAGACTTGTGACAATTAATATAGGGCTTGTGGGCATTTCAAAAAGCTATTTTTGACACATCCACAAGCCCTTTCTCCAAGTCTTGTAATTTCAGCAAAATCTAAAAATTAAGGAGATTGTATGAGCGTACTTAGTTATGCACAAAAAATCGGTCAAGCCTTAATGGTGCCTGTAGCAGCCTTACCTGCTGCAGCATTATTAATGGGTATTGGCTATTGGATCGACCCAGATGGTTGGGGGGCAAACAGTCAATTAGCGGCATTATTAATTAAATCTGGCGCGGCAATTATTGATAACATGGGCTTACTCTTCGCTGTGGGCGTCGCGTTTGGTCTTGCAAAAGACAAACACGGTTCCGCCGCACTTTCAGGCCTTGTTGGTTTCTACGTAGTAACCACCCTACTTTCCCCTGCTGGTGTAGCACAATTACAACACATTGATATTAGTGAAGTGCCTGCAGCATTCAAAAAAATCAATAACCAATTTATCGGGATTTTAATTGGGGTGATTTCAGCTGAACTTTACAACCGATTCTATCAAGTTGAATTACCAAAAGCGCTTTCGTTCTTTAGCGGAAAACGCCTCGTCCCAATTTTGGTTTCTTTCGTGATGATCGCCGTATCATTTGCCTTACTCTATATTTGGCCTCATATTTTCAACGCGCTCGTTTCATTTGGTGAATCAATCAAAGATTTAGGTGCAGTAGGTGCGGGGATCTACGGTTTCTTTAACCGCTTATTAATTCCTGTTGGCTTACACCATGCCTTAAACTCTGTATTCTGGTTTGACGTAGCGGGTATCAATGATATTCCAAACTTCTTGGGCGGCGCTAAATCCATTGCTGAAGGTACTGCAACTGTGGGTGTTACTGGTATGTATCAAGCTGGTTTCTTCCCTGTCATGATGTTTGGTTTACCGGGTGCTGCTCTTGCGATTTATCACTGTGCAAAACCAAATCAAAAAGTACAAGTGGCCTCAATTATGCTTGCGGGTGCATTAGCCTCTTTCTTTACAGGGATCACTGAACCGCTTGAATTCTCATTCATGTTTGTTGCACCTGTACTTTATGTATTGCATGCATTATTAACAGGTATCTCTGTATTCATTGCAGCCACCATGCACTGGATCGCAGGATTCGGCTTTAGTGCTGGTTTAGTGGATATGGTACTTTCTAGCCGCAATCCACTTGCTGTTAGCTGGTATATGTTGCTTGTACAAGGTATTGTATTCTTTGCTATCTATTATTTTGTGTTCCGTTTTGCAATTAATGCCTTTAATCTCAAAACGCTAGGGCGTGAAGATAAAGCAGAAACAGCTGCAGCCCCAACTGAAAGCAATCAATCTCGCGAAGAAAGAGCGGTGAAATTTATTGCTGCTTTAGGTGGTTCAGAAAACTTCAAAACCGTGGATGCTTGTATCACTCGTTTACGTTTAACTTTAGTTGACCATCACAATATTAATGAAGATCAACTTAAAGCGCTTGGTTCAAAAGGTAATGTAAAATTAGGTAATGATGGATTACAAGTCATTTTAGGGCCTGAAGCTGAACTTGTAGCAGAAGCGATTAAAGCAAAATTACAATAAATTTTGACCGCACTTTACATGCCGTCTATCACTAGGCGGCATTTTTATTAATGAGATTTAGCGATGTTATTTATTCCACCACCACTACTCTGTTTATTAATTGGCACAGCAATGTATTTTTTGCCAAAAGTAGCGAGTTATTCTGTCCATTTTGTAGTCATTGCCTTTGTCATTACTCTTTCATTTTTGATTGCTGGAGGCAGTGTATTACAATTTTTTATACGCAAAACGACCATCAATCCTCATGACTTTAAACATACAACACAATTAGTTTCTACAGGCATATTTCGATTTAGCCGTAATCCAATGTATTTAAGTTTGCTGTTAATGTTAATTGCTTGGTCTCTTTGGTTGGGTAATAGTTTGGCTTGGTTAGGCGTGATTGTCTTTATATTAGTGATGAATCGCTTTCAAATAGCCCGAGAAGAAGCCTATTTGGAAAGTAAATTTGGCGATGAATATCGTCGTTACAAACAAAAAGTAAGACGCTGGCTATAAAAAAACACCTTCACGAGGAAGGTGTTTTTATCAAATTAAAATCTATTTCTTCGGTGCTTGCATAAAGCGGAAGAAATCACTATCTGGTTTTAAAATCATCATATTGTCAGAATTTGCAAAACTCGCTTCATAGGCTTTTAAGCTACGTACAAAACTGAAGAATTGTGGTTCTTGAGCAAAAGCATCTGAATATAATTTTGCAGCTGAAGCATCACCTGAACCTCGTAATTCTTGTGCAGTTTTATTTGCATTAGCAAGAATTAACGTCACTTTACGATCTACATCTGCTTGGATAAATGCAGCTTTTTCTTTACCTTGAGAACGGTGTTCACGCGCGACTGCATCACGTTCTGCACGCATACGTTGGTAAATTGAAGAAGATACTTCGTCCGGTAAATTAATTTGTTTCACACGCACATCAATCACTTCAATACCCAATTCTGCCGTACTATCTTGCCCTGAATTTAAAGCTTTTTTGGCACCTTCCATTAATTCACCGCGTGTACCAGAAACGATATCTTTAATGGTTCTTGTACCAATTTCAGAACGCAAACGGTCATTTACTTTACGGCTTAACAAGCTTGAAGCTTGGGTATAATCGCCACCACCAGTAGATGTGTAGAATCGACCAAAATCACT
The DNA here is from genome assembly GCF_003493685.1 of Haemophilus haemolyticus. Taxonomy (GTDB): domain Bacteria; phylum Pseudomonadota; class Gammaproteobacteria; order Enterobacterales; family Pasteurellaceae; genus Haemophilus; species Haemophilus haemolyticus_O. Next base: position 33,481 of record NZ_QQJW01000001.1, read on the forward strand.
AATCTTCCATTTCACATAAGAATCTACTAGCAAGTCTTTTTTCTCAACAGTAACAAAGCGTGTTGCCGATCCATCTAAAGTACGAATACGTGCATCTAAAACTTTAATGCTATCAATCAAAGGCACTTTAAAATGCAAGCCTGGCTCATAGACAACCACTTTGTTATCTGCATCACGTTGCACTTTGTTGAATCGCAACATAATACCGCGAGTACCTTCAGTCACGACCACGACACTGGAATACACCACTGCCGCAATGACAAAAATAGCTGGTAATAAAAATTTACGCATTAGTTAAATCTCCCTTGGCGAATCGGCTCAACAGTGCTTGGTAGTTGGCTTGAAGAATGATTAATACGCTCTGGCTGTGATAAAACAGGCGCAGATTCTACCGCTCTTTCTGTTACGGCTGGCGCTTTAGCTGATACTTTTTTACCCATGATTTGTTCTAACGGTAACACAGTTAAATTGTTACCATTATTGCCATCAAGCATCACTTTTGGCGTATTTGCCATGACTTTTTCCATGGTTTGAATATATAAACGCTCACGCAGTAAATCTGGCGCAGCTTTAAATTCAGGCAACAAACGCTGCAAACGTTCCACTTCGCCTCGTGCATCTAACACAATACGATCTTTATAAGCTGTCGCTTCTTCAATAATACGTTGTGCATCACCTCGCGCAATCGGCTCTTTCTCTCGTGCATAGGCTTCCGCTTCACGAATGAAACGTTGTTCATCTTCCTGCGCTTTAATCGCATCATCAAACGCATCTTTTACTTCTTCAGGTGGGCGTGCAGATTGGAAGTTCACATCAATCACCTCAAGTCCCATATCATAGGATTTAATAATGTCATTTAATGCTTTCCACGTATCTTCACGAACAACCGCACGGCCTGTTGTTAAAATATCATTCATTGACATATGGCCAATCACATAACGCAATGCACTGTCAGTCGCTTGACCTAAACTGTCATCCGCATTCGTCACGCTAAAACGATATTTAGCAGGATCTTGTACGCGATATTGCACGGTCATTTCCACACGAACCATATTTTCATCTTTAGTAAGCATGGAACCCTGTGTGCGAAGTTCTTTAACTTGCTCTACATTCACCGGCAATACTTTATCTACAAATGTTGGTTTCCAGTTCAAACCTGGTTGAACAATAGAATGTAATTCACCAAAACGAAGCACCACACCACGCTCAGCCTCTTTAATGGTGTAAAAACCACTTACGCCCCAAATAATCGCACCAATAGCAACGGCAAGTGGAACCACTTTTCCAAAATTAAATGGCGTACTGTTTTGAGAACTACCATTGTTTTGACCGCTCTTTTTATTTCCACCACCTAATTTTTTGAGAAGATTATTAAAAATCTCCTCAATATCTGGTGGAGATTGTTCTTGATTCCCACGATTTTGATTGTTATTCCATCCATTATTATTGGATGAATTTCCCGGCTGTTGGTCGTTGCTTTGCCCTGGTTTACTCCAAGGATCGCGATCTGAACCGTTCTGTGACATTTCATTCTCCATTTGTCAAAAAATTGTTAAGAGTTTAGCTAAATAAATGGGGCGCGTCTATGAAAATGCAAGAGGGGATAACCATTAATTTCGCCTCACTTTCAAGTTATACCCCTTAGGAGCAGAGATTTTTTCCGTTAGCATTAGATAGCTTTTGCTGTTTGCTATCATAGCAGTTACTGCTTTAACAGATTTTTAAATTAAAATTGCCTTTAATAGCAATACGCATATTTTCAGAAAAAGCAATGTTAATTCTCATCGCAGCTTATCTGTCTTGCTCTCTCGTGATATTTCCGCAGAAAATCGGGTGTGCTTACGCTAGATTAGATGTAAAATTATAAGGTTCGAGTAACACAAGCATCGTTTAAAATACAAAAGTGCGGTCAATTTTTGAGAGGTTTTAAAACCCTTTGAAAATTGACCGCACTTTTGCATTGCTATGTGAATCTCAAACAAAAAAACTGCAGAGAGTTCTATTCCTTCTAATCTCGTTTAAAAAAAAGAAGATATATCGGCAAAGCAACCACCTGAAATTTTAGAGACATAATTAAAGCATCTTTCATAAGAACTGCATATTGCAAATTATTCCTCCCCATATCTAACTGGACTATCACCATAAACAAGAAAAAAATGAATGCAACAGCTACAAAAAATTTTAATATTTTCAATACCATTATTTACTTTCCTTATCCCCCCACGATGGCGCGCGTCTCCTGACGCGTGCCAAAAACATCAATTTCGTTTAATGATGATTTTACTATTTTCATTAACAACTTCATTTTGTTTATTTTTAGTTAGATATAAGCACGCGTCAGGAGACGCGCGCTATCTAGGGTTTTACAGATAAAATTTTTATTCACTCACCCAATCACCCTATTGCTAATAATCTTTATGTCGAATATATGTAATAAAGAAAATAATTGAAAACATAAGAAAAAAGAACCCTGAATCCTTTATGTTAAAGTTTTTAAAAAATGACAATAAATTAATTTGATAAAGTACAATTCCATTATCAAAGTTATAAAACACCCTCCCCATAACAAATGACACAAACAAACAAAACAAGGCAGACCCAAAAGAAAATAATGTAATATAAAAATTTTTCTTCATTACTTATTCCCCTTCTGAATTTTCCCGTAATAATATTGTGAAGCTCTATTAATAGATTCACCTATAACACTACCAGAAACATCAGGTACAATATTTCTTCTATATACATCAACATAAGGAACTTTATCATTTAAAGGCTGAGAGTTATATTTAGCCCACGTGCGATCCAGGTTAATCTTCTTATCTAACCGTACTTTAATGACTTTCCCCATACCGTAACCAATAGCAGAACCAATACCACTAGAGATTGCGCCATCGAATACAGGTTGATCAGTGACATAAGAATTAATTGTCCCTGCTACTGTATTTCCCCCTACAGTAAGAATAGCTCCTTTTCCTTTTAATAAGTAAGCCGTAGTTAAATTTATTCCTAACATTTTATATCAACAGTGCAAATTGCTTATAGTTAAAATCTTTAATTATTCTGGACTCTGTTATATTCCACAATACTTGTTTAGGATTTATTTATTCATCTACTCTCTCTTTGCAATAATGATCATCATATGAATACCTTAATAAGGTATTTTTATTCAAACACAATACTTTTATTGAATTACCATCTTTACAAAAAGTTAAATTATCCATTTTTAGATAACCATGCTTAATAATAAAACTCTCATATTTATCTTTTTCTCCAGATAAAGTTATATTAATTTCATAAAACCTAAAATTATCTACATTCAATATATCCCTAGATAAATTTTCTTTATATAAAAAATTTAGTAATCTTTCTCCAGCTTGTGACCTATATGTAACTAACTTCCCCTTATCACTACATGAATAAATAGATGTTATTGTAAAAAATAAAATAAGAAATATCACGACAGCTATACTTTTTACTCTCCCCATCTTTTCATACCCTCTCCGCCTAAAGAATATCCCCACCTAATCCAAAACCTATCGTTTGGTGAGGTTTTAAATATAATAATAGTCCCTCTAGTTCACACGATAAAAGCTGAATTCTTGTAGTATTTTAAGTTGCAATCGTTCCCCACTCCACTCATAAAAGTGCGGTAATTTTTCTTGATGATTGACAAAAGCGGCTAAATAAACAGGGAGTTCATCAGTAAACCACAACTGGCCTTGCGGACAATAATCTGAAAGAATTTTTTGTTGTTTAGGAAAATGACGAACATTGGATAATTTTACGATCCCAAATCCTTGAGATTTCAATACAGCCTCTCGCAAACACCAACAACGATAAAAAGCGTTCAAAGAATCCTGCTGATGATGAAACCAATCAATTTCTTCTTTTGGTGCAATATGTTCCATCAACGCCGTAAAATTTCTTATTTTAGGAAATTCAATATCAATTCCCACCGCACTTTTTTCTTCATTCCTAATATCTAATATTACCGCCACCCAATCACCAGAATGGCTAATATTAAAATCTATTCGCTCATCAAGAAAATAGGGTCTACCACTTTCAGTACGATGAATTTGAGATAAAAGTGCAGTAGATTTTCCTGATATTTTTAGAAGTTGGAAAAGTAATAAGTGAGCAAGCCGACGACACTGATGACGCTGAAAAACACGCGAGCTATCCGTTTCAATTTGATATAGACTTTCTGGAATCAGTTCATCGGGTAATGATTCCAAAGAAAAAGGTTGATTTATATTGCCGTAGGCGATGTAGGTTGTCATAAAATAAAAGCACCATTCAAAGGTGCTTTTATATTAAAAGGATTTAGTTTGTGTGTAAATTAGCGAATCACTAATTCCGCCACAGAAACACCGACCAAGCAAGCAACAACAACCCCAATTAAACCTGGCACCATGAAACTGTGGTTAAAATAATATTTACCAATTTTCGTTGTACCCGTTACGTCAAAGTTTACTGTAGCAATGTCTGATGGATAATTTGGAATAAAGAAATAGGCATAAGTTGCTGGCATTAAACCAACCAAGATTGGTGCTGGAATACCTAAACCAATACCAACAGGTAATAACATGACTGCGGTCGCAGCTTGGCTGTTAATTACGACAGAAACTGCAAATAATGCCAAGGCGAATGTCCAAGGATAAGTTTGAACCATATCAGTAATCGCCGCTTTAAATTCTGGCATTGCATACTGGAAGTAAGTATCGCTCATCCAAGCAATACCATAAATCGCAATAGCTGCCACCATACCTGACTTAAATACCACACCATTTGGCACGATTTGAGGATTTGTTTTCGTTGCAAGTAAAATCACACCACCAAAGCAAAGCATCATCATTTGGATGATTAGCGACATGGAAATCGCTTTTCCGCTACCGATAGTACGAATTTCAGGAATCATCGCAATCGCAACAATCACCACCAATGCTAATAAGAACAAATAAACTGATTTTTTAGCACCTTGTGGAAGGGCTTCATTCAATGTTGTACTTGTGGTATTTAAAATACGTTCACGCCATACGGGATCTTGCAAACGACGTTGATATTCAGGATCTTGTTCTAACTCTTTACCACGACGCATACTATATAAAGAAAGCGCTATCGTACCCGCTAAGGTTGCAGGAACCGTCACACAAATAATATCTAACAAACTAATATGCTCAAAACCAGGCATTGCAGTAATTTTACCTAGATAGAAGACAACAGCTGCAGAAAGTGGGCTAGATGTGATGGCTAATTGAGACGCTACGGAAGACGCTGCCATTGGGCGCTCTGGACGGATTTTGTTTTTCAATGCAACATCACCGATGATTGGCATAATTGTGTAAACAGAGTGGCCAGTACCAAGCATAAACGTTAATAAATACACGACCAATGGACCGAGTAAAGTGACACGTTTTGGATTTTTACGGAGAATGCGTTCGGCAATTTGTAACATAAATTTCAAGCCGCCTGCAGCTTCTAGCACAGATGCACAAGTCACTACTGCAAGAATGATGAGCATTACATCAATTGGTGCTTTCCCTACTGGCATACGGAATACAAAAACTTCGATAGCAAGACCGATACCAGACACAACGCCTAAACCGATACCGCCGTAACGGCTTCCCATATAAAGCATTAATAATAAGAATAAAAATTCTAAATAAAGCATAAGTACCTCAAAAATAAAAAAACTGTAAAAATAATACCCTTTTTGAGGCATAAAACTAAATATTTTTTAAAATTTAGAGCAAGAATTTAATGAAAAGGTAATTCAGATCAATTTTACAACGTAGGAATAAGAGAAAAGTGCGGTGATTTGAGAAAGAAATTTTTGAAAAAAATTAGGCGACTTAAAAAGTCGCCCAACTTGAAATTATTGATTGTTTTGCACGTAGTCAATCGCAGATTGAACAGTTGTGATCTTTTCAGCTTCTTCATCTGGAATTTCAATATCGAATTCTTCTTCTAAAGCCATTACTAATTCAACTGTGTCTAAAGAGTCCGCACCTAAATCTTCAACGAAAGAAGCTTCAGATTTAACATCTTCTTCTTTAACACCTAATTGTTCAACGATGATTTTTTTCACGCGTTCTTCAATACTCATTTGTTTTTCCTATTTTGTTGGTTTTAACTCATAAAAGAGCGGTTAGTGTATGTATTTTTTATCAACTTGCAACTATTTTATAGGCTGGTCGCACCACAAAATGGGCAATCTGAATACACACATTAAAAATAGTTACGTACCTTTGCATACGCTCAAGGCGTAACCAAGCTACACTGCGAATGGGATTCTAACATTATCTAAAATCTTTGGCTATGATTTTGTGTTTAGAACGCCACTCAAGTCTAAATAAAGAGAAATGCTGATTTTCAGCATTAACTCATATATAAACCACCATTTACATGCAAGGTTGTGCCTGTAATGTAAGCCGCATCATCAGAAGCTAAGAAAGCAACGGCTTTAGCAATATCTTTGGCTTCGCCTAAACGACCAGCTGGAACATTAGATAAAATACCCGCTTTTTGTTCATCAGTAAGCACTTCTGTCATATCCGTTGCAATAAAACCAGGTGCAACCACATTTACTGTAATACCACGTGCAGCGACTTCTTTCGCTAAAGATTTAGAAAAACCAATCACACCCGCTTTTGCCGCACAATAGTTAGCTTGTCCTGGATTACCCATTGAACCCACCACTGAACCAATATTGATGATACGACCAAAACGTTTTTTCATCATTGAACGTAACATGGCTTTAGAAAGATGATACACCGAAGTTAAGTTAGTTTGCATAATATCAAACCACTCATCATCTTTCATACGCATCAATAAGTTATCGCGAGTAATACCTGCGTTATTCACGAGAATATCAATATCGCCAAAATCATTTTTAATTTGCTCAAGTAAAGTTTCGATAGATTCTTTATCTGTGACGTTTAAAACTAAACCTTTACCTTTATCTCCTAAATATGCAGAAATTGCCTCTGCACCTTTTTCAGATGTTGCAGTACCAATTACAAACGCACCTTTTGAACTAAGTTCTTCTGCAATCGCACGGCCAATACCACGGGTAGCCCCTGTCACTAAAGCAATTTTACCTTGCATTTTTTCTTCCTTTTACGCTAAAAATTCTTCTACGGCATTAAATGAGACAACATCATTTACAGATATTGCTTGTAAATCACCCACAATGCGTTTGGTTAAACCATTTAATACTTTACCAGGTCCCACTTCAACAAGCGCTTGAACGCCATCTTGCGCCATTTTTTCAACTGTTTCAGTCCAACGAACAGGGCTATATAACTGACGAACAAGTGCGGTACGAATTTCTGCACCTTCAGTTTCCGCTTTCACATCAACGTTATTTAATACCGATGTTGTTGGTGTATTAATTTGAATATTCTCAAGTGTTACCGCTAATTGCTCGGCTGCAGGTTTCATTAATGCACAGTGAGAAGGTACGCTCACGGCTAATGGCAATGCACGCTTAGCGCCCGCTTCTTTACATAATGCAGCCGCACGCTCAACTGCAGCTTTCGCACCTGCAATAACTACTTGGCCTGGTGAGTTAAAGTTCACAGCAGATACGACTTCGCCTTCCTCTGCTTGTTTACATGCATTGATAATCGCATCATTATCTAAACCAATAATCGCATACATTGCGCCAGTGCCTTCAGGCACAGCTTGTTGCATTAATTTTCCGCGCAATTCCACTAATTTAATCGCATCTTGGAAATCCAACACCCCAGCACAAACCAAGGCAGAATACTCACCTAAGCTATGACCTGCCATTACTTCTGGTTTTAATTGAGGAAACTTTTCTTGCCATACGCGATAAATGGCTACCGATGCCGCTAAAAGTGCGGGCTGAGTTTGCCATGTTTTATTGAGTTCTTCAGCAGGGCCTTGTTGAACAAGATGCCATAAATCATAACCAAGTTCATCAGATGCTTGTTTAAATGTTTCGGTAACGATTGGATATTCAGTGGCAAGATCAGCAAGCATACCGACAGTTTGAGAGCCTTGACCTGGGAAGACCATTGCGAATTTTTTCATTATGTTGTTATCCTATGTTTTAATTAAAAATATTTTTCGTTAATTGAAGTCAGGATTTCGCCTGACGGCGACCTACTTTTCTTTGCTTGTGCAAAGCAAAGTAGGCAAAAGAAACACACCCCAATTAAATCGCTGATCTTTGCTTTGTTTCAATTTTCTTCACGGCAATTTGCTGAACTCGCTACGCTCAAACAGACGCAAATTGCCTAAAAATTGAAAGTCACAAAGGCGATTTATATGGGGCCAAAATTTAATCAGAGCATTATTTAAAAAATGCAGTTGATTTTGAGTTCATTTTTAGAGTGAAAAACATTTTGAATTTTCACCGCACTTTACATCGAAGAAAGAACAAATCGGGTTCCCTTCTTTGCCGCCTGAAAAAATAGAAATTTGTAGGAAATTTGCGTCTGTTTGAGCGTAGCGAGTTCAGCAAATTTCCGTGAAACAAATTTCTATTTTTTCAGGAAACAAGGCAAAGCAGGGTTGCTTTTCTTTTTGCTTACTTTTTCTTTGGCAAAGCAAAGAAAAAGTAAGTCGCCGTCAGGCGAACCCCTGACACTTAACACAAAAAGTGCGGTCAATTTTTACCGCACTTTAAAATTATCAATAATTATATCAAATCAACTAAAATCTCACTAATGCTGACCCCCAAGTCCAACCACCGCCAAAGGCTTCTAATAACAATAACTGCCCACGTTGAATACGGCCATCTCTAACAGCCTCATCTAAAGCAACAGGCACAGTAGCTGCACTGTTGTTAGCGTATTTATCTAGCGTTACCACCACTTGCGACATATCCATTTCTAATTTTTTCGCTGTCGCTGTAATAATACGTAAATTTGCTTGGTGTGGCACAAGCCAGTCTAAATCTTTTTTATCTAAATTATTTGCTAAAAGTGTTTCTTCCACCACATTTGAAAGTTCACGAACTGCCAGTTTGAACGTTTCGTTACCTTGCATTTCGATATAACCTGATTTTTCTACACCACGTTCAGGTTGAGCTAAAACAAGGGCATTATGTTTATCTGCTGAAGCATGTAAATGAGTAGAAATAATCCCTTCTTGTTCACTCGCTTCAAGAATGACCGCTCCCGCACCATCACCAAATAGCACAACAGTGCTGCGATCAGTTTCATCTAATTTTCGAGAATTAAGATCTGAGCCTATCACTAAGGCTTTTTTCACCTTGCCGGCACGAATAAATTGATCGGCTACGCTCAAGGCATAGACAAAACCAGTACAAGCTGCAGCTAAATCAAAAGAAATCGCATCATCGATATTTAATAAACCTTGCACTTGGCAAGCCGCACTTGGATAAGCGTGCGAGTTACTTGTAGTGGCAACAATAATCAATTCAATATCTTGAGGATTAATCTGGGCAGCTTCGATCGCATTTTTTGCCGCTTCAAATCCCATTGTTGCAACAGTTTCATCTGCCGCTGCGATACGACGTTCACGAATACCGGAACGAGTGACAATCCATTCATCTGATGTATCAACCATTTTTTCCAATTCCGCATTGGTGCGGATGTAGCTTGGTAAATAACTACCAGTAGATAAAATTCTGCTATTCATAATAAATAAAAATTAAGTCATTAATAACGAGCAAGCCCTGCCAAAATTTTTTCTGGAAGTTGCAGGCGGGCTTGTAAGGCAGCATCGGCAATGGCGTGCGCAAAAGCATTCACATTTGCGCTACCGTGACTTTTTACCACCACAGCTTTTAAGCCAATAAGTGATGCGCCATTATATTCATCAGGGTTAATGCGTTTCAAGCGTTGATAACTTTGTTTGAAAAAATATCGCATTATCCACGCCAAAATCGGTTTTAAACGCGATACCTTAGATTGATTTTTAAATAAAGACAACAAATTTTTTGCTGCCCCCTCAAGGGTTTTTAACGCGATATTGCCAGCAAATCCCTCACTAACAATAACATCCACGCGACCATTCAACAAAGCATCGCCCTCAATAAAACCAACATAATTAAGTGCGGTAGATTTTTCTAACAAATTTGCGGCTTCGCGAATAGATTGATGTCCCTTAATGGCTTCTACACCAATATTTAATAACCCAATGCGCGGATAAACAAGATGAAGATGATTTTCTGCAAAAATCGCGCCCATTTGTGCAAATTGATAAAGATTTTGCGCATCACATTCCACATTTGCGCCTAAATCTAACATCACCGATTTTTCACCATTTATCGTAGGAATAAATGAAATTAATGCAGGTCGAGCAATCCCTTGTAAAGGTTGTAACAAAATTTTTGATAATCCCATTAACGCCCCTGTATTGCCAGCACTCACACAACCTTGCGCTTCACCACGTTGCACGCTTTCTAGTGCTAAACGCATAGAAGTTCCCTTGCTATGGCGCAATGCATAAGAAATAGCTTGGTTATTATCAATTTTGTGAGAACAATGTTGAATATGAAGACGATCTAAAAGTGATTGAGGGCAGTTTTCAAGTAAAGGGGAAATTTGTTGCTTATCGCCAAACAGAATAAGAAAAAGCATTGGATCTCGTTCCAACGCCAAAAGGGATGCGGGGATAGTAATACGGGGACCAACGTCCCCGCCCATCACATCTAACGCCAAGGTTAGACGGTTCAAGTGAACACCTATAAGTAAAAATTACTTATTGATCACTTTACGACCACGATAGTAACCGTCTGCAGTTACGTGGTGGCGTAAGTGAGTTTCACCGCTTGCTTTATCTACTGATACAGCAGCAGTTGTTAAAGCATCGTGTGAACGACGCATATCACGACGTGAACGAGATTTTTTGTTTTGTTGAACAGCCATTGGCTATACTCCTAAATTTAATTTACTTTTGCTTTAAATTAGCTAATACAGCGAACGGGTTCGGTTTTTTTGCCAATTCTTCAGGCAATTCGCCAAAAACCTGTTCCTGCGCGGACACTTCACAGTGTTCAGATGAATGCATTGGGATAAGCGGTAGAGCTAAAATAAGTTCGTCTTCCACTGTACCAATTAAATCTATTTCGCCAAACGCATTAAATTCGATTGGTTCATAAATTTCGGGCAAGTCATCAGCCTGATCCCAATTAGCCACTGGACTATAAATAAACTCACACTCCAATGTTTGTTTGTAAGGCAAATTACAACGCTGACATTCAAGCTCGACATCAACCTGTACTTTACCTTTCATCACCACTAATTTTTGTGGATCAACATAAAACGATAATGTTACCTGTGCATTGCTGAGCACATTTACTACTGATTCCGCCAAACGCTCAAGCTGATTTGCAGCATAATAGCCAACATAATCAAGCCGTCTTTGAGCATCTTTTATGGGATCAACAGTGCGGGGTAGTTTTACCTTTTGCATAGGGCGTGAATATTACCTGTTGTTTCGAAGATAGTCAAAGAGAAATCGTGGATTTTCTAAAATTTACGCTGTAGCAACCGCACTTTTGACTCAATTTTATAATTTTCATCTTAGTTCACATCGATTTCATTTACAGGAACATCCAGAAGCAACGCGATTAACGCGATTAAAAAAACACCGCAAACAGCTCAAAAAAAAAACAATCAAACTAAAATAGGATAAAAAACATACACCGCAAACATAAAAATGATCTAACATAACAAAACTTTTTTTAGCGCATAAAATAATACCCCAAAAAATATCCTACTGAGAACGGTTATCAATGAATAGCCTATCAATACATCTCAAGTAAGAAAATCAAAAGGAACAAAATAACTATGAAATATAAAAAATCGTCGTTTCTCTTTGTTATTTTACTTCTCGTTCAAGCGACAACTGGTGAATCTGCTGCTGTGGATGGACAAGTTCTTGAAAAACAAAGGTTCACAGCGGTAGTAGCCACAAAAAATCAAGAAAATAAAGGAAAAGTATTAGATTATAGTGCAAAGGATGAACCAATTAATGCCTTGGTTGTTGCAGCTTATGAAGGGAAAAATGAAGTCACTGTTAAGGGAAATGGAACAATCAGTGATACTATTGCTAACCAAACTGATGTAGCAGCATCAAAATGGAAAAATTTTGATGGAACGGAAGTGAAAGCACCAGAACACTGGACGATAGTCAAAGAAAAACCTATAGGCTATGTGAGCGCAAATAGATATAAGTTACAAAGTTCTGCTGAAAATGCAGGTCTTCTATTAGCCGATGAAAGCTATAAGGGGCATAATGATATTACCTTAGAAAATGTATCGATTAAAACTATAAATTCTAGGCATTCTATCTTTGGAAACCAAACATCGAGCACAAGTGGTAGGGGAATGTCTGACACGACAATTACTTTTAAAGGGACGAACTATCTCTTTACAGATGCATCTAAGGTGACTAATAAGGACGAAATAAATGGTATTGAGTTTTTAAAAAACGATAACACTCTGTTTAATGGAAAACAATATAGCCATACCCATATCAAATTAGAGAAGGATTCTACCCTTAATATTTATACAGTATCTGGTACGACAAAAGCGCGTGGGATTGGTACCACCCATTATAAAAATGTAAATATAAAAAATACGGGGACTAGGACAACTGTTATTAATCAAACGGAAATGGATTTTTATGGGGCTGTAAATATCAAGGTAGACCGTGGTAACATGATGAATGCAGAAAATTACGGTGTTTATACAGGGGGGTTACCGGAAAGAGCTGCTAGTAGTGATGAGGAGCCTGAGGAATCTTATGATCGTGTTACTTTCTATGGTGATGTGAAAATAGATGTGCAACCTGTACTTGATGAAAACGGAAAACAAAAATCTATCGGGGATGCGATAAATATAGATAGTAAAAACAGTAAAGTTGAAATTAAAGGAGATGGAAAGGTACAAATCGACGGAGATATTCACGCCCTAAATGGTGGTGAAATGGAGTTAAACTTAAAAAATAAAGATTCTTACTTCCACGGAGAAGCTCATATTGGTAAACAAAAATATAGTGGAGATCCTGATAATCCTAATAATCCGCCTCATGGACAACCTCTGTTTCTAGAAAACCGTGATGGTCCAGATCCTGATAAAGCTAATACTAAATTTAATTTTACTATGACTAATGGAGCACGATGGGATGCGACGAACACATCGAAAATTAATAATTTTAATATTTCCAATGGTGCAACGGTCAACTTCGTCAATCCTAAGCGGAATATTAATATCTCCGTGGAAAATTTGAAAGGTGATGGTGGTACTTTCAATATGCATGGAAAGATTGCTGATTTTACTAGTGAGAATAAAGGTCAAGGTATAGCTGATAAATTAATCGTTCGTAAATCTAGCGAGGGCGATCATAAAATAATCTATAAAGATGATGGAACTGCGCCTACGAAAGGAAATGAATATATAAAGCTCGTAGAATATGTCACAAAAAATAAAGACGATATTAAAGGGCATTTCAAGTTAATTAATGGCACCACTGATCAAGGGGCCTATGAATTTACATTGACGCGTCCAAATGATTCTAAACTTGTTAAAATTGAAGGTAAAGATGAAAACGAAGTAGTTCGTGATGACTTTTACCTAAATCCTACAGGTCGTTTAAGCACTGGTGCACAAGGTGCGGTAATTTTAGGCGATATTATTTATCAATCTAATTTGACTTTAACTGAAAGTTTACATCAACGCTTAGGCGAAATTCATTTCAATAAAAATATCACCAAACAAAGTCAGATTTGGGCAAAAAATATTGATGGCCAATACGTTAGTAAAGGAAGTATTAAAGTTAGCGGATATACCAATAACTACCTAGGCTTAAAAATTGGCTATGATTGGATAAACGCAAGAGGAAATTGGATAAATTATAATGGTCTCTCATTTGGATATATCAGTTCCGCTGCAAAATCACAAACATATCCAGGCAAAATTAAACTTAATGGCACAGAATTAGGCTTATATTCTTCTTGGTTAAACAAGGAAAACGACTGGTATTTTGATTTCTTTACGAAAGCAATAAGTTATAGTGGCGGTTATGACTTAGTTAGCCCGTCAAAAAAATCGGTTAAATCCCCGACAATACGCACTTTTACTTATATACTTTCCGCAGAAACAGGGAAACGGATTAACTTAAGTGAAACAGCTGAACGTGTAATCTATTTACAACCAGAGGCTCAATTATCCTATCATGCTACAAAAGGATATGATTTCACAGTATCAAACAAGCTAATGGTTGAAACGGAAAAAGTAAGAAGTTTAGTAGGACGAATTGGCTTTAGAGCCGGATTAGATTATTTCAACGAAAAAGAGATTCACCCTTATATTAAACTCATGTATAGACGAGAATTTCTTGGTGAAATGAAATATACGTTTAATAAAGTGGCCGTTGAGAAAATATTAAATAAAGGTAATTGGCTAGAATATGGATTAGGCGTGTCTTATATGAATAAAGCTAAAAATACCCAAGTTTATTTTGAAGCACAAAGCTCAACAATTCACCGCTTCAAACAAAATTGGCAAGCTCATATTGGCATAAGATACTTGTTCTAACTAATATTTTACTGTGGCACACGCTTTCAACGTGTGCCAATTTTTTACCTAGGCTATTAAAATAACGCCCCAAAACCACCAAAAAAGTTGGCACATTGATAAAAATTGCTATAATCACGCCTCTTTTTTAACAAGGAAAGATAATAATGACTTCAAATTCTTATTGGCAACGCTTGAAAGTGGCATTTCAATATGTCATGCCGCAAATTTATTTAACTCAAATTGCAGGCTGGTTTGCTAAACAAAAATGGGGTGTGCTAACCCATGTTGTAATTAAAGCTTTTGCGAAAAAATACAACATTGATATGAGCATTGCGCAAAAAGAACAATTTTCTGATTACGCAAGTTTTAATGAATTTTTTATTCGCCCGTTAAAAGAAAACGCGCGTCCAATTAATCAAAATCCTACCGCACTTTGTTTACCCGCAGACGGTCGCATTAGCGAGTGCGGTCATATTGACGATAATCTTTTATTACAAGCTAAGGGGCATTTTTTCAGCCTAGAAGACTTACTGGCAGAAGATAAAGAATTAGTGGAAACCTTTAAAAATGGTGAATTTGCCACTACTTATCTTTCTCCTCGTGATTACCACCGAGTGCATATGCCGTGCGATGGCACGCTACGTAAGATGATTTATGTGCCGGGTGATTTATTCTCTGTGAATCCATTTTTAGCCCAACATGTACCCAATTTATTTGCGCGTAATGAACGCGTGATTTGTGTATTTGATACTGAATTTGGCACGATGATACAAATTTTAGTCGGCGCAACCATCACGGCAAGTATTGGCACAACTTGGGCGGGCGTGATTAATCCACCACGCCACAATGAAGTGAAAACTTGGGAAGTGAAAACTTGGACTTATGAAGGCGAAAGTGCGGTCAAATTATTGAAAGGTCAAGAAATGGGTTGGTTCCAACTTGGTTCGACAGTAATTAATTTATTCCAAGCAAATCAAGTGCGTTTGGCTGATCATTTAAGCGTCAACGAACCTGTTCGCATGGGCGAAATCTTGGCATATAAAAAATAATTTTTAACGAAAGGAAAACATCAAATGAATTTTGAACAAGTAAAATTAGCAAGCATTTCTGAAAAAGGTAGCTACGGGATTGGTTTGCAAATTGGCCAACAATTAGCCGATAGCCAAATGGAGATCACTGTTGAAGCTGTGGCAAAAGGCATTTTTGACGCGTTAAACCATAATCAACCTGCATTAGACATCAATGAGTTAATGCATTCAGTTCAGGCACTTCAACAACAAGCCGCTGAAGCACAACAAGCACAATTTAAAGCAATTGAAGAAGAAGGCAAAAAATTCTTAGAAGAAAATGCGAAAAAAGCGGGCGTAAACGTAACCGACAGCGGTTTGCAATACGAAATCATGACTGAAGGCAATGGCGCAAAACCAGCTGCAACAGATAAAGTGCGAGTACACTACACAGGTACATTACCAGATGGCACCGTATTCGACAGCTCTGTGGCTCGTGGCACACCAGCTGAATTTCCTGTAAACGGCGTAATTCGTGGTTGGGTTGAAGCATTACAAATGATGCCAGTTGGTTCTAAATGGAAACTCACTATTCCACACGAACTTGCTTACGGTGAACGTGGGGCTGGCGCATCAATTCCGCCATTCTCAACACTCGTATTTGAAGTGGAATTATTAGATATTCTTTAATCGAAAAATACGATACCAATAAAGGCAAAGTCATAAAGGTTTTGCCTTTATTGTTAAAATAATGTTATTATTTTGTCCGACAAATTTCATTTGTCTTATATCGCAAGTTTTGTGTATAGGAAAATGGGCACTTCTTTTTTCACTGCATTCATTATTTATACCTTTCTTGCAAATCTTTCTTTTCAATAAATTTAGGTTATCTTATGAAAGAGATTTGGCTACAATTTAAACAAAATTACTTAATTAAATACTGGAATCCGATTGTCGCAGTGACTGCAGCGGGTTTGCTTTCCGCTTATTACTTTGGGGTAACAGGCACTTATTGGGCTGTGACAGGGGAATTTACTCGGTGGGGAGGACATGCATTACAAGCATTAGGCGTTGATGTATCTGAATGGAGTTACTACAAAATCATAGGAATGCAAGGTAATATCTTCTCACGTGTTGATGGTGTCATGATCTTAGGCATGTTTGCAGGTTGTATTTCTGCGGCACTTTGGGCAAATAATGTAAAATGGCGCAACCAACCACATAAACGCCGGATTGTTCAGGCTTTAATTGGAGGTGCATTAGCAGGATTTGGTGCACGTTTAGCAATGGGATGTAATTTAGCTTCACTTTTTACAGGTATCCCACAATTTTCGGTACACGCTTGGTTCTTCACTATCGCAACAGCAATAGGTACTTATGCTGGTGTAAAAGTCACATTACTACCAATATTTCGCGTTAAATTAGAACTGAAAAAAGGCGCAGCAAAAATAAAAGAAACAGATCCTAAACAAGCACAACGCCGTTTCTGGATTGGTATGATTGTATTTTTTGCTTATCTTATTGCTTCACTTTATGTAATGACTCAATCTATTAAGCTTGGTTTTGCTATGCTTTGTGGTTTGGCTTTCGGGTTATTAATTGAACGAGCTCAAATTTGTTTTACCTCAGCTTTCCGTGACTTATGGGTAACTGGGCGTGCTTATATGGCAAAAGCTATTATTTTTGGAATATTAGTGGGCACAATTGGTGTATTTAGCTACATTCAACTTGGCGTCTCGCCTAAAATTATGTGGGCTGGCCCCAATGCTATTATTGGCGGTTTATTATTCGGCTTTGGTATTGTACTCGCTGGTGGTTGTGAAACAGGTTGGATGTATCGCTCAATGGAAGGTCAAGTACACTTTATGTGGGTTGGCTTAGGTAACGTAGTCGGATCAACTTATCTCGCCTATGTTTGGGATGATATCGCTCCTGTTTTAGCACTTGATTACGAAAAACTTAATTTACTAAAATCTTTCGGTCCCGTAGGTGGCTTACTTGTGAATTACGGTTTATTAATTTTATGTTTAATTGCCGTTGTCTGGTGGGAACGTCGTTTCTTAGCCAAAGCAAAATCTCAAATAACCGCACAAACTGGCTGTGGATGTAATTAACCAAAAGGAGCATAATCATGGCATTTACTATTGTTCAAAAATTAGATAAAGATCCAAAAGACATTTCACCCGATTATACATTAGATACGTTAGGCGAACCCTGCCCTTACCCCGCTATTGTAATGTTAGAAACCATGCCACAATTACAAAAAGGTGAAATTTTAGAACTATTAAGCGATTGCGCACAATCTATCAACAACATTCCTATTGATACTAAAAATCATGGCTATACACTGCTAAGTGTAGAGCAAGATGGAACAAAATTGCGTTACTTAATTCAGCGTTAATAAATGGCTCCGTAAGGAGCCATTTATTATCTACCAATAAAATCAAATTAATCTTCGCCCCAAACCTCTTTAGCGATTTCTTCGCGTGTAGCATAAATGCCCGTATCCCACTGGATAGGATACATTAATTGATTGGGACTAGGGAAGTGTATTTAACTATGCCACGATCACCAACAATAGCATTCAATTTCTTAAAATGCTCAATAAATAGATGATTTGAATACCTACATCTAACTGAGCTTGGACTAACTTTGTAATTGCTTGATCTTCAATCTCAGTTAATTATTCACGAGAGAGCTCACCTTATCCAAATTTTAAACGAGCCTCTTTTAATGCTTGTGAGCGTAAATAAAAGCCTACTGTGGCTGCATGTAATGGGAGTTTTTTTGATATTTTACTTCCTTATTTTATGATTTAATTAAAAGAATTCTAACGTATTTTCTACACCCCTTCTATTTTTCACTAATTCCTTGTGAACAAGCATAAGCCGAGCTCCAAGCCCACTGGAAGTTATAACCACCGAGCCAGCCTGTCACATCCAATACTTCACCAATAAAATATAAACCGCTTACTTGGTTGCTTTCCATCGTTTTAGAAGAGATCACTTTGGTATCCACCCCACCCATTGTCACTTCTGCTGTACGGTAGCCCTCTGTGCCATTTGGGGTAAATTCCCAGTGATGAATAAAATCCACCAAATTTTTTACCCGCACTTTGCTGATGTTAGCGATAACTTCATCTTGCACAAGGCCTTGTTCAATCCAAAGTTCAACCAATTTTTTCGGAAGTAATCGAACCAAGATGGTTTTCAACATTTGTTTTGGCGAAGATTGTTTTGCTTGATTAATTTCCTCTTCCACATTGTGGGTCGGTAATAAATCGATTTCTACTGACTCAGTAGGCTGCCAATAATTGGAAATTTGCAACACCGCAGGGCCTGAAATACCACGATGAGTAAACAAAAGCTGGTTGTGAAAAGATTTTCCGCACTGTGCTGTGATCGTGACTGGCAAACTAATACCTGAAAGTGCGGTTAAAAATTTATCTGTTTCTCGATACGTAAAAGGTACCAAACTCGCGCGCGGAGGAATAACTGGAATGCCAAATTGTTCCGCGATTTGATAGCCAAATGGCGTTGCGCCAAGCCCTGGCATAGAAAGCCCGCCTGTGGCGACAATCAAATTTTTACATTGCCATTGGGTTGAATTTACCTGTAAAACAAACCGCACTTTTTCATCATTTTGAATCTGTTCAACTTGAGAAACTTCGCTACGCAATAAAATCTTAGCACCATATTTATCACATTCAGATTTCAGCATTTCAACGATTTGTTCTGCGCCCTCATTGCAAAATAATTGCCCTAATTCCTTTTCGTGATAAGCAATCCCCTGCTCCGCCACTAAAGAAATAAAATCCCAATTGGTATAACGAGCTAGTGCCGATTTGACGAAATGAGGATTTTGTGAAAGATAATGAGCGGGCGTAACCTCTAAATTGGTGAAATTACAAAACCCACCGCCCGACATCAAAATCTTACGTCCGATTTTTTTGCCGTTGTCGAAAACTGTCACCGACTTCCCTAACTTAGCCAACTGTGCCGCACAAAATAATCCTGCCGCACCTGCACCAATAATAATGTTTTCAGAATATTGGCTCACGGATTTTGCCCTTTTTCACCACGTTGTAAAAAATCCAACATCTTCATTCGTTGAATAACTGAACGACGATCCACTGCCGCATTACCTGAATCTAATAATTTCTGTAAATAGGCACTGGCTTGTGGATATTGGCGATTTTCTAAAGCAATTGTCGCTAACAAAGAAAGGCTCGATACTTCATTTTTATCTTTTGCCAACGCTTCATTCAAAAGTTGTTCTACTTTTGGAGTCACTTGCTGGCCTGCTTGATAATAAAGTGCGGTGGCTGCCAAGCCTAAAATATTAGGTTTACTGCCTGATATTTTTTCTGCATTAGAATAAGCCACAAGCGCACTATCAAATTCATTATTCTGTACATAGGCTTCCCCAAGTTGAAGCCAAGTTTCCGCATTATTCGGATCAGTACGCAGTTTATTTTGGATTTTCTCAATCACATTTTCATTTTTGTGTTCATCATTCATTTCAACATTTTGATTATGTTGCTCAATCATCGATTGCTCGCCTTGTTGAACACGACTAAAACGATCAAGAGAAAAATAATAAGCGGTTGGAATAGCGATGAGTAAAGTAAAAAGCACAAAATAAATTTTGCTATTCACTTTTCCCCTAGAAAGTTTACTTGGCTCCCCTTGCTTGCGGGGGGAGCTGCCAAAGGCTGAGGGGGGGAAAATTATTTCATCATTCTCTAGTTGTTGTGCAACCACTTTTTCTGAAAACTGTTTTTTTCTATTTGAGAAATAAAGCAATGCGGCCGCTAAAATTAAAAGAGCCATTGGCAATAGCCATAACAACGCCGTATTCCATTTGAATGGCGGTTTATAATTCACAAAATCACCAAATCTAGCCGTCATTTGATCGATAATTTGCTGATTACTTTTGCCCTCATCTACCATTTTGTACACTTCAAGACGCAAGTCATAAGCGATAGGAGAATTAGATTCCACCAAATTTTGGTTTTGACATTGTGGGCAGCGCAAAGATTTTGCCAACTCTACGGCGCGAGTACGATCATCTTGATTTTGGAATTGATAAGTATCCACCATTTCCGCTTGGGCAAATAAGGAAAATGCGAATAAAAGTGCGGTCGCAAAAAAGACTGTTTTTTGTACCCGAGTAAAAATATCTAATAGGCTTTTCATTTGTTCTTCAATGCTTCAATTTTTGGCAAAAATACCGTTTGCCAAGTTTCTTTATCCAGTAAACCAGAATGGCGATAACGAATTACACCATTTTCATCCACAAGATAAGTTTCTGGTGCGCCATCCACGCCCAATTTTAATCCCAATTCACCATGACTATCATCAATGGTCAAGACGAACGGATTGCCCATTCGCTTAAGCATTTCAATGCCATTTTGCGGATTATCGCGATAATCCACGCCCACAATAGGCAACGTTTTTGCAATCTCAATCAACAGGGGATGTTCTTCCTTGCAATAACCACACCAACTGCCCCACACATTTAATAAAAATGGCTGTTTAGGAAAATCTTTCGGGCTTACGATTTGTGATGGCTCATGTAAATTAGCCTGATAAAACTCTGGCACAGGTTTATCAATTAAAGCTGACGCAATTTTTTTCGGATCTTGATTTAACCCAGCAATTAATAATATACACACGCCTAAAAGCACAAAGAGCGGTGCAAAAAAGATAAGTTTTTTGTTCATTATTTTTCCTGTTTTCTGCGTAATCCGAAAACGCTACAAAGTGCGCCAAAGGCCATTAAAATACCGCCAGCCCAAAGCCAACGAATCAGTGGTTTATAATGTAAGCGGAAAGTAAATTCTCCTTTGCCGAGAGAATCGCCCATCACAATATACAAATCCCCCCAGAAACCGCCATCAAGCCCCACTTCACTCATTGTCATTGTTCGCACATCGTAATAACGGCGCTCTGGTATAATTTCTGCATAAGGCTTGCCGTTTTCAGTTACGTCAAAAAAGGCAACTTCTGCCGTAAAGTTCGGACCGATTTCATTAGAAAATTGACGATAGTGAAATTCATATTGCCCCAATTTTTGACTTTGTTGCGGCGCTAAACGCACACCAACTTCACTGCCAAAATAACCGCTCATGACTGCGCCAATGGTAACAATCGCCACGCCACAGTGCGCTAAAATCATACCAAATTGAGACAAACGAATTTGCCGCCAATTTTGCCATAACGTGACGAACAAAAGCCAAATCGCAAGAGTTAATAACACAAAGGCGAAAGCATGGAAATGTAATGCAGAATTATTTCGTAGCTGTTGCCAAATCATCAAGCCAGCAAGAATTAAAGACGGGATAAGCAACCATACACAACGTATCAATAACCTGCGTTCAAATTGCGTCCGACGGATGGTAAGGGAAACCACCATTAGGATTAAAATCACCGTAATAATTGGGAAGAAAATACTATTAAAATAAGGACTTCCCACCGAAATTGATCCCCAATTCATCGCTTGGAATAACATCGGGTAAAAGGTGCCTAAAAAGGTAGAAACAGTTGCAATGGTCAGCAAAATATTCAGTAATAAAATGCCACCCAATTTAGAAACGAACTGAAATTTCACCGCACTTTCTGATGAACTGCCCGCACGCAAAGCGAATAATCCAAAGGCTAACACCGTCAAAACAAAGAAAATTAATAACAACACATAACCGCGCGTGTTATCCAATGCAAAAGCGTGCACAGAAGTGAGTGCGCCAGAACGAACAATAAACGTACCTAATACGCTAAAGGCAAAAGCAAGCAGAGAAAAAAGCGTTGTCCAATAACTAAATACGCCTTGTTTTTCCGTCGCCATTAAACTGTGTAATAACGCCAAACCAAGCAACCAAGGCATTAAAGAGGCATTTTCTACGGGATCCCAGAACCACCAACCGCCCCAGCCGAGCTCGTAATATGCCCACCACGCACCAAGCACAATGCCAATGGTTAAAAATAACCAAGAAAACAACACCCAGCCACGCATTGAACGTGCAATTTGTCGTGCTGATTGGTTATAAATCAACGCACTCAAACTCATGGCAAAATTCACTGCAAAGCCCACATAACCAACATATAACAACGGCGGATGGAAAATAAGTCCCACATCTTGCAACATTGGATTGAGATCACGACCTTCTGCTGGTGCAGGGAAAATACGTCCAAAAGGATTGGAATAAAATAAGATAAACACCGCAAAGCCAAAACAAATCAATCCCAATAAAGATAAAGATTGAGCTGAAAAAGTGCGGTCATTTTTTCGATTAAAAAAAGCAAAAGCGGCAAGCCATAAACTCAATGAAAATAACCAAAACAACATTGAACCTTCATGTCCGCCCCAAGTGGCAGCCACTTTAAAAAATGTAGGTAATTGGGAATTAGAATGTGCTGCTACATATTCAAGGGTGAAATCATCCACCGCAAAAGAATAAGCAAGCAAACCAATTGAGAACGTCGTCGCAAGGGTAAAAATATAACTAAGCGGCCAAGCGGCATTAATTAAAGTAGGATTTTTTTTGAATAATCCAAATTGAGGCACTAACGCAAGAAAAAACGCGCTAGCTGTTGCGAGTAAAAGAAGGAAAAAGCCAAGTTCTGGAAGCATAATGTCGTCGTTTTTTTCGTTGATGCGCAAATAAAGTCGCTAATCAAGTATTTTTCATTAATAAAATTAAAAATAGCACCTTAATAGGTGCTATTGTACTTATAAAAATTAATGATTAAATTCAGCACCTAAACAAGGGCGGATTTTATTTAACATTTCTTTAATTACGCGTGATGGTGCGGCGATAATATTGCCGCTGCGTAAGTAGCCATTACCAGCATCAAAATCACAGACTAAACCACCCGCTTCACGCACGATTAAATCGCCAGCTGCGCAATCCCATGCTTTTAAGCCCATTTCAAAATAACCATCAATACGATTTGACGCCACATAGCATAAATCCAATGCGGCAGAACCAGTACGACGGAAATCCGCAGCATCTTCAATTAAGGCATTCATCATTGCAAATTGAGTTGGCATTAATTTTGGTTGTTTGAATGGGAAACCAGTCGCTAAAATTGAACCTTGAATTTCGCGTTTACTATCTACACGCAAACGTACTTCGTTTAATTTTGCGCCTTCACCACGCACAGCGGTAAATAATTCATTGCGGATTGGATCGTAAACAACACCAACTTCAGTGCGATTTTTTACACGAATTGCGATAGACACGGCAAAATGAGGAAGGCCCGTCATAAAATTACGGGTACCATCTAGTGGATCAATCACCCATTGCACATCGCTATCTTTGCCTTCAATTGCGCCTGTTTCTTCCGTAATAATTGTGTGGTCAGGATAAGATTTACGAATAATTTCAATGATTTCTGCTTCAGACGCTTTATCAACGTTTGTCACATAATCATTGATACCTTTTTGGGTGCTTTCAATAGCATCACGGCGTTCATAATTTTTAGCAATCACATTGCCCGCTTTTCGTGCCGCACGAATTGCAATATTTAACATTGGATTCATATTTCCACCAGATTTTAAAGAACAGAAAAATTCCGCGCCATTATAACGAGATTTGCCAAAATAACCAGTTGAAAATTATAAAACAATGGTTTTTATAGGTTTTCAGGAAAACTTTACGATACAGATCGCAAAAATAGTATGAAGTGATTTTTCTACTCATTATTTACCATTAAAGTGCGGTAGAAAATTGGAGCGTTTTATGCAGAAAGGTGTGACATTAGTGGAATTATTGATTGGGTTAGCAATCATCAGCATTGCGCTGAATTTTGCTATTCCCTTATGGCAAACGGATTCACCTAAAACGATTTTAGCCAAAGAGCAACATCGCCTATATTTATTTCTACGCCAAATTCAGGCTCGGGCAGAAAATTCATCGGAAGTCTGGTTTTTACTTATCAATCGTAACCTTGCTACACAACAATGGTGCTTAACGGCACAAGTAAAAAACGATCAAACTTGTGATTGTTTAAACCCAACAAACTGCCCGAAAGAGGCCTATGCTCATTTTTACTATCCTTATTTTCCTAAAAAAACGATGATTCAAAGCCATTATATTTATCCCAAAGAAATCACGCGGTTTTATGGTGCGCGTAATACCAATGTTACTCGTTGCTTTATTCTGCAAGCGGAAAATGAACGTACATTATTTTCATTTTTCAATGTTGGCAGTATTCGTTTGAAAACCAATCAAGCGGCTAGTGCATGCAATCAATCATGAAAACATTATTAAAAGGACAAACCCTATTAGCACTGATGATTTCGCTGGCGTTGTCATCTTTATTATTGCTAAGCATTTCGCATTTTTATGTGCAAATACAAACTCAAAACCAACACATGTTATTGCATTTAAAACTACAAGCAGAATTACAGCGAACATTACAGCTCATCGGTAAAGATCTTCGGCGATTGGGATTTAGAGCATTAAATACAAAAGGAACAGAAAGCAATTTATCTTTATTTGAATTAGATGAACAAGGCACTGCCATTTTCATTAGTCAAGAAGATAACGCCCCACCTAATAGCTGCGCGTTGTTCTTTTATGATTTAAATAAAAATGGTTGTATTGGCAAAGATTCACCAAAAACCTGTATGAAAAATGGGAAAAATACATCGAAAAACAGCACTGAAGAATTATTTGGTTATAAAGTGAGTAACAAAATGATAAAAACCAAACTGACTTATCAAAGTGTTATTCCTACTAATTGCACAGCAGAAACTTGTAAACGAGCTTTTCAACAAACCGCTTGTAACGCAGGAGGCGGTTGGACAGATTTATTAGATAACAATGAATACGAAGTCACTACCCTACAATTTAATTGGTTAATTGAAGGCAAAGGATTAGAAATCAAGCTAAAAGGAAATTTAAAACAAACCCCAAACATCAGTTATGAAACATCCCTTGTCGTTGCGCTCTGGAATCAAAAGTAACGGAATCAAAAATAATGACAATACAAAAAGGCATTATCACGCTGACTATTCTGATTTTTATTTCAGGCTTATTAACTGTAATCCTATTATTAGATGACAGTCATTTAAGTTTTTTTCGTGCGCAACAAAATCAACGAAAACACTATGTGGAAAGAACATTACAACTGCAAAAAATAACAGAGGAGAAAAAACAAACTGCCTGTATTGATTTACCCTTAAATAATAATGAAAGTGTAAAGCAAATCAGCATCACGCTTGAGGGCGCCAGCGATGCCATTCAATATTTTCTTTGGTGTGAAAGAATGAGTCTATTTAAAAAATCGCCCACAAAAGGCGATAATCAAGGTGCATTGAAAGATTTTATTCACACAGAAAAACTCACAAATTTTCGACCGCACTTTTCTTCCCCGCCCAATATTTTAAACGCGAATAAAACACCTAAACTTTATTGGTTTTCAGATTCACAAGCGGAAATTGAAATTAATAGTACCGTATCTGCTGTATTAATTGCAGAGGGAGATTTAAAACTAACGGGCAAAGGAAGGATTAGTGGCGCGGTACTCACCAATGGAAATTTAACTTTAGATGGGGTGACGTTGGCCTATGGCAAATCTGTCGTAACAACCTTAGTGCAACAATATAGTCAATGGCAGCTGGCAGAAAAAAGTTGGAGTGATTTTAATGTTCAGGATGAATAAAGGCATGTCGCTCACTACCCTATTATTTTCTTTGGCTTTATTTAGCGTTTTATTTATTGCTTTCAATCAATGGACGGAAAGCCAAAGAAAAAGTGCGGTGAAAACTTATCAAGATTTTCAAGCGATACAGGTTGCGGAGAGTCAAGCTCAACGCCAATTTTTAGGACTAGCTTGTGAACAATTGATACAACAAAATGGCTTAACTTTTCGCGTTCAATGTGAAAATGAACGCGTGATTGTGCGTTATCCTATGGGTGAAATTTCGATAAAAACTAAGTAGAATGGCATTGTCTTTTTCTAGATTAAATCATCAAAAGGTCGCCATTGTGTTCATTGTTTATTATTCCAATCAACTCGAAAAACAAAAAGAAATTCTTTCTTCCTTATTCAAATCATTACCGCCGGAAGATCCTTTTCAGCAGGATATTATCTTGGTGCAAAGCCCGGGTATGGCACAATGGCTGCAAATTGAATTAGCGAAAGAAACAGGCATTTCAGCGAACCTCAAATTTCCTATGCCAGCAAGTTTTATTTGGCAACTTTATGCTCAAAATTTACCCGCAACGGCATTGGAAAACCCTTTTGATAAAGATTCAATGACATGGCGCTTAATGCGATTAATCCCAACTTTTCTCGAGAAAGAAAGTTTTTCACCTTTACGCAATTATTTAGCGTCCTCGCCTCATTCTGAACAATACAAACTTTATCAACTCAGCAGCAAAATTGCCGATTTATTTGACCAATATTTAGTTTATCGACCAGAATGGATTTTTGCTTGGGAAAAAGGCGAAGATGAACAAATCACTGCTCAAATACAAAAGCAACAACCTAACCTAAACAATACGTTGTTTGAGCAAATTCAAGTCAATACAAAATGGCAAGGTGAGTTATGGCGTGCATTGGTTGTCGATGTTAAATCAGATGTGGGTGATGCCACACATCGAGCGGCTTTGCATAACCAATTCTTAGCCTTGCTTGCCGATAAAAAAGCACCGAAAAAATTACCTTCGCGCATATTTATTTTTGGTATTCCTGCGCTCCCAACTGCTTATCTCAATATTTTGCAAGCGATGTCATCAGAAGTCGATATTCATTTATTTTTTAATAATCCATGCCAAGAGTATTGGGGAGATATTAGCGATTTACGCCTCGATTATTTGCGTTCTCGTCAGCGTTATCAATTCAATAAACAAGATGAAAATCAACCGCTCTTTTCCGAAGATCAACTTTCTCAACTAGAAAACGCTCAATTTGATGTCACTTATCAAAAAGAAAACCTTCAAGTAGGTAATCCGTTACTGGCGGCTTGGGGAAAAATGGGGCGAGATTTTCTCTATATATTGGTGCGAGATGAAGAACATATTCCAACTTATCCCATCAATGCCTATCAAGAAATTAAATCGAACGGTTTACTTGGACAATTGCAGTCTCAAATTCTGCATTTAGAAAATAAACCGCTAAATATCGCAAAAAATGACCGCACTTTAACCTTACATTCTTGCCACAGCAGCATGCGTGAAGTGGAAGTCTTGCACGATTATTTACTAGATTTATTCAATCAAGATCCTACCCTAACGCCAAAAGATGTAGTTGTTATGGTGGCAGATATAAACCAATACACACCTTATATTCAGGCAGTTTTCGGACAAAAAAATGGAGATGCTCCACAAATTCCATTTTCACTTTCAGATAATAAACTTTCAGAAAGCGATGTGTTGGTCTCAAGTTACTTAACTTTATTACGCTTAAAAGAAAGCAATTTTAGTGCAGAGGATGTCTTGGCATTATTGGATATTCCTGCGATGCGAGAACGATTTAATATTTCTCTTGCTGATTTACCATTAGTGCGAGAATGGGTGGCAGATTCAGGGATTCGTTTCGGTTTGCAAAAAAATCAAGATGGCATCAATTTCAATTCTTGGCAGGCTGGATTAGAACGAATGATGTTAGGCTATGCGATGCGTGAAGAACACGGCATTTGGCAAGATAGTCTGGGGTTAAACAGCAGCTATGGCTTAAAAGGTGAACTTGCTGGAAATTTATCGCACTTTTTCACTGCACTTTCCTCGCTGCATGAAACCCTGCAACAAGCACATTCTATCGAAAAATGGCAAGAAATTTTAACCGCACTTTTATCAGATTTCTTCATACAAAATGAAGACACAAGTGACACGATTTTCTATATTCAAGAGAAAATTAATGAATTAGCTGAGCATCTAAAATCGCTCCATTTTACTGAAGAATTACAAGCAGATGTGATTGCCGATGTCATCACAATAAAATTAGAAGATTCACCAAATAGCCTCAAATTCCTTGCAGGAAAAGTAAACTTCTGCACCTTATTGCCAATGCGTTCAGTGCCATTTAAAGTAGTTTGTTTACTTGGAATGAATGATGCGGATTACCCTAGAACACAAACACCAAACAGTTTTGATTTAATGCAATATCATCATCAAAAAGGCGACCGTGTTCGCCGTGATGATGATCGCTATTTGTTCTTAGAAGCCTTATTAGCCGCACGTAATTATTGCTATATCAGCTATGTTGGGCGTTCCATTACAGATAATCAACCGAAAGAACCATCCGTATTGGTAAGCCAACTGTTGGATTATATTAATCAAGGTCAAAGTGAAAATGTCCTTACCGTCATTGAACATCCAATGACCGCATTTAGCCCAGATAATTTCAAAAACAACGAAAAATTTACCCGCTCTTTTGCGACAAAATGGTTGCCAATAGCACAATTTGACGCAACAGCTAGCAATTCAGAATTTGCCGTCACTATGACAGAAAACCCAGAAAAAATCGAAGAAATTGAACTGGATCGTTTAGTCAGCTTTGTGGAAAACCCAGTGAAATTTTTCTTTGAAAAACAACTTGGTGTTTATTTCCGCGATGAAGATGATCATATTGCTGACAGTGAAAACTTTACCTTAAATGGCTTGGATAATTATTCGTTTAATAATGATTTAATCTATATGGATGAACAAAATTTTGCTGATTATTTTAGACAAGCAGAAGTAAAAGGCGTGTTACCTCGAGCTGAATTTGGAAAAGTTTATGCTGAAAATATTCGAGACAATGTTTTGGAATTTAAAAAGAAAATAGCGGATCTTGGCGAAGCCAAACATGCTTCTATTGATTTAAATATTGCCGTAGATTGGCAAAATAAAAATCAAGAAATTCGTCTATTTGGTTATATGGAGCTTTTATTTGGCGATGATTCACAAGTCATTCACTGGCATTTTGCAAAATACAAAGATCGCTATTGTATCCGTCCTTGGATTTATTATTTGATTCAATGTGTCACACAAGAAAATGCGGTGCCAGCAAAATTAATTACGCAAGATAAGGTTATCGAATTACCGCCCATTGAGCGTGAAGTCGCGCTTGCTCAATTACAAACTTATGTAAAAGATTATTTACAAAGTCAAATTGAAATCCAATTGGTGCCAACCATAAGAAATATTAATGATTTTATTGTAGACGATGAAAGTGCGGTAGATTTTGACAACGTTTTTGAAAAACTTCAGGAATTAACTGAAAGTAATGGTTTCGGGTCAAAAGCCGATCCATATTGGTCACGCGTATTAGTGCAGACCTCAAGATTTAAACAACCTGAAAATATTGAAAAATTATTAACACAAACAAAAGATTGGTTTGGCTTATTATTCGTACAAAAGAAGACAAGAAAGGCATAAAGCTAATCGTCAAAGAACCGATTTTTTGCTAAGATAACGGCCCTTTTTACGGAGAATTGTCTATGCGCTGTCCATTTTGTTTTACAGAAGAAACCAAGGTAATTGATAGCCGTTTGGTATCGGATGGCTATCAAGTTCGTCGCCGTCGTGAGTGCGGTCATTGTCATGAGCGTTTTACTACCTTTGAAACAGCCGAATTAATCGTGCCAAAAATTATTAAAACTGACGGCACTCGAGAACCCTTCAACGAAGATAAATTACGCAGTGGTATTCAGCATGCGTTAGAAAAACGCCCTGTAAGTACGGATGATGTTGAACAAGCAATTAACCACATAATTTTTCAATTACGCGCGACGGGTGAACGTGAAGTACCAAGTAAACTGGTTGGAAAACTCGCAATGAATGAGTTAAAAAAACTCGATAAAGTGGCTTATATTCGTTTTGCATCGGTCTATTTGAGTTTCGATAATATTAATCAATTCACCAAAGAAATTGAGAGCTTAAAGGATTAACCATGAGCGAATTTTCCGCACAAGATCACAAATTTATGCAACGTGCCTTGGATTTAGCCGCCAAAGGGCAATATACCACCACACCAAATCCATCGGTAGGATGCGTATTGGTAAAAAATGGTGAAATTGTGGGGGAAGGCTTTCATTTTAAAGCAGGGCAACCTCATGCTGAACGTGTTGCCTTAGCTCAAGCGGGTGAAAATGCCAAAGGAGCAACCGCTTACGTCACCTTAGAGCCCTGCTCTCATTATGGTCGCACACCGCCTTGTGCATTAGGATTAATCGAAGCTGGCGTAGTGAAAGTCATTGCAGCTATGCAAGATCCGAATCCTCAAGTCGCAGGAAAAGGTTTGAAAATGTTGTCTGATGCTGGCATCGAAAGTTCGGTGAATTTATTGAACGATCAAGCGGAAAAAATAAATAAAGGCTTTTTAAAACGAATGCGTCAAGGTATGCCTTTTGTTCAACTCAAACTCGCGATGAGTTTAGATGGGCGAACTGCAATGGCAAGTGGAGAAAGTAAATGGATTACGGGCCCAGATGCTCGTTCGGACGTACAAAAAATGCGTGCAAAATCATCCGCACTTTTATCCACTTCTGCGACAGTACTTGCAGATGATCCAAGCCTTAATGTACGCTGGGATGAATTTCCTGAAAATCTTAAAACAGAATATAAAAAAGAAGATCTTCGCCAGCCTGTACGAGTCATTTTAGATTCACAACATCGCATTCAACCGACTCATAAACTTTTTTTAACGCATTCTCCTGTTTGGTTAGTTTCTCATGAACCGAGAGATTTAGCTGGCTTTCCTGATTTCTGTGAACAAATTATTCTTCCAAAAGAAAATCGACTAGAAGAATTAATGCGAGAACTGGGAAGACGACAAATAAATACCCTTTGGGTAGAAGCTGGAGCAAATTTAGCAGGGAGTTTAATTGATGCGAAATTAGTCGATGAGTTGATTATTTACGTTGCGCCCAAATTACTTGGCGACAATGCTCGTGGTCTATGCCAATTACCGAATTTAACTAAACTTGCCGATGCACCATTATGGCAACTTAATGAATTAGAACAAATCGGTGAAGATATAAAATTAACTTACACACCGAAAGGAATCTAAATGCTTAAAAAACTTTTCCATTCCGCCCTTTGGGGCTTGGCTGCTGCGGGCGTGATTTTGTTTGCGGTTCCAAGACTGAATAACAGCAATATCTTCACTTCAGACGATATTGTATCGTTCAAAAATGCAGTGCGCATTGCATCACCTGCGGTAGTAAATGTTTATAACCGCTCTTTTTCTTCCGCCAGCATTAACGATGATGATCAGCTACAAGTGAATAACTTAGGTTCTGGCGTGATTATGAGTAAAGATGGCTATATTCTGACGAATAAACACGTCATCCAAAATGCGGATCAAATTGTAGTTGCGTTGCAAAACGGAAATATTTTTGAAGCCAGTCTTGTTGGTTCAGATAACCTCACTGATCTCGCTGTTCTCAAAATTCGTGCTAATAATCTTTCAACTATTCCACAAAATTTAGATCGTCAAGCTCACGTTGGTGATGTGGTATTAGCAATTGGTAATCCCTACAACTTAGGGCAAAGCGTGTCTCAAGGTATTATTAGCGCAGTGGGACGTAATGCTGTAGGTGATTCTGTTGGCAGACAAAACTTCATCCAAACCGATGCTTCAATTAACCGCGGCAACTCAGGTGGCGCATTAATTAATTCTGCAGGGGAATTGGTTGGGATCAGCACCCTTAGTATTGGTAAAACCGCCAATGAAATAGCAGAAGGACTAAATTTTGCCATTCCAATGGATATTGCAAATGATGTTTTACAGAAAATTATACGAGATGGGCGTGTTATCCGAGGTTATTTTGGCGTGCAAAGTGATATTAGTTCAAGTAATGAAGAAGGCATAGTGATTACAGGCGTAAGCCCGAACAGCCCTGCAGCGAAATCAGGTATTCAAGTTGGCGATGTGATTTTGAAATTAAATAATCAAGAAGGCATTTCAGCCCGAGAAATGATGCAAATTATCGCAAATACAAAACCTAATTCAAAAGTTCTCGTCACCATTCTCCGATTAGGCAAAATCTTACAACTTCCTGTTGTTATTGAAGAATTTCCAGTAAATTAAAGGTGGATAAAAATCCACCTTTCCAAACAATTCAATAATATAAATTAGAAGCGATAAGATACGCCTAAATTATATCGAATATCACGATAGTTATGGGTTCCCATGTAATAACCTACATTTGTCCATACGGAAAGATTATCTGTGATATGCCATTTATCAATCCCGACCTCAATATTTTTCAGATCTTTTATCCCTTTAATTGAAATCGCTTTTTCATCAGTTACTACACTTGTTTGATTGGTATGATGCCACCAATTTAATGCCAAATAAGGTTCGCCATAATTTGGGTGTTTTAATGATTGTTGGTAAAAACGCACACCTAAACGTGTAACGAAATAACGAGGATTTAACACAGCCAATTCTTCACCCATATCTGGTTTATGGAAGTGATGATAAATAACCTGACCTTGTGGCTGAACGTAATAAGCATAATTATCCGTTTTGTTTAATAACTTATTGTATCCAGCCTCCAATGAAGCTTGAAGTGCGGTCGTTTTGTAATCTGTTCTTCCATCAGTTGTATTTACTTTGGTTTTTAAGCGATTCACTTGGATCCAGCTATCAACATACCAGTTTGGTTTTTCCCATGTTGCATAGAGCCCTAGAGAATATCCCTTTGAGCTACTGCGTACTCTTTCATCATCTTCAACCAAATAGGTTTCTGATTTTTGACGACCTAAACTCACATAGGCACCTGCTGTAAATTTGTTGGTTCCCTTGTTATATTTCAACGCATCATAGCCCAACTGTAGGGTATCTGAATGAGCATCGGCTTTTGAATCTACACCATTAAGCTGATACTTCGTATTATGATGATAAACCCTCACCCAAGCTGTATGCTCCTCTGGTAATTTATCTTTCGCTACACGATCGTGAAATGTGTGAGTAAACAAATTCTGACTTGCCGCAAAGCCCGATACAATGCCTGCCACTTCCTTACGGAAAGTCGGGAGTTGTTCTAAATACCAGTTACTATAGCCACCATCATTTGCCACGTTATAAAACTTATACTTGTAGCGACCATATTTGTATTTAACGAGAGAAAATGCATTTTCATCCGATGATTTGGTTTGAACCAATTTCACTCGATTTTTCATTTTAGCCTCTAACTTTTTCGGTTCCATAAATGCAATTTTAGTCGTGCCACTTGCTTTTCCATCGACCTTAAGTAAATCGAATTCAGTTTTGCCCGCACTTGCATCCACATTCATATTTAATAGGCTTTTTTCTCCATCACCAGTATAGTCCCCTGAAGTCACAAATTTTGTACCGTGAAGACCATTATTAAATTCAATGGTGCCGCTATTTTTAACATTGCCTGAAGTAGTTAACTCACCTGTTAAACTCACTTTTCCTTCATTAGTAAAATTTCCTTTTACGTCAGCGTTAGACGTAACATTAATAGCACTACTTTCTGAATTTTTTACTTCTGGACTATCTAATGTTCGACCTGCCAACTCAACATTTGCATTATCAAAAGCGATAGATTGATTGAATTTAGCATCATATTTCTTAATATCCCATTTCCCTTGCATTTCTAAATGCTCGAAACCAACATATTTATTGGCTTCAAAATTATGAATTTCATTGTCTTCGTTATCTTTATCTCTGCTCACAACAAGGGTTTCATTGGTTCCATCCGCTTCTAAAATATCTTCAATAATTGTTTTTTCATTGACTATAACACGAGTTTCAGCTTGCTTTCGGTCAATATAAGAATTCTTTAAAAGTGTAGAGTTTTTTAAATCGACTGTTAATGTTTGTTTACCTTCAGATATATTCAGTAATGCGGTGCCACGATTAACAAATAATCCCTTATCAGCCATAAGGAGAAGCTTATCAAGCTTACCTGAATTAATAAAATATCCATCTTTAAATCTCATTGTCACAAAGCCGCTTATTTTTCCACTATTTACCCCATGTAAGTTATCTGCATTAATATGTGGAACGTTTTCAAATTTATTTGGATCACTAATCCATCTTAGATAGTTATCATATGAATTAAATATTTCATTTAACTTTAAATTTATATATTCTCGTTTTGAGGGTAAAGGCAAATCTTGATTCTTATTCTTAAACTCTCCTGTGTTAGAATTAGAAAAAAACAAATTTTCACTAGAAATCCACATATTCTCTAATGTTTTGGTGTTTGAAATATATGTATTTTCCCCAAAAACAGAATGTTTATATAAATAACCTTCATTTTCTAATACCATTATGTTATTCGCCCATATACTTCCTCTAGTATTTGTTGTTATTTCTCCATTATTTTTAAAATAAAAATCATTTTTAGAACGTAAGTATATTGCAGGCTCATCACTTCCTGTCCCTTTTCCTGTGATACTTCCGTTATTTTCAACATAAGCGATATTCATCACCCCAGGTACTCTTTCACGTGGTTTTATATGTCGATCAGAAAAAACTTCTGTCAAAGATGAAAGATCAGTATTGTTGACTAATTTCAAATTATTAACCTTGGAAAACCCACTTCCTATTTGAAATAAATAATAAGGTACATTTTCCGTAGGCGTATTATAATGTGAAAATACACTATGAGTTTCGTCCCAATTAACTTTGGGTCTTCCTTCAGTCTCAAAGTCATATTTAACTTCTTTTTCTTTTTTCTTAATATCCTCAACAGCCTTATTTATATTATCTGTAATAGATTTTTTTGCTGACTCATATTCTTTTTCATTACTAGGTACTAAAGGTATATTTTCTTCCGAATTAGAATCCTGAGAATATGCAGGAAAGGAAAGGAAAGGAAAGGAAAGGAAAGGAAAGGAAAGGAAAGGAAAGGAAAGGAAAGGAAAGGAAAGGAAAGGAAAGGAAAGGAAATTTTCACAAATTTCACTATTAATAATCTATTTAATTCCATAATTTTTTTATCCTTGTTTACTTTAGAGAAAGGCTGAAATTATGACTAAATTTCACACAACAATCAATAATACTTTTGAACTTTATCCTAAGATCTTTTCTGACATTTCGGGCAAAAGAAACTATTACGTTGCCCTATGACTAAACTTTCAATTTTTGTACCGCACTTCGGACAAGGTTTATCTTTATTGCCATATACCAATAATTCTTGTGCAAAATAACCGGGGCGACCATCGGGCTGTAAGAAATCTTTAAGTGTGGTTCCACCTTGAATAATGGCTTTTCTCAAAACATCTTTAATCGTATTCACTAAGGAAATACATTGATTTCGGGTCAGATTTTTAGCGAGTTTAAGTGGATGAATCCCACAAATAAACAAACTTTCATTCGCATAAATATTACCAACACCCACCACCACTGCGTTATCCATCAAGAAGGTTTTAAGTGCGGTTGATTTTTGACGAGATTTTTTGAATAAATATTCGGCATTAAATTCATCAGAAAGCGGTTCAGGCCCCAGCTTTAAAAAAAGATGAAAGTCATCTAAATTCTCCGTCCACAACCATGCACCGAAACGACGAGGATCGTTATAACGTAATAATTTGCCATTATTCATTACAATATCAATATGATCATGTTTATCTATTGCGCTATCCTGTGGCACAATTCGCACCGAGCCTGACATGCCCAAATGCCCGATGATATAGCCTTTTTCCGTGTGAATAATCAAATATTTTGCTCGACGTGTGAGATCGACAATTTTTACATTTTTTAGCGTTATCAATTCCTCTGATACGGTCCAGCGCAATTTAGGCTGGCGTACGATAACTTTTTCAATCGTAAAATTTTTAAGATAAGGGCTAATACCACGTAGTGCAGTTTCGACTTCGGGAAGTTCTGGCATGATTTGTTCCTTAATAAATCTGGGATACAAAAAAACCCGAACAATGTCGGGCTTTTTCTAAATAAGCAAAATTATTTGATTTTTGCTTCTTTATAGATAACGTGTTTACGCACTACTGGATCAAATTTTTTGATTTCCATTTTTTCAGGCATATTACGTTTGTTTTTATCAGTTGTGTAGAAGTGACCGGTCTCTGCAGTAGAAACTAAACGGATTTTCTCACGAGCGCCTTTAGCTGCCATTTTTTAGCTCCTTAGATTTTTTCGCCACGAGCACGGATTTCAGCTAAGACTGCATCAATGCCTTTTTTATCAATAATACGCATACCTTTCGCAGTTAAACGTAAGGTTACGAAACGGTTTTCACTTTCAACCCAGAAACGGTGAGTGTGAAGGTTTGGAAGAAAACGACGACGTGTCGCATTCATCGCGTGTGAGCGGTTATTACCCACAGCTGGACGCTTGCCTGTTACTTGACAAACTCTAGACATAATAATCTCCAATAATTAAATATAAGCTCGAGCTTACGGTTCGGATTGTTTAAAGCAGGTTAAACCTAGCTTGCTACCTCGTCAGGTCGCGCTAATCCGACCCGCTTACTATATTAAAGGTCGCAAATTATACTGACTTTGTTTTCATTTCTCAAGTATAAATGCGGTTATCTTGAATGTAATCGGTAAAAAAATGGTCAATATTATAAAAATTTATAATAAACAATTCTCCGCAAAAGAATAACAATCGCTTTTTCCTACAATTAAATGATCAAGCACTCTGATTTCCATTAGTTCTGCAGATTCCTGAATTTTTTTAGTAATAAGCTGATCCGAATAACTCGGCTCCGTTATACCCGAAGGATGATTATGTGCCAAAATTAAAGCAGCTGCATTACAATAAAGCGCCTCTTTAATTATTTCCCTAGGATAAACCGCTGATACATTAATTGTACCTAAAAATAACCGCTCTTTTTTAATCAGACGATGTTGATTATCCAAAAATAAAACCATAAACACTTCTCTTTCCTCATGTTGCAATTCAGTGAGTAAAAAAAGTTTTACCGTTTCAGGATCATTAATAATCGGCGTACTTAACATCTCTTGCTTTAAATAACGCTTGGTCATTTCCGTAATTGCTTGCAGTTGAATAAATTGCGTAATGCCTAAGCCTTTCACAGAACAAAAGGATTTTTCATCTGCAGAAAGTAAAGCATGCAAGGAACCAAAATGTGATAAGACATTTTTAGAAAGCTGAATGACTGGGCAACCTTTTATGCCAGTTCGTAAAAAGATTGCCAGCAATTCATAATCAGCGAGAGTTTCTACGCCAAATTTAAGCAATTTTTCCCGTGGCATTAAATCATCATTGTTTTCCATAAAATATTGAACGCAAAATAGAAAAAATTTTGACTGCTCTTTTCTTGTTTTACGAGTAACTTATGTAAAGTCTGCGATATGTATCGCAAAAATAGCATTGGGCATTCAATAAAATTAAAGTAAAATAACAGAATTGTGGCTAAGCACTAACAAAGGTTGAAACATGAAATTAAACGGAAAACATATTGTAGTTGGCATAACTGGTGGAATTGCAGCCTATAAAACAATAGAGTTGATTCGTTTATTACGCAAAGTAGAAGCCGAAGTACGTGTAGTATTAACCCCAGCTGCAGCAGAATTTGTTACGCCTTTAACGCTTCAAGCCATTTCTGGCAATGCTGTCGCACAATCTTTACTTGATCCACAAGCTGAGCTGGCAATGGGTCATATTGAATTTGCCAAATGGGCTGATGCCATTATTATTGCGCCAGCTAGTGCAGACTTTATTGCCCGTCTTACTGTAGGCATGGCGAATGATTTACTTTCAACAATTTGCCTTGCGACTGACGCGCCCATTTTTCTTGCCCCAGCAATGAATCAGCAGATGTATCGCCAATCCATTACTCAACAAAATTTAATGGTTCTTCAAACTCGAGGGATTACGCTTATCGGCCCGAATAGTGGTTTTCAAGCTTGCGGCGATATGGGGAAAGGGCGTATGTCAGAACCAGAGGAAATTTTTACCGCACTTTCTGACTTTTTCTCTCAAAAACAAGATCTACAAGGATTAAATGTCGCCATTACAGCAGGCCCAACGCGTGAGGCAATCGATCCTGTTCGTTATATTTCTAACCATAGTTCAGGCAAAATGGGATTTGCAATTGCTGAAGCATTTGCCGAACGTGGGGCGAACGTCACACTGATTTCAGGCCCAGTAAATTTAACAACACCAAAAAATGTAAATCGAATTAATGTAATCTCAGCACAAGATATGTGGCAAGTTTCTCTTGAAAGTGCGGTAAAAAATCAAATTTTTATTGGTTGTGCGGCTGTTGCTGATTACAGGGTAGCTGAAGTTGCTGACCAAAAAATCAAAAAATCTGGGGATGAAATATCTATCAAGTTAATTAAAAATCCAGATATTATCTCAGATGTAGGCCATTTAAAAACACATCGTCCTTTTACTGTTGGATTTGCGGCGGAAACCCAAAATGTTGATACTTATGCAAAAGATAAACTTGAACGCAAAAATCTTGATATGATTTGTGCCAACGATGTATCTGGTGGACAAGTTTTTAACGCTGATCAAAATGCCTTGCAGCTTTTCTGGAAAGATGGTCATAAAAAATTATCACTAAAATCAAAAGTAGAACTTGGCGCCGATTTAGTTAATGAAATCATCGAACGCTATCAAAAAACCTTATAATTTCAACCGCACGTTTACCTAAAAATGAATTTAAAACGGAGTATTACATGAAAAAAATTGACGTAAAAATTTTAGATTCTCGCATTGGAAATGAATTTCCTCTGCCAACTTACGCAACTGAAGGTTCGGCAGGTCTTGATTTACGTGCTTTGATCGATGAAAGCTTTGAAATTCAACCAGGTGAAACCAAATTAATTCCGACAGGGCTATCAATTTATATCGCAGATCCAAATTTAGCCGCCGTGATTTTGCCTCGCTCTGGTCTTGGTCATAAACACGGCATTGTGCTAGGAAACCTCGTTGGATTAATTGACTCCGATTATCAAGGTCCATTAATGGTATCAATGTGGAACCGTGGAAATGAGCCATTCAAAATTGAAGTCGGCGATCGCATTGCTCAACTTGTTTTCGTGCCAGTAGTACAAGCTGAATTTAATATTGTAGAAGATTTTCAACAAACCGAACGTGGTGAAGGCGGTTTCGGTCATTCGGGTAAACAATAATATATGGTAGAAGAACAATTATCTTTATCAGGCGTAGAAGACATTTCGCCTAAAATTGAAACACCAAAAATTGAAAAAAGAACGGTAAAAGAACGTCGTCAACAAGTGCTTACCGTGTTGATACATATGCTTCATTCCGAACGTGGCATGGAGCGTATGACAACGGCTCGTCTAGCAAAAGAAGTTGGGGTATCAGAAGCTGCGTTATATCGTTACTTTCCAAGCAAAACAAAAATGTTTGAAGCCTTAATTGAGCATATTGAAAATACCTTATTAAGCCGTATTACCGCTTCTATGCGTAACGAAACGCAAACAATGAATCGCATTCATGATATTTTACAAACGATCTTAGATTTTGCCCGTAAAAATCCTGGGTTAACTCGAATTCTAACAGGTCATGCATTAATGTTTGAAGATGCGCAATTGCAAGTTCGTGTAGCACAATTTTTCAACCGTCTTGAAATGCAGTTTGTCAATATTTTGCAAATGCGCAAATTACGTGAAGGACGTGGCTTTAATGTGGATGAACGCATAATTGCCTCACATTTAGTTACCCTATGTGAAGGACAATTTATGCGCTATGTTCGTACTAATTTCCGTCTGAATGCAAGCCAGTCTTTCGAACAACAATGGCGTTTTATCGAGCCACTTTTTGCCTAATTGACTTTACCGAGTAAATATATGATTATTCCTTGGCAAGAACTAGAAGCAGAAACATTAGATAATATCGTAGAAAGCGTAATTTTACGCGAAGGAACCGATTACGGTATAGAAGAACTTTCACTCAACCAAAAAAAACAACTTTTACTGACTCAAATTCGCAATGGAATTGCGGTGATTGTATGGTCTGAATTGCATGAATCCATTGACATCAAAAATAAAACGGAATTTTTGAAACAGGAATGTAAGGAGCACGAATGTCAAATGAATTAACCGAAATTGATGAGGTTGTAACTTCCTCTCAA
Source organism: Haemophilus haemolyticus (assembly GCF_003493685.1). Taxonomy (GTDB): domain Bacteria; phylum Pseudomonadota; class Gammaproteobacteria; order Enterobacterales; family Pasteurellaceae; genus Haemophilus; species Haemophilus haemolyticus_O. The sequence goes on from NZ_QQJW01000001.1 coordinate 74,021, forward strand.
GAAGAAGAGACAACTCAACGAGATCCAGTTTTAGATTGGTTTCTTACTCACTGCCACTTGCATAAATATCCCGCAAAATCGACTTTAATTCACGCTGGGGAAGATGCGACCACGTTGTATTATGTAATTAAAGGCTCTGTAATGGTATCTTCAAAAGATGATGAAGGTAAAGAGATGATCCTCACTTACTTAGGCGCAGGACAATTCTTTGGTGAGGCTGGATTATTTGATGAAGGTTCAAAACGCTCTGCTTGGGTAAAAACAAAAACAACATGTGAAATTGCTGAGATTTCTTATAAAAAATATCGTCAATTAATTCAAGCAAACCCAGAAATCTTAATGTTTTTAACCGCACAATTGGCAAGACGTTTACAAAATACTTCACGCCAAGTCAGTAATTTAGCATTCTTAGACGTGGCAGGTCGTATTGCTCAAACGCTAATGAACTTAGCTAAACAGCCTGATGCAATGACACATCCTGATGGGATGCAAATCAAAATTACACGTCAAGAAATTGGACAAATGGTCGGTTGTTCACGAGAAACTGTAGGACGTATTATTAAGATGTTAGAGGATCAGAACCTTATTCATGCCCATGGAAAAACCATCGTTGTGTATGGCGCAAGATAATTTTTCATCATAAATCATTCAAAATGAAACCATCCAAAATCAATTTAGATGTTTTTTGTTTAATTAGAAATAATATTCAAAACATTAATTGACAATTAATATAAAGGATTCTATCATTATCCAACTTCTTACAAATATCGTGGGAAGACAGGATTGGTCTCCTGATATAGTGGCTTTAAAGGTTTACAACCTTATTGCATAGTTTTATGCTGCAAAAGCTAGAACACCAAGATGCATTTTCTAATCTATGGTGGGCTGGGTAGAAATCCCGCAGGGATGCGCGCAGTAAGCCACTTGCTGTTAAGACCAATTCTGCTTAGTTCCACCACCCTTCTTTCAAATTCCCTAGTTTTTCTATCTCCCTTTAACTAATCTTTTTTCTTTCTAGTAAAACTAATACTTCATAGTGAGATGTTTGCGGAAACATATCAAAAAGTTGAATTTTCAATGGATTATAACAAGTGAGATGCTGTAAATCTTTACCCATTGTCACGGCATTACAGCTGGAATACAAGATAAAGTGCGGTTGAATTTGGTTAAGAAATTCACTTAATTCCTTTCCAATTCCACGACGTGGTGGATTTACAATCACAAGATCTGGCTTATTCTCATCCTGATTTTTCATCACACTCGCCGCGTCTAGCGATTGGAAATTTACATGTTCTAAACCCAATATTTTAGCGGAATGACTCGCTGCAAAAATAGCTGATGAGGAAATTTCAATTCCAGTTAACTCTATACTTTTTCCCCATTTTTCCTGTAAAGCTTTAGCACAATGTAAGCCAAATCCACCCACACCACAAAATAAATCCCAGACTTTATAGATTGGTAATTCTCTTACCCATTGCTGAGCGGTTGCATATAATCCCGCCGCCACTTTAGGATTAGTTTGAAAGAAGCCTTGCGGACGAATAAAGAGTGGAATACCATTGAAATTCTCAGGCAAAAATTGTTGCTCTGTCAGAAAAATTTCTTGTTCGCCCTCTAAAATAGCAGCGTGCTGTGGTTGTAAATTAATACTAACGACTTCTAAGTGCGGTAATTTTTCTAATAATTTTGGCAATTCTCGACGGATTAATGGTAATTTATTTTCTGTACGTAACACAAAACGCAACATTAATTTTCCTGTCGCAATACTTTCTGTTAGCAGAATATATTTAAGCTCGCCTTTTTGTTTAGCTATGTTATAAGGCACTAAACCAGCACGACCGATAAAATCCTTCAGAATAGGAAAAACGAGTGAAAACCGAGTGGGATAAAGGGAACAATCACACAAATCAATCGCACTTTGTGGATCATTAGGATTTTTTAAAATGCCAAGTATCGGGCGTTCAACACTACCACTAACAACCATTTTAGCTTTATTACGAAAGCCTTGTTCATCAGATTCAAAAGGAGCCAACCATTGAGCTCCATTGCAATTAATAGAAATCAGTTGCTGCTTTAAATGATGTTGTTTTTCAATTAGCTGCTGACTATAAGGTATTTCAAGCCATTGACAAGAACGACATTCATTTTGTTGATAGTATCGACAATCAATCATTTTCTTGCAGCCTGAATCTCTAGCCAACGGCTTTGAATATCTGCGAGATTTCGGTGATTCAGTTTCCAACGTTGATCTAAAACCAAATCATTCCACTCGATCACTCTACGTTTAAATAAATTTTGTAAGCGAACTTGACGAGCCATAAAGTGCGGTTGATTTTCAGTAAGTTTTAGATTATCTAATACTTGAATGACACCTTCACGCTCATTACAAAGCAACAAAAGATCACAACCTGCATTGAGTGCTTTTTTGCTACGCTCTACAAAATCGCCCATTACACCTGCGCCTTTCATACCGAGATCATCGGAAAAAATTGCACCTTGGAAATTTAATTGTTTTCGTAAGATTTCTTTCAACCAATATTCTGAGCCGCTTGCTGGTTGACTATCACATTGTCTATAAATGACATGAGCAGGCATAATGGCATCGAGTTTATTTTGTGAAATCAACTGTTGGAAAGGTTGGAGATCGCCACTAAAAATTTCGTCTTTTGCGCGATCATCATAAGGTGTTTCTAAATGAGAATCAGCTAATACATGGCCATGACCAGGGAAATGTTTACCTGTAGATGCCATACCAGCTTGATGCATACCATCAATAAAAGCGGTTGCTAAATTTACCGCACTTTTTACATCAGATGAAAAACTGCGATCGCCAATTGCTCGACATTCATGCCCCAAATCCAACACTGGTGCAAAACTCAAGTCAATATCCAAGGAAATCATTTCTGCAGCCATTTGCCAACCCGCTTCTTTAGCAAAACTCACTTGTTCTGTTATGGATAGTGTTTCTTGAAAAGCCTGCATTGAGGGCAACATGGTGAATCCATCACGGAAACGTTGAACTCGTCCGCCTTCTTGATCCACCGTAATCAATAACGGCTTTTTCACTCGTTGACGAACAGAACGAATTAATTCTTGAATTTGTTCTCTGTCTTCAAAATTTCGAGTAAATAAAATCAATCCTGCAACAAGAGGGTGAGAAAGTAACTCGACTTCCTCTTGTTCCAACTCTTTTCCTTTTAAATCAATTAACAACGTGCTCATAAATTATTTTAAATAAAGGCGGTAATTTTTACTTTCTACAGTAGGTTTAATTAAATCGATCGATTTCTCTTCTTGTGGTTTTAGCAAAAATTGAGCGGAATAGCTTTCTTGCTGATTTTTCCAAGTTTGAGTTACCCCTAAATGATCGTACCAATACAAGTAGTAACTTATATTCAAAAGTTGCTGACTTTTATTTTTTATAAGCGCTGATTTTTGATTCGTTTCAACTTGAATTAAAGGTGAAAGATTAGATGTGATATTCAAAATCGGCTTCGTTGAATAAGTTAAGTTTTCTACTGAACTTGAACAAGCAGCGAGCACAAGGCTCGCCCAAATTAAAAAATACTTTTTCATTATTTCGCTAACATTCTACCTAAAGGTTCACCACCGACTAAATGCATGTGTAAATGGAATACTTCTTGCCCACCATGTTTATTGCAATTCACAATTAGGCGATAACCGTCTTCCGCGATACCTTCTTCTTTAGCGAGCTTAGCCGCCACGCTAAATAATCGACCTAGCGTTAGTTCATCTTGCTCCGTCACATCATTCACTGTTGGGATTACTTTATTTGGAATGATCAAAATATGTGTTTTAGCTTGTGGTGAAATATCACGAAACGCAGTGACTAATTCATCTTGATAGACGATATTTGCAGGAATTTCTTTACGGATAATTTTGCTGAAAATTGTTTCTTCTGCCATTGTTTGCTCCCTATAAAAAAGTGCGGTGAATTTACCGCACTTTTTATCAAAAATTATCTGAGATTGCAATTTAATCAATTATTGCTGTGCTTCATCATCTTGATTGATGAAAGAATCATTGACTTCAATTTTTGCTCTCTCACGCAATCCTTGCATTAATTGCGCTTGAACTTCAGCCTGACTTGTACGCAATAATCCAGCACTAAATTGGCTTAATTCTTTATCGTTAAGCACGCCGTCTTCTACTTTATTTAGAGCAATAATAACCACATCGCCTTTCTCATTACGAGCCACCTGGTAAACCGTTTTATCTGATGCTGGTTTAGCAATTGAAAATACGCCATTTGTTAAAATTGGATCTTTATTTCCAATTAAAGTAAAAGTTTGCTCACTTGAGAAATTAATTCCATCCACTTTCGATTCAGCATTTTCGCTTAATGCTTTCACCGCTTGTTGTGCTTTTTCATTCAGGACATTTTCAGCCTTCTGGCGTTTTAAAAACATTTCAATATCCGCTTTCGCATCTTCCAATGTTCTCACACCTTCAGGTTTGTGCTCTAACACACGCACTACAATAGCGTGATAATCGCCAACATTCAAAGGCTCTGAATTAGCACCACCATTGGCAATATCAGATTCAAAAACGGCAGAAACTACATTAGGGAAATTTAATTCTGCAGGTACATTTTGACGAGAAAAATAACCGCTCTCTTGAACTTTAACACCTGCGACTTGTGCCGCAGTATTCAAGGATTTGCTATCCTCAAAAGCCTTATCACGCACTTGCTTTTCAATTGCGTAATAACGATTTTCTAACAAGGATTTACGAACTAAATCTGCAACCTGTGCTTTCACTTCATCTAAAGTTTGAGCTTTACGTTCTTGCACTAAAACAATATGGTAATTGCCATCCACATTGATTGGTTGGCTATATTGCCCAACCTGCAATGCAGCTGCGGCATCTTCAAAGGCTTTTGGTAATTCATTTGCATTTACCCAACCCAAATCACCACCATTCTCACCAGAAACTTTATCTAAAGATTTAGCTTTAGCTACATCAACGAAATTTGCACCTTTTTGTAATTCGTCGTAAGCCACCTTCGCATCTTGCTCATTTGCAAATTGAATATGTGCTAAACGCTGAGTCATAAATTGAGCTTTATTATCTTGATAATATTGCGCAATTTCTACATCTTTAACTTCAATACCTTTTTCGATTTGGCTACCAGAAAGATCAATATATTGAACCTTCACTTGTTCTGGCTGAACAAAAGATTTTTGATTAGCCTCGTAATAAGCTTTAATTTCATCATCAGATACCGCTTGCTTTGCCATTTCATCAGCAAGAGATAATGTTGCTAAACGAGCTGAACGCTTTTGAAAAAAAACTTCCGCGGTATTTTTTGCTTGAGCAGGCACGATAAATTCACTGTTAGCAACTCCACCTTGCATTTGTTCAAGGGTTAAGGCGCCACGCAAAATAGCCGCATAGCCATCTGACGTTAAACGATTTTGTTGTAATACTTGTTGATAAACACCGTTATCAAATTTGCCATTAACTTGAAAATTAGGATCTGTCACGATTGCTCGTTTAATCATTTCATCACTGACGCCTAATTTTAATTCTTTCGCATATTGACGAAGTAATTCTTGATCAATCATTTGATTAATGGTGCTTTGACGAAGTGCGGTAACAAATTCTGGAGAATCTGACTGAGCCATAAATGCTTCGCCTTCGCGTTGTGCACGAGCCTCAAATTCTTGGTTGTAGCGATTTAAAAAATCTTGTTGCGAAATCACTTCACCATTAACTTTTGCAGCGTAAGTATCATTTGAACTAAAAAGATAGCCAGACATACCACCGACTAAAAACGATAAAGTAATCAAACCCAAAATAAACTTAGCAGACTTTGAATTTGATAAATTGTGCATTTTTTCAATTAACATTCTATAACCCTTGTTATAAACATAAAATTTTCCCCGATTATAATCTAAACGTAGAAAATTAGCATCTTAAAAAGCGAAAACACCGTATTCATAAAGCAAGCTAATACCAATTCCAATCAGCACTATGCCACCAAAAATCTCCGCTTTTGTCCTAAATTTTTTGCCCAAGAAAATGACCGCACTTTACTCTTTCTATTTTCCGATACAGAAAGAACTAAAAATATTACCTAGCAAGTCATCTGATGTAAATTCACCTGTAATTTCACTCAAGTGAGCTTGTACTAAGCGTAATTCTTCCGCTAAAAGTTCTCCTGCATGAAATTCAGTAAGTTGAACCAAACCGATTTGCAAATGCTCTGCAGCTTTTTCAAGTGCATCTAAATGACGACGACGAGCTAAAAAGCCCCCTTCCATGCCAGTTTGGAAACCCATCGCTTGTTTCAAATGCTCACGTAAAAGTTGTACACCATCATGTGTTTGAGCGGAAAGACTAATAATTTGATAGCCTCCCTCTTCGCTTTCACTTGCTTGTTCGCCATTTAAATCAATTTTGTTTCGAACAATAGTGACAGGCAACGTTGTGGGTAATTTTGCTAAAAATTCTGACCGCACTTTGCTTAAATCTGCACTTTCAGGATCGCTACTATCTAACATCAAAATAATACGATCGGCTTGTTCAATCTCCGTCCATGCGCGAGAAATGCCAATGCGCTCGACTTCATCGGTTGCATCTCGAAGACCCGCGGTATCAATAATATGCAATGGCATACCGTCGATATGAATATGCTCACGCAGTACATCGCGCGTTGTGCCGGCAATATCCGTTACTATAGCTGCTTCGCGACCAGCAAGCGCATTAAGCAAGCTCGATTTCCCTGCATTCGGACGACCGGCAATCACCACTTTCATACCTTCACGTAAAATAGAACCTTGTTTGGCTTCTGAGCGAACATCTTCTAACTGATGAATAATACCGCGTAAGTTTGCTTCAATTTTTCCATCCGCCAAGAAATCAATTTCTTCATCAGGAAAATCAATGCTCGCTTCTACATAGGTACGCAAATAAATCACAGAATCAACTAATTCATTTACTTTCTTTGAAAATTCCCCTTGCAAAGATTTTAATGCTGAGCGTGCGGCTTGTTCTGATGTTGCATCAATTAAATCCGCAATCGCTTCCGCTTGAGCAAGATCCAATTTATCATTCAAAAAAGCCTGTTCAGAAAACTCTCCCGGTCTCGCCAAACGGATTCCATCAATTTGTAAAATACGTTTGAGTAATAAATCTAATACAACCTGCCCACCGTGCCCTTGCAATTCCAACACATCCTCACCAGTAAATGAATTTGGTGATTTAAAGTAAAGGGCAATCCCTTGATCTAAAACAGTGCCATCAGCATCCTTAAAAGGCAGATAATCAGCCATTCTTGGCTTAGGACATTTTCCCAACACAGCTTGTGCAACTTCTGTTGCTAAAGGCCCAGAGACCCTTAAAATCCCAATCCCACCACGACCTGGTGCAGTGGCTTGAGCAACGATTGTTTCTTTCATATAAAACCTATTATTGTCTGGGATAGATATCTTTCCTAGGGTAGGTATACCCTAGGTTCATTGCAGTGCTACCCCTTTGGGGTAGCGCTTGACGTTCCCCAAAGGGGAACTATTATAACTATAATTAACCGTGGGTATACTTACCCACGACAGCAAAATAAAGAAAGGCACTATTCGTGCCTTTCTTTTTGCCAGTTAGTGACTATTTCTTACGGGAATGTAACCCTTTTTTCTCTAACCCTCGATAAATTAATTGCTGTTGTGCAATTGTAATTAAGTTAGAAACTAACCAGTACAACACTAAACCAGCAGGGAACCATAAGAAGAAGAACATAAAGACTAATGGCATAAAGTTCATCACTTTTTGCTGCATTGGATCAGCTACAGGTGTTGGCGACATTTTTTGCAACAAGAACATTGAGATACCCATTAAAATAGGGAAAATATAATAAGGATCTTGTGCTGATAAATCTTGAATCCAACCAAAGAACGGAGCGTGACGTAATTCAACTGCTTCCATAAATGTCCAATACAATGCGATGAAGATTGGCATTTGAAGAAGAATTGGCAAACAACCACCAAGTGGATTTACTTTTTCTTCCTTATAAAGTTTCATCATTTCTTGGCTCATACGTTGGCGATCATCACCGAAACGTTCACGCATTTCTTGCATTTTTGGTTGCAACATACGCATTTTAGCCATTGAAGTATATTGTGCTTTCGTAAGTGGATACAAAATTGCTTTCACTACGATTGTTACACAGATAATCGCTAAACCCCAGTTAGACACAATCCCTTGAATAAAGGTTAATAACCAGAATAACGGTTTAGCAATAAACCAAGCCCAACCATAATCAACTGTTAAATCTAAGTGATTTGCTACGGTAGCCATCTGGTTTTGGAGTTTAGGGCCTGTCCACAAAGAACTTGTAATTGTCTCTTGACCACCTGCAGGAATAGTGACAACAGGACCACGATAACCGATTGAAGCGACATTATTTTTAGTATCTGTAATTGTGTAAAGTTGATTATTTACATCTTGATTAGGGATCCAAGCAGATACGAAATAATGCTGTAATACTGCAACCCAACCGGCTTTAGTATCAATAGAAAGATTATTATCTTTCATATCGCCAAAACTATATTTTTTATAGTTTGTTTCTGAAGAAGAATATGCGCCACCAGTGTAAGTTGGCATAGCGACATTACCAGAGCTTTCAACAATAGAATGTTTTAATTGACCATAAGGTTCCACTTCAATAGCTTGACCACTTTGGTTATCAATCTTGTAATCCACACCTAAATCGTAGCTACCGCGTTTTAATACGAAGATTTTTTGATAAGTCACACCATCTTTTTCAAAAAGAAGAGGAATTGAAAGAGACGCTTGACCATCAGCTAATTTAAAATTATCACCTTCGATTTGATATTGCGCACGACCAGAACGAGTATCGATACCGTTCTTACCAATTAAACCACTTTGTGCAATATACACATGTTCTTTTGTGTCTTTTAATAACTCAAACGGTGTTTTTGAATCCAATTCAGCATCATATTTTAGTAATTCAGAACTAATTACATCACCACCTAAAGTATCAACTTTCAAGCGGAATACATCGTTTTCAAGGGTAATAATACGGCCATGCGTTTGAGAATCTGCTACAACTTGTGAATTAGAAGAAGGAGAACTTGCCGGAACATCAGAATTGGCAGTCATTGAAGTTGTTTGCTCAGTTGGCACTTGTGGATTTTTATCCAACTGCCATTGCTGATAAACAAGGAAAGAAATAAAAATTAGCGCTAACACTAATAGGCTACGTCTTGAGTCCATTATTTTTTCTCATCGTTATTATTGATTTTAGGTGGAACAGGATCGAATCCACCAGCGTTCAAGGGGTGACATTTTAATACACGTTTTAGAGTAAGCCAACTACCTTTTAACAATCCATGTGTTTTTAACGCTTCAATGCCATAGCAAGAACAAGTAGGCACAAACCGACAACGCGGTCCGATAAGAGGACTAATAACAAGTTGATAGAAACGAATAAATCCAATTAAGATTTTTGCACCAAACGAATGTGTCGTTGCCATAATTTTTCTAAGATTTGCACAAAAGAGCTATTATCAAGCTTACCAATACCACCTTTTGCAACAAAAACAAAATCACATGCGGGTAAACGATGTTGCGATAAACGAAAACTTTCTCGCACTAAGCGTTTAATACGATTACGATCATGAGCTCGTTTTAAATGTTTTTTAGCGACAGTCAAACCTAAGCGAGGGTGCTCAAGATTATTTTTTCTGGCGAGAATGGTTATTTCTGGAGTGCTAGCTCTGAACGGTTGTTCGAAGACATTTTTGAATTGAACGGGAGTTAACAAACGTAACTCCCTTGAAAAGTTCAGCTTAACCACTAAGAACGGTGATTATGCAGATAAACTTTTACGACCTTTAGCACGACGACGCGCTAAAACTTGACGGCCATTTTTAGTTGCCATACGAGCACGGAAACCGTGAGTACGACTACGTTTTAATACAGAAGGTTGAAATGTACGTTTCATTGTAATCTACCTAAATCCAGATTATGAGTTAATAAAAATAGAGCGCAATTTTAATCATAAAATACGCGTTCGTCAAATAAGAAACGGAAATTTTTCGGGAAAAACTCTCGGACTTCCAAAATCGGGGGGATTATACGGATTTTTGTATAAATCTCAAGCCGATTTTTTAGAAGATTTTTCCACGCATTTATTGTAAAATCTCCGCCAATTTTTACCGCACTTTTCTCTATTACAAAAACAACAAGGATCCTTTTGTGAATCTCTCAAATCTTTGGCAAAGTTGCCTGTTACAACTTCAAGATCAAGTTTCAGCCAGCGATCTTAGCACTTGGCTTCGTCCTTTACAGGCTGATGTGGTGGCGGATAACCACATTGTTTTATATGCTTCTAATATGTTTGTGAAAGGTTGGGTGGAAACTCATTATCTCGCACAAATCCAGCAAATTTGTCAAACACTTGCACAAAATCCTGAACTGCGTATTTCTTTAAAAGAAGGGGTCAAACCTGCACCCAAAGTAGTGGAAAGTGCACCAAGTGGCACGCCTAAAACAGAAAGTACGGTACATTTTCAAGCTGAATCTAGTGCTTCAGTAAAATTTGAATCTCATCTCAATACTAAACACTTATTTGATAACTTTGTTGAAGGTAAATCGAACCAACTCGCACGCGCAGTCGGTCAAAAACTTGCTCAAGCACCTGGCGAACCTTCGGCCAATCCTTTCTTTTTATATGGTGGTACAGGTTTAGGGAAAACCCACTTGTTACATGCGATTGGCAACGGCATTTTAGCCAATAAACCGAATGCGCGTGTGCTTTATATTCACGCAAATAACTTTATGCAACATATGGTGAAAGCAGTGCGTGATAATAAAATGGATCAGTTTAAAAAATTCTATCGTTCTCTCGATGCGCTTTTAGTGGATGATATTCAATTTTTCGCTGAAAAAGAAAAAACTCAAGAAGAATTCTTCCATATATTCAATAACTTATTTGAAACGGGTCGCCAAATCATCTTAACATCAGATCGTTATCCTAAAGAAATTGAAAAAATTGAGGAACGTTTAAAATCACGTTTTGGCTGGGGCTTAACAACAGCCATAGAGCCGCCCGATCTTGAAACGCGTGTAGCGATTTTATTGAAAAAGGCGGAAGAACATAATATGAACTTGCCAGAAGAAGTCGCTTTCTTCATTGCTCAACGCTTGCGTACCAACGTACGTGAACTCGAAGGGGCGTTAAATCGCGTGAAAGCAATGCAAGACTTCAAAGGTGGCGACATTGATATTGATTTCGTGCGTGACACCTTAAAAGATATTTTGGCTCTTCAAGAACGCTTGGTTACCATTGAAAACATTCAAAAGGTAGTGGCTGAATATTATCGAATTAAGGTTTCAGATTTAAAATCAAAAAGTCGTGCGCGTTCAGTGACTCGTCCTCGCCAAATTGCCATGGCATTAGCAAAAGAATTAACAAACCGCAGTTTGCCTGAAATTGGTCGCGCATTTGACCGTGATCACACTACCGTATTAAACGCTTGCCGCGAAGTACCAAAATTCCGCGAGCAAGACAATAGCATTCAAGAAGATTGGGCGAATTTAATCCGCACTTTGTCCGCATAAAAAGGAGAACGCAATGCAATTTAGTATTTCAAGAGAAAATTTATTAAAACCGTTGCAGCAAGTATGTGGCGTATTGAGTAATCGCCCAAATATTCCAGTATTAAACAACGTGCTGTTGCAAATTGAAGATAATCGATTGACTATCACGGGCACAGATTTGGAAGTCGAACTCTCTAGTCAAACTCAGCTTTCATCGTCTTCTGAAAATGGCACTTTTACGATTCCAGCAAAAAAATTCTTAGATATTTGCCGCACTTTATCTGATGATTCAGAAATCACGGTTACTTTTGAAGAAGACCGTACATTAGTGCAGTCTGGGCGTAGCCGTTTTACGCTAACAACCCAACCTGCCGAAGAATATCCAAACCTCACGGATTGGCAGTCTGAAGTAGATTTTGAACTACCGCAAAATACCTTGCGCCGTTTAATTGAAGCCACTCAATTTTCCATGGCAAACCAAGATGCCCGCTATTTTTTAAATGGCATGAAGTTTGAAACAGAAGGCAATTTATTGCGAACTGTGGCGACAGATGGCCATAGACTTGCGGTCTGTACTATCTCACTTGAACAAGAATTACAAAATCATTCTGTGATTTTACCGCGTAAAGGCGTGTTAGAACTGGTTCGTTTATTAGAAACAAGCGATGAACCTGCACGTTTACAAATCGGTACTAACAATTTACGTATTCATCTCAAAAACATTGTATTTACATCAAAATTAATTGATGGTCGTTTCCCTGACTATCGCCGAGTGTTGCCTCGTAATGCAACAAAAATTGTCGAAGGCAGCTGGGAAATTCTTAAACAAGCCTTTGTTCGCGCATCAATTTTATCGAATGAGCGTGTGCGTAGCGTGCGTTTAAACTTAAGCGAAAACCAACTAAAAATTACCGCCTCCAACACCGAACATGAAGAAGCGGAAGAAATCGTAGATATCAATTACAATGGCGAAGAATTAGAAGTGGGATTTAATGTCACCTATATTCTTGATGTGCTAAATGCGCTTAAATGCAATCAAGTTCGCATGCGTCTAACTGATGCCTCTTCTAGTTGCTTAATCGAAAACTGCGAAGATAGCAGTAGCGAATATGTAATTATGCCAATGCGTTTATAATATGGCGATTTCGCGTTTACTGGTCGAAAAATTTCGTAACTTAACAGCCGTGGATCTTGATTTTGATCCTGGCTTTAACTTTTTGGTCGGCAACAATGGCAGCGGGAAAACAAGCTTATTAGAAGCCATTTTTTATCTTGGTCACGGACGCTCATTCAAAAGTGCGGTCACAAATCGCATCATTTCTTACGACGAACCTCACTTTACCTTATTTGGACAAATCCAAGAAAGCCAACATCAATGGTCTGTGGGATTACAAAAACTTCGTCAAGGCAACACGTTAGTAAAAATTAACGGTGAAGATGGCAATAAAATTTCCGATCTTGCTCATCTTTTGCCAATGCAATTAATCACCCCAGAAGGCTTAACCTTACTGAATGGGGGGCCAAGTTATCGCCGAGCATTTTTGGATTGGGGACTTTTTCACCATCAAACAAGTTTTTATGCGGCTTGGAGCAACCTTAATCGATTACTCAAACAAAGAAATGCAGCACTTGCACAAAATCAGCCCTACTCTGCTATTAAAGTTTGGGATGTCGAGCTTGCCAAACTCGCTCATCAAGTGAGTCAATGGCGTGCCGAATATGCGGAAGCACTACGCCCTGAAATCGAGCAAACTTGCCAACTTTTCCTCCCTGAATTAGAAATTAATGTCAGCTTTCATCAAGGATGGGAAAAAAATACAGATTACGCAGAGATTCTTGAGCAAAATTTTGAACGAGATCGTGCCTTAAATTACACATTTTCTGGCCCTCAAAAAGCTGATTTTCGTTTCAAAGCACAAGGATTACCTGTCGAAGATGTGCTTTCTCGTGGACAACTTAAACTTTTAATGTGCGCATTGAGGCTGGCTCAAGGCGAGCATTTAATGAAAGAAAAACAACGCCATTGTATTTTTTTGATCGATGATTTTGCATCGGAATTGGATCAATATAAGCGAGCACTGTTGGCAGAACGATTACAACAAAGTGGCTCACAAGTGTTTGTTACAACCATTACTCAAGAACAATTAAAAGAGATGCAAGTCGAAAACAGAAAAATGTTTTCAGTCGATAATGGAATCATTAAAACGTTAGATTAGATCAAAAAGTACGGTGAAAAATCACCGCACTTTTATCTTTTTTAGCGCAAGAACGCGGGAATATTTTTCTCGTATGCTGAGATTTTGTCTTCGTGTTGAAGGGTTAAACCGATATTATCCAAGCCGTTTAATAAACAATGACGGCGGAATTCATCCAGTTCAAAGTGATAGACTTTGTCACCTACAGTGACGGTCATAGTTTCTAAATCCACATAGATTTGTTTGCCTTCATTTGCCCACACCCATTGGAAGATTTCTTCTACTTCTTCTTCGCTTAAACGAATCGGTAACATGTGGTTATTTAAGCTGTTATTGTAGAAAATATCCGCAAAACTTGGGGCGATCATTACTTTAAAGCCGTAGTCTGCTAATGCCCAAGGGGCGTGTTCACGAGAAGAACCACAGCCAAGGTTTTTACGCGCCAACAAAATTGTTGCACCTTGATATTGCGGATAATTTAAGACAAATTCTGGATTTGGCTTGGTGCCGTCCACATCAAGATAACGCCATTCGTGGAATAAGTGTTTGCCGAAACCCACGCGGGTAATGGCTTGTAAAAATTGTTTTGGAATAATCGCATCCGTGTCCACGTTTGCTGCATCCAATGGCACTACTAAGCCTGAAAGTTGTTTAAATCCTGCCATTTTCTGCTCCTTAGTTTAATGTTACGTCACGAATATCAACGAATTTACCGAACATTCCCGCAGCGGCAGCCATGGCTGGGCTCACTAAGTGAGTACGACCATTACGACCTTGGCGACCTTCAAAGTTACGGTTTGAAGTAGAAGCACAACGTTCCCATTCGCCTAAACGGTCATCGTTCATCCCTAAACACATGGAACAGCCCGGATTACGCCATTCTGCGCCCGCTTCGATAAAGATTTTATCCAAGCCTTCTTTTTCTGCTTGTTCCTTCACTAAACCGGAACCTGGCACCACTAAAATACGTTTTACATTGTCGGCTTTTTTGCGCCCCTTCATCACAGCCGCTGCCGCACGTAAATCTTCGATACGCGCATTAGTACAGGAACCGATAAAGACTTGATCTACAGGGATATCTTTTAAATCAGTGTTAGCGTCTAAGCCAATATAATTCAATGCTTTTTCTGCTGAGGCACGAGTCACGGGATCGGTCATTTCTGCTGGGTTTGGCACTGGCTGATCGATACCGATTACTTGGCCTGGGTTTGTTCCCCAAGTGACTTGTGGCGCAATATCTGTCGCTTCTAATGTGATGACCATGTCAAATTTCGCATCATCATCGGATTTTAAGGTTTTCCAATAAGCGACTGCATCATCCCAATCTTTACCTTTCGGCGCATGTGGACGGCCTTTTAAATAGTCGAAAGTGGTTTCATCCGGTGCGATTAAGCCGGCTTTCGCACCCATTTCAATCGCCATATTACAAACGGTCATACGGCCTTCCATAGAAAGATCACGAATCGCTTCGCCACAGAATTCCACCACATGGCCTGTACCGCCTGCCATGGTTGTTTTACCGATAATGGCAAGAATAATGTCTTTAGCGGTAATGCCAGGTGCCACTTTGCCGCGCACTTCAATTTTCATGCTTTTTGCACGGGCTTGTTTTAAGGTTTGTGTCGCTAAAACGTGTTCTACTTCGGAGGTGCCGATACCAAATGCCAAAGCACCGAATGCACCATGCGTTGCAGTATGGGAGTCACCACAGACAATTGTCATACCTGGCAAAGTTAAGCCTTGTTCTGGTCCCATCACATGAACGATTCCCTGCTCTTTCGTTGTCATATCAAATAATTTGATACCCGTAGCTTTGGTATTTTTATCAAGTTCTAACACTTGAATTTTAGCTTGACCTTCAAGTTTATTGACATCTCGTACTTGAGTAGAAATACTGTGATCCATGGTGCCGAAAGTTTTGCTTACTTGGCGTACTTGGCGGCCTGCAACACGCAACCCATCAAAGGCTTGTGGACT
The DNA here is from genome assembly GCF_003493685.1 of Haemophilus haemolyticus. GTDB lineage: Bacteria > Pseudomonadota > Gammaproteobacteria > Enterobacterales > Pasteurellaceae > Haemophilus > Haemophilus haemolyticus_O. The sequence goes on from NZ_QQJW01000001.1 coordinate 89,776, forward strand.
GGTCACTTCATGGATTAAATGACGGTTAATATACAAAATCGGCGTTTCGCCTTCGGCTTCGTACACCACGTGGGCGTCGAATAATTTTTCGTAAAGAGTTTTTACCATAATTTTTCTCAATTCGTTAGAGGCTTTTGTTAGAGTAAGTGCGGTCAAAATCCGAGGTATTTTTAAACCGCACCTTCATTGTTTTTTTATTAGATTGCGTTAGCAATTAATGTACCCATTTCCGCAGTTGAAACAGGTGCAGAATCATCGGCTAAATCACCGGTACGGTGACCGCTTGCTAAGACTTTTTGCACAGCATTTTCAATCGCATCAGCTGCATCATTTAAGTTGAAGCTGTAACGCAACATCATCGCGGCAGAAAGAATTTGTGCGATTGGGTTAGCAATGCCTTTGCCTGCAATATCTGGTGCAGAACCACCAGCAGGCTCGTATAAACCAAAACCATCTTCATTTAAGCTGGCAGACGGCAACATTCCCATAGAACCTGTGATCATCGCCGCTTCGTCAGAAATAATATCGCCGAAAATGTTAGAGCAAAGTAAAACATCAAAAGATTCTGGTGCTTTGATTAATTGCATTGTGGCGTTGTCGATATAGATATGCTCTAAAGTAACTTCAGGGTAGTCTTTTGCAATTTCTGTCACAGTTTCACGCCATAAAATAGAAGACTGCAATACGTTCGCTTTATCCACAGAAGTGACTTTTTTATTGCGCTTCATTGCTGCCTCAAAAGCGGCTCGCGCAATACGCTCGATTTCATATTTGTAATAAACTTCAGTATCGAATGCTTTGGTTTGTGCACCTTCACCTTCACGACCTTTAGGCTGACCGAAATAAATCCCGCCCGTTAATTCGCGTACAACCACCATATCAAACCCTTTCGCTGCAATATCTGCACGTAATGGGCAGAATTTTTCTAAACCTTTATAAAGGGTTGCAGGACGAAGATTGCAGAATAATTTGAAATGTTTACGCAAGGGTAACAATGCACCTCGTTCTGGTTGTTGATCTGGTGGTAAATTTGTCCATTTAGGGCCGCCTACAGAACCAAACAAAATTGCATCAGCCTCATCACAACCTTTTAAGGTTTCTGCTGGTAATGGGCAACCACAATTATCAATTGCGGCACCGCCCACATAAAACTCATTGAAGTTAAGTTTAAAACCGAATTTTTCTTGGACTTTGTTTAATACTTTGATGGCTTCAGCCATGACTTCCGGACCGATACCGTCTCCCGCTAGAACAGCGATGTTGTATGATTGCATATTGTTTTTCCTATTTTTTCACACTAAAGTGCGGTTAATTTTCTTCATATTTTCTCCTCTCTTTTGTAAAGAGGGGAATTGGGTTAATGATGTTTGTGGCTTTTAATGTCTGCCACTTTATGTGCGCGATAAATGGCATTAATTGCATGAACTAAAGCAAGTGCGGAAGATTCAACGATGTCTGTTGCTAAACCAACACCGTGGAATTTACGGCCTTCATGTTCCACCACAATATCCACTTGCCCTAATGCTTCTGCGCCCTCGCCTTTGGCGGTTAAGTTATAGTGAGACATTTTGATTTCTAAACCCGTTAAATTTAAGATGGCGTTATAAACCGCATCCACTGGGCCATTGCCACCAATTGAAGATGTACTTAATTTATTACCATCCAATTCCACTTGAACAAAAGCGGTTGCTGGATATTCTTTCGTTGAATGCGCTGAAAGCTTATCTAACACTAAACGATCTTCATCCCCTTGTTGCATATCAATAAACGCCAATGCTTCCAAGTCATAATCAAACACTTGACCTTTTTTATCCGCCAATTTTAAGAACGCGTCATACAATTTATCCAAATCGTAATCTTGTTCGTTATAGCCCATATCTGCCATGTGGCCTTTTACTGCTGCTCGACCAGAACGTGCAGTTAAATTTAATTTTTCTTTTTTCAAACCGATCGTTTCTGGAGACATGATTTCGTAGGTATTTTTGTTTTTCAACATACCATCTTGATGGATGCCAGAAGAGTGCGCAAAAGCATTTGAACCCACAATGGCTTTATTCGGTTGAATCGGCATATTGCAAAGCTGGCTGACCATTTGACTCACACGATGAATTTCTTGGGTATTAATACGAGTATCCACGCCCATAAAATCTTGACGCACTTTCATTGCCATGACAACTTCTTCAAGGGATGTATTGCCCGCACGTTCACCAATTCCATTAATGGTACATTCAATTTGGCGCGCACCATTTTGTACTGCTGTTAAAGAATTAGCGGTTGCCATGCCTAAGTCATTATGGCAATGCACAGAAATCACTGCTTTATCGATATTCGGTACACGATTGCGCACTTGAGCAATAATGTTGCCGTATTCATTTGGTAAGCAAAAACCTACTGTATCGGGAATATTTACCGTAGTTGCACCCGCATTAATTGCGGCTTCAACAATACGGCAGATATTGTCGATACCGGTACGGCCGGCATCTTCGCAAGAGAACTCAACATCATCCGTATAATTACGTGCGCGTTTCACTGCTGCAACAGCCATTCCTACCACATCATCAAAAGAACGTTTTAATTTCGCTTCAACGTGCAATGCAGAGCTTGCAATAAAAGTATGAATACGGAATGCTTCAGCAACTTTCAATGCTTCGTATGCGGCATCAATGTCTTTATCTACGGCTCGAGATAACGCGGCAACACGAGAGTTTTTAATATGGCGCGCAATGGTTTGAACAGACTCAAAATCACCTTGAGAAGAAACAGGAAACCCCACTTCCATTACATCCACGCCTAAGCGCTCAAGTGCTAAAGCGATCTGTAATTTTTCTTTTACCGTCAAACTTGCTTTTAACGCCTGTTCCCCATCACGCAAAGTCGTATCAAAAATAATAACGCGATCTGTCATAACAATGTCCTTACTAAATGTCCTTCTGAAATCACTCCAAAAGTGCGGTGCATTTTCCTGTATTTTTTAGACAAAAAACCCGCAACTTATAAAGTGCGGGTTTAAAATTGGGTATTTACATCTGACTGTTTTTCATCCACAACTTAGCCGCACACCGAATGTGAGAGCAGCAGGTTGAGAGATAAAGAAACAATACGAGACATAAATAAAAATCCTTCTGTGTAAAACGTTTTCCATATTACGAATAAAAAACTGACTGTCAAACTATTTTTTAGCGTTTTATATCAAAAACAATCATTAATACACAATATGAAATATACATTTAACTAACAAATCTAAAATAAAAAGAATATTCAACCAAATTAATTGTAATCAGCGAATTTTTATTATTGAATTTTTTACATTTTCAAAATAAGAAAAATTTTGCAATTTTTTACTCATCAAAAAGAATTTTTGCGATCTGCATCGTAAAATGCTTTCAAGTTAATCGTTTCTTTCACTCGTTTTTTCCATACTAAATTTTCAAATCAAAAAGGAAAAAGCATGCAAGATATTACCTACACACTACTCCGCCTAATGCAAGTCCCTAAACTTGGCGGAGTGGGCATTGATAAAATTTTATCCAATATTACGCTAGATGAGTTGCTCAATTATGATGATGTTGCTTTCCGACAAATGGGGTGGGGAGCCATTCAAATTCGCCGTTGGTTCAAGCCTGAAGCAAAATTTATTGAGCCTGCGCTAGAGTGGTCTCAAAAAGAGGGGAATCATTTGGTAAATTCTTTTTCCCCCTTTTATCCCTTTCTATTGAAACAGATAGCAAGCTTTCCTCCTCTGCTATTTGTAAAAGGAAATTTGACCGCACTTTCACAACGTCAAATTGCGATGGTGGGAAGTCGCTACTGCACGGCTTATGGTGAATATTGGGCTAAATATTTTGCTACGGAACTTTCATTGGCTGGCTTTACGATTACCAGTGGACTCGCATTGGGAATAGATGGGCATTGCCATCAAGCAGTTGTTGATATTCAAGGACAAACCATAGCGGTTTTGGGAAGCGGATTGGAACAAATTTATCCCGTAAAGCATCGCAAACTTTCAGAACTTATTTTACAAAACAACGGAACATTAGTTTCTGAATTTTTACCAAACCAAGCACCAATTGCGACAAATTTCCCTCGTCGTAATAGAATTATTAGCGGGCTTTCAGTCGGGACATTAGTGGTTGAAGCCACAGAAAAAAGCGGCTCTCTAATTACCGCTCGGTATGCATTGGAACAAAACCGAGAGGTTTTTGCTGTGCCAGGCAATATTCAAAGTGAATTTAGCCAAGGTTGTAATCGCCTCATCAAACAAGGCGCAATGTTGGTGGAAAATGCAAAGGATATTTTGGAAACCCTCTACCAACATTCTATCCATAGCCAAACTGAAATCGATTTTGACCAGATCGCTGTGCCTAATTACACGCCACCACCCGATCCTCGCCGATTGGTAGAAGCACCAAGTCATCCGAAACTTTACTCGCGTATCGGTTACACGCCTGTGAGCATTGATGATTTAGCTGAAGAATTTAACTTGAGTGTCGATGTTTTACTTGTTCAGTTGCTCGATCTTGAATTGCAAGATCTCATCATGAGTGAAAATGGGCTATATAAACGCGTTTAGTGTAAATTTTTATGCTAATATACACCCATTCTTTTTTCATAAAAGGACGATTATGTTAGCCATTATCTCCCCTGCGAAAACCCTTGACTTTGAAAGTGCGGTAAAAAATTTTCTGGTTTCTCAACCGCACTTTACTGATTACAGCGAACAACTTATTGAAGTTTGTCGTAAACTTTCTCCACAAGATCTTTCATCGCTTATGTCTATCAGCGATAAGTTAGCCGGTCTAAATGTTGCACGCTTTGCAGAATGGACAAAAATTCACAATGAAAACAATTCCCGCGCTGCATTATTTGCATTTAAAGGCGATGTTTATACTGGTTTAGATGCTGATTCCCTTTCGGAAGATGATGTTGCCTTTGCACAATCCCATTTACGTATGCTTTCTGGGCTTTATGGGCTTTTAAAACCACTTGATTTAATGCAACCTTACCGATTAGAAATGGGCACAAAATTAGCCAATCCGAAAGGAAAAGATCTGTATGCCTTTTGGGGAAATGTGATCACGCAAGCGATTCAACAAGCTATTGATGAACAAGGCGATAATGTATTAGTCAATCTAGCCTCTGATGAATATTATAAATCGGTTAAAGAAAACCAACTTAAAGCCAAGATAATCAAGCCAGTTTTCTTAGACAATAAAAATGGCAAATATAAAGTAATTAGTTTTTATGCTAAAAAAGCTCGAGGCTTAATGTGCCGTTATCTTATTCAAAATCGTTTAACCGAAATTGAACAATTAAAAGAATTTGATTTAGGTGGTTATTGGTTTGATTCAGCATCATCAACTGAAACCGAATTTGTATTTAAGCGAGATATCAATGAATAAAATTTTTGTTATATTGACTGCACTTATACTACTCTCTGGCTGTGCAACTAAACTGACTCAATTAAATGTTCCTACGCAGTTAGAGCACAATGGTAAAAATTATGCTCTTACTGGCAGCCAAGATTTAAAAACCATTGCACGCTATGTTTACGTAGCCAAGCCAGATACGCTAGAAAATTGGCAATCTGAAATTGAAATTCTCTTTGATCGCAATCAACCAGCGCGCTCAATTAAAGAGCGCATCGCATTGAGAGAACGTATTTATCGTAATACAGGCGTAAAAGATTTCCATTTCGATGCTATTCCAGAAAATTCTATGAATCCACAGGAATTAAATGGATATGTCATCTATTCGCCAACGAAGGAAAATCCATCTTGGCAAGTCAATGTGATGAAAGGACGACAATTACCACAATGTGGCTTTGTTCAGTATCAATATTCACAAAAAGTACAGCAACCAACACTTTCTAAACATTTATCCGTCGATAAAGTGCAACAACATTTGCAAAAATACGTTGTGGATATAGAAAGAAAGCACTTACAAGATTTGAAGTGGCAACTGTTTTGTCAAAAATAATGTAAAAAATTATGCCGGATCAAAATCTCATCAGATTTTGCTAGAGCAGATACCTCTAATGATGTAATCTTATGCCAGTTTCCAATTACGGTTAAAAGTAGGTAAATATGATTAAAAAAATTGCAGTTTTAACAAGTGGTGGCGATGCGCCGGGTATGAATGCCGCAATTCGTGGCGTAGTACGTTCTGCACTTGCAGAAGGCTTAGAAGTATTTGGTATCTATGATGGTTACCAAGGCTTATACAACAATAAAATCAAACAACTAAACCGCTACAGCGTATCAGATGTGATTAATCGTGGCGGTACTTTCTTAGGTTCTGCACGCTTTCCTGAATTTAAGGATCCAAATGTTCGCGCGAAGTGCGCAGAAATTTTACGTTCTCACGGCATTGATGCACTTGTGGTTATCGGTGGTGACGGTTCTTACATGGGCGCAAAATTGTTAACCGAAGAACATGGTTTCCCTTGTGTTGGCTTACCAGGCACTATTGATAATGATGTTGCAGGAACTGACTATACCATCGGCTATCAAACTGCATTACAAACTGCAGTAGATGCAATCGACCGTTTACGCGATACATCAAGCTCACACCAACGTATTTCTATCGTTGAAATTATGGGGCGCCATTGTAGTGACTTAACGATTTCTGCAGGCATCGCTGGCGGTTGTGAATATATCGTCGCATCAGAAATTGAATTTAATCGCGAAGAATTAATTCAACAAATTGAACGTAGCATTATTCGCGGTAAACGCCATGCAATTATTGCAATCACTGAACTTTTAACTGATGTTCATTCTCTGGCAAAAGAAATTGAAGCTCGCGTTGGGCACGAAACTCGTGCAACTGTTTTAGGGCATATTCAACGTGGCGGTTCTCCTTGTGCATTTGACCGTATCCTTGCTTCACGTATGGGCGCATACGCGGTAGATTTATTGCTACAAGGTAAAGGTGGCTACTGCGTAGGCATCCAAAATGAACAGCTTGTTCACCATGATATTATTGATGCAATTAATAATATGCATCGTGAATTTAAGGCTGATTGGCTTAAAGTGGCAAAACGTTTGGAATAATCGTTTATTCACTTTATATAAATCATCAAAACTTAATTCATCTTTTTTATCTCACTTAAACAGACACAACAATGTGTCTGTTTTTTCTTACAAAAGTGCGGTGATTTTCTCTTGAGTTTTCTATAAATCCTTTATCTTTTAAAGTTTAAAAATAAACGCAACTGCCAGTTCTCCCGAGATGATCTTTTTTGCTATAAAAATAGATATCCGATAAAATGCGCCAAGCAAAATAAGGTATAAAAATTATGACAAAGAAAAAAGTAAAACCAGGATCAAATACTATCGCACTGAATAAACGTGCGAGACATGATTATTTTATAGAAGATGAAATTGAAGCAGGTCTTGAACTACAAGGCTGGGAAGTCAAATCAATGCGCGCTGGCAAGGCAAACATTAGTGATAGTTACGTCATTTTTAAAAATGGCGAAGCCTTTTTATTCGGTGCAAGCATTCAGCCATTAAATGTTGCATCAACGCATATTGTTTGTGATCCAACTCGCACTCGAAAGTTATTATTAAATAAACGCGAATTAGCATCCCTATTTGGCAAAGCAAACCGAGACGGTTTTACCATAGTAGCGCTTTCTCTTTATTGGAAAAGTGCATGGGCAAAAGTCAAAATTGGTTTAGCCAAAGGTAAAAAACAACATGATAAACGCGATGATATTAAAGAGCGTGAATGGAAAGTAACAAAAGATCGTATTATGAAAAATGCATATCGAGGATAATATATAGTAAAAAGCCCGAAATTATTCGGGCTTTTTATTCATATCTTATGACTATTTAACAGTCGGAACTTTTAATTCTGGCTCATCTGGTTTTTCAATTGGTGCAAAGGTTTTATCTTTATTCGCATCAATAATTTTTTGGGTATCATTGGCTAATGCTGTTAAACCCATTTTTTCATAAGCTTCTTTCATCAAAGATAAACCTTCATAAGTTGCTTTAGCATCTGGATATTGTTTCAACATTCCAACTACACGGTTTGACACTGCAACCCAAGCATCACGTTTTGCATAGAATTTTGCAATATCTAACTCATGACGAGCAAGCGCGTCTTTAATATAAGCCATACGCGCTAAAGCATCTTGAGCATAAGGGCTATTAGGGAATACACGAACTAAATTTTGGAAATTAGAAAAAGCGGTACGCATAGAAGTGGTTTCACGTGTCGCACGATCAATTCCAAAGAAATCTTGAATAAAATTATCACCTGTTGCAGCGTTGGTTAACCCAGCCATATAGACTGCATAGTCTTGGTTTGGACTTTGTGGGAATTGATGCAAAAAGCTATCTACTGTCAATAATACTTGCGTATAATCTTGTGCTTTATAGTTTGCATAAATTAAATCTAGCATTGCCTGTTCTTGATAAATACTACCAGGAAAACGTTCAGTCGCCGCTTTTAAATAACGAATAGCTTCAGAATAACCGCCTTCTTGTAATGATGTAACACCTTTAGTGTACAACTCATTTACTGATGCTTGCTCCACATCTTTTGAACCACTTGAACATCCAACAACCAATGCTGCCACGGCAAGCAATGCCAAAGATTTTATTTTACGCATTGTTTTTTCCTTAATTTTTACGAAAACCAATAAATAAGATACAATTGTCTGCTATTGTATAGAACATTAATCAATAAGCCAACTTTTAAAATTTTTGAGAGCTATTTATGCCACAAATTACCCTTTCGGCTGAAGTGCAGCCAGAACAAATGGGACAGCGTTTAGACCAAACACTTGCAGAGTTGTTCCCTGAATATTCTCGCTCCCGATTAAAAACGTGGATTGAAGCCGATCTCGTAAAACTGAATGAGCGCATTACCAATATTCCGCGTGAGAAAGTCCTCGGAGGAGAAAAAATAGAAATCACCGTAGAAGTGGAAGATGAGACACGTTTTGAACCAGAAAATATTCCATTGAATATCGTGTATGAAGATGACGACATTATTGTGATTAACAAACCCAAAGATCTTGTTGTACACCCTGGTGCTGGCAATCCAAATGGAACCGTGCTTAATGCGCTACTCTATCATTATCCGCCGATTGCAGAAGTACCGCGAGCAGGAATTGTGCATCGGTTAGATAAAGATACGACAGGCCTAATGGTTGTTGCGAAAACTATTCCAGCACAAACTAAGTTAGTACGCGACTTACAAAAACGCAAAATTACGCGTGAATATGAAGCAGTAGCATCAGGCATTATGACTAAAGGTGGCACAGTCGATCAACCTATGGCTCGTCATGCAACCAAACGTACCTTAATGGCGGTTCATCCAATGGGAAAACCAGCTGTCACCCATTATCGTATTATGGAAAATTACCGTAACTACACCCGTTTACGTTTACGTTTAGAAACGGGGCGTACACATCAAATCCGTGTTCATATGGCACATATTGCCCATCCATTACTAGGCGATCAAACCTATGGCGGACGCCCTCGTCCACCAAAAAATGCGAGTGAAGACTTTATGGAGGTATTGCGTAATTTCAAACGCCAAGCTTTACATGCGGTCATGTTAAGCTTAGCTCATCCAATTACAGGTGAAATGATGGAATGGTATGCACCATTGCCTGATGATTTCGTTGAATTGCTTAATGCACTCAAAGCCGACTATCTCGAACATCAAGATGAGTTAGATTATTAATATGCAAGTGATTAACCCAAATTGGAACGTTCCAAAGAATATTCATGCCTTCACCACCACTCGTGAAGGGGGCGTGAGCTCGACGCCTTATTTTAGTTTTAACTTAGGCGATCATGTCGGTGATAACAAAAGTGCGGTAAAAACTAACCGCACTTTATTAGTAGAAAAATTTGGTTTGCCACAAACACCTATATTTCTAACGCAAACACACAGTACTCAAGTGATTCAATTACCTTATTCAGGACAAAATCTTGAAGCGGATGCAGTTTATACAAATGTTCCTCATCAAGTTTGTGCTGTTATGACGGCAGACTGTTTGCCGGTTCTATTTACTACAACATCTGGCAATGAAGTAGCTGCAGCACATGCTGGCTGGCGTGGTTTATGCGATGGCGTATTGGAAGAAACTGTCAAATGCTTTCAGACCAAACCTGAAGATATTATCGCGTGGTTTGGCCCTGCAATTGGCCCAACAGCATTTCAAGTTGGAATCGATGTTGTAAAACAGTTTGTTGCGGTAGATGAAAAAGCCAAACTCGCCTTTCAACCCGATGCAATCGAAGAAGGTAAATACCTAGGTAATCTTTATCAAATCGCGACTCAGCGATTAAACAATCTAGGTATTATGCAAATTTATGGTGGAAATCACTGTACATTCAATGAAAAAGAATTGTTCTTTTCTTATCGCCGTGACAACCAAACGGGCCGAATGGCAAGTGTCATTTGGTTTGAATAAATAGTCTAAAAGCGCATAAAATGCGCTTTTAGTATCTTTGTTTTATATTCTTTCTTCGATAATACCACCGCCCAAACAGACTTCACCAAGGTAAAATACGGCAGATTGTCCTGGTGTGACGGCTGATTGAGGTTCATCGAAAATCACTCGAATAGTTTCATCATCAATAGGTTCAATCACGCAAGGAATATCTTGCTGGCGATAACGTGTTTTCACCGTGCAACGTAATAACTCACGAATTGGCTCGCGATCAACCCAATGTAATTGGCTAGCAATCAAACCTTTTGAAAATAAACGAGGATGGTCATGCCCCTGAGCGACAATAAGTTCATTATTTTCCACATCCTTATCTACCACATACCAAGCCTCATCACCCGCATTTTTTAAACCACCAATGCCTAATCCTTTACGCTGTCCCAACGTGTGATACATCAAACCATCATGGCGACCAATAATTTCACCATCAACAGTACGAATATCACCAGGTTGAGCCGGTAAGTAACGAGCTAAGAAATCCTTAAATTTACGCTCACCAATAAAACAAATACCGGTAGAGTCTTTTTTCTTCGCCGTAATTAATCCAAGATCTTCAGCAATAGCGCGAACAATGGGTTTCTCGATTTCACCAACGGGGAATAAACTTTGTCCCACTTGTTTATGGCTTAAGGTATAAAGAAAATAACTTTGATCTTTATTGGCGTCTAGACCACGTAATAATTTTGCATTTTCATCATCACCGGCTCTACGTACATAATGCCCTGTTGCAATGTAATGAGCACCAAGATCTTCAGCTGCATATTCTAAAAATGCTTTAAATTTAATTTCTTTATTACACAAAATATCTGGGTTCGGCGTGCGCCCTGCTTTATATTCAGTTAGAAAATGCTCAAAGACATTATCCCAATATTCTGCCGCAAAATTAATTTTATGTAGTTTGATACCCAATTTATCACATACTGCTTGAGCATCTGAAAGATCAGCAGTGGCAGTACAGTAATCCGTATCATCATCTTCTTCCCAGTTTTTCATAAACAGGCCTTCCACCTGATAGCCTTGCTGTTGAAGAATAAAAGCTGACACAGAAGAATCCACTCCGCCAGACATACCACAAATAACTTTTTTTGTCGCATTTCTCGCAAGCTGTTCTTGCGTCAATTGAGGAAAGTATTGATTATAAGTATTTGAAATTAACATAATTCTCCCGTAACTTCGGTTAAGGCGAAGCACATTGGTCATTGAATGAGAAAACGGCAAAATAATTTTGCCGTTAATTTTATTTTGCACATAAAGTGCGGTCATTTTTGAGCAAGTTATTTCACTTCATAAAATTGCGAATCATCATCTTTTTTCGCAAATTTTTGCTCATATTCAGCTTTCGCTTGTTCATCGCCCGCATCTAATTTTGATTGAAGCGTGTCACAAGGTTTATCACAATCACAAGCTTTAGCAATACCAAGGGTAGATAAACCACCGCAGCTGCCTTTTAAACTTTGTTTTTTGATAATAAATCCGATAGACATCAACAATATAATTGCGACGAAAGCGATTAAAGTAAAAAATAAAGTTTGCATAACTATTCTTTTGTTTCTGTTAATTTTTTGAAAGCAGAAGATGATTTTGTGACAAAACCATTATCTGTTTTAATGATTAAGTAAACGGCAAGATTATTTTTCTCAGCCACTTCTAACGCCTTGTCTTCCCCTAGCACAAATAACCCTGTTGATAAGCCATCTGCAGTCATTGAGGTTGGTGCAAGTACCGTAATTGAGGCTAAATGATGCTGAATTGGATAACCTGTTTTCGGATCAATTTCATGAGCAAAGCGTTTACCATTTTCTTCAAAGTAAATACGATAATCACCAGAACTTGCCATTCCCATATTGTCTAACCCAATGACAGCTTCAACCGCTCTTTCACCTGTTGTAGTTGGTTTTTCAATTGCGATCTGCCAAGGTTTGCCTTCAATATTTTTTCCTTTCGCACGAATTTCACCGCCGATTTCAACCATGTAATTCTGAGCATTTAATTGTTCTAACTTTTCAGCGACCTGATCTACGCCAAAGCCTTTAGCAATCGAGGACAAATCGACATAAACTTGAGGAAGTTCTTTGCTTAATGTCGGTTTTGCACCACTCATATCGAGGGCAATTTTATCAATACCAACCCAAGCTTGGCGTTCAGCTAATTGTTCTGGTGTAGGTTGTTTTTCTGGACGTTTTTCAGGGCCAAATCCCCATAAATTCACAACAGGACCAACAGTTACATCCAATGCACCTTCAGTCACTTTATTTAAACGAATCGCTTCGGCCAATACTTTGGCAAAATCTGCTGAAATCTCAATCGGTGTATTTACTTGGGTATTTTGATTGAAACGACTCAGTTCCGAATCTTTTTTGTAAGTGGACATTTTCGCGTTCACATCTTTTAAGATAGCTTCAATTTCTTCATGCGTCTTTTCAGATATTGCGTTCATTGAGCCTTCATCAAGGTATTTAACATGATAAGTTGTTCCCATTGTTTTACCACTTAATGAGATAACTTTTATTTCTTTTTGACAGGCTGCAAGACTTAATGCCATTGCCACCGCCACGATACCGCTTATTAATTTTTTCATCTGGATTTCCTAAATCTGTGAATTACTGGCAAACTCAACAAAACTTACCTGTAATTATAGATAATTTTATAAAAACACCTTAAATTTTGACCGCACTTCATCACAAAGTGCGGTCAGTTTTTATGATGAATTGATTAACTAAGATCAGCCACCAAAGTCATCTAATAAAATGTTTTCATCTTCAACACCAAGATCTTTCAACATTTTAATTACAGCTGCATTCATCACAGGAGGTCCACACATATAGTATTCACAATCTTCTGGTGCTTCATGATTTTTCAAGTAGTTTTCATAAAGTACATTGTGAATAAAGCCTGTATAGCCAGTCCAATTATCTTCAGGTAATGCGTCCGATAATGCAACATGCCATACAAAGTTTGGATTTTCAGCTTGTAATTGGTCAAAGTCTTCTTGATAGAAGATTTCACGTTTAGAACGTGCACCATACCAGAATGACATTTTACGTTTAGAGTGAAGACGTTTTAACTGGTCAAAAATATGAGAACGCATTGGAGCCATACCCGCACCACCACCGATAAATACCATTTCTGCATCAGTTTCTTTCGCAAAGAATTCACCAAATGGACCAGAAATAGTAACTTTGTCACCTGCTTTTAATGACCAAATGTATGAAGACATTTGACCTGGAGGTGCATCAGGTTGACGTGGCGGAGGCGTTGCAATACGTACATTGAGCATAATAATGCCTTTCTCTTCAGGGTATGAAGCCATTGAGTAAGCACGGATAATATGCTCGTCAACTTTAGAGACATAACGCCATAAATCATATTTATCCCAGTCTTCGTGGTATTCTTCTGGAATATCGAAATCTTTATAGTTCACCACATGTGGCTCAGCTTCGATTTGGATATAACCACCTGCGCGGAAAGGTACTTCCTCGCCTTCAGGAATCGCTAATTTAAGCTCTTTGATAAAGGTTGCTTTGTTATCGTTAGAAATAACAGTACATTCCCATTTTTTCACGCCGAAGATTTCTTCTGGAAGTTCAACTTCCATATTACCTTTCACGTTAACTTGACAAGCTAGACGATAACCTTCTTTTGCTTCACGTTTGTTAATGTGAGAAAGTTCGGTTGGAAGAATTTCTCCGCCACCATTTTTCACTTTAACAATACATTGACCACAAGAGCCACCGCCGCCGCAAGCAGAAGATACGAAAATACCTTTACTTGCTAAAGCACCTAATAACTTGCCACCCGCAGGTAATGTAATCGCTTTTTCAGGATCGTCATTGATGCCGATAGTAATATCACCAGAATCGACTAATTTTGATTTAGCAAATAAGATGATCGCCACTAACACTAATACAATAACCGTGAATGCGGCAATACCGAGTGCAAGAATTACTGAATCGCTCATTGATTACACTCCTTATAATTGAATACCAGAGAAAGACATAAAGCCTAACGCCATTAAACCAACAGAGATAAAGGTAATACCTAAACCTTTTAATCCTGCAGGAATATCCGCGTATTTCATTTTCTCAGTTAAGCCGGCAAGCGCAACAATCGCTAACATCCAACCTAAACCTGAGCCGAAACCGTACACGATAGATTCAGGGAAATTGTAATCACGTTGAACCATGAAAGACACCCCACCAAAAATCGCACAGTTTACTGCGATTAACGGTAAGAAAATGCCTAATGCGTTATAAAGAGATGGCATAAATTTGTCTAATACCATTTCAAGAATTTGCACTAAGCCAGCAATAACCCCAATGAAGGTAATGAAGTTCAAGAATGATAAATCTACACCTTCAATTAAAGCATTTTCTTTTAATACATTTGCATAAATTAATTGGTTTACTGGCACGGCGATACCAAGAACGAAAGTTACCGCAATACCAAGACCGAACGCAGTTGATATCTTTTTAGATACCGCTAAGAAAGTACACATTCCTAAGAAGAAGGAAAGTGCCATATTTTCAATGAAGACTGCCTTAACGAATAGGCTAATATAATGTTCCATTGATTACTTCTCCTGTTGCTCTGGTTTCCAAGTTCTTAATCCCCAGATAACAAATCCGATGATAAAGAATGCACTTGGTGCAAGTAGGAATAAACCATTTGCTTGGTACCAACCACCATTCTGAATGGTTTCAAAAATAGTCATACCAAATAATTTACCTGAACCGATAAGTTCACGGAAAAATGCTACGATGATTAACATCGCACCATAACCTAAACCATTACCGATACCATCTACAAAGCTTTCAACGGGAGGCGACTTCATCGCAAATGCTTCAGCACGTCCCATTACGATACAGTTAGTGATAATCAAGCCAACGAATACCGAAAGTTGTTTAGATAAACCATAAGCGTAGGCTCTTAATATTTGGTCAACAACGATTACAAGTGATGCAATAATTGCAAGTTGCACAATAATACGAATACTGTTTGGAATGTAGTTGCGAATCAGAGAAACAAAGAAACTTGATAACCCTGTTACCAAACTTACTGCAATCGCCATTACAACAGCAGTTTCTAATTTTGTTGTTACCGCTAATGCAGAACAAATACCCAAAATTTGTAATGCAATCGGGTTGTTCTTAACAACCGGAGCTAACAACAGATCTTTATAATTTGCTTTTTCTGACATTAGTTTGCTCCTGCATGAAGTTTTTCAAGATATGGACCAAAACCGTTCGCACTAAACCAATAATCAAACGTACCCTGTACGCCATTACCAGTTAAAGTTGCGCCTGATAAACCATCAATACTATGCTCATCTTGTGGAGCTTGACCCTTCACGATGTGAATTGCAGGTTGATGTTGTTCATCAAACAATTTTTTACCTTTAAATAAACTTGCCCAGTTTGGATTTTCAATCTCACCACCCAATCCTGGCGTTTCACCATGTTGGTAGTAAGTGATTCCATTGATCGTATTACCATCTGGTTGAACAGATACTAGACCATACATCACTGACCACAAGCCAGTTCCATAAATTGGTAAAATAACTTGTTGAATTTTACCTTGTTCATCTTTTACAAGATAAACTTCAGTCATTTTACTACGAGAACGAATACGTGCTTTATCGGCATCAGCAGGAATTGCTTGTTGGCTATCATCTGCTTGTTGTGTGTATTCACCCGTTGCTAAATCAACGAAACGAGGCTCGATAAATTTTGCATAAGTTTCTTTTACATTCGTGTTTTCTTGTAAAAGACCAGCTACATTTAAGATATTTTTTTGTTTATCGAGTAACTTTTGTTCTTCTTGTGCAGGCTTTAACATTACTGCGGAACCAGCAACAATAATGGAACAAACTAAACTCAGTAGCAATACGACAAGAATTGTGCCGCCTACGCTGTCTTTATTAAACTTAGCCATTTGTTCTTGCTCTCCGACGTTTGATATTTGCTTGAACAACGATGTAGTCGAAAATCGGTGCAAATAAGTTTGCAAATAAAATCGCTAACATCATGCCTTCCGGATAAGCCGGGTTTACAGTACGAATTAATACAGCCATTACACCAATTAATGCACCGTACCACCACTTACCTGCATTGGTAAAGGATGCTGAAACAGGGTCTGTTGCCATAAATACCATACCTAATGCAAATCCACCTAAAACAAGGTGCCAATGCCAAGGCATTGAGAACATTGGGTTAGTATCGGAACCAACTAAATTGAATAGCGTTGAAGTTGCAATCATACCAATCATCACACCAGCAATAATGCGCCATGCGGCAATACGAGTGAACACAATCACTGCTCCGCCGATTAAAATTGCAAGAGTAGAAACTTCACCCATTGAACCAGGTAAATTACCAACAAAAGCATCCATCCAAGTAATTGGAGCACCAGTTACAGTATGTTGTAATGCACCCTGACCGCCTTGCGACCATTGTGAAAGTGCGGTTGCGCCAGAGAAACCATCAGCTGCAGTCCAAACAGTATCACCTGAAATTTGAGCTGGATATGCGAAGAACAAGAAAGCTCGGCCTGCAAGTGCAGGGTTCATGAAGTTACGACCAACGCCACCAAAAATTTCTTTTGCAACAACGATACCAAAAGTAATACCTAATGCGGCTTGCCATAATGGCAATGTTGGTGGAACGATCAACGCAAATAAAATGGTTGAAACGAACATCCCTTCATTTACTTCATGACCTCGCACCACTGAGAATAATAACTCCCAAATTGTACAAACGGTGAACACCACTAAGTAAATTGGTAAAAAGAAAATTGCACCCAGCGCCATTTTTGAGCCCCAAGTTGCATTGGCAGTTAAATCTAAACCTAATGAACTTGCAAGTGCATAGTGCCAATCGTTAGCAATTAATTGTTCTAAATTGCCTAATTGATTTAAGGCTGGAATCGCTTGGTTACCCACATTGTATATCCCGTAGAAAATCGCAGGGAACAACGCAAGGAAAACCGTAATCATCATACGTTTTGAGTCTAACGCATCACGAACGTGAGTGTTTTTGTGCGTTACTGTACCTGGTGTATAAAGCAAGGTATAAATCGATTCAAAGATCGGATAAAGCTTGCTGTATTTACCACCTGGTAAAAACGCGGGTTCCATTTTTTCAAAAAGATTTTTCAAACCCATTTTTAACCTTCCTTCTCAATCTTATCTAGTACTTGACGCAAGATTGAACCGTATTCATATTTGCCTGGGCAAACGAAAGAGCATAATGCTAAGTCTTCTTCGTCTAATTCAAGACAACCTAACGCTTGAGCGCCATCGGTATCGCCCACGATTAAATCACGTAATAATAATGTCGGTAAAATATCCAACGGCATAACACGCTCATAGCTACCAATTGGTACCATTGCACGCTCACCACCATTTTCAGCAGTAGTGAAGTTGAATAATTTCTTACCGAAGTGACCTAACACTGTACGAGTAATTGAATATTTATTTGATTGCGGTGTAATCCAGCCAAGGAATTCTTTCTCATTACCTTCAGCAATTACCGAGACTTGCAATGCATAACGACTTAAATAATCATGAGTACCTTTTGCTGTTTGACCACAAAGTACCGAACCAGAAATTACGCGATTTTCACCCGCACTTAATTCATTTTGGGTTAATTGAGAGAGATTAGCACCAATTACAGTACGAATTAAACGAGGTTCTTTCACTTGTGGACCCGCAAGAGAAATAACGCGTTCAACATAAAGTTCACCTGTTGTAAATAATTTACCCACTGCGATCACATCTTGATAATTGATGTGCCATACAGTTTTATTTACACCAACAGGATCAATAAAGTGGATATGAGTACCAACAAGACCTGCAGGGTGAACACCACCGAAATCATGAATCTGTAAATTTTCAAGATCAACGGTTGGGATATTGGTATCACCTGCTTTACACAAGTGTAACGGTTTTGAAGGGAATAAACGACTTAATACCGTTAAACCGTTCGTGAAATCTTGCCAAAATTCTTTTAGCACGATTGCAGGATCTGCGGCTAATGGATTGGTATCCATTGCATTCACGAAAATTGAGGACGGCTCACTATCAATCGCAGGCACTTTGCTAAATGGACGAGTACGTAATGCAGTCCATAAACCTGATTCAACAAGGTTTTGTTTTACTTGTTCAGAAGAAAGCGTATTCAATTGTTCTGCACTATATTTTGCGAAAGTGATTTGCTCATTTCCTTCCACATTAATTACGACAGATTGTAATACGCGCTTCTCACCACGATTGATTACAGTGATAGTACCACTTGCAGGGGCTGTAAAAATCACACCTGGATTTTTCTTGTCTTCAAAAAGCACTTGGCCTTTCTTTACAACATCGCCTTCGTGCACCTTCATCGAAGGACGCATCCCCACATACTCCTCACCTAGAATCGCAACTTGATTCACAACATTTCCGTTGTGGATTACTTGTGCTGGTTTTCCCGCAATTGGGAGATCCAAGCCTTTCTTAATTGTAATCATACTGTTTGCACTACTTTTCAAGGTTAAAAATACAATTGCAAATAAACAAGTTAAATGCAATCTCGTGTTTGAGCGTGGCAAAATGCCTATAAAAAGACATTAATGCCACAAAAATAAAAAACTCAAATTGGTTAACTTCACGATAAACATCCTTATCGAGAAATTGAATTTGGATAAAATTAAACGCCTCATTCTAGCGAAAATCTGCTTTTTTCGCTACTTAAACGCCTACTTTTTTGTAAAAACCTTTTGCGATATATCAAAAAAATGTTACATCTTCATAACATAAAAAATTAATGTCCAACGCCTGCGCATTTCGTTGAAGCAGGAATTTTCTCATTTAACTCGCCCCATTCCTCTACAGTAAATAAGTGCAACGCTAACGCATGAACACCGCTATTAAGCTCATCTGCAAGCAATTGATAAACACGTTGATGACGCTGTACTTTACGCATTCCTTCAAAAACATTACTCACAATCACACATTTAAAATGAGATTCCGCGCCACGACCAGAACTATGTAGGTGGCTTTCATTTTCTACACTAAAAAAGTGCGGTTGAAATTCTAGTTGAATTTTTTGTTCGATAGTTTGTTGAACAGACATCATAAATCTCCACAAAATCACAATGAAACGCTATACATTAGCAATGAAGTTTGCAAGAATAACACAGTTTTAACTGGCTCATTGGGGAAATTATGACATTATCAAACAAAATCAAAACATTATCAGCAGTAAGTATTACAGCCGCTACGCTGTTCCTTGCTGGCTGCCAAGCACAATCAAATACATTAATGTTCACACCACCAGCACCGAATGCAACAATGAGCATTAATCAAAATGCGATTGTGTATGTAACAACGAAAGATAGCCGCACAACGCAAGATATCGCGAGCTATACCAAGCATGGAGAACTCATTAAATTAAATTCATCACCAAGTGTTACACAATTATTCCAACAAGTGATGCAACAAAATCTTATTAGTAAAGGTTTCAGAATTGGGCAATCTAATGGATCAAATTCCTGGGTAACTGTGGATGTACGTGAATTTTCTACGCAAGTAGAACAAGGTAATCTTCGTTATAAACTTAATACCAAAATTCAAGCAACTGTTTATGTTCAAGGCGCGAAAGGTTCATATAACAAAGCATTTAATGCTACTCGTTCACAAGAAGGCGCATTAAACGCAGATAATGACGAAATTCAAAAAGTTCTGTCTCAAACATTTAACGATATTGTGAATAACATTTATCAAGATCAAGAAGTATCCGCGGCTATTAACCAATATGCTAATTAATCACATAGCTAATTAGATATACTCTTAAGTGAGGAAGGTTACTATAACCTTCCTCATTTTTTATGATGCCATTTTATTCTACATACTACTTTTCATATAAAATCATCTAAAGCTAATTAGATGTTCAAAAAGAATAAAAATATTCATAAAACCAATTACATCAATTTATAGCATTCTTTATAAAAATTAGGCAAAATACGGAAAATTTTTGAGTTCAAAAAAGGATCAAACTATGACTAAACATTATGATTACATCGCTATTGGCGGTGGCAGTGGCGGTATTGCTTCTCTAAATCGTGCTGCAAGCTATGGAAAAAAATGCGCAATCATTGAAGCCAAGCATCTTGGCGGCACTTGTGTAAATGTAGGTTGCGTACCTAAAAAAGTAATGTTTTATGGTGCACATATTGCAGAAGCAATTAACAATTATGCACCAGATTATGGTTTTGATGTTGAAGTGAAAAAATTTGATTTTTCAAAACTGATTGAAAGTCGCCAAGCCTATATTGGTCGTATTCATACATCTTATAACAATGTATTAGCGAAAAATAACATTGATGTAATTAACGGTTTCGGAAAATTTGTCGATGCGCATACTATTGAAGTAACACTTGCTGATGGTACAAAAGAGCAAGTAACCGCAGATCATATTTTAATCGCAACAGGTGGCCGCCCATATCGTCCAAACATTAAAGGACAAGAATACGGCATTGATTCAGATGGTTTCTTCGCATTAACAGAATTACCAAAACGCGCTGCTGTTATTGGTGCAGGCTATATTGCCGTTGAACTTTCTGGTGTATTAAACAGCCTAGGCGTGGAAACTCATTTATTAGTGCGTCGTCATGCACCAATGCGTAATCAAGATCCATTAATCGTAGAAACATTAGTGGAAGTGCTTGCGCAAGATGGAATTCAATTACATAGCAATTCCACACCATCTGAAATTGTAAAAAATGCAGATGGTTCACTTACAGTAAAATGTGATGGTCAATCTGATGTTACTGTGGACTGTGTTATTTGGGCGGCAGGTCGTGTTCCAGCGACAGATAAAATTGGCTTAGAAAATGCAGGTGTAGAAACAAATGAACACGGCTATGTCAAAGTAGATAAATATCAAAATACTAATGTGAAAGGCATTTATGCAGTAGGCGATATTATCGAAAATGGCATTGAATTAACACCAGTTGCAGTTGCAGCGGGTCGCCGCCTTTCTGAGCGTTTATTCAATAATAAACCGACTGAACATTTAGATTACAATTTAGTTCCAACCGTTGTATTCAGCCATCCACCAATCGGCACTGTAGGTTTAACTGAACCTCAAGCTATAGAACAATATGGAACTGAAAATGTTAAGGTATATAAATCCTCCTTCACAGCAATGTATACTGCGGTCACTCAACATCGTCAACCGTGCAAAATGAAATTAGTTTGTGTGGGCAAGGATGAAAAAGTTGTGGGTTTACACGGTATTGGTTTCGGTGTAGACGAAATGATTCAAGGATTTGCCGTCGCAATCAAAATGGGCGCAACAAAAGCTGATTTTGATAACACCGTGGCTATTCACCCAACAGGTTCAGAAGAATTTGTGACAATGCGTTAATCTTCAAAGCAAAGAAAAAAGAGCGGTAAAATTGATCTGACCCCAAAAAGTTAGACTGTTATTTAAAGGATTGTTTTCGATATTGTATCGGACTCAGTCCTTTTAATTTTAGTTGAATCCGTCGGTGGTTATAGTAATCCAAATAATCCCTGACGGCATCAACTATCTCCTCTCTACTGTTAAATTCCCGCCCATAAAAACATTCCGTTTTTAATCGCCCAAAGAAACTTTCCATCGCGGCATTGTCCAAGCCATTCCCTTTTCTCGACATACTTTGAATGATGCCATGTTCAGCTAAAATTCGACGATAAGCTACCATTTGATATTGCCAGCCTTGGTCTGAATGTAAAATAGTGCCACAAGCTTTATTTAATCCTTTGACAGCTTGCATTAACATGTCCTCTACTTGCGCCCAGTTTGGGGAATAGCTGAGATTATAGGAAACTATCTCATTGTTAAATAAGTCTAAAATAGGGGATAAATAGACTTTACTCCCATCTTTCGCCTTAAACTCGGTGATATCAGTTACCCACTTTTGTTTCGGGGCCGTTGCACTAAAATCGCGTTCAAGATGATTCGGTGCAATCACCCCTATCGTGCCTCGATAGGTCGTCAATTTCTTGCTTTTTCTTGACCGCACTTGAAGCCCAAGTGCCTGCATTAAACGTTGGACTTTTTTATGATTCACGCCTGGCAAGCAGGCATGAACACGTCGGTAGCCATAATCAGGATGATTGGCTTTGATGCGTTTAATGGCCTTTTTCAGCGGCTCATCCTTATCCAGTTTAATCTGAAGTTTAGCAAAAAATGTACTACGCGCTAACTGTGCAAAGCCTAAAAGCCATTTTAACGGATAGCGTGTTCTTAACCTTTGGATAATTTCTGTTGCTCGGCTTCGTCCTGAAGTCTGAGCCTTCTCAACTCCTTTAGGTAGGCTACCTCCGCTTCAAGCTGTAAAATTCTCAGGCGTAAACGGTCTTCTTCAGTTTTGGGTGGCGGTGGCATTTTTGCATATTTGGGTTTCATCGGCGGTCGTCCTGATGGTTTACGGGGAATCAGTCCTTTTATGCCACTTTTTTCAAACCGTTTCAACCATGTCCAGACTAGGGAGTTGGAAGGAATATTGTAAAAACGAGCCGTTTCTCTAATACTCATTTTCCCATTCAAAATAGGTTGAATAACCTGTAATTTAAATTCGATTGTGTAGTGTTTACCCATAAAAAATCTGCACCTCAATTGGTGGTTTGTTGAGTCCAACTTTTGGGGTGCAGATCAAATTACCGCTCTTCTTTGTTTCTAAGTTTGCTTAAGTATGTTTAGATGCGTTTAACCAATTTCGTCCAGTTATAATAACCGTACAACGAGTTAAGTAAGTAGGCTGAATACATTAAGTACATAGCTGGCGTTTCTGCCCATAAGAAAATAGAAAGGATATTTAAAGCAATCCATAACAGCCACTGTTCACGATAACGCAAAATCATTAAAATCTGTGCAGCAACCGTAATAATTGTAGTTAGACCATCTAAACCAGTTGAACTTCCGCCAGCCGCTTGTAATGCTTGAACAAAAAGCAAAGTACCAACCGTAGTCACAACAATTAGTGTCACCCATCCTTTAACAGTTAACGCTTTTGCAATCACACTTTCTCCACCATCACTATTTTGCATATTGGCTTTCCACATGAAGTAACCAATAAATTGAGATGGCAAATATACATAGAGTACGGTATTCATTTCGCCTAAAAAATTTGATCCCCAAGCGACATAAAAATAAGTATAAGCAAAAATTAATCCAAAGAAATAATTACTAATTTTACCTTTACTTACCAATACCACGCACAAAATACCGGAAATACCAGAAATCATTGCTAACCAAGAATCTGGCACTTGTACATAAGCCCAGATCTGCGCAATGATGAAAAGCGCAAGCCAAACTACCTCAAAAGGTTTCCAACCAGAAACAAATTCTTGTTTTAAACGTTCTGACAAAGTCATTATTTACTCCTGTTGACTTAAATTTGAATGCGAGCATTCTTGCATTGTGCGTTGATAATGTAAAGATTCAGAGGCATTTAATTCTCAACTTGTGAAATTCATCACGTTTCGATTAAATCCTAAATAATCCATTATTCAGAAAACTCTCTAAAAATTTACCGCACTCTAAATACAATAATCTGGATCAAGTGGTATTTTTGCTTGGAGCAAGAACTGTTTAGTCCGCTCGTGTTGTGGGCAAGAAAAGAATTTATCTGCTGTATTTTGTTCTACAATATGCCCATCCGCCATCAAAATTACACGATCTGCAACATCTTTCGCAAACTGCATTTCATGAGTAACAATAATCATTGTCCAACCTTCTTGAGCAAGCATTTTTAGTGTTTGTAACACCTCGCCAACCAATTCTGGATCTAACGCCGATGTAGGTTCATCTAATAAAATAATATCAGGTTTTACCGCAAGGGCTCGGGCAATCCCCACTCGCTGTTGCTGACCGCCAGAAAGTTGAGATGGAAATAAATCTGCTTTATTTTTTAGTCCCACCTTCTCTAACAAGCTAAGAGCCTTTTCTCTAGCCTGAGCCTTATCTTGTTTTTGCACGACAACCATTCCTTCCATGATATTTTCAAGGGCGGAACGATGAGGAAATAAATTATATTGTTGGAATACCATTGATGAACGTCGGCGTAACTTCAATTCATCTGCTTTACTAATTTTCTGGCTAAAATCAATTTTTAGACTACCATCAGTAAATTCCAAAATGCCTTGCTCTGGTCTCTCAAGCAAATTTAAGCAACGTAAAAAGGTAGTTTTTCCTGAACCAGACGGCCCTAAAATTGCTACCACTTCACCTTTATTAATTTCAAAATCAATGCCTTTTAATACATGATTGCCATTAAAGTTTTTCTGAATATTACTTACTTTTAGCATGGACAATCCTTACAAGTGACGAGAAAGGCGTTTTTCTAAACGCATTTGACCAATAGATAACACAAGGCAGAAAACCCAATAAATCAATGCAGCCTCACTATAAATCAAAATAAACTCATAATTCTCAGCTGTAATATTTTGTGCGACACGAAAGAGTTCTGCAATCCATACTAAAGAAGCCAAAGAGGTATCTTTCACTGTACTAATAAAAGTGTTAGAAAGCGATGGGACGGAAATGCGTAATGCCTGTGGCATAATCGTGCGAATAAATGCCTGTTGATAATTCATTCCTATGGCATAAGAAGCCTCCCACTGCCCTTTTGGGATCGCAGTAATGGATGCACGCACAGTTTCTGCGGCATAAGCACCGATATTGACTGAGAAGGCAATAATTGCAGTTGGGAAGGGCTCGAGTTTAATGCCGACTTCAGGCAATCCATAGAAAATAATAAAAATCTGCACAAGCATTGGCGTACCACGAATAATAGAAATATAAGCGCGACAAATACTTTGCAAAAGTTTAGTCATAAAATTTGGATGAGGAAGCGTACAAATTACGGCAACAATTACCGCAATAAATAAACCACAAAAAAAGGAAATAACGGCTAAGGGAATCGTATATAAAATTGCGCCTTCCAACATAGGCCAAAACGAGCTGATTACATAATCAGCTCGTTCTGCACTCATAAATGGAAGACTCGCTAACAAATTATTGAGTAATGTCATCACCAAACCATTTAATTGAAAGTTGTTTTAATGTACCGTCTTGGCGTAATTCTTCTAATGCTTTATTCACTTTTGCAATAAGTGCTTCCTCGCCTTTCAAAAATGCGAAACCTGTCGGAATTTTCTTATCGCTCTCAACGGCAATTTTTAAACCTGCATTTGGTTGTTTTTTGAAATAATCAAGCACCGCTAATTTATCATTCACTGTTGCATCAACGCGTTCTTGTTTGACTGCTTCAAGATTTTGCGCAAGGCTATCCACGGTCACAATAATCGCACCATTATCACGAGCGTCTTTGCTCCAGTTACTCGTTGCTGATTGAGCTGATTTTTTACCTTTTAAATCAGAGAAAGTCTTAATGCTGTTATTATTCTCTTTCGTCACAATAACGCCAGCAGAATAATTATAGGGCGCAGAATAATCATATTTTTTTAAGCGCTCTGGGCTTGGATTCGTTTGGTTTGCAATAACATCAAATCGTTTCGCATTCAAACCTGCATACATTCCATCCCAAGCGGTTTCTTTAAATTCAATTTTCAAACCTAGTTTTTCTGCCACTTTCTCAATGATTTCTACATCAAAACCGGTCAATTTTCCGTCTTTACCATGGAAAGTAAATGGAGCATAAGTACCCTCAGTTCCCACTAATAAAGTTTTAGTTTTTTCAACGCGATCAGCAATTTCACCAGCGTGAGAAAATGCAGAGAAAGCAATACCAGCACTTAAAAGTGCGGTTGTAAAAAATAATTTTTTCATTTTTTATTCCTTGTGTTGTGTTTGTCTAAGCATGATTATAAAAATCAAACTTATGAAAAAACAAGATTATTTATTTATATTTTATGAATTTTAGTTATAACAAAGCGAGATATGACCAATTACTATCAAAACAAGAAAATAATCTACCGCATTTTCTTGTAGAAAAACACATTTCTAAACAATGTAATCAATCTATTCTTATAACATTTCGGTAAAAAAATGCCTTTCTAAAGAAAGGCATTAGTAGAAATTTAAGATTATAAATAAACTTGTAATGTCTAATAGAAAAGTAGCGTACCTAATTACGCTTCATCACTTCCAGAAAAACGTTCAATTTTCGCACCTAGACCACGTAATTTATCTTCGATATGTTCGTAACCACGATCGATATGATAAATACGATCTACAATGGTTTCACCTGTTGCGATACAACCTGCAAGAACCAAACTGATTGATGCGCGTAAATCTGTCGCCATCACTTCTGCACCAGATAACCGTTCAACACCATGACATACCGCAGTATTCCCTTCAATTTCAGCTTTCCCACCCATGCGAATTAATTCAGGAATATGCATAAAACGATTTTCAAAAATCGTTTCGGTAATAATACTCGTGCCCTCTGCCACCATATTTAATAAGGTGAATTGAGCCTGCATATCAGTAGGGAAACCTGGGTGTGGCGCAGTACGAATATTCACCGCTTTAGGGCGATTTCCAAGCATATCTAAAGTGATACTATTATCAGTAACATCAACTTGAGCGCCAGCTTCACGAAGTTTATCGATCACTGCATCTAAAGTATCAGCTTTAGTATTTTGACAAACAACACGACCGCCCGAAATTGCTGCGGCAATTAAGAACGTACCTGTTTCAATACGATCTGGCACGACACTATGCTCACAACCAGTTAAATATTCAACACCTTCAATCGTAATGTGATCAGAACCTGCACCAGATATTTTCGCACCCATTTTATTCAGGAAGTCAGCGGTATCTACAATTTCAGGCTCACGAGCCGCGTTTTCAATCACGGTGGTGCCTTTCGCAAGTGTCGCTGCCATCATAATAGATAAAGTTGCACCTACGCTTACTTTTTCCATTACAATGCGAGTTCCCACTAGACGATCTAATACTTGTGCTTTTACATATCCTTCTTCAAGAACGATGTCTGCGCCTAATTTTTCTAAACCGCTAATATGGAGATCAACTGGACGAGCACCGATAGAGCAACCACCAGGTAACGATACTTGGCCTTGATGAAAACGAGCAACCAAAGGCGCCAATGCCCAAATTGAAGCACGCATGGTTTTAACCAATTCATAAGGGGCAGTGAAATGATCGATATTCGATGCATCTAATAAAACTGCGCCAGTTTCATCACGATCTACCACCACGCCTAATTTACGTAAAATTTTCAAAGTGGTTTCAATATCTTTAAGCGCAGGCACGTTCGTGAGTTTAACGGATTCTGTTGCTAAAATAGCTGCAAAAAGAATTGGAAGTGCGGCATTTTTTGCACCTGAAATATTCACGGTTCCACTTAAACGAGATTGCCCATAAACACGAAATTTTTCCATTTTTGAATCCTTAATTAAGTTGGTTTAATGCACGATCACGTTTCCACTTTTCAGTGGTGTAAGTTTTAATTGTTAACGCGTGAATTTCGCCAGTAGTAAAATAAGCCATTAACGGAGCATAAATTGTTTGTTGTTGTTTTACGCGAGAAAGTGCGGCAATTTCATCACTCACTACAATCACGCCAAAATGCGCATTTTCACCTTGAGCATAAACCTCTTCTACGTTTAGCGCATCTTTTAAAATTCGTTCAATTTCTTGAAGTTCCATCAGATTTCCGTTTAATTAAGATCTGTAAAATTTGCGATCCAATCAGACAAACCAACAAGATCTGCAAGGGTTAATAATTGTTTTGGCGGATAAACTAATCGCACTGTTTTGTTAAGCTTTTGGCACTCTCGTAAAAAATCACAAAGAGCTGCAAAACCGGCTGAATCAATATGTTGAATACCAGACAAATCCCATTCAACAATCGTTTTATCAAGCGCATTAGCTGATAAAAAAACGTCACGTTGCTGCCAAATAGGCAACAACGTGTTGCGAGATAGCTCCCCTGACAAAAGGAGCGCTATCTTATCATCATTTTTCTTTAAATCCCAATTTAACATGGCAACAAGATTATTTGCTTAATGTTACAGGTTGGGCTGCTGATTTTTGTACTTGTGCTGTTAATGCATCAATGCCATGTTGACGTAAGATACCACTCCATTCTTGTTGTTTTGTTACAACCATGCTCACGCCCTCAGCAACCATGTCATAAGCTTGCCATTCACCAGTTTTACTATTTTTACGCCATTTAAAATCTAATTTAATTGGTGCAGCTCCGTTAACTTGAATGATATTCACACGAATATTTACTAAGTTTTTATCGCCTAATGCTTTTTCTGGCTCGATTTGAATTTGTTGATTTGAATATGCCGTTAATACTTGTGCGTAAGCTTGTTCAATAAAATCACCAAAAGCTTTAAAGAATTTTTCACGTTGTTCAGGTGTAGTAGATTTGAAATGAGAACCTAGCACCAAAGAACCTGCATAATTGACTTGAACATAAGGCAGCAAATCATTACGAACGATAGTACGTAAATAATTTGGATTCTTTTTAATCTGGCTTTGATTTGCCTGAATATCAGAAAACAATTTATCTGACGCTTGTTGCATCAATACATAAGGGCTTGTTTCAGCCATAGCTGTACCAGCAGTAAAAAGTGCGGTAAATACTAAGGTTAAAATTGCAAACCATTTTTTCACTTGGAAAAATTTCATCATAAATCTCCTAAATAAATGTTAGTTGTTATTGTACTGTAGGCTCAGTCTTTTCACTGTTACTATCAGATTTTTTATCGCCGTAAAGGAATTGGCCGATTAAATCCTCCAACACCATAGCAGATTTTGTATCTTGAATTTGGCTACCCTCTTTAAGCATAGATGATTCACCATCATCAAATCCCATTGTCAATGCAATATATTGCTCACCTAATAAGCCCGATGTCTTAATTGATAAAGAACTGTTTTCTGGGATTTCATTATATTCCTGATTAATTGCAATACTGACTTTTGGTAAATAACTTTTTTCATCAAGCGTAATACCGCTCACACGCCCAATAACCACTCCGCCAACTTTTAATGGTGCACGCACTTTTAGTCCACCAATATTATCAAAAGTTGCCGTCACAGTATAAGATTTCGTCTCACCAAAACCTTGTACGTTGGCTACGCGTAAACCTAAAAAAACTAAGGCACCAATACCAAGTAATAAAAATAACCCGACCCAAAATTCATATTTAATTGTTTGTCTCATAAAAAAAATCCTTAACCTGCTCCAAACATAATAGCTGTCAAAATAAAATCTAATCCTAGAACAACGAGTGATGCATGCACAACTGTTCGTGTTGTAGCTTGGCTGATACCTTCTGATGTTGGCATACAATCATAACCATTGAACAGCGCAATCCAAGTTACGGCTACAGCAAAGAAAACCGCTTTAATAAAGCCATTTAAAATATCATAGCTCCAACTCACAGAATTTTGCATAACAGACCAAAAGCTACCCGAATCAACACCTTTCCAATCCACACCAACTAAAGAACCGCCCCAAATACCAATTGCAATAAACAAGATTGATAAAACTGGCATAGAAATGACACCTGCCCAAAAACGTGGTGCAATCACGCGACGTAAAGGATCAACCGCCATCATTTCAAGACTAGAAAGTTGTTCAGTGGCTTTCATTAAGCCTATTTCAGCCGTCAATGCAGAACCTGCTCGACCAGCAAACAAAAGTGCGGTAACAACAGGCCCTAATTCTCGTAAAAGAGAAAGTGCTACAAGCTGCCCCAAACTTGTTTCAGCAGAAAAATCGACTAATACGACATAACCTTGTAGTCCTAATACCATTCCAATAAATAAACCGGACAACAAAATAATGAGTAACGATTGGACACCTAAAACATGCATTTGCTTCACAAGCAAAGGAAAATGCTTGCGAATTTGTGGCTTACCGATCAATGCGCCAAATAACATAAAGCCTGCTCGCCCTAATGCACGGAAAAAATCAATCACCTGTTTTCCCAAAGCAGAAATAAAATTGACGATCATTCAAATAATTCCTTCACATAATCTTGCGCTGGGTACTTAAAGCGCACAGGACCATCAGATTCACCTTTTAAGAATTGCACTACTCGCGGATCTTGGCTTTGTAAAAGCTGCTCAGATGTTCCTTCTGCGATGACTTTTTGGTCTGCAATAATATAGGCATAATCTGCAATACTCAATACTTCCTCCACATCGTGCGACACCACGATAGAAGTCAAATTTAACGCTTCATTTAATCGTTTAATCAGGCTTAAAATTACGCCCATACTGATTGGATCTTGCCCAGTAAATGGCTCATCAAACATAATTAAATCAGGGTCAAGCGCAATAGCGCGTGCTAATGCAGCTCGACGAGCCATACCACCGGAAAGTTCTGAAGGCATCAACCCAGCTGCACCTCGCAACCCAACCGCCTCCAATTTCATCAATACGATTTGGCGAATTAAACTTTCGGGCAAATGCGTATGTTCCCGAATTGGAAAGGCGACATTATCAAAAGTAGAAATATCCGTAAAAAGCGCACCTGATTGGAATAACATCCCCATCCGCTTACGTACTTCGTACAGTTCACGATTAGATAGATGACAAATATCTTGCCCATCAAACAAAATTTCACCTTGTTCTGGCATTAGTTGCCCACCGATCAATTTTAGTAAGGTGGTTTTACCAATCCCCGACGGCCCCATGATCGCAGTGATTTTTCCCTTTTTTACTTGCAAATTCAGGTTATCGTAAATCACGCGATCACCGCGTTTAAAGGTGAGATTCTTAACTTCAATTAGATTTTGATTCATTAAAATCTCGTTTATAAATAAAAAGTGCGGTCGTTTTGACTAGCGTTTTTGTGAAAGGTTCATCTTACGACGAACAAACGCCATCATGCCGTGTAATACTAAAAACAACAATGATAAAGCATATAAAGGCATATTTCCTAGCACAGAATAAGGGGTTTTGCCTTTCGAAGGTGCAATTTTATACGTCAACGTTGTTTCAATAAACTGCGGTGCCTGCGCTAACACCTTACCTTGTGCATCAACAAAGACTGAAATCCCCGTATTCGTTGCACGAATAAGCGGTTTCCCCAATTCTAAAGCGCGCATTCTTGCCATCTGTAAATGTTGCCAAGGTCCAATCGAATCACCAAACCAAGCATCATTAGAAATTGTGAGCAAATAATCTGTATCTTGTTTCAAATTTTGCCGCACTTGTTCACCAAAAATAATCTCATAGCAAATTGCTGGCGAAAAAGCGCGTTTTTTTGCCATTAAAGATGGCTGAATCGCATCCCCGCTTTGAAATGCAGACATCGGCAAATTAAACACTGAATTAAGTGGTCGCAGAATACTTTCTAGTGGAACATATTCACCGAACGGCACGAGATGATGCTTACTATAACGATTTGACGTATCTGGCTGATAAGGAAAGTCTGGGTTTCCAGCAGTCATAATAGAATTAAGCAATTTACCAGATCTCGTATCTTGAAATACCGTTCCAACCATTATCTCCGTTTTTGTTTCTTTAGCAGCTCGATCTAATCCTTCAAAAAATGGAGTAATCGCATTTTCAAGAGTTGGCAATGCGGATTCAGGCAAAATAATTAAATCTGTTTTACCAAGATTTTCTGCGATTAATTTTTGATAAATCTCCAAAGTAGAATAGAAATAAGCTGGATCCCATTTGAGATTTTGTTCAATATTTCCTTGTGCAAGCGTGACTGAAATTGCCTTATCTTCAACAGGTTTTACAAAGTGAATTCGGGATGAATAAGCACTTAATGCCCCCACGATGATCAATAACAAAACATTCGTAAAGACTAATTTAAGATTTTTCGTTTTAAATAAAGATAAAACAAAATTAAACATCACCGCACTTGCCCAAACGGTAAAGAACGTCAATCCTGTTACCCCAAAAATCGGGGCGATGCCATAAAATGGGCTGTCAATTTGTGTATAACCAAACTGAAGCCAAGGAAAACCGGTAAAAATCCAACCTCGTAAAAATTCTGTAAATGTCCAAATCACGGCAAAAATTACCGCACTTTGAACTTGGAAACGCTGAACCAAATAGGTAAAGAGCATCGGGTATAGTGCAAGATAAGCCGCAAGTAAACCGACAAGGAAATAACTCACACCTAAAGATGCGCCACCAAATTGGTGAATACTGACATTAAGCCAACTCACTCCAAAGCAGAAAAATCCCATCGACCACAAAAACGTCGCTAAAAGTGCGGTGGATTTTTTAGAATTTTTAGCGACATACAGTAAACCGAGTAAAGAAACATAGGCTAAAGGCCAATAATCAAATGGCGAAAAGGCAAAAACACCGACTAAACCAGATATAATCGCAATAAGATAAGTAAAATATTTATTCATAAATTCAATTATATTTTGCACGCCTTCAGGAGCGTCTTTTGTGTTGAAATTTGAAATTCTATTCCAAGTAAATAAAAAGCACGCGTTAGAAAACGCGCGCCATCATTGAGGATGATAAAATGCTATTCAGCTTTTTCTTCCACATCATCCATTTCTGCCAAATGTTCATCTGGCACAGTCACTCGAAGTTGAATCAATCGGCGACTATCTGCCGAGGTGACTTTAAATTGAAGATTTTTCAACGTAATTTCTTCACCACGTTTTGGTAGATAACCAAAAGTTTGCATAATCAGCCCACCAATGGTATCCACTTCTTCATCATCAAAATCCGTATTAAATTGTGCATTGAAATCATCAATATCTGTGAGCGCACGTACAGCATAAGTATGACGAGAAAGCTGACGAATATCCGCGACTTCTTCTTCATCAAATTCATCTTCAATATCGCCAACAATTTGTTCCAAAATATCTTCAATAGTAACAAGTCCCGACACCGCACCAAATTCATCTACCACAATAGCCATATGGAAACGCTCTGAGCGGAAATCTTTCAACATACGATCCACTCTTTTGCTTTCTGGCACAATCACGACGGGGCGCAATAATGAAGATAAATCAAACTCTTCGGCATCTTCACGTAAAAATTTCAATAAATCTTTCGCATGCAAAATACCCACGATATTATCGCGATCATCCGCATCGGCAATCACAGGAAAACGAGAATGAGCGGATTCAATAATTGTGTTTAAACAAGTATTTAAATCTTGTTGATCTTCAATAAAAATAATTTGTGAACGAGGAATCATAATATCGCGAACGCGAAGTTCCGCAATTTCCATTACGCCTTCAATCATTTCACGCGTATTTTGATCAATTAAATCGTTTTGTTCTGAATCGCGAATCACTTCAACAAGCTCTTCACGATTTTTTAGTTCACCTTGAAAAAAGCGACCAAATAAAGATTGGAAAAAAGGTTTTTTCGTATTTTCTGGTTGGTTTGAATTTTGCTGTTCGTCGTTCATATTGGTTTGTAGTTGATGTCTTATTGACGGCGAAAAAGTATCATATTTTGAGCATCTTCGCAAAGATAAAGCAAGGGAAAAGAAAAGTGCGGTGAAATATCTCTTTATTTTCTACCGCACTTCAATTCTATAAGAACTTAAACTCCGTCCATTGATAATATCGCTCGCCTGCTTTTTGAATCCCGCCGTAATTTTGCCATTCAGGATGATTTGGTGTGTCGGGTAAACATTGGGTTTCTAGTGCTACGCCAGAAAAATCGGCATATAATCCGCTATTTCTCGTTGGTGTGCCTGCAAGATAATTACCCGTATAAACCTGCAATGCGGCTTGCGAGGTTCTTACTTCCAAACTTAAATCACCAGTTGGAGAGGTTAGTAACACACAAGGCTTTTGCCAAGCTTTATTGACAATAAAGGAATGATCGTAACCTTTTGTTACTTGCTGATCCCCTTGTAAAAAATCTTGTTTGATGGGTTTAGCAATACGGAAGTCAAAACTTGTATTCACTACGTGCTTTAATGGAGAATTAGGAATCCCCTCATTATCTACAGGCAGATAAAAATCAGCATTTAAACGTAATGTATGTTCACGCACGTCACTGCCTTGCTCTGCATTTTCTAAATTGAAATAGGCATGATTAGTCAGATTCAAAGCAGTATCCTTATCACTCATCCCTGCATATTCAATTTTTACGCTATTATCATCCGTTAGCGTATAGGTTACAGACACATCCACATTACCAGGAAAACCTTGATCACCATCCTCTGAGTGTAATGAAAAACACACAAAATTCTTACCGCACTTTTGAATGTTCCAACGGCGTTTATCAAAGCCCTCTCCACCATGAAGCTGGTGTTTACCTTGATTATTACTTAATTTAATAAGTTCGCCATTCAATTCAAATTGAGCATTTGCAATACGATTTGCATAACGCCCTATGCTTGCGCCTAAATAGCTTTGATGAGTGGGATAATCCTCTATCTTGCAACCCAATAAAACCTCGCGTAATGTGTCATTTACTGGCACTTTACAAGAAAGCCAAGTTGCCCCCCAATCCATAAATTGAACACGCATTCCATTTTCATTTTGCAGAGTTATAAGCTGATAAGGCACGCCATCAGGCGCATTAAAAGTGGTTTGTTCTAACATCATTTTCTCTTAAATCACTTGAACACCTTGTGATGCAGTGCACACATAAAAAGTTTCTTTTAAACCTGTGGTTTTCTCGTAATTATCCGCAATAATTTTACGAACTGCATCGACTTTATCATGCGGCGCAAGTGCAACAATACATCCACCAAAACCGCCGCCCGTCATACGCGCACCGCCATTTTTGCCAATAACAAGTTGAGCCAATTCAACTAAATAATCAATTTGTGGCACGGTGATTTCAAAATCATCACGCATTGAATCGTGAGATGCTTCCATTAGTTTACCTAAACGAGTCAAATCATTGTTCTTCAATGCTTCCACTGCATCGAGTACTCGTTGATTTTCTGTTACGACATGACGAGCGCGTTTTGCTGCTAACGGAGAAAGTGCGGTCAATTCTGCTTCTCTTTTTTGGAATAGCTCAACTGAAACATCACGTAATGCTTTCACGCCAAAAAATTTTGCCGCCTCTTCACATTGCTGACGGCGAGTATTGTATTCGCCCGTTACCAAATCGTGCGGTACGTTTGAATTCACAATAATAACGGCGACATCTTGTGGCACAGGTGTTGGAGTGGTTTCAAGACTACGACAATCGATCATCAGTAAGTGATTTTCCTGCCCAAGTGCGGAAATTAACTGATCCATATTGCCACAATTTGCTCCAACAAATTGGTTTTCCGCTTTTTGCCCATTCAATGCAATATCCGTGTGAGAAAGCGGTAAATCGCTAAGTTGTTGGCAGAATTTACCCACCGCAACTTCTAACGCTGCAGATGAACTTAATCCAGAAGAAAGCGGCACATTTCCAGAAATCACTAAATTTGCACCTTGTTGAAAGTGCGGGTAACGTTCTTGGATAAATTTTACCACTCCACGCACATAATTAGCCCATTTGTGTTCACTCTTAGAAATTTCTACATTGAGAGAAAATTCATCAGTTTCATCAAGATCCGCCGCATAAACATTCCAAATATGATCATCTCGTTTTGTACCAGAAACGGCTGTACCAAAATTAATCGCACAAGGCATAACAAAGCCGTCGTTGTAGTCGGTATGTTCACCGATGATATTTACTCGGCCTGGCGCATAGACGGTAATTTCTGGCAAATTTTTATGCTGTCTATTGAAAATTTGTTGAGCATTTTGGATTGGGGTCATATTTCTATCCTTTATATTAAATCTGTATTCAAACTGCACCCCTCTTTTGTAAAGAGAGCGGGCTGACTATATTATTTAGCTCTTTCTTTATAATGAACTTCACTCAAAGCACGTAATCGCTCTGCTGCCTGTTCCGCCGTTAAATCGCGTTGGCTTTCGCCTAACATTTCATATCCCACCATAAATTTACGCACGGTTGCTGAGCGTAAAAGAGGAGGGTAAAAATGAGCATGTAGCTGCCAATGTTCGTTATCTTCGCCATTAAATGGTGCGGCATGAAATCCCATTGAATATGGGAAAGAAGTCTCAAATAGATTGTCGTATTTAGTTGTCAATTTTTTCAAAATAACCGCAAGATCTTTTGATTGTTCATCACTTAATTCAGTTAAACGTTTTACATGCGTTTTTGGTAAAAGCAATGTTTCAAATGGCCAAACAGCCCAATAAGGCACCAAAGCTACCCAATGTTCAGTTTCAACAACAATACGTTCTTTTAACTCCAGTTCTCGTTTCACATAATCAACTAGCATTACTGAACCATGTTTTAGTAAATAATCGCGTTGTGTGCGATCTTCACGAGCAACTTCATTTGGCAAGAAACTATTCGCCCAAATTTGACCATGTGGATGTGGATTCGAACACCCCATTGCTGCACCTTTGTTTTCAAAAATTTGCACCCATTGGTATTTTGCACCAAGTTCACTAAGTTGCTCTTGCCATACTTTAATCACTTCTTCAATTTCAAGTGTGGTCAATAATGGCAATGTTTTACTATGATCTGGAGAGAAACAAATGACTCGACTTTCCCCACGAGCTTGAGAACTTTGGAAAAGTGGATCTGAGGATTTTTCAGGGGCTGGCGTATCTTCTAAAAGCGCGGAAAAATCATTTTTAAACACATAAGGTTTACGATAATCTGGATTTAATTCGCCTGTAATACGCTTATTACTCGGGCAAAGATAACAAGTTGGATCATAACTTGGTTTTTGTTCTTCATTCACTTTTTCTTGTTGCCCTTGCCACGGGCGTTTAGCACGATGTGGTGATACCAAAACCCATTGATCAATTAACGGATTATAGCGACGATGTGGATGCTCTGTTGATTCAAAAATATCACTCATAATTGGCTCCCTTTCTAAATTGTAAACGATTACACAAAAGACTGCGCATAAGATAGCAAATTCACAAAAATAAACCGTGATCCGTATCACATAATATGAAAATCTCTGAAAGTTTTTTGTGATCTCAGTTACAAATCAGAAAGTAATCGCTTTCAATTTTATTTAGAAAGAACATAATTAAGAAACGTAATTCCATTATGGAAAGTATTCTATGAGCACCATTCATGATGTAGCTGAGCTAGCCCATGTATCCATTGCTACTGTTTCTCGTGTTATAAATCAACATCCCTCTGTGAGTGAAGAAACTCGCCTTACAGTAAAACAAGCAATTGAACAACTTAATTACCAGCCAAATGCAAATGCTAAAGCCCTTGCAATACAAAACACCGATACCATTGGTGTGGTTGTCACCGATGTAACAGACTCGTTTTTTGCTATTTTAGTGAAAGCCGTAGATAAAGTCGCAGAAGCACACCGTAAAACAATCTTGATTGGCATTGGCTATCACCATGCAGAGAAGGAACGTGAAGCTATTGATACTTTACTTCGCAAGCGTTGTAGTTGTTTAGTTGTGCATTCGAAAGCGTTATCCGACGATGAGCTTAGCCATTATTTGAAAACAGTACCAGGAATGGTGATTATCAATCGGGTGATTCAAGGCTATGAAAATCGTTGCGTAAGTTTAGATAATAAAAAAGGAACCTACTTAGCAACAGAAATGCTTATCCGTTGTGGTCATAAACATATTGCATATATTGGATCTAACCATGCTATTTTCGATGAAATTGAGCGTCGAGATGGTTATCTTACTGCATTAAAAGATCACAATTATCCAATTATTGAGCATGCCATAACGCACAATTCACCAGACTTCGAAGGTGGTGAAAAAGCAATGATTGATTTGCTTAGTTATAACAAAGATCTTACTGCTGTGGTCGCTTATAACGATTCAATGGCTGCAGGAGCAATTTCAGTCCTCAATGAAAACAATATAAGTGTACCAAGCCAATTTTCAATCATTGGTTTTGACGATATGCCAATCGCTCGTTATTTAATTCCAAAATTGACGACCATTCGCTATCCTATTGATTTAATGGCAACTTATGCAGCTAACCTTGCATTAAGCCTTGTCGATAATGAGGTGAGAACGCCATTAACAATTCAATTTAACCCAACATTAGTACGCCGTTTTTCTGTGGAATCTATCTAAATTTGAAGATAAACGCACTCATAAAATGTGATGGCGATCACAAATCCGAATTTTTAATGTAATCGTTTTCATTTATGTGAGTTTGATCACAGATTCCAAGCTGATTATTCGCTAATATGGCATCAATTGCAGAATGTAATGCAATATTTATCTCTAACATCAACATTCCAAAATAGGAGCGTTATTATGAAAAAAACAGCAGTATTAAGTGCGGTTGCTTTAGCTATCGGTTTAGGTGCAGCATCTTCTAGCTTCGCAGCAAGTAACAAAATTGGTGTAACCATTTACAAATACGATGACAACTTCATGTCTTTAATGCGTAAAGAAATTGATAAAGAAGCTAAAGCACTTGGCGGCATTAACTTATTAATGAATGACTCCCAAAATGCACAATCAATTCAAAATGACCAAGTTGATGTATTACTTTCCAAAGGTGTGAAAGCTCTTGCAATTAACTTAGTGGACCCAGCTGCGGCACCAACCATTATTAGCAAAGCAAAACCAGATAACATTCCGGTTGTATTCTTTAATAAAGACCCAGGTGCAAAAGCTATCGGTTCTTATGAACATGCTTACTATGTAGGTACTGATCCAAAAGAATCTGGCTTAATTCAAGGGGATTTAATTGCAAAACAATGGAAAGCGAATCCAGCTCTAGACTTAAATAAAGATGGCAAAATCCAATTCGTGTTATTAAAAGGTGAACCAGGTCACCCAGATGCTGAAGCACGTACAAAATTCGTAGTTGAAGAACTTAATGCTAAAGGTATCCAAACTGAACAATTATTTATTGATACTGGTATGTGGGATGCTGCAATGGCGAAAGATAAAGTAGATGCTTGGTTATCTAGCTCTAAAGCTAACGACATTGAAGTAATTATTTCTAACAACGATGGTATGGCATTAGGCGCATTAGAAGCAACCAAAGCACATGGTAAAAAACTCCCTATCTTCGGTGTGGATGCATTACCAGAAGCGTTACAACTCATCAAAAAAGGTGAACTTGCAGGTACTGTGTTAAACGATGGTGTGAACCAAGGTAAAGCAGTTGTTCAATTATCTAACAACTTAGCACAAGGCAAAGCAGCAACTGAAGGCACAAAATGGGAATTAAAAGATCGTGTTGTACGTATCCCTTATGTTGGTGTGGATAAAGACAACTTAGGCGACTTCTTAAAATAATTTCTCATCAATTTTTGTTGTAATCCAAGGGGAAGTTGCCCTTCCCCTTTTTAACGAGGTTGGATATGACATCTCAAACTCAAAGTCAAGACAGCCAAGTGCTGCTCACAATGACCAATGTCTGCAAGTCCTTTCCAGGCGTAAAAGCCTTAGATAACGCAAACTTAACGGTTCGTTCACATTCTGTTCATGCTTTAATGGGTGAAAACGGCGCGGGCAAATCTACATTACTAAAATGTTTATTCGGCATTTATGCCAAAGATGAAGGTGAAATTCTTTTCTTAGGTCAACCCGTCAATTTTAAAACATCTAAAGAAGCCCTTGAGAATGGTATTTCAATGGTGCACCAAGAACTCAACCTCGTGCGCCAAACTAGCGTAATGGATAATTTGTGGCTTGGACGCTATCCACTTAAAGGACCTTTTGTCGATCACGCAAAAATGTATCGTGATACTAAAGCGATTTTTGATGAATTGGATATTGATGTAGATCCTAAAGAAAAGGTCGCCAAACTTTCAGTTTCTCAAATGCAGATGATCGAAATTGCGAAGGCGTTCTCGTATAACGCTAAAATCGTAATCATGGATGAACCAACATCCTCGCTTTCTGAAAAAGAAGTTGAGCATCTGTTTAAAATTATCGACAAATTAAAACAACGCGGTTGCGGCATTATTTATATTTCTCACAAAATGGATGAAATCTTCAAAATCTGTGATGAAATTACTATTTTACGCGACGGTAAATGGATCAACACTGTAAATGTGAAAGAATCCAGCATGGAACAAATTGTCGGAATGATGGTAGGTCGTGAATTAACACAGCGTTTCCCTGAAAAAACAAACACGCCAAAAGAAGTCATTTTACAGGTAGAAAATCTTACCGCTAAAAATCAACCATCCATTCAAGACGTATCTTTTGAATTACGAAAAGGTGAAATTCTCGGTATTGCAGGTCTTGTGGGGGCTAAACGTACTGATATCGTTGAAGCTATTTTTGGCGTACGTGAATTAACCGAAGGAACTATCAAGTTACACGGAAAAACCGTGAAAAATCATACCGCACTTGAAGCGATTAATAATGGCTTTGCATTGGTCACTGAAGAGCGTCGTTCAACAGGTATTTACTCTAATTTAAGCATTGAATTTAACTCATTGATTTCAAATATGAAATCTTATCTCACACCATGGAAATTACTTAGCACGAAGAAAATGAAAAGTGATACCCAGTGGGTAATTGATTCAATGAATGTTAAAACGCCATCACATAGAACAACAATTGGTTCTCTTTCTGGCGGTAACCAACAAAAAGTCATTATCGGTCGTTGGCTTTTAACTCAACCTGAAATTCTGATGCTTGATGAGCCGACTCGTGGTATCGACATCGGGGCAAAATTTGAAATTTACCAACTCATTCAAGAACTCGCTAAAAAAGATAAAGGCATTATTATGATTTCATCAGAAATGCCTGAATTACTAGGTGTAACTGACCGTATTTTAGTGATGAGTAACGGTAAATTGGCGGGTATTGTAGAAACTGCAAAAACTTCACAAGAAGAAATCTTGCAACTCGCTGCGAAATATTTATAAAGATAAAAGGAACAAATCATGAGTGCCTTACAAAAAAACAAATCCTTTGATTTATTAAAACAAAATGCGATTTATTTTGTCTTGCTGATTTTGCTCGGCATTATTATTGCGCAAGATCCAACCTTTTTAAATTTAATCAACTTCAGTAACATCTTAACCCAATCTTCTGTGCGCTTAATTATTGCTCTCGGGGTTGCCGGATTGTTGATTACACAAGGAACTGACTTATCTGCTGGTCGTCAAGTTGGTTTAGCTGCGGTTATCTCTGCAACCATGTTGCAATCAATGGAAAATATGAACCGTGTATTCCCTGAAATGGGTGAAATTCCAATTCCTGTGGTAATTCTTGCAGTTTGTGCTGTTGGTGCGCTAATTGGCTTGATTAATGGATTAGTTATCGCTTATTTAAACGTTACCCCATTCATTGCAACAATGGGTACGATGATTATCGTATATGGTTTCAACTCACTATACTATGATGCAGTAGGTGGTTCTCCAATCGCAGGTTTTAGCGAAAATTTCTCAACATTTGCTCAAGGATTCTTCCGAATCGGTAGTTTTAAACTTTCTTACATCACAATCTATGCAGCCATTGCCTCATTCTTAGTTTGGGTGATGTGGAACAAAACTCGTTTCGGTAAAAACGTATTTGCTATCGGTGGTAACCCAGAAGCAGCGAAAGTATCTGGCGTAAACGTTGCACGCAACTTAGTTGTCATCTACATGATTGCAGGTATGTTCTATGCATTCGGTGGTATGCTCGAAGCTGGTCGTATCGGTTCTGCAACTAACAACTTAGGTTTTATGTATGAATTAGATGCTATCGCTGCTTGCGTAGTGGGTGGCGTATCCTTCGCAGGTGGTGTGGGTACCGTTATTGGTGTAATCACTGGGGTTATCATCTTTACAGTTATCAACTACGGCTTAACTTATATCGGTGTAAATCCTTACTGGCAATACATCATCAAAGGTAGCATTATTATTCTAGCGGTAGCTATTGACTCATTAAAATACGCGAAGAAAAAATAAAGCTGACGCAATCTTAATAAAATGAATGAAAAGTGGGCAAATTTGTCCACTTTTGTTTTATCTATTCAATTCTGAATTAAGGATATTTATGCAATAATCAGCAAACCCTGTATAATTGCGCCACCATTTTTATAGAGA
Organism: Haemophilus haemolyticus; assembly: GCF_003493685.1. GTDB lineage: Bacteria > Pseudomonadota > Gammaproteobacteria > Enterobacterales > Pasteurellaceae > Haemophilus > Haemophilus haemolyticus_O. Next base: position 132,203 of record NZ_QQJW01000001.1, read on the forward strand.
GATAATCATGCAAATTAACTTTACACAAGTATTGCAAGACAGTTGGAACTTCTTCCGTAATCAACAAAAAATCATGCTGCAATTTGTAACAATTTTATTTATTGTGCAAAGCGCGAGTGCACTTTTAAGCTTTCCAGTTAATGATGAAAATAAAAATGATGTATTAAATCTCGCGAATAGAGATATAACTGGCTTTATCTTTTCAGTTGCAATCACTCAGATTTTAACGAGCTTTATTGCAGCTTGGGGATTAACCTCAATCCATAAAATTAGCTTACAAAATTACCGCACTTTGGGTGAGACCTTCTCACTTACCTTGCGCCGTTTTGCAGGTCTAATTCTGTTAGATCTATTAATGCTTGCGCCAATGTTACTTGGTCTTGGTGAAGCCTTTGCTGCATTACTCACAAAAAAATCACCCTCTATCATGTCACTTATCGCGATGATTGTTGGCGTTTGGTTCTTCGTCCGTTTAAATTTGACGGCAGTACATTATCTTTCGACTCAAGATACACTTTCGCAAACTATCCGAAAAATTTGGATACGAGGAAATACTCGAAAAGGTGTATTGTTTATTTACACCCTACTGGTTTATTTTCTCGTGCCAGTTCTCATTTTCCAATTAAGCGCATTTTCCAATAATGCTGTGTTTGATATGGTGATAGGCATTTTCACCGCATTACTCAATATTTTTATGCTAGTAGTGACTTATCGTTTCTACAGCTTATTTATGAAGGATTAATCAATATGAAACAACTCCTTGACTTTATCCCTTTAATTTTATTTTTTGTCACTTACAAACTCGGTGGTGTACGTGAAGCAGCCATCGTATTAGTAGTTGCAACAATTTTGCAGATCGTGATTTTAAAATGGAAATACGGAACCGTTGAAAAACAACAAAAAATCATGGCAAGTGCGGTCGTTTTTTTTGGACTTTTAACTGCTTACTTTAATGAAATCCGCTATTTGCAATGGAAAGTGACAATTATTAATGCCTTGTTTGCCATTGTTTTGCTCGTCGCACAATTTCAATTTAAAACCCCATTAATAAAAAAATTACTTGGCAAAGAGCTACAACTGCCTGAAAAGGCTTGGAATACACTTAACCTCGGTTGGGCAGTATTCTTTATTATTTGTATGTTGGTGAATATTTATATCAGCCATAATATGTCGGAAGAAGCTTGGGTTGATTTCAAATCTTTCGGAATTATTGGTATGACGGTGATTGCAACGATTATTTCAGGTGCTTATATCTATCGCTATTTACCTAAAGATGATTCAAATTCAAAAGATGGAGAAAAATAATGTCTTCCAATTTTACTGATAAAAATGGTCGCCAATCAAAAGGAGTTCTTTTACTACGAACTTTGGCGATGCCTTCTGACACCAATGCTAACGGAGATATTTTTGGTGGCTGGATTATGTCTCAAATGGATATGGGTGGTGCGATTTTAGCAAAAGAAATCGCACATGGGCGCGTAGTTACCGTTGCGGTTGAAAGCATGAATTTCATCAAACCAATCTCTGTGGGCGATGTGGTTTGTTGCTACGGCCAATGTCTAAAAGTAGGACGTTCTTCCATTAAAATTAAAGTAGAAGTATGGGTGAAAAAAGTAGCGAGTGAGCCAATTGGTGAACGCTATTGCGTAACTGATGCGGTTTTTACCTTTGTTGCAGTTGATAATAATGGTCGCTCTCGCACGATTCCCCGTGAAAACAACCAAGAGTTGGAAAAAGCATTAGCCCTAATTTCCGAATTAGAAACAGAACACCCTTGTAAATAAAAGGAAATCATTATGTACTATGTTATTTTTGCCCAAGATATTCCCAATATGTTAGAAAAACGCCTTGCAGTACGCGAACAACATTTAGCTCGTTTAAAACAACTTCAAGCAGAAAACCGATTACTGACGGCAGGACCAAATCCTGCAATTGATGATGAAAATCCGGGGGAAGCTGGTTTTACTGGTTCAACCGTCATTGCACAATTTGCAAACTTGCAAGCGGCAAAAGACTGGGCGGCACAAGATCCTTATGTAGAAGCTGGCATATATGGTGATGTTATTGTAAAACCATTTAAAAAAGTATTTTAGCCCTCCTCAATTCTTGTAAGCTAACATGAAAAAAGTCGCTTTAATTTCTCTCTGCATTTTGACCGCACTTTCTGCCTTTGCCGATACATCTAACACGGCAACAGCATCCATCAATCTTGAGCAAGAAAAACAAAACTGGGCGTCAATACAGCATCAAGACTACTTAAAACGTTTAAAACAACGTGAAACCTTTTTGCAAGTTGAAGGTTTGTTAAAAAGTGCGGTAAAAAACCAGCAATTTTCTGAAGCGACTCAAAACATCACAAAAACCTTAATAGATTCATTGCAAGGCTACCCTTTGCAATATGATCTGCTTGCTCGATTTTGGGAGACAAAAATCGTCTTTTTAAAAAGTGATGACATTCAGGGCAAACAACAAGCAATAAATGAACTCAATGCATTAGTGCAACAAAATTACCCTTTTGTGACGCCAGCATTTCAAGCCTTATTACAAAAACTATCCACGTTAAACGAACAACAAACATCAGCAACTTCAGATAATGATAAAGAAAATAACAGGGTTCAAAAAGAACAAAATCAAGTAGAAAATCCTAAACAACTTGATGAAATTGTAAGAAAAAGTGATCCTAACACTTTAGATAAAACCGTATTAATTGATGCTTTCCCACGTTATCTTAAAACGCTACCTGAACAAATGAATAACCCAAGTTTTGAATCCTATCAAAAATGGGCAAATACTTGGCAACTCTCAGAAGATGAAATCAAACAGTGGAAAATAGCCTTTTTAAATCGTTTTTTTGATAATGAAAACGCTGATTTTCAAAAATGGCGTGATGAAAAAATCCAACAATTAAAAACTGATAATCTAACCGAACGCCGTTTACGAATGGCAATTTGGCAGAAGACAGACCTTTCTCCGTGGCTTAATTCACTTACAACTGAAGGAAAAGCAAAACAAGAATGGCGTTATTGGGAAGCCAAACAAGATATATCAAAAAATATAGAAAAACTGACCGCACTTTCAAAAGAGCGGGGATTCTATCCAATGTTAGCAGCTGCACAATTAAAGCAAGCATATAAAGTCGATTTTCCAGTCGCACCAAGTTTTACCGTAGAAGAACAACTTCCTTTCGAACAAGTTTTCGCCATAATTCGAGAATTAAGAGAACTGGGACGAAATGGTTTAGCAAAACAACGTTGGCGAATTTTACTTGATAATGCTAATTTCACAACTCAGCTAAAACTTGCAGAATATGCTAAAAACCAGCAATGGTTTGAATTGGCTGTTGATGCTTCTATTGTTGCAAAAGCGTGGGATTATCTGTCCCTTCGTCTGCCAAATGCTTATTCAGAATACTTCAATGCAGCATTACAGAATTTAAATATCAGCAAAACTTTTGCTATGGCAATAGCCCGTCAAGAAAGTGCTTGGAATCCAATGGCACAATCTTCTGCAAATGCGCGGGGCTTAATGCAACTTCTGCCAAGCACAGCAAAATTGACTGCAGAGAATAATCAACTACCTTATCAAGGCGAACAAGATTTATTCAAACCATTGAATAATATTTTGCTAGGTACCGCACATCTCAATGAACTCAATGGAAAATATCCTAATAATCGAATATTGATTGCAGCCGCTTACAATGCAGGGGCAAATCGAGTAGAAAAATGGTTAAGTCGCACTAATGGAAAATTAGCATTAGACGAATTTGTCGCATCTATTCCTTTTTACGAAACTCGTGGTTATGTGCAAAATGTCGTCACTTATGACTTTTACTATCAAATTTTACAAAATCAAGAAAACCCACAAATCTTTAGCCAAGAAGAATTGAATCGGCTATACTAAACGCACTAGTTTAATAGTGTGGAATGGGAGCGTAATTATGTATATCAGCCGCAATTTAGAACAATGGAATGCCTTTCTTCAAATGCTAAAAATTGCCTTTGAAGAAAACAAAGCGCAGGAATTTCTAACCTTATTATTAACTGCAGACGAACGGGATGCAGTAGGATTGCGTTTGCAGATTGTCTCTCAGCTGATTGATAAAAATATGCCTCAGCGTGAAATTCAACAAAATCTTAATACAAGTGCCGCCACAATCACTCGAGGTTCCAATATGATTAAAACGATGGATCCTGATTTTATGCAATGGATGAAACAACATCTTGATCTCATTGAAAAAAACTAAGCGAATTTTTACCGCACTTTCTCACTTATTTAGTCTTAAATGGTGGAAAAAAAACTGGCAGCGAGTTATCTTTCGTTTTTTTTTCGCCGTTTTTGCTTTGTTGCTGATTTTTCGATTTGTACCTATCCCATTTTCCGCTTATATGGTACAACAAAAAATCGCTAATCTTTTACAAGGCGATTTTCGATATCAAATCCAATATAACTGGGTCAGCCTAGAAAATATCTCCCCAAACATTCAATTGGCTGTGATTTCATCAGAAGATCAGCGTTTTCCTGAACATTTAGGCTTTGATTTTGAGGCTATCCAACGAGCAATTCGGTATAACGAAAAATCTAAAAAAGGAATCCGAGGAGCATCAACCATTTCCCAGCAAACCGCTAAAAATTTAATGCTTTGGCATGGACAAAATTGGCTACGAAAAGGTTTGGAAGTTCCAGCAACCATGTTGCTCGAGCTGACTTGGTCAAAAAAACGTATTTTAGAAGTGTATTTAAATATTGCAGAATTTGGGAATGGCATTTTTGGTGTGGAAGCGGCAAGTCGCTATTACTTTAAAAAATCAGCTAAAAATTTATCTCAAAATGAAGCCGCACTTTTAGCTGCTGTGTTGCCTAATCCAATCATTTATAAAGTAAATAAGCCAAGCTTATTAGTTCGTAAAAAACAAGCTTGGATTTTGAGACAAATGGGAAATTTAGGTAGTGAATACTTAAGTCATTTATAAAAAATCCAATCGAATTTCTGAAGTAAAACAAACTAAAAAATATTTACTTGATACATAAAATAAAAAACGAGTCTTAGACTCGTTTTTTTATTTATAGCATTTTTATTACAGATTTATTACCGCAAATAACACCCAAACAGTATAAATTGTGGCTAAACCATAAAAGATAAATCCACCAGCTGGCACATGCACTTTAAGATCGTGCATACCATGGTGAATACGGTGTAAACCACACCACATTGGGAAAATAGTAAGCACTAAAATAACTAATTTACCAATCCAAGAATAAGCAAAAGTAATTAGATTATGCGCATCGACTAAACCAAATGGTAATAACAAACCGATAATTAAAATAACGACAGGGAAGAAAATTGCACTCACTGTGCCGCCTGCACCGAACATTAACCATACTGGCGGTTCGCCGGAGCGTTTTGGATTTTGATCAACCATTTTTTCTCTCCCTTAGATATAAACTAAAACTAAAGCAATCACGCTAACTAATACGGTTACCGCCCAAAGTGCATTTCTTACAACAGTGTGTGGTAAGCGTTCATTTTTCACAATGATATTCATTACTTTCGGTGTCATTAAGAAATATGTCACCGTATGATAAAGCGTTGCGATAAGCGTAATAATATTTAAGAACACCACAATTGGATTTCTTAAAAACTCAATAAAGCTCAAGATGCCTAAGCCTGGCATTGGATTGCTTGCAAGGCAAAGAACACCATAAAGCAATACAATACAAAACCATACAGCAAAGATTGAAGTCGCTTCACGTAGCATATAAGCTTTATAGAAGTCCAATTTTTGCCACCAAGTCGCTGTCATTGGACGAACATATTTTTTACGTTTACTCACTGTTACTGACATTCCTTCCCCCTTAGCTTTTTGGTTTTAGCATAGAGATAACATAATCTTTGGCACTTTCCACTTTTCCTTGGTTAATTGCAGAAGCAGGATCCACATGTTTTGGACAAACTTCTGAGCAATAGCCAACGAAAGTACAACTCCAAACCCCGTTTTTACCATTTAACAATGACATACGTTTTGCTTTACCATGGTCACGGTTATCAAGATTATAACGATGAGCCATAGTAATAGCTGCAGGGCCTAAGAATTCAGGATTTAAACCAAATTGAGGGCAAGCGGCATAGCATAAACCACAGTTGATACACATTGAGAATTGACGATATTTCTCAAGCTGTGCAGGCGTTTGTTTAGTACGGCTTACTTGCAATTCTTTCGATGGATGTGGTTTACCATCTAATGCTGGTGCTTCGTTACCAATAATATAAGGTTTAATTGCCTCTAAACTTTCGATAAAGTGGCTTAAATCAACCACTAAGTCGCGTTCAATTGGGAAGTTTGCTAACGGCTCAATACGCATATGGCCGCTGTAATCACGTAAGAACGTTTTACAAGCCAATTTCGGTTTGTTATTTACCATCATCCCGCAGGAACCACAAATCGCCATACGGCAAGACCAACGATAAGAAAGAGAGGGTTCAAGTTTATCCTTAATATAACCTAACGCATCAAGCAATGAAGTTTGATTATCATAAGGTACTTGATAAGTACTTAGATACGGTTCTTGATCGATTTCAGGATTGTAGCGTAATACTTCAACATTCATTACAGGTGAATTAACCATTTGCTTGCTCCTTAGCTTTCGCTGCTTCTTGAGCTTCTGCTTCCGCACCGTAAACACGTTTTGCAGGTTGAGATTTAGTAATTTTCACCGGACTGTATTCAATGCGCGGCGCACCATTCTCATTGTAGAAAGCAAGTGTATGTTTTAAATAATTTACATCGTCACGTTCTGTGTAATCTAAGCGTTGGTGAGCACCACGAGATTCTTTACGTTCAATCGCTGAATTTGCAATAGATTGCGCAACATCTAGGATGTACCCCAACTCAACTGTGTAAAGCACATCGGTATTGAACACGCTTGAGTTATCTGCTACGCGAATACGTTTGTAACGTTCTTTTAATTCTGCAATTTTATCTACTGCTTTTTGCATACTTGCTTGGTCACGGTAAATACCACAGCCCTCTTCCATTACAGAACCCATTTCATCACGGATTTCAGACCAAGATTCATTACCTTCTTGTTTATGAAGGGCTTCTAAACGAGCAACAACATCTTTTGCTTGAGCATCAACCGCTCTTTGATTTACAGATTGAGCCTCAACTGCACGTTGTGCCGCATATTCCCCAGCGACACGACCTAATACAACAAGTTCAGCTAAAGAGTTAGAGCCTAAGCGGTTTGCACCATGTAAACCTGAAGATGCACACTCACCTACAGCAAATAAACCTTTGATACGAGTTTCGCTGTTAAAATCAACCTCAATACCGCCCATGGTGTAGTGAACAACTGGACGAACTGGAATTGGTTCATTCACTGGATTAACACCTTCATAAGCACTTGCTAACTCACAAATGAATGGTAGACGCTCATGTAAATATTTTTCACCGAGATGACGCAAATCTAAATGCACAACATCTACGCCTTTCGCAGTTTTTAAGGTATTACCTTTTTTCCATTCTTGCCAGAATGCTTGAGAAACTTTATCGCGAGGACCAAGTTCCATATATTTATTTTGCGGTTTGCCAATTGGCGTTTCAGGTCCCAGACCGTAATCTTGAAGATAGCGATAGCCATCTTTATTCACTAAGATACCGCCTTCACCACGGCAACCTTCAGTCATTAAAATACCGGTATTCGGTAAACCTGTTGGGTGATATTGAACAAACTCCATATCACGAAGTGGTACGCCATGACGATACGCCATAGATAAACCGTCACCTGTTACAATACCGCCGTTGGTATTGAATTTAAATGCACGACAACCGCCGCCAGTTGCAATCACAACCGCATTTGCATTAATTTGAACAAGTGAACCTTCCATCATGTTCATTGCAACCATACCTCGAGCATGGCCATCATCAACAAGAATATCTAATACGAAGTGTTCATCAAAACGTTGGATTTGTGGATATTGAATAGAAGTTTGGAAAAGCGTGTGTAATAAGTGGAAACCTGTTTTATCAGCAGCGAACCAAGTACGCTCAATTTTCATTCCACCGAAACGACGCACGTTTACATCGCCATCTGCTTTACGGCTCCAAGGACATCCCCAACGTTCTAATTGAGTCATTTCCACTGGCGAATGTTGCACGAAATATTCCACAACATCCTGTTCGCAAAGCCAGTCACCACCCGCAACAGTATCTTGGAAGTGTTTATCGTAAGAATCTTCTTCTTTGATAACTGCCGCTGCGCCACCTTCTGCAGCCACAGTATGACTACGCATTGGGTACACTTTTGAAACTAATGCAATTTTTAAGTTAGGATTTGCTTCTGCTGCTGCAATCGCTGCACGTAAACCGCCGCCACCAGCACCAACAATTGCAATATCGACATTAACTGTTTGCACGATATCCTCCAATAAATGTAGAAAGTAAAAAAAAGAAATTACCCTAAAAGGGTAATATTTCGTAGGCATTGTGCCATTTTTTGTTACAAATTAATAACGTTTTTTTATGTCTAAAGATGGAAAAGATCGGATTTTGTGATCTACCTCAAAAAAGCTTAGATTGAGTTGAGAAGAGCTCTCGTTTACAATGATGCAAATTCAAAAATGGGAATAAAAATGACCGCACTTACTGATTGGCAACCTTCTGCCGATATAAAAAATCTTCTTAAACGAGCAAAAATTATTGCTGAAATTCGTCAATTTTTTACAGAGCGAGGCTTGCTTGAAGTTGAGACGCCTGTTCTAAGTGAATTTGGCGTTACTGATTTACACCTTTCCACATTCAGCACAGAATTTCTCGCGCCTTTCGGTGAACAATCCAAAACACTTTGGCTTTCTACAAGCCCTGAATATCATATGAAACGCTTGCTTGCTGCAGGCAGTGGACCAATATTCCAAATCAGCAAAGTGTTCCGTAATGAAGAAGCCGGTAATCGCCACAATCCAGAATTTACCATGTTGGAATGGTATCGACCGCATTTTAGTATGCATCGTTTAATTAATGAAGTAGATGATTTACTCCAACAAATTTTAGATTGTCCACCTGCAGAAAGTTTAAGCTATCAGTTTGTTTTCCAAGAATATGTAGGCTTAGATCCCTTATCAGCAGAACGCTCAGAATTAATCGAAGCTGCGCGTAAACATAACTTTATGGCTGAAGATGATGAAGATCGCGATACTTTATTGCAGTTCTTATTTAGTGAAGTCGTTGAACCTCAAATAGGAAAAGAACGACCTGTTGCGGTTTATCATTTCCCTTCAACGCAAGCTGCCCTGGCACAAGTTAGTCCAGAAGATCAGCGGGTTGCAGAACGCTTTGAGTTCTATTACAAAGGCTTAGAACTGGCAAATGGTTTCCATGAATTGACCGATGCACGAGAACAAAGACATCGTTTTGAATTGGATAATCAGCAAAGAAAAAAACATGGGTTACCAACTAGAGATATTGACGAACGTTTTCTGGCTGCATTAGAAGCTGGCTTACCAAACTCTTCTGGCGTGGCACTGGGAGTCGATCGCCTAATTATGGTTGCCCTAGGTTGTGAGAAAATTAATGAAGTAATTTCTTTTGCCGTAGATAATGCCTAGACGAAAAGTGCGGTAAAAAATCTACCGCACTTTTGATTTTTAGTGACTGATCCATAATGGCAATCGTATAGTAACAGCAAGCCCGCCTAGTGGGCTTTTTTCAGCCCAGACCTTTCCTTGATGCTCCTGAATAACATTAGACACAATCGCCAATCCAAGTCCTGTTCCGCCAGTCGTTCTAGTTCGCGTTTCATCCACTCGATAAAACGGTTTGAAGATTTTTTCAAATTCATCCGGATGGACTCCTGATCCGTTGTCATCTATGCGGATCCTGAGAAATTCTTCTTCTTCTTCTTCTTCTTCTTCTTCTTGGATAAAAATATGAAGTTCGATCTTATCCTTGGTGTATTTGAGTGCATTTGTCACAATATTTTCAACCGCACTTTCCAACAATCTAAAATTGCCGTTAAGTTGTAATTCATTTTTGGGTAAACGAATATTTGTGAGAAACGTTATACCTCGTTGCTCTGCCTCAAATTTGGCATCATTGATAATATCAGTCCAAAGCGTATTAGCATAAAATATATCACGTTCCATTTGACTATTCATTTGCTGGCGTGAAAGTAGAAGTAGCTCACTAATCATTTTATCCATGCGTTCAATTTCTCTTTCAATACGTTTTATATTATCCTCACCACATTGGTGACGAATAAGAGCCGCAGCCAATTGTAAACGTGTTAGTGGCGTTTTTAATTCATGGGAAATAGACGAAAGTAGTGTTTGTTGATTAGAGATTAAATGATCAATAGAAGATGCCATTCGATTAAAACTTTGACCGACTTGGCGTAGCTCTAATGGACCATTAGCCACTAAGCTCTTATCAATTTTGAAATTGCCTAATGCCACTGAATTCGCAGCTTCTTGCAAGCGAGAAATAGGCTTAGTCAGCATTCTTGTAAACCACCAAAGCAATGGGCTGGTGATTAAAAGAATAAGCAAAATCAATATAATAGGTCTATCAAAAACATAATTAAAGATCTCACGCTGTGGATTAACGTAAGAAATAAAGTATAAGGCATAAGAATTGGCTCCATCCCCTAAATATACTTGAAATGGACCTGATATCTGTACTTCATTGAAATTTTTACGTTTAGGTTCTGAAAAATTATTGGATGCCTCCGAAAATCTTCGAATATAGGTAGTTTCCTCAGGTAATTCACCTAGAATATCTTTAGTTTGTAAATTAATAAGAACTGGTCTAGAAGGTTGAAATTTATCTGAAGGTAAAACAGGAACTTCTGAAACTAGCCCCTGTAATTGACCATTACGAACGATATTCAGGATTTCTTTTTGATAATTAACAATATCTGATTCTTCTAGAGGGGAATAGAGTCTAAGATCGAGATTGGGTACCACGATCACAAGGCTCATCATGATAAAAAAAGAAAACCAGAACAAAGCAAATGTTCTGATTGCAAGTTGATTGAAACAGAAAAAACTACGCAATTTCATAAAACTAAGTGACTAAAAGATATCCTTTTCCGCGTAAAGTTTTAAACCAAGGCAATTTGCTTTCTCGCTCTGGTAGCTTTCGTCTCAAATTAGATATATGCATATCAAGAGAGCGGTCGAACGGACTTAATGTTTTTCCTAGCACTTCTAAACTTAATTCTTCACGAGTAACAATATCACCCTTTGATTCTATTAATCGCTGAAGAACTTTAAACTCATAATCGGTTAAATTTAAGTTTTTCTCACCATGCATCGCAGTTTGGCGAGTCAAATATAAGGTTACGTTTTCAAAAGATAATATTTCTCTTGTATCACCAACATTATTTGATGGAGACACACTTCGACGCAAAATTGCTCTAATTCTTGCAACTAATTCACGATCATTAAATGGTTTAGGCAAGTAATCATCCGCACCCAATTCTAAGCCTAATACGCGATCAATGTCTTCACCTCTTGCAGTAAGCATCATTACAGGAACATTAGAGACTTTACGAATTTCTTTTAATGTATCAAGACCATTTAGCTTCGGCATCATCACATCAAGTAAAACCAACTCATGGCTTTCATCAAGTTTTTGTAATGCCTCTAATCCATTATTTGCTGTTTGAACATCAAACCCTTCTAGTGTTAAAAGGGATGAAAGTAATTCCGTCAGTTCAACATCGTCATCAACGAGCAAGAGTTTTGACATTGGAGATTCCTTTTACCAATTATTCTTATTGTAGTGCGGTGAAAATAAAAAGATTATTTCCAGAATTTCCACCAACTTGATTTTGGTTTCTCACCTGTTTCAATAATGGTGTTATTTTCGCCTTGTTGTGAAACTTCTGGCAGAGGTTTATCAAGATTGGTTTCTGTCACAATCCCACGTTGATCAAATTTTACTGTGAAAGTATGTTGAACTGGCGTTTCATAGGCACGTTGTTGTAAGAACACGTAGTACCAAGTGTAGTTATTATAAGGGTCGATTAATACTGGCGTTCCCAACAAATATTGTACTTGTTGAGCAGTCATGCCTTCTTTAACTTGCGCAACGGTAGTCGCCTCTAAATAGTTGCCTTGCGGTACATCAATTCGATATACAACTTTTTCAACGGTGGAACAAGAAGCGAGACTTAATGCTAAAAATGTTGCGCCTAAAAGTGTTTTAACTTGCATTTTCTTTACCTTAATTTGTGCAAAAGTACTGTCAAATAATACCCAAAATTGGGCGTATTTCCAAATTAATTCTCTGATTTTAAAGCCTTTTGTAATTGATCTTTTAAATTTGGCGGTAAACCTTTGATGGTTAGGGTATCTGTCATAGGATCCCATTGAATACGTGTATTCAATAATTCCGCATCAAAACTTAGGGTAACGCCCTTTCCTGACCCAGAGAATTTTGTTAGCGATTTCAATGTTGAACGTACTGGCGGAATGCTGTCTTCCAAACCATAATTCTGTTCTCCCGCAAAGGCAACAAAAGGCTGTTCATTTAGAGTTGGTAAGGAATCAGAAAGTTCCTGTAATTCAATTTCATCACCGCCAGCAAGTTGAGCTTTGCAATATTCAAACACTTGTTTTTTCACTGCTTGAGTTTGCTCTTTGTTGAGTTCGCCTTGATCGCAGTAATCACTCACCGCTTGCAATAAACACTGATTTTGTACTTGTGGATTTAAGCCTTCTTCGGCACCTAAAAAATCCATAAAGAAATCACTAATTTTGCGACCTACACGACCTTTTATAAAGGTTAAATAACGATTAGAGTTCGCATTTACTTGCAAATCCGTCAAATTTATCCGTGCCGCAATATCAAACTGAGTTATATCAAGATATTCTGTACGACGAATCTCTAAATGCTCATCGACTAACATGCTATGACGACTATCAAGCAATGCAATAAACAAATAATCTGTTGCTAAGAAATTATATTGACATAAAATCAAAGTACCACTTTCTGCAAAGTTATATTTACCTAGCTCATCTGCAAGCAATTTTGTTGAGTATTGACTAAAACCTAAAAACTCAATTTCTTGTTCCAATAAACGATTTAAATGTTGTGCAAAGATAGACTTTTCCTGAAACACGCCAAAAGCCTTAGCTTTATTTTGATAGCTTTGATGAAGTTGCAACATCATTTGTTCTACTTCTGGTGTAATTGACAACGGCTCATCGCGTAATACACTTTCCATTTTTATGCTGTCGCCATCCATATTTTTGACTAACTGATGCAAAACAATTTGATTAACGGTAATACTCATTTTTGTCACCTTTGAAAAATTTGTTGCAAATTATAACCGCACTTTTTAAGCAAGAAAAAAGAAATTATTTAGGTTCTACCAAATAATCGGGTATCATAAGCCAAATTTTTTGTTTTATTTTTAACATTATGGCTCAACATTCTAAATATTCTGATGCTCAATTAAGTGCGATTGTAAACGATATGATCACAGTGCTAGAAAAGCATAAAGCCCCTGTAGATCTATCCTTAATCGCACTGGGTAACATGGCGAGTAATTTATTAACCACTAGCGTGCCGCAAACTCAACGCGAGGCATTAGCTCAAGCGTTTTCTAATTCCTTAATTAATGCGGTAAAAACACGTTAATATGAAATGGATTAAAAAAGGCACCTTCAGCGGCAAACAATACCGTGATGACGTTTCACGAAAAATTTCGTGGGGCCATTGGTTTGCCTTTTTTAATATTATTGTTGCTATTCTTATTGGCACTCGTTATGCCTTTATCATTGACTGGCCAGATACTCTAGCAGGAAAACTTTATTTCTTTGTGAGTTTGCTCGGGCATTTCAGTTTCAATGTTTTTGCGTTGTACTTACTCGTGGTCTTTCCACTGAGTTTCATTATAAAAAATCACCGCACTTTTCGCGGATTAACCGTGATTTTTTCCACGATTTGTACAACCTTATTATTATTTGATACCGCCGTTTTCAATCGTTTTAATCTGCATTTATCCTCTGTTGTATGGAATTTACTGGTCAATCCAGAAAATGGTGAAATGTCACGCGATTGGCAAATATTCTTTGCACCAATGCCAATAATTTTACTGGCACAAATGTTATTTTCTCGCTGGAGTTGGGAAAAATTGCGCAGTCTTGAACGCCAAAAATGGCTAAAAGGCACAGGTATATTCTTAACCGCTACATTCATTGCAACGCATTTAATTTATGCTTGGGCAGATGCTTATTTGTATCGTCCTATCACCATGCAACGATCTAATTTCCCTTTATCTTATCCAATGACAGCTCGTTCTTTTTTAGAAAAACACGGTTTCTTGGATGGAGAAGAATATACGCAAAAATTGGCGCAAGAAGGTCGTTTAGATGCCTTAAAAATTGATTATCCGAAAAAAGAACTCTCTTACGCACCCATTACGTACAAACCTAACGTTCTGATCGTAACGGTTTCGGGTTTGCGCCATGATGCGATTTCTAGTGAAAAGATGCCAAAACTTGCTGAATTTGCGACAAGTTCAACAGAATTCACTAATCATTACAGCACAGGTAATAGTAACAACGCTGGCTTAATTGGGTTATTTTACGGGCTAAATGCAAATTACACCGATAGCATTTTAAGCAATCATACCCAATCTGTTTTAATCGAAAAATTACGTGCTGAAAATTATCAATTGGGTTTATTTTCTGCTACGAATTTCAAAGATAGCGTCTTCCACCAAGCATTATTTCGAGAAATGAAACTTTCATCGAATAAAACCAACAAACCAAATAATGAAAGTGCGGTAAAAAATCTCAATGATTTTATTAAAGCACAAAAAACTGACTCACCTTGGTTTGCTTATTTGGATTTAGCCTTGGAGGCTAAAAATCCATCAGATTATGACCGCACTTTGCAGGACATTGATTCTCTTTTAGCAAAAGCGTTAGAAAGTACACCGCTTGAAAATACATTAGTCATCATCACGTCAGAGCATGGTTTAAGTTTTAATGAAATGAATGAAAAAGAGCGAGAAAACTACTTTGGGCGCGATGAAGTTCAAGTGCCATTGCTTGTATATTGGAAAGATTTACCCGTAGGCAAACAGAATGAATTAAGTAATCATGCGGATATTTTCTCTGCGTTAATGCAGACTATATTCCGTGTAGAAAACCCATTGATGGATTATAGTCAAGGACATAATCTCTTTGATCTTAAAGGTGATGACTGGGTACTTGCCTCTAATTTCCACTGGAATGTGGTGATTCAACCTGATGGAACGCAATACCATATTGATCGCAAAGGTAATTACAAAAAATTCGATAAGGATTATATTGAGCAATCTTCAGACAGACCGCCACTTGGGATCTTCTTAGAAGCCTTCCAATTACAAAATTTCTTCTTTGAAAAATAATCTATAAGGGCATAAAAGAATAGATTTTTTGCCATTAAGCCTTTATACTCACGACTAAGTTTAAGACTGAAAAATGTTATTAATGAAAATCCGTGAGTTTTTCATAACATTATCATAATGCTTCTCGCCGTACTTACAGCACCTTTCAATTAATATACATTCTCGTCTTTTTATCCTTTCTTTTTTACGGAGTTTGTATGAAAAGCCACGTTCGTAGTTTTAAAACCTATATTCGCGATGAAATTATCAAAAAAGGCGGATGGGTAAATGCCCATGCACATGCTGACCGCGCTTTTACGATGACGCCAGAGAAAATTGGGATTTATCATAGCAGTAATTTGCAACAAAAATGGGATTTAGTGGATGAAGTAAAACGCACTTCCAGTGTTGATGATTATTACGCACGTTTTTGCCAATCTATTGAATTAATGATATCCCAAGGTGTAACCGCATTTGGTACCTTTGTCGATATAGACCCAATTTGTGAAGATCGTGCAATTATTGCCGCACACAAAGCCCGCGAAGTGTATAAACATGACATTATTTTGAAATTTGCCAATCAAACTTTAAAAGGAGTAATCGAACCCACTGCGCGTAAATGGTTTGATATTGGTGCGGAAATGGTAGATATGATTGGCGGCTTACCATATCGTGATGAATTGGATTATGGACGCGGCCTAGAGGCGATGGATATCTTGTTAGATAAGGCCAAATCTCTTGGGATTATGTGTCATGTACATGTCGACCAATTCAACAATCCAAGTGAAAAAGAAACTGAGCAACTTTGCGACAAAACCATTGAACATGGAATGGAGGGGCGAGTTGTGGGTATCCACGGTATTTCCATTGGCTCACATTCGAAAGAATATCGCTACAAACTTTACGAAAAAATGCGTAAAGCCAAAATGATGATGATCGCCTGTCCTATGGCATGGATTGACAGTAATCGCAAAGAAGATCTTATGCCATTCCATAATGCGCTCACGCCAGCAGATGAAATGATTCCCGAAGGTATAACTGTTGCCCTAGGCACAGATAATATTTGTGATTACATGGTTCCTCTATGTGAAGGCGATTTATGGCAAGAATTAAGCTTATTGGCTGCAGGTTGCCGTTTCCCACACTTAGATGAAATGGTCAACATCGCAAGTATTAACGGTCGTAAAGTGTTAGGACTAGAGCCAATTTAGCTTTTTATTCTCCCAATCAAATGTGCGGTCAAAATGGGCAACATTTAAAAGTTTATTGAAAAATCTAGCTTTTAAATGTTGCCCATTTTCGTTGTGCTTTTGTGTTTTTTAACTTGCCAAAAAATAAAAAATAAATAAAATGAACGCTCATTCATTTTTGAGCAATTATTGCTCCTTATTTTACTCAAGGATCTTATGCGACAAGCTAAAACAGACTTAGCTGAACAGATTTTTTCAGCGACAGATCGTTTAATGGCAAAAGAAGGGTTGAATCAGCTGTCTATGCACAAACTTGCGAAAGAAGCGAATGTAGCAGCAGGAACGATTTACCTTTATTTCAAAAACAAAGATGAGTTGCTTGAACAATTTGCACACAGAGTATTTTCAATGTTTATAGCAACACTTGAAAAAGATTTTGATGAAACTAAGTCTTTTTTCGAACAGTATCGACAAATGTGGAAAAACATTTGGTATTTCTTACAAGAAAATCCCACTATCTTATCCAATTTAAAGCAATATGAATCTTTGCCTAATTTCAAGGATATTTGTAAAAACGTTAAAAATTGCCGTTGGGATTTATTTTATCATCAAGCACAAAAAGCTGGCTTATTAGCGGAATTATCTGAAGATATTCTCTTTTTATTAAGTTTGAAAACTGCGATAAATCTAGCCTCTGATGCAAAATTTATCGATTTCGATCTTAAGCCTGAAATTTTAGAATCTGTGATTGAACGCTCTTGGCGTGCAATTCAAAAATAATAGTTGTTATTTTATAACGGAGCTTTAAACATGAGTCAAACTCAACATCAAAGACCAAAACGCTCACATATTTTCTTTATGAAAATAATTTTAGTGGTATTTGTCTTAATTTTTGCCGGTGTCATCGGTTTTAATATGATAAAAGGTGTAATGATAAGCCGAGCCATTGCGGGAATGCCAGAACCTTCAAGCCCAGTGACCGCACTTGAAGTTCAACCTCGAGAATGGACGCCAGTTATCAACACAACAGGTCTTGTGCGTCCAAATCAAGGCGCGATGCTCAGTACACAAAATGCAGGTACGATTTCTCAAGTACTTGTGCAAAATGGCCAACAAGTTAAAAAAGGCGATTTACTCATTGAACTCGACAGTTCAGTAGAACATGCAAGCCTTCAAGCTGCACAAGCACAACTCCCCGCTCTTCGTCAAACTTATCAACGTTATGCGAATTTATTGAAAAGCAATGCTGTTTCACGACAAGAAATGGATAACGCAAAAGCGGCTTATGATGCTCAATTAGCCAATATCGAATCTCTCAAAGCAGCAATTGAACGCCGTAAAATCGTTGCGCCATTTGATGGTAAAGCTGGTATTGTGAAAGTAAACGTTGGTCAATATGTGAATGTGGGAACAGAAATTGTGCGTGTAGAAGATACGAGCTCAATGAAAGTGGATTTTGCTCTTTCACAAAATGATTTAGATAAATTGCATATCGGTCAACGCGTCACGGCGACAACAGATGCTCGCTTGGGCGAAACATTTTCAGCTCGAATCACGGCTATTGAACCCGCTATTAATTCATCAACAGGTTTGGTTGATGTTCAGGCTACATTTGATCCTGAAGATGGACGTAAATTGCTTTCAGGCATGTTCTCACGTTTACGCATTGCGCTTCCAACAGAAACAAATCAAGTTGTCGTTCCACAAGTAGCTATTAGCTACAACATGTATGGTGAAATTGCTTACTTACTCACACCATTATCTGATGAAGATAAAGAGAAAATGGCTGAGAACAAAAAATTAGAGCGTTTATATCGAGCAAAACAAATCACCGTATTTACTAAAGATCGCCAAGGTATTTATTCTCAATTACAAGGTAATGAAGTAAAACCGGGTGATAAGATTATCACTGGTGGTCAACAAGGTATCGGCAATGGCAGTCTTGTAGAATGGATTGAAAAAGACATTGTAGGTGCAACAGAGCCAGTAAATAAAACTAACCTTTAATTAACTAGGAAATACGAATGAAATTTACCGATATATTTATTCGTCGTCCTGTTTTAGCGATTTCAATTAGTTTGCTTATTATTATTTTAGGTTTGCAAGCTATTTCGAAATTGGCAGTGCGTGAATACCCTAAAATGACCACCACGGTAATTACGGTAACAACCGCCTACCCTGGTGCTGATGCAAATCTAATTCAAGCATTTGTTACTTCTACATTAGAAGAATCTATCGCCCAAGCCGATAACATTGACTATATGTCATCCAGCAGTGCGCCAAATTCATCGACTATTACAGTCAAAATGAAACTGAATACCGATCCTGCTGGAGCACTTGCTGATGTATTGGCAAAAGTAAATGCTGTGCGCTCTGAATTACCAAGTGGAATTGAAGCACCAAGCGTCGCATCTTCCTCTGGTGGGACGGGGATTATGTATATAAGCTTTCGCTCCAACAAACTCGACTCAAGCCAAGTAACAGACTACATTAACCGC
Organism: Haemophilus haemolyticus; assembly: GCF_003493685.1. Classification (GTDB taxonomy): domain Bacteria; phylum Pseudomonadota; class Gammaproteobacteria; order Enterobacterales; family Pasteurellaceae; genus Haemophilus; species Haemophilus haemolyticus_O. The sequence continues at coordinate 151,269 of NZ_QQJW01000001.1, forward strand.
GTAGTCAAACCTCAATTCTTTACGATTGAAGGCGTGGCTGGAGTACAAGTATTTGGTGCAGCGGAATATGCATTACGTATTTGGCTAGATCCTCAAAAAATGGCGTCACAAAATCTTTCTGCGCCAACAGTGATGTCAGCCCTTTCTGCAAATAATGTACAAACTGCGGCTGGTAATGATAACGGCTACTATGTCACTTACCGCAACAAAGTTGAAACAACGACCAAATCCGTTGAGCAATTAGGTAACTTAATTATTGCTTCTCGTGGTGATGATTTAGTACGCCTGCGCGATATTGCGACCATTGAATTGAACAAAGAAAGCGATAATTCTCGCGCAACCGCAAATGGTGCAGATTCTGTTGTATTAGGCATTAATCCAACCTCATCGGCTAACCCATTAACCGTTGCAGAAAAAATCCGACCGCTCTTTGAAAACATCAAAAAGCAACTACCGGATAGTATGGAAACTGACATTCTTTATGACAGTACTATTGCTATTAATAGTTCAATCCATGAAGTAATTAAAACTATTGTGGAAGCAACTGTTATTGTATTAGTGGTTATTTTGATGTTTATTGGATCGCTTCGCGCAATTTTAATTCCAGTTCTCACCATTCCGATTTCGTTGATCGGTGTTTTAATGATGCTACAAAGTTTAGATTTTTCTATTAACTTAATGACATTATTAGCACTTATTCTCGCTATCGGCTTAGTAGTTGATGATGCGATTGTCGTGTTAGAAAACGTGGATCGCCATATAAAAGAAGGGGAAACACCATTCCGTGCAGCAATTATTGGTACTCGTGAAATCGCCGTACCTGTAATTTCTATGACTATCGCATTGATCGCAGTTTATTCACCGATGGCTTTAATGGGGGGGATTACTGGCACATTGTTTAAAGAGTTTGCTTTAACCCTTGCTGGCGCGGTATTTATTTCTGGTGTTGTGGCATTAACGTTATCGCCAATGATGAGTAGTAAATTACTTAAATCCAACGCTAAACCAACATGGATGGAAGAACGCGTAGAACATACCTTAGGTAAAGTAAATCGTATTTACGAATACATGCTTGATCTCGTTATGCTCAATCGTAAATCAATGCTGGCTTTTGCTGTGGTGATTTTCTCAACGCTCCCATTTTTGTTTAATTCTCTTTCTAGTGAATTAACGCCAAATGAAGATAAAGGCGCATTTATTGCGATTGGTAACGCGCCATCTAGTGTGAATGTGGATTACATTCAAAATGCAATGCAACCATATATGAAAAATGTAATGGAAACACCTGAAGTCTCTTTTGGTATGAGCATTGCGGGCGCGCCAACTTCTAATAGCTCGTTAAATATCATCACATTGAAAGACTGGAAAGAACGCTCACGCAAGCAATCTGCCGTAATGAATGAAATCAACGCAAAAGCGAAATCAATTCCAGAAGTCTCCGTATCTGCATTTAACTTTCCTGAAATTGATACGGGAGAACAAGGCCCTCCAGTCTCTATCGTGTTGAAAACTGCACAAGATTATAAATCTTTGGCAAATACCGCAGAGAAATTCCTCAGTGCAATGAAAGACTCGGGTAAATTTATTTATACAGATTTAGATTTGACCTATGACACGGCGCAAATGACAATTTCAGTAGATAAAGAGAAAGCTGGTACTTACGGTATCACGATGCAACAAATCAGTAATACTTTAGGGAGTTTCTTATCTGGCGCGACGATTACGCGAGTCGATGTAGATGGACGAGCTTATAAAGTCATTTCGCAAGTCAAACGTGATGATCGTTTATCGCCCGAAGCATTCAAAAACTATTACTTAACGGCAAGTAATGGGCAATCTGTGCCATTAAGCAGTTTAATCACGATGAAGCTAGAAACACAACCAACATCATTACCACGTTTCAGTCAGTTAAATTCGGCTGAAATCAGTGCTGTAGCAATGCCTGGTTCATCAACGGGAGATGCTGTTGCATGGCTACAACAATATGCGACTGACAATTTACCGCAAGGCTATACGTTTGATTTTAAATCCGAAGCACGTCAATTAGTCCAAGAAGGTAACGCATTAGCCGTCACTTTTGCATTGGCTGTTATCATCATATTCTTGGTACTTGCCATTCAGTTTGAATCTATACGTGACCCAATGGTAATTATGATTTCCGTACCATTAGCCGTTAGTGGTGCATTAGTGAGCTTAAATATTTTATCCTTCTTTAGCATCGCGGGAACAACATTAAATATCTATTCTCAAGTTGGGTTGATTACTCTCGTAGGATTAATCACCAAGCATGGTATCTTAATGTGTGAAGTGGCAAAAGAAGAGCAGCTAAACCATGGTAAAACTCGAATTGAGGCAATCACTCATGCAGCCAAAGTACGTTTACGCCCAATTCTAATGACAACGGCAGCAATGGTAGCAGGCTTAATTCCATTACTCTATGCAACAGGTGCGGGAGCAGTATCTCGCTTTAGTATGGGGATAGTGATTGTAGCGGGATTATCCATTGGTACTATTTTCACCTTGTTCGTATTGCCTGTGGTATATAGCTATGTCGCAACCGAACATAAACCATTACCGGTTTTTGATGAAAATAAAACAACCCACTAATTAAAACATAGAAAAAACAAACCGCACTTAGGTCACCCAAAGTGCGGTTTATTTTTTTAGATTATTTTTAGCCTAAGATTTTATCTAACTCTTGGCTAACTTCTTCCACTTTTTGTGTACCATCTAAACGGAAATATTGAGTATTACCCGCTTTCGCTTCTGCTTGGTAATAATCAATTAATGGGCTGGTTTGTTTATGATATACGGCTAAACGATCTAATACAGTTTCTGGTTTATCATCTGCACGAATAATTAAATCTTCACCAGTTACATCATCTTTACCTTCCACTTTTGGTGGGTTGTAGACGATATGATAAGAACGGCCAGATGCTTGGTGTACACGACGGCCACTCATACGTTCAACAATCACTTCGTCTGGCACATCGAATTCTAAAACAAAATCAATTTTAACGCCTGAATCTTTCAATGCATCCGCTTGTGGAATAGTACGAGGGAAACCATCTAACAAGAAACCATTTGCGCAGTCAGGTTGAGCAATACGATCTTTTACAAGCGCAACGGTTAATTCATCTGGTACTAATTTACCTTCATCCATTAATGCTTTGGCTTGTTTGCCAAGTTCAGTCCCTGCTTTGATTGCTGCACGGAACATATCGCCAGTTGAAATTTGCGGGATACCAAATTTGTTCATAATAAATTGTGCTTGAGTGCCTTTACCTGCACCCGGTGCACCTAAAAGAATAATTTTCATAAAAAATCTCCATTAATAAAAAACGTGATTAAGATACTGATAAAGCATAGTGCGGTCAAATTTTTTATAATTTTTACCGCACTTTTATAGTGAATTAGCCGTATTATTTTCTTGATTCCAAGGCGCAACCCAAAATAAACAAAGCATGCCTGGAATCGCTAAAAATAAACAAAACCAAAAATACTGATAATATCCCACTGCTCCCACAACATAACCAGAAAGCATACCTAAAACTTTACTTGGTAAAGCTGAAAGGCTTGTAAAAAGTGCAAGCTGTGTTGCGGTATAAAGAGGATTACTCTCACGCGCCATAAAAGCCACAAAAGCCGCGGTGCCAAGTCCTACGCCGATATATTCTGCCGCAATCACAACACCCAGTTTCCATAACTCGGCAGATGTAATAACATCAAAATGTCCGAAAGCTGCCAACCAAATAAACCCACCAATTGTCACCATCTGTACAAGCCCAAACAACCACAATGCACGATTAATGCCCAGTTTTAGCATTATCACACCACCAGCAAGCCCAGATAAAATGCTTGACCAAAGTGCGGTACTTTTTACAACAATGGCTATATCCTCTTTGCTAAACCCCATATCATAAATAAATTTGGTTTGTAGCGTTGTGGCAAAAGAATCCCCGAACTTATACAAAAACAAAAACAGTAAAAAACCGATAGCCTGAATGACACCCTTACGCTGAAAAAATTCTTGTAATGGAATCCAAAATGCTTGATAGAAAGGCTGATTAGTTTGCTGCATGTCTATTTTTGGCTCTTTTGCTAAAAATAGTGTCATGAAGATGCCCGCTAACATACAAAGTGCGGTCCATAAAAAGACTGTTTCCCAAGGATAAATCGCCGCCAAATAGAGCGATAGCCCACCCGGAATTAATCCCGCAATTCGATAAGCATTAATATGAATAGTATTTCCTAAACCTAATTCATGATTACTCAAAATTTCACGACGATACGCATCCAACACGATATCTTGTGTGGCTGAAAAAAAGGCGATAAGCAAAGCAATATTTGCCACCGTACTCATTTGTGTGAGCGGATCAAACAGGCTAATTATGTAAAGTAAAATCAATAATGCCACTTGTGAAAGCAACATCCAGCTACGACGACGCCCTAAAAAACTCGGAAAATAACGATCCAATAATGGTGCCCACAAAAATTTCAATCCATAAGGCAACATCACACCGGTTACTGCACCAATAAGCTCAATTGAAAGATGTTTATCTGTTAGCCAAACAGGCAACATTTGCAATAACACAAATAATGGCAAACCAGAATTAAAACCTGTGAATACGCAAATTAACATCTTGCGTGTAAAAATTTGGGAAGAAAGGGAATTTAACATAAAGTGCGGTTAATTTTGGTTGTATTTTAGAAACTTCGCCTTTCAATTAAAGGATAAGTATAAAAATTAGGGGGATTTTTAATCACATCCCCCAATGTTTAGCGTTCTTCATAAAGAAGAAAACAAATATTAGAGAATATTAATCTCGATACCCTTTTGGATTATTTTTCTGCCAGTTCCACGTATCTTGCATCATTTTTTCAAGACCACGTTCTGCCACCCAACCAAGCTCTTTTGCAGCTAAACTAGGATCAGAATAGCATGTCGCAATATCACCAGGACGGCGCTCTACAAGTTTATATGCAATTGTAATGTCGTTGGCTTTTTCAAAGGCTTTTACCATATCTAATACGGAATAACCATGTCCTGTACCAAGGTTATAAATATGTAAACCAGCATCATTTTCATGACGTTGAAGCGCTTTTAAATGCCCCACAGCTAAATCCACTACATGAATATAATCACGCACTCCTGTTCCATCATGGGTGTCGTAATCACTACCAAATACAGAAAGTTGAGCTAATTTACCGATGGCAACTTGGCTGATATAAGGCAACAAATTATTTGGAATGCCATTTGGATCTTCACCAATTAAGCCACTTTCATGCGCCCCAACTGGATTAAAATAACGCAAGATAGTCATGCTAAATTTTGGTTCCGCTTTTGCTGTATCACGTACAATCTGTTCAACCATATATTTAGATGTACCATAAGGATTGGTTGTACCACCGACTTCACAATCTTCTGTAATTGGAATAATTTTTGGATCACCGTAAACCGTTGCAGATGAGCTAAATACAAAGTTCCAAACACCTGCTTTTTTCATTTCTTGAATTAATACAAGGGTGCCAGCGACATTGTTCATGTAATATTCTGTCGGCTTTTGAACACTTTCCCCTACGGCTTTTAACCCTGCAAAGTGAATAACCGAGTTAATCTCATTTTCTGCAAAAATTTTTTGTAACAAAACACGATCTAAAATATCGCCTTCATAAAACTTTGCGTCTTTGCCTGTAATTTGTTTTACACGCTCAAGGGATTTTGGCGATGAATTGCAAAGATTATCTAATACCACCACCTCTTTGCCAGCATTTAATAATTCTACAACTGTGTGAGAACCGATATAACCGGCGCCACCTGTCACTAAAATGGCCATAATGATTTCCTTATTAATTATTAAGACTAAAAAAATTATATCACTATTTTGTATGATAAGAACGATGTCTTGTATGCCCTTGCGCAGCTGTACGTTTTAACCGATACGGTTTCGGCAGTTCAAGCAAGGCTTCTGTTTCATATTGGCTCACTGGGATAGAATGGCCAATATATTCTTCAATTGCGGGTAAATTCATCGCATATTCTTCGCAAGCAAAACTAATCGAAACTCCACTTTCCCCTGCTCGTCCAGTACGGCCGATTCGGTGAACATAATCTTCTCGATCATCGGGTAAATCATAGTTGAAAACATGCGTCACATCAGAAATATGCAAGCCACGAGCAGCCACATCTGTTGCTACTAAAATATCTAAATCACCGTCAGTAAATTGTTTCAATAGCGACAAACGTTTTTTCTGTGCTACATCGCCAGTCAGTAAACCAACACGATGCCCATCAGCCGCCAAATAACCCCAAATTTCTTCACAACGATGTTTCGTATTCGCAAACACAATACAGCGCTCAGGCCATTCATCTTCCATTAAGGTTAAGAGAAGTGCCATTTTATCCTGATTAGATGGATAAAAGAGTTCTTCTTTGATTTGGTGGCCTGTTTTTTGTTCCGGTTCGATTTCAATATATTCAGGATCATTCATATCTTCAAATGCTAATTCACGTACTTTATAAGAAAGCGTCGCTGAAAATAACATCGTTAAACGCGCTTGTGGAGCGGGGCATTTACGCAATAAATAACGAATATCACGGATGAATCCAAGATCGAACATTCGATCCGCTTCATCTAGCACGACAACTTGAATCTCATCTAAACTAATTACGCCTTGCTTCACATAATCAATAACTCGCCCTGTCGTACCAATCAAAATATCTACGCCACGCTCAATCGCTTGTAGCTGTTTGTCATAACCATCGCCACCATAGGCAAGTGCGGTCTTTAATCCACTCGCTTTTGAAAGAAATTCAGCGTCATTACTAATCTGCACCGCTAATTCTCGAGTAGGCGCTAAAATCAAAGCTCTTGGGTGAGGATATTCAAGATTAGGATCTTGGTGAGTTAAAAGATGGTGAAAAGTAGCCGTTAAAAAAGCCATTGTCTTGCCTGTACCAGTTTGAGCTTGTCCTGCGACATCTCGTCCATTTAAACTGATAGGCAAGGATAAAGCCTGAATTGGGGTACAAAAATCAAAGCCTTTTTTTGCCAAAGCATCTCGTACAATCGGATGTAGAGGAAGATCGGAGAATCGTTGTTGGCTTAAATAATCTTGTTGCATAAAAATCACATTTTAGAATAATAAAATTACGTTTAGCATAGCATGCTTAGGGAAAATCCTCAAAAAAGGACCGCACTTATAAAAATTAACCAATAGGGTTTCCTATCGGTTAATCTCTATTTAATGCTCCATTCATCACTCACATTTGGATCCATTGCAAAATCTGCAGTATCACTTGGAATCGCTTTTTCTTCAGCCGCCCATTCGCCAAGATCGATTAACTGGCAACGTTTGCTACAAAAAGGTCGAAAAGTACTTTCATTTGTCCAAGGCACAGATTTTTGGCAAATCGGACAAGGTACTTCAATCATTTCGTCAGACATTTTTATGTTCCGCTTGTTGTAAATAAAACTGGTGTAATTCTAGCACCTTTTGTTGCAAGTGCGGTAAGTTTTGGGCCAGTTCAGCATCATTGTTAATCACATCATCCGCCAACTTTAAACGCTCTTGTTGAGAAACTTGAGAATTCATAATTCGTTGAATTTGCTCAAAATTATTGTTATCTCGTTGAGCTGAACGAGCAAGTTGAGTTTGTGGACTCACATCCACCACCAAAATACGATTACAAAGTGCGGTCAATTTATTTTCTATTAATAAAGGGACGACAAATAATGTGTAAGGCGCAGTTTGTTCAGCGAGTTGTTGTTTCATTCGTTCACGAATAGCGGGATGTAAAAGATTATTTAACCACAATTTATCTTCATCACGGATAAACACTCGCTCTCGTAAAGCCGCGCGATTAAGCTCGCCTTGTTCCGTTAAAATTTGAGCACCAAAATGTTCAACAATTTTTGACAATAAGGGGGAATCTTTCGCGACGACTTCTCTAGCAACCACATCCGCATCCAGTAGAGGTACACCAAGATCGGCAAATAAATTAGCAATCGTTGTTTTACCACTACCAATGCCACCAGTTAATCCAACAATATAAGTCATATAATTTTCCATAAAAAATAAGCGGCGATATTGATCGCCGCTAACCATATAATCAACGAAAGAAAATAAATCATTTCGGATAAACTGGAAGACGTTTACAAATTGCTAATACTTTTTCTTTAGTTTCAGCAATCACTTGTTCTTCATTTTCTTTGCCTAAAGCATCTAAAACATCACACATCCAGCCCGCTAATTCACGCACATCATTTTCATTGAAACCACGGCGAGTCACAGATGGTGTACCTACACGGATACCTGAAGTAACAAATGGTTTTTGCGGATCGTTTGGTACAGCATTTTTATTCACTGTAATATTTGCTTTGCCTAATGCCGCATCAGCTGCTTTACCTGTTAATCCTTGTTTAATGAAACTTACTAAGAACAAGTGGTTTTCAGTACCATTTGATACAACGTCATAACCACGTTGTTTAAATACCTCAACCATTGCTTTCGCATTTTTGATTACATTTGCTTGGTATTCTTTATATTGAGGCTCTAATGCTTCTTTAAAGCAAACTGCTTTTGCCGCAATAATATGAACTAATGGACCACCTTGATTTGCAGGGAATACGGATGATTGTAATTTTTTGTAGATTTCTTCATCGCCACAAGATGAAAGAATTAAACCACCACGTGGGCCGCCTAATGTTTTGTGGGTGGTAGTGGTTACAACATGTGCGTGCGGAAGTGGATTTGGATATAAACCCGCTGCAATTAATCCTGCTACGTGTGCCATATCCACAAATAAATACGCACCAACTTCATCTGCGATTTCACGCATTTTCGCCCAATCCACAACTTGTGAATAAGCCGAGAAACCAGCAACGATAAGTTTTGGTTTACATTCTAATGCTTTTTGACGAACATCTTCATAATCAATTAAGCCATCCGCAGTAATTCCATAAAGCACAGAGTTATAAATCTTGCCTGAGAAACTGACTTTTGCACCATGAGTTAAGTGCCCACCGTGAGCCAAATCCATACCTAAAATAGTATCGCCCGCATTAATCAATGCACCGTACACTGCAGCGTTTGCTTGTGATCCAGAGTGCGGTTGAACATTCACGTAATCAGCACCAAATAATTCTTTCGCACGGTCAATTGCTAATTGTTCCACAATGTCAGCATACTCACAACCACCGTAATAACGTTTACCTGGATAGCCTTCAGCATATTTATTAGTGAATTGTGAACCTTGAGCTTCCATCACGCGCGGACTAGCATAGTTTTCAGATGCAATTAGTTCGATATGTTCTTCTTGACGACGATTTTCATCTTGGATCGCTTGCCACAATACTGGATCGTAATCAGCAATAGTCATATTTCTTGTAAACATTGTGTTCTCCTGTTATGTAATTTATGGCAGATAGTTTAACTGTTTATGGATAAAAACTTAATTAAAATTTCATTCCTAAATTTTCATCACTTAAATGAAATTAATTCATCATAATGATATGAATTATTTTGGCAACTCTCGTTCCACAGCTCTGTAACCAATATCTCGACGATAAAAACGTCCAGACCATTGAATTTGCTCAGCAAGTTTTAAGGCTTTTTGTTGTGCTTCAAATACGCTTTCGCCTAATGCAGTAACACAAAGCACGCGACCGCCGTTCGTGACTAACTTGCCTTCTTGTTCTGCAACGCCCGCTAAGAAAACTTTCTCATTTTCGACCGTACTTTGTGGCAAACCGGTGATTTCATCGCCCTTGCGATAATCGCCTGGATAGCCCTCAGCCGCCAAAACAATCCCTAAGGAAGATTTTGGATTCCATTGGGATTTCACTTCGTCCAATTTACCATCACAGGCTTTAAGACAAAGTTCTATCAAATCCGACTCCAAACGCAACATAATCGGCTGCGTTTCTGGATCGCCAAAACGACAGTTAAATTCAATCACTTTTGGTTGACCGTTCGGCATAATCATTAGTCCAGCATACAAGAAACCGGTGTAAACATTGCCTTCTGCCGCCATGCCATTGACTGTTGGATAAATCACTTCTCGCATAATGCGATCATGAATTTCTGGTGTCACCACTGGCGCAGGCGAATACGCACCCATACCGCCAGTATTTAAGCCTGTATCATTTTCGCCTACACGTTTATGATCTTGACTAGTTGCCATAGGTTCGACGTTTTTACCATCTACCATGACGATAAAGCTGGCTTCCTCACCATCTAGAAACTCTTCAATCACCACTCGGCTACCCGCTTCGCCAAAAGCATTGCCAGAAAGCATATCACGCACAGCCTCTTCCGCTTCCTGCAATGTCATTGCCACGATGACGCCTTTACCCGCCGATAAACCATCTGCTTTGACGACAATTGGTGCACCTTTTTCTCGTAAGTATGCCAATGCCGGCTCTACTTCGGTGAAGTTCTGATATTCTGCCGTTGGAATTTTATGACGAGCGAGGAAGTCCTTAGTGAATGCCTTTGAACCTTCCAATTGAGCAGCTGATTTAGTTGGACCAAAAATCTTCAATCCGGCATCGCGAAATGCATCAACCACACCAATCACTAGCGGTGCTTCAGGGCCAACAATGGTTAATCCAATTTGCTTATCTTGAGCTAATTTCACTAATGCGGGGATATCTGTTGCAGAAATATTCACGTTTTCTACTTTGTGCTCTAATGCTGTACCTGCGTTGCCTGGTGCGACAAAAACTTTATCTGCTAGCGGAGATTTTGCAGCTTTCCAAGCCAAGGCGTGTTCACGACCGCCATTTCCGATGATGAGGATGTTCATAATGCTCCTTGTATCTTTTTGAATTTAATCCCCTCTTTAGCAAAGAGGGGTAGGGGAGATTTGGCAGAAGTTATTTCAACCTCATAGTATATTTAGCATCGTTTAAATCTCCCCCTAACCCCCTCTTTACGAAAGATGAGGGAGGAATAAGTCGCTCATTGAGCGAAGTGACGACATAAATTAATGTCTAAAATGACGCATTCCAGTTAATACCATCACCATATTATGCTCATCTGCTGCATCAATCACTTCCTGATCACGCATTGAGCCGCCCGGATGAATCACACATTGAATACCTACTTTCGCAGCTGCATCAATACCGTCACGGAATGGGAAGAACGCATCAGATGCCATCACGCAACCTGCGACAGTTAAACCTTCATCCTGAGCTTTGATACCCGCAATCTTTGCAGAATATACGCGGCTCATTTGGCCTGCACCAATGCCGACAGTTTGATTATCTTTGGCGTAAACAATGGCATTGGACTTCACAAATTTCGCCACTTTCCAGCAGAATAATAAGTCTTTTAATTCTTGTTCAGTTGGCTGACGTTTACTCACTACTTTTAAATCATCCAAGCCAACCATGCCTAAATCTGCATCTTGTACTAACAAACCGCCGTTTACACGTTTGAAATCTAAACGTTCAGAACGAGAAGTCCATTCACCACATTCAAGCAAACGAACATTTTTCTTACGTTTCACGACTTCTTGCGCTTCAGCAGAAACTTTCGGTGCAATAATCACTTCAACGAATTGGCGTTCCACAATTTCATTCGCGGTTTTTTCGTCTAATTCACGGTTGAAAGCAATAATGCCGCCAAATGCAGACGTTGGATCGGTTTGGTAAGCTCGATTATAGGCGTCTAAAATATCTTTTCCTAAAGCCACGCCACATGGATTGGCATGTTTAACGATCACACAGGCCGGTTCATCAAATTCTTTTACACATTCAAGGGCTGCATCAGTGTCTGCAATATTATTGTAAGACAAGGCTTTACCTTGGAGTTGATTAGCCGTAGCTACGCTCGCCTCTTTCACATTCAAATCAACATAAAAGGCTGCATTTTGATGGGCATTTTCGCCGTAACGCATGGTTTGTTTACGCACGAAGTTAAGGTTTAAAGTCCTTGGGAATTGACCGCACTTCGCATTCGCATCTTCTTCCTCAGCTACATGATACGGTTTCACCATTTGTCCAAAGTAGTTGGCAATCATGGAATCATATTGAGCGGTATGTTCAAAGGCTTTAATCGCAAGGTCAAAACGGGTTTCAAGTGTTAGGCTGTTTTGGTGTTTATCCATTTCCGCAAGAATTGCATTGAAATCACCATTATTTACTACAATCGCCACATCTTTATGGTTTTTCGCTGCAGAACGCACCATGGTTGGACCACCAATATCGATATTCTCAACCGCATCAGCTAGGGTGCAATCCGGTTTAGCCACGGTGGCTGCAAATGGATATAAATTCACGACAACCATATCAATGCCTTCAATGCCATGTTGCTGCATGATCGCATCATCCGTGCCACGACGACCTAAAATCCCGCCGTGCACTTTCGGGTGTAAGGTTTTCACGCGACCGTCCATCATTTCAGGGAACCCCGTATAATCAGACACTTCAGTCACCGGCAAGCCATGTTGCTCCAACAATTTTGCGGTACCGCCTGTGGAAAGTAGTTTTACACCACGCTGTACTAAGCCTTGAGCAAATTCTACGATACCGGTTTTATCAGAAACACTCAGTAAAACCTGACGAATTGGACGATCTGTCATTACATTTTCCTTCATTAAATAGTTAAAAATAAGCGGAGTAAATTATAACGCAATCGTTTGCGTAAATATAGGAAAGATTAAATAAAATGTAATACGAATAAAGTGCGGTAAATTTCAAGCATAAAAAAGCCCACATAGATGTGGGCAAATAAAAGGATTAAATTATGAAACTACAACTAAACTACTTTTTAAAAAACTTGTTATCTAAGGCACAAGCACCTGCACCAGAGAATACAAAATAGAAGAAAAGTACAGAGTAAAGTAACGCAAGCTCACCGCCATTTGCAATTGGGAATAGTAAATTCCCTTTTCCAGCCACATGCATAAAGAAATACGCAAAAGCCATTTGACCAGATAAAATAAACGCAGCTGGGCGCGTAAATAATCCTAAAATTAATAAGATTGAGCCGACAATTTCAATCACGCCACCTACAATCATCATTGAGTCACCTACCGGGCCATTTCCACCCGTCATGGAAATTGGGAACTCCCAGAATTTTGCTGTGCCATGTAAGATAAACATGTAAGCAGCAGTGATGCGTAATAGCGCTAATACATAAGGGCGATATTTTTCAAGATTGTTCATTTGCTTTCCTTTTGTTTAAAGATGAATTAAAACGGCGCCATATTAATCTTTAGCGGATAGTTAAACAATAATTAAAATTGAAAAATACTTTTTACCAAAAGTAAAAAATAACTAAAGTAGCTTTTCAATCCAATTAGAAAAAGAATCGGCATCCATAAAGCCCGTTACCCTACTTCCTTGAATCTCATTATTTTGCTTATCAAAAAATAAAATTGTGGGTAATCCCATCACATTAAAGCGCTCCATTAATGCTTTATTTTCTGGGCTATTCTTTGTCATATTCACTTGTAACAATAAGATATTTTGAAATTGCTGTTGCACTTTTGGATCTAAAAAAGTCAGCTTTTCAAATTCTTTACAAGCCACACACCAATCCGCGTATAAATCCAGCATCGTGATAGAATGCGGATTTTCCGCTAAAGTGCGGTCAAATTCTTCAATATTTTTAATTTGCTTAAATTTAACCTGAGAAACAGGCTTATTTTCTACCGCACTTTGTGTTGTAGTCTGAGTTTGCCAAATCCAATTTTGCAAAGGTTGTACGGAAACCATAGCCAACGCAAAACTAATAATTTTAATGGCATAGCCAAAACCACTCTTAGGCATCTGCAACGCAAACCAAATAAAGAATGCTGTCGCTAATCCAGCCCATAAGCGTGGCTCCCATGCTTCAGGCAAAATACGAGAAAGTAAAAACACAGGTAACGCTAACATAACAAAGCCGAATGTTTGTTTCACTGTGTTCATCCACTCACCTGATTTTGGCAAAATTTTATTACCAAACAATGTGATTAACATTAGCGGCACGCCCATACCAAGTGCGAGTAAATAAAGGGTTGCTGCGCCTGTGAATAAATCACCGCTTTGCGCCACATAAAGTAAAGCCCCAGAAAGTGGTGCAGATGTACAAGGTGATGCCACCAGCCCAGCAATCATTCCCATTGCAAAGGATCCGCCAAAAGCGCCCGAAGTTTGTTTTTGGCTCCATGTATTGAGTTTATTTTGTAAGCTATTTGGCAATTGAATAGTAAATAAGCCAAACATTGAAAGGGCAAGAACAACAAATAAAATAGAAAGCCCAATCATTACATAAGGATGTTGCAAGGCAATTTGAAACGGCAAACCGATAGCCGCTACTGCAAGCCCTAACAAGGTGTAAGTCAGCGCCATGCCTTGAACATAAAGAAAAGCTAAACTAAACGCTCGCATCATATTTGGACGTTGTTGCTGACCGATAACAATAGCAGAAAGCAACGGTAACATTGGCAATACACAAGGTGTAAAAGCCAGTCCCAATCCCAATAAAAAGAAACCGAAGATCGCCCATTTACTATGGAATAAACCATCAGCTAAACGATCTTGTTCAGATAAAAGTGCGGTATTTTTTTCAACTGTTTTTTCGACAATTTTCTCTTGAGAAACGGCTAAATCCCCAATTCGTAATACTTTAGTTTCAGGCGGATAGCAAAAACCTTCGGTACATCCTTGATAACTGATTTCAACCTGATCATCAGCATGACTAAATGCGCCGCTAAACACGCCATCAATTGAGCGAGTAAACACCTTCACTTCACCAAAATAAGGATCTTGATGTAATTCAGCTGCTTGTTGAGTATGTAAAGTGAGGGAATCCGATTTACCAACTAATTCAGCACTAATCTTATCTTGATATAGATAATAGCCATCGGCAATATCCCAATGAACCTGTAATTGACTTTTATCCTTAGATAAAGTTGCGGAAAATGCAAAAGCATCATCTACTTTCAAGAAAGATTGTTTTTTATCAAATAGACCAGCATTCGCTGCAAGTGTGGTAAAAATCAGTGTAAAAAAAAGAAAAAGTTTTTTCATAGAATTGAAAGGAAAAGTAAAAATGCGCAAAATTCTATCACAAAGAAATTTGAATATCTAAAACTATGATTTAGATCATAAAAAGGAAAATCTTATAAAAAATAACCGCACTTTTTTATTGTTACAACAATGTTACACCGCTAGAATGGAATCATGATAGCATACACCAAAATAAGTATAAGGATGGAAAATGGCTACTCCACAAATTCTCGTTGTTGAAGATGAAATCGTTACCCGAAATACGCTTAAAGGGATTTTTGAAGCGGAAGGGTATGATGTGCTTGAAGCAGAAAATGGCGCAGAGATGCATCACATGTTAGAAAACCACAATATAAATTTGGTGGTGATGGATATTAATTTACCTGGTAAAAACGGTTTATTATTAGCAAGAGAGCTCCGCGAAGAACTCAACTTACCACTTATATTCTTAACTGGTCGTGATAATGAAGTCGATAAAATTCTAGGGCTAGAAATTGGTGCAGATGATTATTTAACCAAGCCTTTTAACCCTCGAGAATTGACTATCCGTGCACGAAATTTATTGCATCGCACAATGCCGCATCAAGAAAAAGAAAATACATTTGGTCGAGAATTCTATCGTTTTAATGGCTGGAAATTAGACTTAAATAGCCACAGTTTAATTACACCAGAAGGTCAAGAATTTAAACTTCCGCGCAGTGAATTTCGTGCAATGCTACATTTCTGTGAAAATCCAGGAAAATTACAAACTCGCGAAGAATTACTAAAAAAAATGACGGGACGTGAATTGAAACCTCAGGATCGTACCGTAGATGTCACAATTCGACGCATTAGAAAACATTTTGAAGATCATCCTAATACCCCAAATATCATTATGACGGTGCATGGTGAAGGATATCGTTTTTGTGGGGATATAGAATAAAGTCATTATTTCTATCAACTGAGAGACTATTTTAAAATTCCTTTTTGAAATTAATTTCCCATTTTGATAGAATCCATACGCTTTCATTGTGATTGTCACAATGAAAAATGAGTTCGGATGAAGGTAGCTGGAGAGCGGGGAATTGACCCCACACCGACGATGTAAAATCTTTCAGGTGCGATGGCAGGGACTGTTACTGGACGAACCCTTGGAGAGATCCATTTTAGAAATGGACGCCGAAGGCGCAAAAAAGCGGTTAATTTTTCAATCGTTTTTCAAACGCTCAGGCAAAAGGACAGGGGCAAAAGACAATCTATCGTAAGTGTGGAAATTATCTATCTTTCACCGCACTTTCTTTTCCATTGTATCTTTTCGTCTTCTTGTCGTGTTTATTTTTGATTTAAACGACGAGGAATCACATGACAATTGAGTCAATTCTTTCAGCTATTGATAGCTTTATTTGGGGAGCACCGCTACTCATACTCTTATCGGGCACAGGGCTCTATTTAACGCTACGTTTAGGTTTTATTCAAATTCGCTATTTACCACGTGCGCTGGGTTATTTATTTAAAAAAGATAAAGGCGGGAAAGGCGATGTGTCATCTTTTGCCGCACTTTGTACCGCATTAGCAGCAACAATCGGAACTGGTAATATTGTGGGCGTTGCAACTGCTGTACAAGCAGGTGGGCCTGGCGCTATTTTTTGGATGTGGCTAGTCGCCTTGTTAGGAATGGCAACAAAATATGCCGAATGTTTACTCGCGGTTAAATACCGTGTTCGCGATAAAAATGGATTTATGGCTGGCGGTCCAATGTATTACATTGAACGCGGATTAGGTATCAAATGGCTAGCAAAATTATTTGCATTATTTGGTGTAATGGTGGCCTTTTTCGGGATCGGTACATTCCCACAGGTCAATGCGATTACCCATGCAATGCAAGATACTTTTAATATTCCAGTTTTAGTTACTGCAATTATTGTGACGCTTTTAGTCGGCTTAATCATTCTTGGTGGTGTAAAGCGTATCGCAACCGCATCATCGGTAATTGTGCCGTTTATGGCGATTTTATACGTCACAACTTCACTGGTTATTATCCTTTTAAATATAGAAAAAGTACCAGATGCAATCTCATTAATTATTTATAGTGCTTTTGATCCGCAAGCGGCGCTAGGCGGGGCTGTTGGCTTTACCGTAATGAAGGCTATTCAATCAGGCGTCGCTCGAGGCATTTTCTCCAATGAATCAGGTTTAGGAAGCGCACCAATTGCAGCCGCAGCGGCACAAACTCGTGAACCTGTTCGCCAAGGTTTAATTTCCATGACAGGTACATTCTTAGATACCATCATCGTTTGTACAATGACAGGTATTGTATTGGTATTAACGGGAGCGTGGAACAATCCTGAATTAGCGGGTGCGACAGTAACAAACTATGCCTTTGCACAAGGTTTAGAGACATCAATTGGCGCAACGATTGTAACCGTCGGTTTATTATTTTTTGCATTCACAACTATTTTAGGCTGGTGTTACTATGGTGAACGTTGCTTTGTTTACCTCATTGGTATTCGTGGCGTAAAACTATATCGTTTAGCTTATATTGTGTTGGTGGGATTAGGCTCATTCTTACATTTAAATTTAATATGGATTATCGCCGATATCGTAAATGGTTTAATGGCCTTTCCAAATCTCATCGCGCTCATCGGATTGCGAAAAGTTGTGATTGAAGAAACAAAAGATTATTTCCAACGCTTGAAAATAAATCATCACGATCAAGACGAAATCGTAGAATAATCAAATGAAAAAAGGTGTGGATACAATCAATATTCACACCTTTTTTCTTATCACAATTTCCCATCTTAACAACTTATCTTCGAAAGAAAAGCAGCTTTTTTCAGAAATTAGACATAGATCATATTTTTAAAAATTACTTTGATATTTCCTCTTAAAGCCCTTGAAAACCCGAATTAAGAAAGCTATTTTGTAGTTAAAGAAAACTGTAAATCACGCAACAAAGAGGTAAATGCTATGACACTTAATATCACCAGCAAACAAATGGAAATCACCCATGCAATTCGTGAACACGTGGAGGAAAGACTCGCGAAATTAGGTAAATGGCAAACACAGTTAATCAACCCACATTTTGTTTTAAACAAAGTACCGAATGGATTTACTGTAGAAGCATCTATTGGCACGCCACTGGGCAATTTATTGGCAAGTGCAACCTCAGATGATATGTATAAAGCAATTAATGAAGTTGAGGAAAAATTGGAGCGCCAGCTTAATAAACTTCAACATAAAAGTGAATCTCGTCGAGCAGATGAACGATTAAAAGATTCGTTTGAAAGTTAATATTGAAAATAAACTAAAGAAAGGCAAAAGAGCGGTGAAATTTTTCACCGCTCTTTTTTCTTAACTAGAATTAGATTTGTGTTAAATCTACGTTTTTAGTTTCTTTTGATGCTAATAATGCTAATAGCGTCATGAGAGCATTGATTGCTAAATAAATTCCTACGCCCATTACACCGAATGACGCGTTAATTTTTAAAGAAATCATCGCCGCAATCGTTGCACCAATAATGGATGCTAAATTATAGGCGAGAGATGCGCCTGAATAACGTACTTCTGTTGGAAATAATTCTGGCAATAGCGCAGCCATTGGACCAAATGTCATCCCCATGATCGCCATACCAATCACTAAGAATGCAAATACGCTCATCGGGGTACCATTTTCTAAAAAGAATGGCATGGTTAAACCAAGTACACCAACAGCCACCGTCACCCAAATCAACCATTTACGGCGACCAATTTTATCAGCATAAACACCAGAAATACTGATAAAAATACCAAATACAATGGCACTAATTAATAACAAGCCAGTAAATGTATTTGCTGGGATACCTAAGCCAAGCGCATAACCTGCTTCAGAAAGCTTTGGTGCGGTTCGAGAATATGCCTGCGCAAAAGCCGTCATAATGTAAAACAAAGAATAAGTTGCTACCATAATAAATGTGCCAATGATCATTGGTTTTAAGTGTTTAGTAAAAACAACACTCACTGGTGCATTCAATTTTTTGCCTTTTTGCTCTGCTTCCACAAATACGTGGCTTTCGTGCAAAGTTAAGCGAACATATAAACCAACTACAACTAATAAAATGGAAGATACAAATGGGATACGCCATGCCCATTCCACAAGGGCATCTTGCCCGAGGAAATAGCTAACTAAAAAGAATGTTGCATTCGCTACAAATAAGCCTATTGGCGCACCTAATTGAGGGAAAGTACCGTACCATGCACGTTTACCTTCTGGCGCATTTTCTGTTGCGACTAAAGCTGCACCGCCCCATTCACCACCGAGTCCAATACCTTGACCAACACGGCATACGCAAAGCAAAATTGGCGCCCAGATACCGATTTGAGCATAGTTAGGAAGTAAACCAATTACCACTGTTGAACCACCCATTAAAACAAGTGAGGCAACCAAGGTTTTTTTACGACCAATTTTATCGCCAAAGTGACCAAATAATGCGGAACCAATTGGACGTGCAAAGAATGCTAAAGCAAGCGTAGAAAGAGAAAGTAAATCATTAGAAAGCGGATCATCGCTATGGAAGAATTGCGTATTGAAAACTAATACAGCCGCAGCCGCATAAATATAATAATCAAAAAATTCGATTGCCGTACCGACCATCGAGGCTAACGCCACTTTCATCGGATTATTACGAAGTTGTGTAGACATTGTATTTCCTTAGTAGTTTATTATAAAAAGAAAGGGTTGAATCCTAGCATTTTAACTAAGGTCTAGCAATTTTTAATATGCAATTTTCTATTTTTTCAGAGAAATATTTTGAATTTTCTAAATGCGAGTTATGCCCAGCGGAAGGAATGGTTACTAAATCAATTTGATTTTCTTTGGCTAAAACTTGGAACTTATGATCTCGTTCGCCACAAAAATAAAAAAATGGCAAAGCACTTAACCGCACTTTTTCACTAAAATCAGGTTGTTTAGATAAACTTGTCGCCAGCAGCATCTTACCAATATTTTCCCCGTAACTTGATTTTCGTTTTTCAACTAACTTCTGTCTTTCTTCTGCAGTCAAATGAGAAAACACGGGCTGTTGATACCAATCATTTAATACATTTTCTGACGATTCTTGCATAAAACGTTGCGCCCAAGCAAAATCATGTTGAAAACGAATTTGCTTTTCTTCGTCAGTTTTTAAACCTAGATTCCCCCCTTCTAAAATAACGCCTTGCAAATTAGATCGTTCCACCTGAGCTTGCAGTGCATAATACAAAGCAATCCTTCCACCTAGAGAATACCCAACAAGAAAATACGGCTCATTTTTCACCGCACTTTTGATTTGCTGAGCCAAATACTCCGCCGTTTCTTCAAAATTTGTGACTTCAATGTCTTTAGCTTGCCCATGAAAAGGTAAATCTAGCGCAATACAATTAAAGTGCGGTAGATTTTCAATGACTTTTTGCCAGTCGTTTTTTGTACCAAGAAGTCCGTGAAGAAAAATGATGTTTATCATTGAAGGGATTATTGATAGAAAATAATAAAATATGGCGGACTAAAGCCCGCCTACAGAATACTTAAGCACCAATCACGGCGTGACTAATTTGCTCGATTAAGCGTTTATACAAACTACTACCATCACTCGGATTCGTTTTAATTTCAATTAACGTTGCCTTGCGGCGACTATAAGCCTGTTTAACAACGGAATTGAGATCCGCCCAAGTATAAGGATGAGCGTATTTGAGATCGAACATTGCCGCAATTTGAGAAAAATCGCCATTATGCGGTAATCGATAGAACTGATCTTTGACTTGTTCATCCACAGGTAACATATCAAAAATCGCGCCACCATTATTATTGATCACAAAGATTACCGTTGGTTGCGTAACATTTTTGAATAATGCGAAAGAATTCAAATCATATAAAGTGGACGTATCGCCAATCACCGCAACAACAGGTTTATTTGAACCAATACCAATTCCAGCTGCCGTAGCCAACAAACCATCAATTCCACTCGCACCACGATTGGTATAAACGGGATAACTTTCTGGTAATTGCGTTAGCGCATCAACCAGACGAACAAGTAAACTATTACCTAAAAATAAAACACCGTTATAAGGTAAAAGTGTTGGTAAACGTAATGCAAGCGAGGCTTCTGTTAAATTTCCACCGACTTGCTGTTCAATAAAGGTCGCACAGAACTTAGATAAAGCTAACGGCTCAAGCAACCAAGGCTTTTGGCGTAAAGGAGGATGTGCACGCAACCAATGATGTGCTTTAGCATTAAATCTAGTAAGCGAATGATGATAAGGATCTAATGCTTTACCGCTGTGTTCAACCAACCAAAATTCACCTTTAAATGCCTGTAAGAATTGATTAATTCGTTTACTGATAAAGCGTGCACCAAATTGAATCACAATATCAGCTTGCAGAAGTTTTTCACGAACAGTTTGGTTCGCAAGCCAAATATCTTCATAAGGCGTCGTTGGAACAACACCGGATTGAATATCCGTCAGTAATACCCAGCCCATAGCACTTGCCCAAGAGTTAATGCCCATCGCTTGCTCTGCAGGTAATTGACCAACCACAACGACACCTCGTTTGGTACGCCAATGATCCCAGTTTTCATGCATTAATACTTCGTTCTGTTGCGCTTCCACATTCATCCAAGGCTTAGTTTGAATTAACCAGCGTTGTAACGGCAGCAGCCAAGGGTGAGAATCTACCTCCTCATCAGTTGCATCATAAAGTGGCTCGGCAAATGGCACATTAATATGAACAACACCACCTTGTTGTTTTTGTTGGAAAACTGCCTGTTCAAGTAAAGAAATCAACCACTGCGCAGAATAATCTGCGTTCGGTTTAGGTAAATTAACATTTGCAACTGGATACTGACCAAACATATTTTGCTGCAAAATGGCCTGATTTGCACCGCACTCCCAAAGTTCTGGTGGACGATCAGCAGTTAAAACCAATAAATTCACACCCGTTTGGCGTGCTTCAATAATTGCTGGATAAAGGTTTGCAGTCGCCGTGCCTGATGTCACAATAATGGCAACAGGTGATTGAGTTGCTTTGGCAATACCAAGTGCAAAAAAACCTAAACCACGTTCATCAAAATGCGTATGACAAGTGACTGAACCCGCATTTTGCAAACGTACGGCTTCAAGAGTTAAAGGTGTCGAACGCGAACCTGGCGCGATACAAACGTGAGAAACGCCTTGGCGCACCAAGGTTTCTAAAATCACTTTCGACCAACAACGATTAAACACGCTTACCGACATTTTTTTCTCCGTTATCATTTTTCTTCTGCAAACAAGGAAATCAACCCTGCTGCTTTACGTTCAATTTCTTTCCATTCTTCCAATGGATGCGAGCCTGCCACAATACCTGCGCCAGCAAATACTCGAATACGATGACCTTCAATAAAGGCAGAACGAATCGCCACACAAAACTCTGAACATGCATCGCTCATCACACCCAATGTTCCCGCATACCAGCCTCGATCAAAGGTTTCAATTTCTGACAAAATCATTTTGGCTTGTTGCTGTGGCAACCCCGATACTGCTGCTGTAGGATGAATCGCTTTTAATATATTTACATCTGCATAATGTGCGGTCAAATTTGCACGAATTTTACGAATCAAATGTTGTACTTTACGTAACGGTTTCAATTCCACATTGCTTACATCAAAACTTTCTACTTGCTTACGTAAATTCTGCGAAATATCTTCTACAACCAACCAATTTTCTTTTAAATTTTTCTCGTCATTTAATAACCAATTGGCTTGAGATTGCGTTTCTTCCTCACTTTCAGAAACCGATGCTGTCCCCGCCAAAGCTTCGGTTAGCAACAAGTTATACTCACGAGCAAATAGGCGTTCTGGCGTAGAACCGACAAAAACCGAATAAGGATTTTCAGCCCACAAAAAATGATAACAACCTTGATTTTGTTTTTCGCTTTCTACTAAAAAATCGTACGCATTAATCGCTTGCTTTAAATGAAAAGTGGTTTCATTGGCTAATACAATTTTTGTCAGTTCCCCACTTTTAATTTCTACCAAAGCCTGATTGACCCAATCACACCAAGTTCTTTCGTTAGCTCGAGGCTCTGTATGCAAAGGAATTTGTTTTGGCAAAGCAGAAAGTGCGGTGATATTTTCAAAAGTTTTGAGGTGGGCTAAAGTATCATTCGCGCTTTGCTTATCTTTCACAAAAAATGATACCAATGCACCTTTCTCATCCTGTTCAACAAGAATTTTTGGCAATACAAATTGTGCGGTACCTTGGAATTGCAAACCGCCTACCAGTGGAAAACCACTTTCTTCAATAAACTCTTGCGCTAAATTTAACTGTGAAAATGACCGCTCTTCACCAAGAGCTGCCAATGCTTTTGCTTCATCACGAAAATGTAAATAAAATTGTGGATACGCAAATTGACCTTTCAGCCACGCCAACAAATCGACCTTGTCCAGTTTCACCTGAAAACGGACAAGTTCATTCGTTGATTGCTGTAAATATGCGTGAATTTGCGATTTTAACTCGCCTATTGCCTGCGCTAAATAACTCATTAGATTTTGTTTTAAATACACAAAAATTAGCCGTATTCTACCGCAGATTGTTAGTGACAAAAAATTTTTTTACAAAATCTTTTCAATATTGAAAATTCAGCGTAAATTAACCGCACTTTTCTCGAAAAATTTATTAGAAACAAAAGGATTTCACTATGAGATTATTCCCAAAATCCGACAAATTAGAACACGTATGTTATGACATTCGCGGGCCAGTACACAAAGAAGCACTACGCTTAGAAGAAGAAGGCAATAAAATTTTAAAACTAAATATCGGTAATCCCGCACCTTTCGGCTTTGAAGCACCAGATGAAATTTTAGTGGACGTGCTACGTAATTTGCCGTCAGCGCAAGGCTACTGTGATTCAAAAGGGTTATATTCTGCTCGTAAAGCCATTGTTCAATATTACCAATCAAAAGGGATTCACGGCGCGACCGTCAATGATGTGTATATTGGTAACGGCGTATCTGAGCTTATCACAATGGCCATGCAAGCATTACTCAATGATGGCGATGAAGTACTCGTGCCGATGCCTGATTATCCGCTTTGGACTGCTGCGGTAACACTTTCTGGCGGTAAAGCAGTGCATTATCTCTGTGATGAAAACGCGAATTGGTTTCCCGCTATTGATGATATTAAAGCCAAGGTGAATGCGAAGACTAAAGCGATTGTCATCATCAACCCGAACAACCCAACTGGCGCAGTGTATAGCAAGGAGTTATTACAAGAAATTGTGGAAATCGCGCGCCAAAATAATTTGATTATCTTCGCAGACGAAATCTACGACAAAATTTTATACGATGGCGCGGTGCATCATCATATTGCCGCACTTGCTCCTGATTTATTAACGGTTACACTGAATGGTTTATCAAAAGCTTATCGAGTTGCAGGCTTCCGCCAAGGCTGGATGATTTTGAACGGACCAAAACATAATGCGAAAGGTTATATTGAAGGCTTGGATATGCTGGCATCAATGCGTTTATGTGCCAACGTACCAATGCAACATGCAATTCAAACCGCACTTGGTGGCTATCAAAGTATTAATGAATTTATTTTACCGGGCGGTCGATTACTTGAGCAACGAAATAAAGCCTACGATCTCATCACTCAAATTCCAGGCATTACTTGCGTGAAACCAATGGGGGCGATGTATATGTTCCCCAAAATTGATGTGAAAAAATTCCATATTCACAGTGATGAAAAAATGGTGCTTGATTTACTCCGCCAAGAAAAAGTATTACTTGTGCACGGTAAAGGATTTAATTGGCATTCACCAGATCACTTCCGTGTTGTTACTCTTCCTTATGTAAATCAACTTGAAGAAGCCATTACAAAATTAGCAAGATTTTTGTCGGATTACCGTCAATAATGAATGCTTTGGCAACATTACAAAGGGGGCTAAATATCCCCTTTTTATCGATATAAATATATAGCACTTTCCTCTTGCACTACTATAATAGTGCAAATTTATTTTAGAGGCATTTTATGACACAACAAAGATTACCTTCTCTCTTAGGTGGTGCGATGATCATCGCTGGTACAGCTATCGGTGCAGGTATGCTGGCTAACCCAACTTCAACGGCTGGTGTATGGTTTATTGGTTCGATTCTCGCTTTAATTTATACTTGGTTTTGTATGACAACATCAGGATTAATGATCCTAGAAGCTAATCTACATTATCCAACAGGTTCGAGTTTTGACACCATCGTTAAAGATTTATTAGGAAAAAGTTGGAATATTATCAATGGTCTTTCCGTTGCTTTCGTCTTGTATATTTTGACTTATGCCTACATCACCTCAGGCGGAGGCATTACACAAAATCTGCTCAACCAAGCATTCAGTTCTGCTGAAAGTGCGGTGGATATTGGAAGAACTTCAGGATCTTTAATTTTCTGCTTTATCCTTGCCGCCTTCGTGTGGCTTTCAACCAAAGCTGTGGATCGTTTCACAACTGTGTTAATTGTCGGGATGGTGGTCGCTTTTTTCCTTTCTACTACCGGTTTATTAAGCTCTGTAAAAACAGAAGTTTTATTCAATACCGTTGCTGAAGGCGAACAAACATATTTACCTTATTTATTCACCGCACTTCCAGTTTGCTTAGTGTCTTTTGGTTTCCATGGAAATGTGCCGAGCTTAGTAAAATATTACAACCGTGATGGTCTCCGAGTCATGAAATCAATCTTCATCGGTACGGGATTAGCACTCGTAATTTATATTTTATGGCAACTTGCTGTGCAAGGTAATTTACCTCGCACCGAATTTGCCCCCGTGATTGAAAAAGGCGGCGATGTTTCCGCATTACTAGAGGCATTACATAAATATATTGAAGTGGAATATCTTGCCGTCGCATTAAATTTCTTCGCTTATATGGCGATTGCCACATCATTCTTAGGCGTAACATTAGGTTTATTTGACTATATTGCGGATCTGTTCAAATTTGACGACAGCTTGTTAGGACGAACAAAAACCACAATAGTGACATTTTTACCACCGCTATTATTAAGTTTACAATTCCCTTATGGTTTTGTGATTGCCATTGGTTATGCAGGATTAGCAGCAACCATTTGGGCTGCAATCGTACCAGCACTTCTTGCTAAAGCAAGCCGTCAAAAATTCCCTCAAGCGAGTTATAAAGTTTACGGTGGCAATTTTATGATTGGCTTTATGATCTTATTCGGTGTGTTAAACATTGTGGCACAAGTCGGCGCAAACTTAGGATGGTTTGCCAATTTCACAGGATAAGTTTTACTCGATACAATAAGGGCGTATATCATGCGCCCTTTTTATTTGTAATATAGGATATGAGATGAATAATAAAACTAGCGTTTATGACAAAGAAAACTTCTTTGAGCTTTATCAGAAACTCCGCGCAAATCCAATTAGTCTCAATGAAATTGTCGAAAAGCCGACCATGCTCTCACTGTTGCCTGATTTAAAAGGGAAAAAATTACTCGATTTAGGCTGTGGTACAGGAGGACATTTACAACTTTATTTAGAACGAGGAGCAGCTAAAGTAATTGGAATCGATTTTTCAGAAAAAATGCTTGAACAAGCTGAAAAAGATCTGCAGAAGTGCGGTCAATTTTCAGAGCGTTTTTCCTTATATCACTTACCAATGGAAAAATTAGCTGAGTTACCAGAACATCATTTTGATGTGATTACTAGCTCTTTTGCCTTTCATTATATTGAAAATTTTCCGGCATTATTATCAACTATCTATGACAAACTCTCGTCTAATAGCATATTGGTTTTCTCACAAGAACATCCGATAACCACTTGCCACAAAGAAGGGGAACGCTGGGAAAAAAATGACAAAAAACAGCAAGTTGCTTATCGTTTAAATCATTACCGAGAAGAGGGCGAACGCAATAGAAATTGGTTCAAACAACCTTTTCAAACCTATCATCGAACAACAGCGACAATTATCAATAATTTAATTCATGCAGGGTTTCAAATTGAGCAAATGGAAGAACCAATGCTTGCCGACCAACCGCAATGGCATAATGAATTTAAAGATTTATCACACCGCCCACCATTGTTATTTATCAAAGCAAGAAAAGTGGAGAAATAAACAAAATAAACTGGTTTTTAACCGCACTTTATGGTATAAATCGCCCCGCTGTTTTGCCTTTCAAAAGCAGCTTTTTAATTACTAACAACACACACATATCAACAAGGCTTAATCGGGGTGCCAAACGGTCGATTAGCTGATATGTGGAGGCTCAACCCCAACAAAAGGAAAATATTATGGCACAAGTTTCAATGCGCGACATGATCAACGCGGGCGTACACTTCGGACACCAAACTCGTTACTGGAATCCACAAATGAAACCTTTCATTTTTGGTGCTCGTAACGGTGTTCATATCATCAATCTTGAAAAAACTTTACCTTTATTCAACGAAGCTTTAGCGGAATTAACTCGCATTGCTAGCAACAACGGTAAAGTATTATTCGTTGGTACAAAACGTGCAGCGTCTGAAGCAGTTCAAGCAGCAGCATTAGATTGTCAGCAATATTACGTAAACCACCGTTGGTTAGGTGGTATGTTGACTAACTGGAAAACCGTTCGTCAATCAATTAAACGTTTAAAAGATTTAGAAACCCAATCTCAAGACGGTACTTTTGATAAATTAACCAAAAAAGAAGCGTTAATGCGTAGCCGTGAGATGGAAAAACTTGAATTAAGCCTTGGCGGTATCAAAGATATGGGCGGCTTACCAGATGCGTTATTCGTTATCGGTGCGGACCACGAACATATCGCTGTTAAAGAAGCAAATAACCTAGGTATTCCTGTATTTGCTATCGTTGATACTAACTCAACACCAGCTGGCGTAGATTTCGTTATCCCT
The DNA here is from genome assembly GCF_003493685.1 of Haemophilus haemolyticus. Lineage (GTDB taxonomy): Bacteria > Pseudomonadota > Gammaproteobacteria > Enterobacterales > Pasteurellaceae > Haemophilus > Haemophilus haemolyticus_O. The sequence goes on from NZ_QQJW01000001.1 coordinate 179,135, forward strand.
GGTAACGATGATGCAACTCGTGCTATCCAACTTTACGTTTCTGCAGCTGCAGCAGCGGTTAAAGAAGGTCGTGGTAACGAAGCTCAAGTTGCTGAAGAATTAGCAGCTGACGCAGAATAATTTAAGTTTTGCAATAAGGCGAAGCCCTTAATAATCAAGCGATTAATTGGCATAGGGGCTAAAATTTAGCCCCTATATTTTTATCTAAAAGTGCGGTCAAAATAAACCGCATTTTCGACAGAGGATTTTAAAAATGGCTGAAATCACAGCATCATTAGTAAAAGAACTTCGTGAACGTACCGGCGCAGGTATGATGGAATGTAAAAAAGCATTAGTTGAAGCAAACGGTGATATCGAGCTAGCAATCGACAATATGCGTAAATCTGGTCAAGCCAAAGCAGCTAAAAAAGCAGGCCGTGTTGCAGCTGAAGGTGTTATCCTTGCTCGTGTAGAAAATGCTTTCGGTGTATTAGTTGAAATGAACTGTGAAACTGACTTCGTAGCAAAAGATGCTGGTTTCTTAGGTTTAGCAAACGAAGTAGCTGATTTCGCAGCAGCAAACAAAGGTACAACTATCGAAGCATTACAAGCACAATTCGAAGAAAAACGTGCTGCATTAGTAGCTAAAATCGGTGAGAACATGAACATCCGTCGTGTTGCTTACTTAGATGGTCAAGTAATTGCTCAATACTTACACGGCGCGAAAATCGGTGTATTAGTTGCAGGTCAAGGTTCAGCTGACGAACTTAAAAAAGTAGCTATGCACGTAGCTGCATCTAAACCTGAATTCGTAAATCCAGAAGATGTATCAGCAGAAATAGTTGAACACGAACGCCAAATCCAAATCGACATCGCAGTTAACTCTGGTAAACCAAAAGAAATCGCAGAGAAAATGGTTGAAGGTCGTATGAAGAAATTCACTGGTGAAGTTTCATTAACTGGCCAACCATTCGTAATGGATCCTTCTGTATCTGTAGGTGACTTCTTAAAATCAGTAAACACTTCAGTTTCTAACTTCATTCGTTTAGAAGTAGGCGAAGGTATTGAGAAAAAAGAAGAAGATTTTGCTGCTGAAGTTGCAAAAATCACTGGCGGTAACGCATAATTCTTTAACGATAAAAAATGTATGCTTGTAAGCCCAATTTAAAGTTGGGCTTATTTATTTTTAAAAGAATTTCAACTTATTTCGTTAAGTAAATTTTATACACATAAAAATCTGCATTTTAATCAGTTATTAAACTTGTAAAATGCAGATTAAATGATGGGGTATCAATTAAGAAATTTTCTTTTCTAATGCTTTTAGGCGTTTATGTATGCCATCAATGCCTAATGTTAGAGCTGCCGTTTTACGCCACTCTTTATTCGTTTGTAATGGGATACCAGAGGAATATACGCCAGGCTCTGTAATTGGACGCATAACCATTCCCATTCCAGTAATGGTTACTTTATCACAAATTTCCATATGACCATTAATCACACTCGCACCGCCAATTAAGCAATAGCGACCAACAGTTAAGCTACCTGCCATAATAACGCCACCCGCAACCGCTGTACCAGTGCCAATATGAACATTATGTGCAATTTGACAAAGGTTATCGATAATAACGTTATCTTCAATAATCGTGGCATCTAATGCGCCTCTGTCAATACAGGTATTCGCACCAATCTCAACGTTATTACCAATTATTACTTGCCCTACTTGTGGAATTTTAATCCAACGACCACGATCATTTGCGTAACCAAAACCATCACTACCGATGACTGTTCCTGATTGAATTAAGCAATTAGCGCCAATCTCAACGTTATGGTAAACAGTTACATTAGCCCAAAGTTGAGTGCCTGAACCTATCTTAGTATTTTTACCAACAAAACAATTTGCACCAATGATCACGTTATCACCAAGTACAACACCTTCTTCAATCACAGCATTCGCACCAATTGAAACATTCTCACCTAAAGAAGCACTATCAGAAATTACCGCACTTTTTGCAATGCCTTGCGCTGCTTTTGGCGTGCTATCCATATATTGCGCTAAAATGGCGTAAGCTACATAAGGATCTTTCACAATAAGTAAATTGCTTTCTGAAGAACAATGTTCGACATCCTCTTCAGAAACAACCAAAATTCCTGCTTTAGAATCTTTCAATAATGCACGAAATTTTGCGTTAGAAATAAAAGTAAGTTGATTTGATTGGGCTTTATCGAGTGGAGCGATATTCTCAACAACAACATCGGCGTTACCGCGAACGGTAGCGCCGATTTGAGTTGCCAATTCTTGTAAAGAATAGGATTTTTGCATTATGAGAACCTATTATTTTTTCTCTTCTGCTTTAGCAGGTGCTGCTTTTTCACTAGCAGGAATAGATTTTAACACTTCTTCTGTGATGTCTTTACCCTCTACCGCAAATACAACTGAATTTGCATCAAGCACATAAGTATAACCTTTCGCTTTTGCTAAATTATTTGTAGCAGTTTGAATATTATCTAATAATTTACCACGCTCTTCTGCTTGACGTTTTTCATTTTGCGCTTGGAACTCTTGAACTTTTTTATCTTGTTCCTGCATTAATTTTTGTAATTCAGCATCTTCAGCCGCGCCTAATTTATTAATTTCTTCTTGGCGTTTTTGAATATCTGCTTGACGTAAGCGAGGTGCATCTTTTTCTAAAGCCGCAACTTTTGCTTCTACTTTTTTACGAGCAGCTGCAATTTTATCATCAACTTCTTTTTTGCTTGCTGCTAATTTTTCAGCTACAGGTTTAAATTCAGCATCGAGTTTATCCGCTACAGCTTGACGGTCTGGGTGATGTTGAAAAATATAACCTGCATTAATGAAAGCAATTTTTTCTTCAGCTGCAGCATAGCCTGAAGCAAGTGCGATACCTAAAGCAAGTGCGGTTACTTTTGCGATGTTTTTCATTTGATAAAGATCCTTAATTAAATTGTGGTTAGTTTAGTATTTTCTCTGCCTAACAAAATTAGGCAGAGAATGCTATCTTTGACATTCGAATGATGAAAAAAGTTCAATCTAATTAGAAAGAACCACCAATACTAAATTGGAACTGTTCTACATCATCATTTTCATATTTTTTGATCGGTTTGGCATAAGAGAATACCAATGGCCCAATAGGGGATTGCCATTGGAAGCCTACACCCGCAGAGGCACGAACACGACTAACTTTTCCATAATCGGGTAAGCTTTTCAATACATTGTTATCTAACCCACTCTTATCCGATTTCCATTTAGTATTCCAAACACTTGCCGCATCAACAAATAAGGAAGTTCGGACTGTATTTTGGCTCTTATCGCTCACAAACGGTGTTGGTACAATAAGTTCTGCGCTCGCAGTTGTGATTGCATTACCACCAATCACATCAGAACTGATCTTATTAAAATTACCATGTTGATCGGCATAAATTGCATTAGGTCCAATACTACCATAAGCAAAACCACGTAATGAACCAATGCCACCAGCTGTATAAGTTTGATAGAACGGTAAACGCTTGTTTCCAAAACCATTTGCATATCCTGCAGATGCTTTTGCAGATATAACCCAACGGTGATCTCTGTCTAATGGATAGAAACCTTGTACATCTGCACTTAGTTTGTAGTATTTGTTATCCGAACCTGGAATTGTAACTCGTCCACCAAGACTTGCTTTTACCCCTTTAGTTGGGAAATATCCCCTATTAAGGCTGTTATAGTTCCAACCAAAAGAAAAATCAAAGTCACTGGTTTTGATTGAATTTCCATTAAAATTCATGGAATCAAGATATAACTCACGGTTATATTCTGGAGCAAAGTTACTAATCTTATTATAAGTATAACCTAATCCAACATAGTAAGAGTTATTTTCATTTACAGGGAAACCTAAAGTGACATTACCACCGTAAGTCGTACGTTTATAATTAGAAGATGTATCACTTTTAGAGTTATCATAGTTTTCAAAGAAAACATTTCCACCAAGACTTACGCCATCTTTAGTAAAATAAGGTTCGGTATAACCCAAATTGACACTCGTACCATAATCATTTTTCGTACCAGCTATACTTACTGCTGCCCCTGTTCCCAAGAAATTATCTTGTTTAACACTAGCTTGATAGCTAATACCACTTTCTGTACCGTAACCAATACCAAAGTTGATACTACCTGTATTACGCTCTTTAACTTTATACACCACATCTACTTCGTCATCAGTGCCTTTTACAGGATCAATTCGATTTTCTACGGTTTCGAAGAATCCTGTACGATCTAAACGGATTTTACCTAACTCAACTAATTGCGAGTTATACCACGCCCCCTCTTGTTGGCGCATTTCTTGACGTAAAGTACTATCTGCTGAAACAGTATTTCCTTCAAAGCGTAGTTGACGAACAGTTAAACGTCGACCAGCATCAACAACAAAAGTAATTGCTAAGGTTTTATTCGCATCATCAAAATCAGGTACAGCATTCACCGTTGCACTACCGTAACCACGTTCACCCAATTTTGCTTTAATCGCATTTTCAACATCTGCGATATCGCTACGACGGAAAGTGTCATTTAAATGTAATGAAGAAAGCAAAGGTTCAAGTTCAGAAGCCATACCGCCCACATTACCAACTATACGAGCACTACGAAGGTCATACTGTAAACCTTCATTTACATCAATGGTTACATTCACTTTCGTTTTTTCATCATTTAGCTGAACATCAGTTTTAGTGATTTGTGCTTTGGCATAACCATTATTTAAATAATAATCACGAATTGACTGTAAATCTTTCTCGAACTGAGCGCCTTCAAATTTATTACCCCATAATTTCCACCAAGAATCAGGTTGTAATTCCATTTGCTCTTGCAACGTGCTGCTACTAACAGATTCATTACCATTGAAAGTTAATGATGCTAATTTTGCAGTATCATCTTCATTGATCTGAATTAAAATTTCAGCACGATTATTTGGTAACGTATTGACAATAGGTTCAACTGTTGCGTTATAGCGACCTACACTTGCATAGTGCTCTTTTACACTTTTGGCAAATTCATTTAATTTTTCTCGAATTAAAACATCACCAACTTTAAAACCGTTAGCATCTAAGTTTTGTTTAAGTGCTTCAGTTGGAATAACAGAGTTACCTTTGATTTTAACATCTGAAATGATCGATTTAGCCACAACGCTAACAACAAGCACATCGCCTTCTTGATGCGCATTCACATCATCGAATCGACCACTTACGAATAAAGAGCGGACAATATTAGCCACATCATTGTCAGTCACACGCTGACCGGCACGAACAGGTAGACTTGCTCGGATTTGTTGTTCTAAGTCGCCTTGAACACCATCCACACGAATATCTTTTGCCACAAAAGGTGCGGCAAACACAGTCGTTGTCGTACCGAATAATAAACTTGCGATTAGAAGTTTTTTCATCGATTGTATCCTATATAAATTATAGACGTAAAAAATCATTAAATAATGCAAACACCGTTAAGCTTAATAACAGTGCTGCGCCAATTCGATAACAGATGCTTTGCACCCGCTCAGAAACAGGTTTTCCTTTAACAGCTTCCATTGCTAAAAAAACTAAATGACCACCATCTAATACAGGCAATGGGAATAAATTCATAATGCCTAAATTAACACTAATCAATGCCATAAAACTTAAAAAATACACCAATCCAATATTAGCGGATGCACCAGCACCTTTTGCAATAGAAATCGGACCGCTTAAATTGTTTAATGACAAATCACCCGTGATTAACTTTCCTAACACCTTCAAGGTTAACACAGAAAGTTGGCCAGTCTTTTCAATGCCTTTTTGCAAAGAGTTAAGAATATCATATTTTAATTCAGTACGATATTCATCAGATAATTTTACGAAAGTTGGGCTTAAACCTACAAACCATTTTCCACTCTGATTACGCACTGGAGTAATAATTTTGTCAAGCGTTTCCCCATTACGTTCAACTTTAATAGAAAAAGATTCGCCTTGTTCGACCTGTTTTATAAAATCTTGCCAAGGAAGTGCGGTTAAATTTTCTTTTAAAATTTTATCACCGATTTGTAAACCTGCTTTCTCAGCTGGAGAATCTTGAACAACTTTAGAAAGCACCATTTCAACTTTAGGACGCATAGGCATAATCCCTAATGCCTCAAACGCACTTTCTTTTTCAGGATCAAAAGTCCAATTTGTCAAATTTAAAGTACGTTGTTGTTCAACATTAGAACCGAAAGGAGAAAGGGTAATCTCAACATTAGACTCTCCCATTTTTGTGGCAAGTAGCATATTGATGGTTTCCCAATCTTGAGTTTCTTCGCCATCAACCGCTAGAATTTGTGTATTGGGTTCAATATGCGCTTGTGCCGCGATTGAACTTGGCGTTATCGATTCAATTACAGGTTTAACACTTGGCATTCCATAAAGGTAGATGACCCAATAGGCAAAAATCGCGAAAATAAAATTCGCCAAAGGGCCTGCAATAATCACAAATGCGCGTTGTAATACGCTTTTACTGTCAAATGCTTGTGGCTTTTGTTCAGCTGGAACCGCTTCATTATGTCCATCAAGCATTTTTACATAGCCGCCTAAAGGAATCATTGAAACCGCAAATTCTGTACCATGCTTATCAATACGTTTCCAAATTACCTTACCAAAGCCGATTGAAAAACGATGGACTTTTATACCGCACTTTCTAGCAGCCCAAAAGTGACCATATTCGTGAACGGATACTAATACCGCAATAGCAATGATAAAAGAACCTAGCGACCACAAAAATGACATTCAAAATCCTTATAACACAAAGAAATAGAAGTAGCTGAAAAAAGGTACTGCGGCAGTCAAGCTATCAATGCGATCTAATACACCACCATGCCCCGGAATTAATTGACTGCTGTCTTTAACTCCTGACTCACGTTTAAACATACTTTCAGTTAAATCACCCAATACCGAAATTGCAACTGTTGCAACGGAAAGAATAACGAATCCAGTGATATTTCGCTCACCAACTAAAGCATCGCCAGAGAAATGAATAAATACAAAAGCAAGCACTAACGCAGTAATTAAGCCACCAACAACGCCTTCCCAGCTTTTACCTGGTGAAACTTTTGGCGCAAGTTTACGTTTACCAAATGCGCGTCCGCTAAAATAAGCACCAGAATCAGCCGCCCAAACAAGCACAAACACGTAAAGTAATAAAAATAAGCCGTGATAAGGATCATTGTTATAGTGTTCTAAACGTAAACGTAATACACCCGCGATAAATGGAATTAAAGTAGAAAAGGCAAATAAAAGCTGTAAAAGAGGATTTTTAGACCAAAATTTAGCTGATTTAGGATAACTCACTACAAGCAATAAAGCTAAAATCCACCAACCAACAGCATTCATCAATAAAAGCTGAAGATGCTGTTCAAACACACGACCTGCATCTAAATAGTTGCCCTCAGTATAGAGCCATAAAAAAATAAAGGCACCTAAAAAAGCAGCAACACAAAAACGCGCTAAAGGCTGTTTAAGGCGAGCAAACTGAGTCCATTCCCAAACGCCTAAAGTCGCCACAGCACCTAACGCGAGGGCAAAATAAAAAGGCGTGAATAAAAATAGCGCACATAACACCGCTGCGATTAACACAATGGCAGATAAAACTCGTTGTTTAAGCATAATTTTAATCCATTTATTGAATTATTCTGTCCCACCAAAACGGCGATGACGTTGTTGATAACAGGCGATGGCGCGGTTAAATTCCGCCTCATCAAAATCTGGCCACAGCACATCGGAAAAATAAAGTTCCGCATATGCAATTTGCCATAATAAAAAATTACTAATTCGTTGTTCACCACTGGTACGAATCAATAGATCCACTTGTGGTTCATCTTGTGTAACCAAATGACGCTGAAAAGTAATTTCATCAATCTCTTCAACGCTCATTTCATTATTTTTTACTTTTTCTGCGAGTTGTTTTGTCGCTTGAACAATATCCCAACAACCGCCGTAATTTGCAGCAATATTAAGGGTAAGTGCGGTATTTTTTTCTGTTAAATTTTCCGCTTTTGCAATTTTTTCTTGTAAAGATTCACTAAAACGAGATACATCACCAATAATTTTCAAACGAATATTATTTTTATGTAATTTTTTCACTTCACGATCTAAAGCTTGCATAAAAAGCGTCATTAACGCGCTGACTTCTTGCTCAGGTCGATTCCAATTTTCACTACTAAAGGCATAAAGTGTAAGAAAATTTACTCCAGTTTGGCGAGCATAACTTACCGCACGGCGAACTGCAGATACGCCATTGGTATGGCCAAAAATGCGCATTTTATTTTTCTGTTTTGCCCACCGCCCATTACCATCCATAATAATGGCAACGTGTTTTGGAATATTGTTTTGATCGAGTTCTATCATTATTTTTATTATAAAAAGATCCCTATAAATTCGGCTGTGAACTATATCATAAGTTGTATTTGCTTGCTATGGATTAGCGAGCCCTAATCCACACTTTATTTTTTACATAATTCATTTTTATAATAAAGAAAAATAAACAAAACGAAGAATTTATGTCTGCGATTGAACAAAATAAAGACGGTATTAGATTAAGAATATTCTTACAGCCAAAAGCCAGTAAAGATCATATTGCTGGCATTCACGATGATGAATTAAAAATTACCATTACTGCGCCACCCATTGATGGTCAAGCAAATGCTCATTTATTGAAATTTTTAAGTAAATCCTTCAAAGTGCCCAAAAGCAGTATTATTTTAGAAAAAGGGGAATTGAGCCGACACAAACAAGTTTGGATTCCTGAACCCAAATTAATTCCAAAAGAAATTCAAAATCTATTGTAAAAACAAAGAAAAAAATCACCGTACTTTGGTCTCATACCCTATCAATTTATGCCGTTTTACGGTATTCTATGCCACATTTTCTATTGTCAAAATGCTGCAAAAGTGCGGTTAAAATTTAAGGTGATTTTATGCAAGAACAATATCGCCCCGATATGATCGAACCAAAGGTTCAACAATATTGGGCAGAAAATAAAGTTTTCAAAGCAATCAAAGACGAATCTAAAGAAAAATATTACTGTCTTTCTATGTTCCCATATCCTTCTGGTCGCCTGCATATGGGGCATGTGCGCAACTACACTATTGGTGATGTAATTTCTCGTTATCAACGCATGCTAGGCAAAAACGTATTACAACCATTTGGTTGGGATGCTTTCGGCTTACCGGCGGAAGGGGCCGCAATCAAAAATAAAACTGCGCCTGCTAAATGGACGTACGAAAACATTGCCTACATGAAAAAACAACTTCAGCTTTTAGGCTTTGGTTTCGACTGGGATCGTGAAATCGCAACCTGTAAACCAGAATACTACAAATGGGAACAATGGTTCTTCACTGAGCTTTACAAAAAAGGCTTGGTGTATAAAAAAACCTCAACCGTAAACTGGTGTCCGAACGATGAAACCGTACTCGCAAACGAGCAAGTACACGAAGGTTGTTGCTGGCGTTGTGATACACCTGTGGAACAAAAAGAAATCCCACAATGGTTTATCAAAATTACTGACTATGCAGAGCAATTATTAGGTGGTTTAGATACCCTTCCACAATGGCCTGACATGGTAAAAACCATGCAGCGAAACTGGATCGGTCGTTCTGAAGGGGTAGAAATTACCTTTGATGTTGCAGATACCAACGAAAAAGTAGCGGTTTACACCACGCGTCCAGATACCTTTTACGGCGTAAGTTATTTAGGGATTGCGGCAGCACATCCATTAGCAAGTTTAGCGGCTCAAAATAATCCTGAATTAGCCGCCTTTATCCAAGAAGCGAAAAACGCCAAAGTAGCAGAAGCTGATCTTGCAACAATGGAGAAAAAAGGAATGGCAACAGGCTTATTTGCCATTCATCCATTGACAGGTGAAAAATTACCAATTTGGATTGCGAATTTCGTGTTAATGCATTACGGTGCTGGCGCGGTAATGGCGGTTCCAGCTCACGACCAACGTGACTTTGAATTTGCTCAAAAATACAGTTTGCCAATTAAACAAGTGATCGCACCGCTTTCAGATGAAGAAATTGATTTAACCAAACAAGCTTTCGTTGAGCACGGTAAATTAGTGAACTCAGCTGAGTTTGATGGTTTAGATTTTGATAGCGCTTTCAACGGCATTGCAGATAAATTAGAAAAATTAGGCGTTGGAAAACGTCAAGTTAATTACCGTTTACGTGACTGGGGCGTTTCTCGCCAACGTTATTGGGGTACGCCAATTCCGATGCTAACCCTTGAAAATGGCGATGTAGTACCTGCACCAATGGAAGATTTACCCATTATTCTGCCTGAAGATGTGGTAATGGATGGCGTAAAAAGTCCAATTAAAGCAGATCCTAACTGGGCAAAAACAACCTTTAACGGCGCACCAGCGTTAAAAGAAACGGATACCTTTGATACCTTTATGGAATCCTCTTGGTATTACGCACGCTACACTTGTCCACAATATCAAAATGGCATGCTAGATGCGGAAGAAGCAAACTATTGGTTACCAGTGGATCAATATATCGGTGGTATTGAACACGCAACAATGCACTTGCTCTACTTCCGTTTCTTCCACAAATTATTACGCGATGCAGGATTTGTAACTAGTGACGAACCAGCCGATAAATTATTGTGTCAAGGTATGGTGCTTGCAGATGCCTTCTACTACACAAGTCCAACCAATGAGCGTATTTGGATAAGTCCAACACAGGTGACTCTTGAACGTGATGAAAAAGGCAGAATTGTTAAAGCCACCGATCCTGAAGGACGTGAATTAGTCCACAGTGGCATGACAAAAATGTCGAAATCCAAAAATAACGGTATTGACCCACAAGAAATGGTAGAAAAATATGGTGCCGATACTGTTCGTCTGTTTATGATGTTTGCCTCTCCAGCAGAAATGACCTTGGAATGGCAAGAATCTGGCGTAGAAGGTGCGAAACGTTTCTTAGGGCGTGTTTGGAATTTGGTATATCAATATCAACAAAATCCAGCAAAAACTAGCCTAGATCTCACCGCACTTTCAGCCGCGCAAAAAGCGCTTCGTCGTGAAGTACATAAAACCATTGCGAAAGTGAGCGATGATATTGGTCGCCGTCAAACATTTAATACTGCGATTGCAGCCGTAATGGAATTGATGAATAAATTGACCAAAGCATCTTTAGAAAGCGATCAAGATCGTGCTGTCATGGCGGAAGCATTAAGTGCAGTTGTTCGTATGCTTTATCCAATTACGCCACATATCTGCTTTGAATTATGGCAAGCGCTAGGAAATGAAAGCAACATCGATACCGCTGAATGGGTGAAAGCTGATGAAGCCGCAATGGTAGAAGATGAAAAACTCATTGTTGTGCAAGTAAATGGCAAAGTTCGCGGAAAAGTAACTGTTCCTGCAACATCTTCAGAAGAAGAAATTAAAGCAGCAGCTAAAGCAGATCCTAATGTTGCAAAATTCCTTGATGGAAAAGAAATTCTTAAAGAAATCTATATTCCATTAAAAATGTTGAATTTTGTGGTTAAACCATAATCCGTAGAATCTGTGGAATATTGATATTTCACAGATTCTATCTTTATTAGTGTATGGATTTTAAATTCATACACTCCACAATAAAGGTAATTTTTATGATTAAATCAATCAAAGCGTTGTTTATTGTAGCAAGCATTACCGCGCTTTCTGCTTGCGGCTGGCATTTTCAAAATGGTACATTAATCCCACAAGAATTACGTACCCTTACCTTTGAAAGCCCTGATCCATACAGCGAAATGTCAGTGGCGATGCGTAATCAACTACAAGCAAACAACATTCAACTCGTAAATTCGACTCAAGGCATTCCTGTTTTACGCATCAATAAATTCCGCGAAAATGATGAAGTCGCCTCCGTCTTTAAACGCGGACGCGAAGCTGAAAAAGTATTGATGTTAGAAGTGGAAGCAAGCATTCGTTTAGCGAATGGTGAAAGCCACCCAATCACGGCAAAAGTCAACCGCACTTTCTTTGATAACTCTCGCGCAGCATTAGCGAAATCCGCCGAACGAGAAGTAATTTGGAATGATATGCGAGAACAAGCTGCACGTCAGCTCATTACTAAAATAGTTGCATTAGAAAAACAAGTGAAAAACAAATAATGAATCGCATCTTCCCAGAGCAACTTAATCAACATCTTTCCCAACGTTTAGCCAAAGTTTACTTTTTGGTAGGGCAAGATCCATTGTTACTGAGTGAAAGTGAAGATGCCATTTATAAAACAGCCAACCAACAAGGATTCAATGAGAAAAATAACATTCAAATTGATAGCCAAACTGACTGGGCACAACTCATAGAATCCTGTCAGTCCATGGGATTGTTTTTTAATAAACAAGTCATGGTATTAAATTTACCTGAAAATTTCACCGCACTTTTACAGAAAAATCTGCAAGAATTTATTTCGGTTCTACATGACGATATCTTGCTGATTTTACAAATTGCAAAGCTAGCAAAAGTAAATGAAAACCAAGCATGGTTTATTGAACTAAACCAATATGAAACCAGTGCGATTCTTGTAAATTGCCAAACGCCTACAGCTGAAAATCTCCCTCGTTGGGTAAAAAATCGTACCAAAATGATGGGATTAGAAGCTGATGATGAAGCAATCCAACAACTTTGTTATTGTTATGAAAACAATCTGCTCGCACTCAAGCAAACTTTGCAGCTTTTAGATTTACTTCATCCCGATCATAAACTTAACTACAATCGAGTAATTAGCGTAGTCGAACAATCCTCAATTTTTACACCATTTCAATGGATTGATGCTTTGTTAATGGGAAAACCAAATCGCGCTAAACGTATTTTAAAAGGTTTACAAGCTGAAGATGTGCAACCTGTTATTTTATTACGCACACTACAGCGAGAATTATTTACGTTGCTTCAACTTACAAAACCACAGCAACGAATTATGACAACGGAAAAACTTCCAATTCAACAAATTAAGACTGAATTTGACCGTCTAAAAATCTGGCAAAATCGCCGACCGCTCTTTTTAAGTGCGATTCAACGTTTAACCTACCAAAAGCTCTACGAAATTATCCAAGAACTCGCCAATATTGAACGTCTTGCTAAACAAGAATTTAGCGATGAAGTGTGGATTAAACTCGCTGATTTGTCTGTGAAAATTTGTTTGTAATCGCTATTGTTTTTTTTGCACTAAAATGGTATAATAAAATGCCACATCGGCAATGACTTATTAATTAACTTTCGTGAGGATATCATGATGAAAAAAACACTAGCTACACTTATTTTAATGGGATTTGGTTTTTCAGCTTCTGCAGCTGATTTGTCTGCAAGTTGTAAAACTTATTTTGCTGAAATTGATTCTTTCTTAGCATCAATGCCAGTTGCGCAAGCAAATGCGATGAAAGCTCAATATGAATCAAGCAAACAACAATTTGCATCAATGCCCGTAGCGGCACAGGATCAGGCTTGTAATCAAGCGGCAGAGCAACTTAAACAAATGAAAGCCGCAATGCCGAAATAATTTGAAAAAATCAATAGATGTTATATAAACCCTAGTCTGACTAGGGTTTTATTTTATGGAATGGAGAGCTTCATTCAATAAGCGATGAATTAATTTAGCATTAGCTGGTGGGAACTGTCCCGCATCCAATGCGCGTTGCTCAACCCAAAAACCTTCTTGCCTTTCTCGCCCAAAAGGCTCACCAATCCATTCATCTACGACATAAAAGAAAAAAGAAATAATCTTTGTTGGATATTCAAATTGGAAGCGTTCGTAAAGTTCAGCATTTAATACAACAATGCCAATTTCCTCTTCCAATTCACGTTTTAAAGCCTGTTCTGGAGTTTCTCCCGCATCCACTTTTCCACCAGGAAATTCTAAAGATTGGGCAAAATCCTGTCCTTCTAAACGCTGCGTTAAATAGATCTGCCCAAACTCATTACGAATAATCCCCGCAGCAACTTGTATAATTTTTTTATCCATTTCTTCTATCCAATAGCACATATGAAAAAAGTGCGGTGAAAAATCACCGCACTTTGGCTAATCATTAATGGCGAGCAGCACGACTGCCATGACAATGCTTATATTTTTTACCAGAACCACAAGGACAAGGCTCATTGCGTCCAATGCGACGATCTGAATAATCTTCAGAATCTGAATTTTGGATTGCCTGACCATTTTCATCCACAGGTAAATTATTTTGATTGATACGAGCAGCCATTTCTTGACGAGCTCGTTCAGCTTCTTCCATTTCTTCTTGAGTACGCACACGTACACGCGTTAACGTCGTGATAACGTGATGTTTTAAAGAATCTAACATTTCCGTAAACATGCGGAAAGATTCTTTTTTATACTCTTGTTTTGGATCTTTTTGCGCATAACCGCGTAAATGAATACCTTGGCGTAAATAATCCATCGCAGCTAAGTGTTCTTTCCAAAGCTCATCTAAAGTTTGCAACATGACACCTTTTTCAAAGTTACGCATGGTTTCTTCACCAGCCAGTGCTTCTTTTTCTTTATATTCTTTTTCGGCGACTTCTACAATGCGTTCACGCAAGTTTTCTTCATGCAGATTATTATCTTCTTCCAGCCAATGAGAAATTGGTAATTCCATACCAAACTCTTGAGCTAAACGTTCCTCAAGCCCTTTAATATCCCATTGTTCTTCCAAAGATTGCGGTGGAATATATTGATCAATCACACTATTAAATACATCGTGGCGAATGGCGTTGATAGTTTCAGAAATATCATCATTATCAAGCAAATAATTGCGTTGCTCATAAATGGCATGACGTTGGTCATTTGCCACGTCATCATATTCAAGTAGGTTTTTACGACCATCGAAATGGAAGGCCTCAACTTTTGCTTGAGCAGATGCAATCACTTTCGCCAACATTTTCGATTCCATAGCCTCACCAGGCACGGTGAACGCTTTACGCATTAAATTGAGTTTACCTTCATTCAAATAAATGCGCATTAAGCCATCTTCCAAAGAAAGATAGAAACGAGAAGATCCTGGGTCACCTTGACGACCAGAACGACCGCGCAACTGGTTATCGATACGGCGAGATTCATGACGCTCTGTACCGATAATATGCAAACCACCTGCTTTCATTACAATCTCGTGGTTCTTTTCCCACTCAGCTTTAAGCGCTTCAATTTGTTCTTGAGTTGGATTTTCTAATTTAGCAGCCTGCGCTTTCCAGTTACCACCAAGGATAATATCCGTACCGCGACCCGCCATATTCGTTGCGATAGTCACCGCACCAGGATAACCAGCTTCTGCCACGATTTCCGCTTCTTGTTGGTGAAATTTCGCATTCAATACATTATGTTTGATGCCCTCTTTATCTAAAGCCTTAGATAATTCTTCTGATTTTTCTACTGAAATCGTCCCCACTAACACTGGTTGCTGGCGTTCTACACAATCTTTGATATCTTCAATAATTGCATTAAATTTATACTGTTCATTTTCAAACATCACATCGGTACGATCATCACGAATCATTGGACGGTTTGTTGGAATCACAACTGTTTCCAAGCCGTAAATTTGCTGGAACTCAAACGCTTCGGTATCCGCCGTTCCCGTCATACCGGCAAGACGCTCATATAAACGGAAATAGTTTTGGTAAGAGATTGACGCAACAGTTTGGTTTTCACTCTTAATTTCAACCCCTTCTTTTGCCTCAATGGCTTGATGTAAACCATCTGACCAACGACGCCCTGCCATTGTTCGACCAGTGTGCTCATCAACAATCACGATTTCACCATCTTTCACAATGTAATCGACATCTTTTTCAAACAATGTGTGCGCACGCAAGGCAGCCATAACATGGTGAAGTAATACAATTCGACCTGGAGAATACAAAGAATCACCCTCGGGCATTAAACCTTGCGCAATCAACCAATCTTCCACTTTTTCTTGTCCACGTTCAGTTAAGTGCGCCTGTTTAGATTTAAGATCTAAAGTAAAATCACCTTCACCTTGGTATTCTTCTGTATCTTCTTTTTCTTGCTTAATTAAGTTTGGAATCAGTTTATTGACTGCAATATAAAGCGCAGAACTGTCTTCAGCTTGACCAGAAATAATCAACGGCGTACGTGCTTCATCGATTAAGATAGAATCCACTTCATCCACCAGCGCATAGCCTAAAGTACGTTGGAAACGCTCTTCTTTTGAGTGAGCTAAGTTGTCACGTAAGTAATCAAAACCAAGTTCACTATTGGTTGCATAAGTAATATCTGCTGCATAAGCTGCACGTTTTTCTTCAGGCGGTAAACCAGGAATATTTACGCCTACACTCATGCCCAAAAATTCAAATAACGGACGGTTTGTTTCTGCATCTCGGCGAGCAAGATAATCATTCACCGTAACAACATGAACGCCTTTACCTTCAAGTGCGATTAAATAACAAGGCAAAGTCGCAGTTAATGTTTTACCTTCACCAGTACGCATTTCTGCGATACAGCGGTTAGTCAAGACCATCCCACCAATAAGCTGCACATCAAAATGGCGCATACCAAGCACGCGCTTACTTGCTTCACGTACCGTTGCGAATGCTTCTGGTAAAATTTGTTGCAAAGTTTCACCCGCACTTAAACGTTGACGGAATTCATCTGTTTTTGCACGAAGTTGTTCATCTGTGAGGGATTCAAACTCAGGTTCTAATTTATTGATTTTTGCAACTTGTTTTCTTAATTTACGTAAAATACGGTCGTTACGGCTGCCAAAAATTTTTGTTAAAATGCTCATAATTTCTCTTTTTAAATATATAAGTTAAATAGCTAAATGCGTATGAAATACTTTATTTCATGCACAATAATTCTTTTTTAAAATATCGCTATTTCAATAGCAATATTCTTCACAGAAAACAGAAAATTAAATAAGCAAGGGACCAGCTCGAATTGGCGCACTAAGATTCAACACATCCGCTAAAAAGTGCGGTTGAATTTTAGGTTGTTTTTCAGTTTGACGGGAAATTAAAGGTTGAGGAATGGCTTGTCGTTGCACTTCACGTGCTACTTTTACCGTTTCCAACGCTTGTTGAATGGAAACACTCGAGGAATAATTTTCCGCATTATTTTGATTTTCAAAACTTTGTGCGTTAGGCAAAGCAAAAATCGCGATAATACTTAAAAGTAATCGCGACCAAAAATTCGGTTTGACAGTGCCTGAAATCATCGTCTCGTTGTTTATTATGAAAATTGCGTGTATTGTAGCGGAAATCTAAATTAATGTCATTTACTGGGGGCAGACTTTATGGAAAACAAGGCTGAGCGTTATCAAAAAGCAGTCAATATTATGGACGTACTTGAGCAATCGCCCTTTGCCAAAATAATGAAAAAAGGCCTCGCCATCAATGAACTTAATCAAAAATTTAACCGCATTTTTCCACAGGAATTTCACGGCAAATTTCGTATTGGTAATATGATAGATAACTCAATTTTTATTGAGACAGCAAATGCCATCGTTCGCCAAGGAATTTTATTCAGACAGACAGAATTGTTGAAACTCATTCAAGAAGAATTTCCGCATGTAAAACGACTTGAGATAACAATAAACCCTGGCTTTTAAAAGCTAAGAATAAAAGAAAATGGAGATTTAATATTAATCAGACTTTTTTAACAATGCTTTCTCTATTTTTTTCTCTTCGCGTCTCTTCTGAAAAAATGCGCTTAATTTCTGACTACACTCTTCTGCCAATACACCAGATGTAATCTCCAGAGTATGATTCATCTTATAATCATCAAAAAAATGGAAACGCGATCCGACCGCACCGGTTTTATAATCAGAAGCGCCGAACACAAGGCGTTTAATACGGCTATGCAAAATTGCCCCAGCACACATTGTGCAAGGCTCTAATGTCACATAAAGCGTGGTATTCAGTAGGCGATAATTTTGAATATTTTTCGCGCCATTACGTAAAGCGATAATTTCAGCGTGGGCGGTAGGATCGCTTTGAACAATGGAGAGGTTCCAACCTTCTCCAATGATATTTCCAGCGTCATCAACCAAAACCGCCCCCACAGGAATCTCACCTAACGCTTCCGCTTTATCCGCAAGATTAAGGGCATAGCACATCATTTTCTCGTCAAATTCTGACCGCACTTTTGTTGCATCCATTAGACGGAAAAAGGATATTTAATCGGCTCGTGGGATTGGTAGCCAATGACTTTGAAATCATCCATCGTGACCCAAGTTTCCAAATCTTCAAGCGTTTTTATATCTGGATTGATTTCTAATTTTGGCAACGGGAAAGGCTCGCGTTTAAGTTGTACATCACGCATTAACTCAAGCTGATCTTCATAAATATGCGCATTCACAATTTTATGATATGCCTTGCCTGCTTTTTTGCCCGTAATCTGAGCCATAAGCGCTAAGAAGGTAAACACCTGAATTTGATTGAAATTCAATCCAAGCGGAACATCACAGGAACGTTGATAACTAGTAAGATGTAAAGTATCGCCCACAAGAGAAAAAGTATGCGTGTGCATACAAGGACGAAGACATCCGAGATCAAATTCCCCCGGGTTAAAGAAGGTTAAAATTTCCCCCCTATCATCAATGCCCTTGGTCAAATTATTAACAATTTTGCGTAGCTGATCGATGGTTTCACCATTAGGTTTACGCCACGCTCTGCCTTGCACACCATATACGCGTCCCATATCATCAATGCCTCTACGGTGAGGATTCGCGAGCCATGCGGCATTTTCATTCGCATTAGCATCCCAAGTTTTAGTACCAAGTGCGCGAAAATCAGCAGCATTGTCATATCCACGAATATAACCTAAAAATTCAGCAATGGCCGCTTTCCAATAACTTTTACGCGTAGTTATCAACGGAAATTGATTATTCGCCACATCATATTCTAAATCAGCATTAATAACGGTGAGACAGCGCTTACCTGTACGCTCATTGGCAACCCATTCACCTTCATTAACAATGCGACGACAAAGATCAAGATATTGCTTCATAAAAATCTCCTATTTTATTACCGCACTTTTGCGTGAATAAGCCCAAGCCATAATTAAGGCACCACCAATAATCATCGGTAAACAAAGTGCTTGTCCTCTTGTAATGACGCCAAAGAAATTTTCAACTTCAGGTTCACGCACATATTCCACAATAAAACGGAAGATACCATAGCCAACTAAGAATAAGCCTGCAACAAAGCCCATTGGACGTGGCTTTTTAATAAAAATATTCAGAATTGCAAACAACACTATGCCTTCTAAAAAGGCTTCATAAAGTTGTGATGGATGACGAGGCAGTAAGAGCGGATCATTTGGAAAAATCATTGCCCAAGGCACATCCGTTTCGCGTCCCCATAGCTCAAGATTAATGAAATTACCAATTCTACCTAAACCTAAACCAAACGGAATCAAAGGCGCAACAAAATCAGCCGTTTGCCAAAAATTACGTTTTTGTGAATAAGATGTCCAAATCATGGCAACAATGACGCCTATTAAGCCGCCATGGAAAGACATTCCACCTTCCCAAACACGGAATAAATAAAGCGGCTCTTGTAAGAAACGATCCAAATTATAAAAAAATACATCGCCAACACGTCCGCCAATAAATACGCCCATAAAACCATTGAAAAGCAAGGTATCAACTTGATCCACTGTCCAACCGCTATTTGGGCGATTAGCACGACGAACCGCAAGCCAGCGTGCAAAAATAAAACCTAAAAGGTACATCAATCCATACCAACGTAAGCCGATATTGCTATCACCAAGAGTAAAAATAGTTGGATCAAAATGAGGCAGAAGCAAGTAATTTGAATTCATAATTTTCTCTATCTAATAAACATATCAACAGCAATGGTAATTAATAAAAGTGCAAATCCTTTCTTTAAAGTGGACACGGGTAGTTTTGAGGTGGCTGTCGCACCAAGTTTTGATGTAAAAAAGGATGTGGCAGTAATACATAACACCGCAGGGAAATAAATATAACCTAAAGAATATTCTGGCATTGCAACATTCCCCCAGCCACTTAACATAAAACTGAACATTCCAGAAGTTCCGAGTAACATGCCACAGAAAGCCGAAGAACCAATAGCCTTTTTCATATCGATACCGCGAGAATTTAAAAACGGCACAATAAATCCGCCTCCACCGATACCTGCAGCACTAGATGCCATACCAATTAAAATGCCACCGATAATAGACGATTGAGTCGTCAAAGGTTTAACTGTTTTATTTGTCTTAGGTTTAATAGATAAGACCATTTTTACCGCGAGATAAACCACTAAACAGGCAAATAATTTACTAGAAATATCGCGATCAAGTTTTCCGATAAAGAAACCGCAAATAAACACGCTAACCATAATGCTCGGAGCAAGGATCTTCACCGCACTCCACACAACATTACCTAACTTATGATGTCGTTGAGCCGAAGAAAAGCCAGTAATAACAATCGTTGCAAAAGAGGTTCCAAGTGCGGTAGACATTAACAAAGGTTCTGGCACGCCTACCATTGGTAATAAATACACCAACACAGGAACAATCATTAATCCACCACCGATACCAAAAAGCCCCGCAAAAAAGCCAGCCACAGCCCCCACAAGCAAACAAAGTAAAATAAAGCTAAACATTATGAATTCCTTGTTTTATTAAAAGAACGTTTTGGAAATTTTGAACCATTATATTTTTTAGGATGAGTATAAGATTTTTGCTCCAATTCTCGTGCAGGTTGATACACAGGAGGATTTTCTGAGAACAACACGCCAGAAAACTCTTTCATCGCTTTGCGATATACTTCTTTTTTGAACGACACGACTTGACGAACAGGATACCAAAAACTCACCCAACGCCATCCATCAAATTCTGGTGATTTGGTTGTTTGCATATTGATATTTTTTTCATCGCCAACAAGCTGCAACAAAAACCAGCGTTGTTTTTGCCCTATACACATCGGTTTGCTGTCATAACGCAACAAACGTTTTGGTAATTTATAACGCAACCAATGCTTAGATACATATAAAATGCGCACATCTTTAGGCTGTAGACCCACTTCTTCGTACAGTTCACGATACATCGCTTGCTCGGCACTTTCATTATCATTAATGCCACCTTGCGGAAACTGCCACGAATTTTGCCCACAGCGCTTCGCCCAAAGCACTTGCCCGTTGCGATTACAAATCACAATACCCACATTTGGACGGTAGCCATCAAAATCGATCACTATCGTTTTACCTTAAATTTTTCATATAAAAATAGTCTGCAGATTGTTTCATAAATCAGTGTTTTTATCAACCAAAGGGCTGGTTACACAATAAAATGCACAGATTGTGGATAACATTGTGAATAACGGATTTCTGATTGTGAATTGATCACGTAAAAACAGGGTGAGATCCTTATCACATCGAACTTAAAAATAAATTGAGTTATTTTCGATCTAAAAATCTAAAGAAAAAATAAACCGCACTTTTCACATATAAAAATGGAAGAAAGTGCGGTAAAAAAATACAATTTTTAAAGGGACGCCATTCACCAAAGATCTTTTAGCTAGCTCTTTGAGTTATTCAATATTTCTGTGGATAAAATTGTGATTGAGAAAATCCATAATGTTGTATAACTCAAAAAAAACTTTCCTAGACGATCCCTAGAAAAAATTTTTCCATTTAAATTCAAAGGTTTATAAACAAAACATAACAATATTTGTAATACACAGAAGTCTCTAAATTTTAATGTCTAATTTTTGAACAAATTATTTCAGGCAGGCAAAATAACGTTCCCAATCGAAATATTGACCAGGATCGATCTTACGTTTCGGCGAAATATCACAATGTCCAACAATTCGATCTTTCGTAATCTTCGGGTAACTTTTCATTATTACATTGGTAAGTTCTTGCAATGAAAAATATTGAGCGTCGGTAAAAGGCTGTTCATTACTCCCCTCCAACTCAATTCCAATGGCAAAATCATTACATTTTTCTCGTCCTTGAAAATTCGATACGCCTGCGTGCCAAGCGCGATCATTAAAATTGACATATTGAGTAATTCGCCCATTTCGTTCGATTAAACAATGGGCAGAAACACGCATTTGATAAATTTCTGCAAAATAAGGATGGATCTTAGGATCTAATTTCCCTTGAAAAAAATCATCCACATATCCGCCGCCAAATTGTTCTGGTGGTAAGCTAATGTAATGGATTACCAGAAGTGAAATATCTTGTAAATCTGGGCGTTCATCAAAATGCGGAGATGGAATTTGCCGACAATCGGTCAATATACCTTGTTCAATATCTTTTAGTTTTTGCATACTTTTTCCCTTTTTTTGCGATCAGGATCGCAGAAAAAGTGCGGTCAATTTTACAAACAAATTTTTCCTTTTCACAATGTCATCGCCAACAAAGGCTTAATAAAAGGAAAATGAATGAAACTAACAACACAGCAAACCTTGAAAAAAGGTTTTACATTAATCGAGCTAATGATTGTGATTGCAATTATTGCTATTTTAGCCACTATCGCAATTCCCTCTTACCAAAATTATACCAAAAAAGCAGCGGTATCCGAATTACTGCAAGCATCTGCGCCTTATAAGGCTGATGTGGAATTATGTGTATATAGCACAAATGAAACAACAAACTGTACAGGTGGAAAAAATGGTATTGCAGCGGATATTACAACAGCAAAAGGCTATGTAGCCTCAGTGAAAACTCAATCGGGTGGCATTACCGTAAAAGGGGATGGCATATTGGAAAATATGGAATATATTTTGCAAGCTACAGGTAATGCTGCAGCAGGTATAACTTGGACAACAACCTGCAAAGGAACGGATGCCTCTTTATTTCCAGCAAATTTTTGCGGAAGTATCACACAATGACGAGCTATGCTTTACTTCATACTCAGCGTGTAACCGCTAAAAATGGCGAAGTATTTACGATCTCGCCAGAGTTATGGGAACGCAATCAGCAGCAACAATCCTTGCTTTTGCGGTATTTTGCTTTGCCACTTAAAGAAGAAAATAATCGTCTTTGGCTAGGGGTTGATTCTCTTTCCAATCTTTCAGCCTGTGAAACCATTGCGTTTATAACAGGAAAACCTGTCGAACCAATTTTGTTAGAAAGCAGCCAACTAAAAGAACTGTTACAGCAACTTACTCCGTGCCAAATGCAAGTGGAAGAACAAGTTAAATTCTATCAACATCAAGAAACCCATTTTGAACAAGAAGATGATGAACCTGTTATCCGCTTACTTAATCAGATTTTTGAATCCGCCTTACAAAAAAATGCCTCTGATATTCATTTAGAAACCTTGGCTGATCAATTTCAAGTGCGGTTTAGAATTGATGGTGTTTTACAACCACAACCCTTAATAAGCAAAATATTCGCCAATCGTATTATTTCACGCTTAAAATTACTGGCTAAATTAGATATTAGTGAAAATCGACTTCCACAAGATGGGCGATTTCAATTTAAAACGACTTTTTCCGATATTCTTGATTTTCGCCTTTCAACCTTACCAACCCATTGGGGCGAAAAAATCGTGTTGCGAGCGCAACAAAATAAACCAGTAGAACTTAGCTTTTCTGAATTAGGTATGACAGAAAATCAGCAACAAGCATTTCAACGTGCGCTTAGCCAGCCACAAGGATTAATTTTAGTCACTGGCCCAACAGGAAGTGGAAAAAGTATCTCACTTTACACCGCACTTCAATGGCTAAATACGCCTGATAAACATATTATGACAGCGGAAGATCCCATTGAAATTGAACTTGATGGCATTATTCAAAGCCAAATTAATCCACAGATTGGATTAGATTTTAGCCGTCTATTGCGTACTTTCTTACGTCAAGATCCCGACATCATTATGCTAGGAGAAATTCGCGATGAAGAAAGTGCAAGGATTGCATTACGTGCGGCACAAACGGGGCATTTGGTGCTTTCAACTTTACATACCAATGATGCAATTTCTGCCATTTCTCGATTACAACAACTCGGTATTCAACAGTATGAAATTGAAAACAGTTTACTGCTCGTTATTGCACAGCGTCTTGTACGAAAGCTTTGTTCAAAGTGCAGTGGAAATTTAGTAAATTCTTGTGATTGCCATCAAGGTTATCGAGGTCGAATTGGCGTGTATCAATTTTTACATTGGCAGCAGAATGGTTATCAAACGGATTTTAAAAATTTACATGCGAGTGGTTTAGAAAAAGTTAATCAAGGAATAACCGATGATAAAGAAATTGAACGTGTGTTAGGTAAAAACTCATGACTAAAAAACTCTTTTATTATCAAGGTAGTAACGCATTAAATCAGAAACAAAAAGGCTCAATTATTGCGGATACAAAACAACAAGCACACTTTCAATTAATAAGCCGCGGGCTTACTCACATCAAATTACAACAAAACTGGCAATTTTGGGCAAAGCCCAAAAATTCAGAAATCAGTGAATTACTCAATCAATTAGCGACATTGCTACAATCCGCTATTCCGTTAAAAAACAGTCTGCAAATTTTGCAACAAAATTGCACTCAAATTATGCTCAATGAATGGCTTGAACGACTGCTTCAATCTATTAAATCTGGTTTAGCATTCTCACAGGCCATTGAACAACAAGGAAAATATCTCACACAACAAGAAATTCAACTGATTCAAGTGGGAGAAATGACGGGAAAACTTTCCGTTGTTTGTAAAAAAATAGCCACCTATCGTAGCCAATCTTTAGCATTACAACGTAAATTACAGAAAATTATGTTATATCCCTCAATAGTGTTAGGAATTTCACTATTACTAACACTCGCATTATTGCTTTTTATCGTGCCTCAATTTGCTGAAATGTACAGTGGTAATAATGCTGAGTTACCAACAATAACCGCAATATTGCTCTCTATATCCAATTTTATTAAGCAAAATATTGGGATTTTGCTATTTTTATCTTTTAGTTTTTTTCTATTTTATTACTTCTATCTAAAACGCCAGGCCTGGTTTCATCAACAGAAAAATCAACTTATTTCTATCGCGCCTATTTTTGGAACAATTCAAAAGCTTTCGCGTTTAGTGAACTTTAGTCAAAGTTTACAAATTATGTTGCAAGCCGGCGTACCGCTTAATCAAGCACTAGACAGTTTTCTCCCTCGTACACAAACGTGGCAAACCCAAAAAACTCTCGTAAATGACATCGTATTAGATAAAGAAGTGCGGTCAATTTTACAATGGATTTCTCAAGGCTATGCGTTTTCTAATAGTGTAAGTAGCGATCTTTTCCCGATGGAAGCACAACAAATGTTACAAATTGGTGAGCAAAGCGGAAAACTCGCTTTGATGCTAGAGCACATAGCGGATAATTACCAAGAAAAACTTAACCATCAAATTGACTTACTCTCACAAATGATAGAACCATTAATGATGGTGATCATCGGCAGTCTGATTGGAATTATTATGATGGGAATGTATTTACCTATCTTTAATATGGGCTCTGTTATTCAATGATTTACTTCGCAATGTTTTTATTAGGCGGTATCTTAGGGATCGCACTGTGGTTCTACCTATCTGGTTTTATTACGCGTTTACAGCAAGAGATTTATGCGACTTACGTTGAATTATTTCCACAAAATAGTTCTCCATTTCAACCGCACTTTGCCTCTATTCAACAAAAAAAGTGCGGTCATATTTTGAGGTATTTTTTAAGTGTTGGAGTAGGATTTATATTTTTACAAATTGCCTTCAAGGACTCTACTTTCATTATATGGCTAGGGCTCACACTTCTTATCCTTTGGGCAATTAGTTATCTTGATTGGGATTATCAACTTATTTCTACGCCCCCCTGTTTATGGTTACTTACTCTCGGTTTATTTGGAGCAGACAATAACCTTTCATTGCTTACGTTATCTGAAAGCATAAAAAGTGCGGCAAGTTTTTTTATTGTTTTCTACGCAATCTATTGGATTGCACAATTCTATTACGGCAAAGAAGCCTTTGGACGGGGAGACTATTGGCTAGCAATGGCATTAGGAAGCTTTATTCATTTAGAAACTTTACCGCACTTTTTGTTATTAGCCTCAGTTCTTGGAATATGTTTTTCGCTTATTCATAGGAAGAAAAAAGAATTTTTACCTTTTGCCCCTTTTATGAACTTATCAGCCGCCGTAATTTATTTCGTCAAATATTACGGATATTAAAAAGGGGAAAACATAATATTTTCCCCTTGTTCTTCATAGAAGTGCGGTTGCTTTTACGAACGTTTCATCACTTCAAAAAACTCTTCGTTAGTTTTCGCCATCATGAGTTTATCAATCAAGAATTCCATTGCATCCACTTCATCCATTGGATTAAGAATCTTACGAAGAATCCACATTTTTTGTAATTCATCAGATGTTGTGAGTAAGTCTTCTTTACGAGTACCAGAGCGTTTAAAGTCAATGGCTGGGAATACACGTCTTTCTGCAATTTTACGAGAAAGGTGTAATTCCATATTACCTGTACCTTTAAATTCTTCGAAAATAACTTCATCCATTTTTGAACCGGTATCAACTAGCGCAGTCGCAATAATCGTTAAACTGCCGCCTTCTTCCACGTTACGTGCAGCACCAAAGAAACGTTTTGGACGATGTAACGCGTTAGCATCCACACCACCAGACAAAATTTTACCTGAAGCTGGGGTTACCGTATTGTAAGCGCGCGCTAAGCGTGTAATAGAGTCAAGCAGAATCACCACATCTTTTTTATGCTCTACTGAACGTTTCGCTTTTTCGATTACCATTTCTGCCACTTGAACGTGACGAGTTGCAGGCTCATCAAAAGTAGAAGCAATGACTTCGCCTTTTACTGAACGTTGCATTTCTGTCACTTCTTCTGGGCGTTCATCAATCAATAATACGATAAGCTCTACATCAGGATAATTATGCGTGATACTTTGCGCAATATTTTGCAACAACATGGTTTTACCTGCTTTTGGCGGAGCAACAATCAAACCACGTTGACCTTTACCAATTGGTGATGCTAAATCCAAAATACGTGCGGTTAAATCTTCTGTTGAGCCATTGCCTCGCTCCATTCTTAAACGAGAATTAGCATGTAATGGTGTTAAGTTTTCAAATAAGATTTTGCTACGAGAAACTTCAGGTTTGTCATCATTAACTTGATCAACTTTTAAAAGTGCAAAATAGCGTTCGCCTTCTTTGGGTGGACGGATTTTGCCTTCGATTTTATCACCAGTTTGAAGGTTAAAACGACGAATTTGACTTGGGGAAACATAGATATCATCGGGGCCTGCAAGGTAGGAACTGTCAGCAGAACGAAGGAAACCAAAACCATCCGGTAAGATTTCTAACACGCCACCGCCGAAAATATCTTCACCGCTTTTGGCGTGCTGTTTTAAAATTGCAAAGACAATATCTTGTTTACGCAAACGAGCTAAATTCTCTAAGCCCATTTGTTCTTCGCCAAGTTTCACAAGATCAGAAACAGGCGTATTTTTAAGTTCAGTTAAATGCATAATGAATAAATATTGGAATTAATAAGAATTGATGATTCGAATGGTGAGCCAATGCTCTTTGAATGGCGCGTAAGTTACCACTAAAACCCTGTACTGTCTAGCGTTTCTTTATATTTAATCTAAAAAATTACCGCACTTTTCTTTCTCTTTTTAACATAGAAGTTTAGCCGTCTAGATTGTTATTTATTTGATTTTTCATTAGAATACGGACAATTTGTAAGGTTATCAATAAGCACTAAGGTAAATTATGGCGGATTGGGACGGAAAATATATCAGCCCTTATGCAGAACATGGCAAAAAAAGCGAGCAAGTAAAAAAAATCACTGTGTCTATTCCGATCAAAGTACTAGAAATTTTGACAAATGAACGCACTCGCCGTCAATTAAAAAGTTTACGTCATGCAACCAACAGTGAATTACTTTGCGAAGCATTTTTGCATGCATTCACCGGTCAACCTTTGCCCACCGATGCAGATTTAATGAAAGAGCGTAATGATGAAATTCCCGAAGATGCCAAAGTGCTTATGCGTGAATTAGGCGTCGATCCAGAAAGTTGGGAATATTAACCGCACTTTTCATTTATCCTTTTAATCCATTCAAAATTGAACATTCAGGGTAGTCATTGCCCTGACAATTATCATGCCAACGCTGCAATTCTTGTACCATTTTTTGTAACAGTTCTATTTGTTGATTTAATGTCGTAATATGTTGAGCCGTTAGTGCTTTCACTTCTCGGCAGCTACGCTTAGGATTATCTTGTAGTTCTAATAATTGTGCGATTTGATGTAATGAAAAACCCACATCGCGTGAGTGACGAATAAAATGCAATCTTTCTAAATCACTTTCTCCATAATTTCGATAGCCTGACAAACTGCGCACAGCGGGTTTAATTAAACCTATTTTTTCATAATCACGGATTTGTTTCGTAGATAAACCTACTAATTTTGCGACGTCACTAATATTCATAAAAAATTTCTTGACCTTAACCTTACGTAAAGGTTTATAGTGTAGCCATTAATAAAACGACTAACAAGGAGTAAAAATGAAAACTATCACATTAAACATAGAAGGCATACATTGCGGCTGTTGCGTAAAAAGCGTTACTCAAGTTTTAACTGAATTAGATGGCGTACAGTCTGCTGATGTGCAACTAGAAGGGAAAGCAAATATTACTTTTGATGAAAATCGAGTCAATGTTGCACAGTTGATTGAGGTAATTGAAGATGCCGG
Source organism: Haemophilus haemolyticus (assembly GCF_003493685.1). Taxonomy (GTDB): domain Bacteria; phylum Pseudomonadota; class Gammaproteobacteria; order Enterobacterales; family Pasteurellaceae; genus Haemophilus; species Haemophilus haemolyticus_O. The sequence continues at coordinate 207,804 of NZ_QQJW01000001.1, forward strand.
ATTTGACGCCACATAGTAAAAAATTTAGATTCAGATTGGTGGGATGACCTGCCAATCTTGTACCAATCGTATTCATCAATAAAACCACTAACAAGGAGTAAAAATGAAAACCATCACATTAAACATAGAAGGCATACATTGCGGCTGTTGCGTAAAAAGCGTTACTCAAGTTTTAACTGAATTAGATGGCGTACAATCTGCTGATGTGCAACTAGAAGGGAAAGCAAATATTACTTTTGATGAAAATAGAGTCAATGTTGCACAGTTGATTGAGGTAATTGAAGATGCCGGATTTGACGCCACAGAGTAAAAAAATTTCGATTCAGATTGGTGGGATGACCTGCCAATCTTGTGCCAATCGTATTGAAAAAGTTTTAAATAAAAAACCATTTGTGCAACAAGCGGGGGTAAATTTTGCCGCCGAAGAAGCACAAGTGGTATTTGACTCTACGCAAGCAAGCGAAACTCAAATTATAGAGATTATTCATAAAACAGGTTTCACTGCTCATATCAAACAAGCCAATGAATTGCCAATAGAAGAAAAAAATACATCACTCCCTTGGCGATTAATCATACTTTGGATAATCAATATTCCATTTCTGATTGGTATGCTTGGCATGATGAGTGGCTCACATCATTTGATGTTGCCCCCTATTTGGCAATTTGCATTAGCTAGCATTGTGCAACTTTGGTTAGCCATTCCATTTTATCGCGGAGCAATCGGTAGTATTCGTGGTAGACTTGCCAATATGGATGTGCTTGTAAGTATAGGAACACTCACCATTTATCTTTATTCTGCTTTCATGTTGTTTTACCACGCCAATCATGCAATGGGGCAGGTGTATTTTGAAGCTTCTGTTATGGTAATTGGTTTTGTCAGTCTTGGAAAATTTCTTGAAGATCGCACTAAAAAGCACAGCCTAAATAGCTTAAGTGTGCTCTTGCAACTGACACCGAAAAAAGTCACTGTTTTACGTAATGAAAAATGGACTGAAATTGCTCTTGACCAAGTAAATATCGGCGAAATCATTCGTGCGAATCAAGGCGAACGTATTGCAGCAGACGGCATAATTGAAAGTGGAAATGGATGGTGTGATGAAAGTCATTTAACGGGTGAATCTCGTCCAGAAGAAAAACAGAAAGGTGGAAAAGTATTAGCGGGGGCGATGGTAACAGAAGGTTCTATTATCTATCGAGCAAATCAGCTTGGTAGCCAAACCTTACTTGGCGATATGATGAATGCATTATCAGATGCACAAGGCTCAAAAGCACCTATTGCACGATTTGCCGATAAAGTTGCGTCAGTATTTGTGCCTGCTGTATTAGTGATTTCACTTGTTACTTTCGCGTTCACTTACGTTCTGACTAATGATAGTGTGTCTTCACTCATTCACGCGGTATCCGTGCTTGTGATTGCTTGCCCTTGTGCCTTGGGATTAGCCACACCAGCTGCCATAATGGTTGGTTTAGGTAAAGCGGTTAATGCTGGCGTATGGTTTAAAGATGCGGCAGCAATGGAGGAAACCGCCCACGTAGATACCGTTGTACTTGATAAAACTGGCACACTAACAAAAGGCGAGCTTGAAATTTCAGCACTATGGCAGCCACAAAGTGCGGTGTATTCTGAAGAGGATTTGTATCGTTTTGCCGCAGCAGTTGAACGACAAGCTAACCACCCAATTGCAAAAGCCATTGTGCAAGCAGCGGAACAAAAAATGTTAGACATTCCCACCGCACTTTTTTCAAAGATGGAAGTGGGTCAAGGTATTCAAGCTGAATTAGAACAAGTGGGAACAATAAAAGTCGGTAAACCCGATTATTGCGGTTTAATCTTGCCTAAAAATTTAGAGGATATCTGGCAAATTGCGAGCATTGTCGCAGTATCTATAAATGATAAACCCATTGGTGCATTTGCGCTGACGGATACCTTAAAAAACGATAGCTTGCACGCTATTCAACGCTTACAACGGCAAAATGTCGATGTCGTAATTATGAGTGGCGATCAACAATCTGTGGTAGATTACATAGCGAAACAGCTCGGCATTAACAAAACCTTTGGTGGACTCAGCCCTAGAGATAAGGCGGAACAAATCCAAAAGCTGAAAGCTCTAGGTCATGTTGTAGCAATGGTAGGTGATGGGATAAATGATGCGCCTGCTTTAGCCGCAGCAAACGTCAGTTTTGCGATGAAATCAGGTTCAGATATTGCAGAACAAACGGCTTCTGCAACGCTTATGCAACATTCGGTGAATCAACTTGTGGATGCGCTTTTTATTGCAAGAGCAACCTTGAAAAATATCAAACAAAATCTATTTTTTGCTTTGATTTACAATATTCTCGGCATCCCCCTTGCCGCTTTCGGTTTTCTAAATCCAGTGATTGCTGGAGCTGCAATGGCGATGAGTTCAATTTCCGTATTGATGAACGCCTTAAGATTGAAAAAAGTGCGGTTCTAATTTCATTTAGGGGCTGTACTAGATAACTAGACCTAAATCCCCTTAACTAATTGTTTTAAAATGGAAATTTGAGATTTTATTTCACTGTTGTTAAAACGCCATTCACATTCCTTTAAATATAGCTCAAAATGCTCTTTGGGAATGCCATTAAACTTCCGTAAGTGGCGTTTTGCTTGATTCCAAAAATTCTCAATTCCGTTTATGTGGTTGTGATTTTCAGCAAAATGCGTGCTGTGATTGATGCGAAAATGGCTAAATTCACTGACATCAAGCACATCATAACTACGAAAAGTATCCGTGTACACAATGCTATCAGGCTTAACTTTCTCTCGGATAATTGGCAATAATGTCGCTGATTGCGCATTAGGGACAACGACGGTATAAACCTTGCCATTTCGTTTGAGAAGCCCGAATACTGCGACTTTTCCCACAGCACCACGACCACGTTTGCCTTTTCGAGTACCGCCGAAATAGCTTTCATCGGCTTCAATCTCGCCTTCAAACATTTCCAAATGGGGGCTTGTTTGATAGATGAGTAAGCGTAATCGATGAAAGTAATAAGCGGCTGTATTTTTGTTTACATTAACCAATGCACTGGCTGTTCTTGCTGTGACACCTGCGACAAACAGTTCAATGAGTTTATTTTGTTTATGCTGACTTAAGCGACTTTTTCTCATTGGTTTATTCTAACCTAAATGGGATTTTTAGTCGTTATCTAGTACAGCCCCTTCATTTATTTTTATACGCAATCGGTGTCGTGAACGCACCGATTTTTTGTCGCTAAAAATTACCGCACTTTTTATAAAAAAAGTTTTAACTTGATCACAATTTTAGAATTTGCTCTTTGAGATTCTCTATTTATCGGCATAACATAATACTCAAAATTTGTTAGGGCATATTTTGCTCTGCAAATTGACAAATTTAAATAATTTATGCTTTGGAGCAAACTATGAAACCAACAGAAAAACTCAAATGGAACAAATTTGATGCAACATGGATGTTAAACCTTTTCGGTACGGCGGTTGGCGCTGGCGTCTTATTCCTACCGATTAACGCAGGGATGGGTGGATTTTGGCCGTTAGTTTTAATGGCAATTATCGTCGGACCAATGACCTATTTTGCTCACCGTGGCTTAGCCTATTTTGTACTTTCATCAAAAAATCCTGGCAGCGATATTACTGAAGTAGTGGAAGAACACTTTGGTAAAACAGCGGGTAAACTTATCACCCTACTTTATTTCTTCGCGATTTTCCCCATTCTTTTAATTTACGGTAACGGTATTACTAACACAGTCGATTCTTTCATTGTGAATCAACTTGGCATGGCATCGCCAAACCGAGCCGTTCTCTCTTTTGTATTAATTGCAGTATTGATTTCCGTCATGCTATTTAATGAAAAAGTGATGTTAAAAATCACGGAATGGCTTGTTTACCCATTAGTATTAATTTTATTCGCACTTTCTATTTACTTAATTCCAGAATGGAATGGTGCGATGTTACATGAATTCCCAACAGCAGGCGGTTTCATCACAACATTGTGGCTTACTATTCCTGTGTTAGTATTCTCATTTAACCATTCACCGGCAATTTCATCTTTCACTTGCTCACAATTCCGTGAATACAAAACTTTCGATGATGCAGAACGCCATATCGGCCATACAGAAAAAGGCACCTCAACGATTTTGTTATTCTTCGTAATGTTCTTCGTATTTAGCTGTGTATTAACATTAACACCTGAAGAATTAGTGGCAGCAAAAGCACAAAATATCAGTATCTTGTCTTTCTTAGCGAATAAATTTGATAATCCATATATCTCTTATTTTGGCCCGCTTGTTGCATTCTTAGCGATTACTAGCTCATTCTTCGGCCACTATATGGGCGCACGTGAAGGCTTAGAAGGCTTATATTTAAAAATGAAAGGCGAATCTGTAAATCGTAAAAAACTCAATTATGCAACCGCACTTTTCTTCTTATTAACGTTATGGGGCGTTGCGATTATTAATCCAAGTATCTTAGGCTTAATCGAATCTCTTGGCGGCCCAATCATTGCGATGATTTTATTTATCATGCCAATGTACGCGATTCGCAAAATCCCAGCGATGAAACGCTACAGCGGACGTTTCAGTAATGTTTTTGTAACGATTATGGGATTAATCGCTATCTCTGCGGTTGTTTATGGATTATTATAAGCGCCCTTTAAAGTTTAGCGAATTTTGAGAAATTTATGATTAGCGTATTTGATATGTTTAAAGTGGGAATTGGGCCTTCCAGTTCCCATACTGTCGGTCCGATGAAAGCCGGCAAACAATTTATAGACGACTTAATTGAACGAAATCAGTTTGAACAAACCGCTGAAATTCATGTGGATGTGTATGGTTCTCTTTCGATGACAGGGAGAGGTCATAGTACGGATATCGCTATCATTATGGGATTAGCGGGTTATTTACCACATAATGTGGATATCGATATTATTTCAGGTTTCATCGAGAAAGTGAAACAAACTGCGCTTTTACCAATTAATGTTGGTCAAAAGACAGTAAAATTTGATTTTGAAAATAATCTCATTTTCCACCGCACTTTTTTAAAATTGCACGAAAATGGCATGACAATTACCGCTCTTGATGAAAATCGCACAGAGCTTTATCGCCAAACCTATTATTCGATCGGGGGTGGTTTTATTGTCGATGAAGCCCATTTTGGTCAAGAAGAAAAAAACACAGTCCAAGTGCCTTATCCTTACAAAAATGCCGAAGATATTTTGAAACATTGTAGTGATAACGGCTTAATGCTTTCCACTGTGATGTTGGAAAATGAAATCGCATTAAATGGCAAAGAGGCTGTTAGTGCTCATCTAGAGAATGTCTGGAAAACGATGCAGGCTTGTATCGAACATGGTATTCACACTGAAGGAATTTTACCTGGGCCATTACGCGTGCCACGTCGTGCAGCTTCACTTTATCGTGTGTTGCAAGCCAATACGAATTTATCTAACGATCCAATGCGCGTAATCGACTGGGTCAATATGTTTGCGCTTGCTGTCAATGAAGAAAATGCAGCGGGTGGGCGCGTGGTTACGGCACCAACTAACGGTGCGTGCGGGATTATTCCAGCGGTATTAGCTTACTACGAAAAATTCATTTCGCCATTAACACCTGAAATTATTGAACGCTATTTATTAGCAGCAGGTATGATTGGTTCACTTTATAAAATGAATGCTTCGATTTCTGGCGCAGAAGTGGGTTGTCAAGGTGAAGTGGGTGTAGCCTGTTCAATGGCGGCTGCAGGACTAGCTGAAATTCTGGGTGGGAATCCACTGCAAGTATGCATCGCAGCTGAGATTGCAATGGAACATAACTTAGGATTAACTTGCGACCCTGTCGGCGGTCAAGTTCAAGTACCTTGTATCGAACGCAATGCGATTGCTTCAGTTAAAGCAATCAATGCATCACGTATGGCTTTACGCCGTACCACTAATCCAAGAGTAACTTTAGATAAAGTGATTGAAACCATGTATGAAACAGGCAAAGATATGAACGCCAAGTATCGCGAAACATCTCAAGGCGGACTAGCAGTTAAAATTGTTTGTACTTAAATATAAAAATCTCAATTCTATTTATCGTATATAAAACTAAAGCCTTGATAATCAAGGCTTTAGTTTTTCTATCAAAAATGATGGTAATTATAATGATACCCGATACTTGGGACTACAGGGATAACCGGTAGCGAACTTCTCACTCGAGTTTTAACCTTATTATCGCTCGCATTCAATTTTAAGTTAGTATCAACTTGACTTGCCACTTTATCTTTCTGAGCCTGTGTAACCGTATTACCACTTGTTACACGAGCATTATACTCTTGCACAGCCTTCATATCATAAACACCGCCACCAGTTTGCTCTGGTTGAGATGAACATGCTGCTAAACCTAAAATTGCACAACTAACAAAGACTATTTTTCTCATTAAATACATCCTATTTACAAATTACGTCAGTTAATACTGCTCTACCTTCTGATACATAATTCGCTGCATTTTCCTTTAGTTTTTTATTTTCTTGTGATTGAATACGCTTAGACACATTTTTGTCTGTAATTGAATAAACTGGCACATAACTTAAATTTTGAGGATCTTTTTGATTATAAATCGTCGCACCCGTTACACTACCGTAATATTCACTTTTATCATTTGGCGAAAGATAATTGTGGGTTGAATTTGTATAATCCACACCTCTTTTAACTTTAAATCCTTGACAAATGCCAGCTGGAGACTCAAAAACACTCTCCGATGAACTCATCTCGTTAATTTTATAAACTTTTAACTCAATACTTTGTGCAAGTTTCTGCACATCATTATCAGAAACATTCGAGTTAAAAGCCTTTTTATCTTTTTCATCAACATAAGTTACTGAACTAGATATGTCTTTAGCAATAGATAAATGCGGTATAAACAAACTAACCAGCATGCTACAAAATAAAGAAAAAGAAGTACAATTTTTGTAATTCATCTCCAGTTCTCCTTAACGTCCTTTAAAGTAATTTCTAATATTAAAATAGCTATTTGCCAATTAATAGTGTTACTGAACTATATCAAAAAGACTTATATGATACTAGGTTATTTTTCAGGAGTTATACTTTTTGATTTTTCTTCGTTTTGAGCTTCTAAAGCATCACGCGCGGCACGAATACTTTTTTCAATTAGTGGCACACGCTCATCATCTTTCGGCATTAAGCGTAGCATCATCGCCCAAGTCACCGCTGCCATTTTATAATCTTCCGTTTCAAAATAACGGAATGCGAGCAGACTTAACGCCTCAACATTAGTATGATCTTGACGGATCACTTGACGCAATAAATCGCCACCTTTAAGTTTATCAGTCGCATCTTCAGAGAACATCAATATGCGAGCATAGCCTAATTTATATTGCACATTATCTGGTTCAAGTTTGTTAGCTTTTTGATAGCTATCGAATGCTAAACGTGCGTCACCTAAATTCATCCCAATTTGGCCGAGCATCCACCATTTTTTTGCATCAGTTGGATTTTTCTGCAAGTCGATTCGAAGTGCGGTAGAAAATTGCTGCATTTCTGCATCAGAAAATGGATTTTTATCTTCATCTTTCATTCGATCAAAGAAATAGGGCAATTTCGCATAAGTTTGCTCTAACATCGATTCAGCTTGCCAAGAGCCCACCATAAAATAAGAAGAGCCCGCGATAATTCCTAGCGCCAACACGCCAGACACAAACCACACTTTTCCATAAGATTTGCCAGAATAATCCATATTCTCTTGAACCTTACTCGGAACATCATCAAGCAAGGTTTTCTGTAATTCTTGTTTGAGTTGCTCAACATTTTCAACTAAACCTTGGGAATTATCTTGCTCAATTTCTTCCAAACGTGAGAAATATAATGCCTTATTTAAATCATCACGTTTTTGCCCATGTTTCGCTTTGAATTGACGCAATAAAGGATAAAAACAAATTAACGCCACAACTAAAGTGGTTAATATAAAAATTAATGCAAAATTCATCTATTTATCCTTGTTTAATAATTCTGCCAAACGCGCATTATCTTCATCAGTTAAAACATCTTGGGATTTCACCGCACTTTGAGCTTTTGGTTTACGTCTTAATAAAAATACCACGCCTAACAACACAAGCAATAATGGCGCAATCCATAGCACTAATGTGCTCGCTGTCATAGGTGGATCGTAAGTTACAAAATTGCCGTAGCGTGCCACCATATAATCCACTACATCATTTTTCGATTTGCCTTCTTGTAAAAGCTCAAATACTTTGCCACGCATATCCACAGCGATAGTCGCATTGGAATCCGCAATATTGTTATTTTGACATTGAGGGCAACGCAAAGATTGTGTTAATTGGTGGTAATCACTCTCTTGTTGTGGAGAACTAAAATTTAATGCATCAATAGCCGAAAACGCCACTGAGCTAAACAAAAGTGCGGTCAAAAATAGCCATGTTTTTTTCATTATTGTTGCTCCGAAAGTTTGTCATAAATTGGTTTTAAAGTCTGAGTCCAAACTTTCTCGTTTACATCACCGGCATAACGATAATGAATCACGCCTTTTCCATCTACAATAAACGTTTCTGGCGCACCATATACTCCTAAATCCAAACCGAAAGAACCTTTTTCATCTTTTAAAACAACTTGATAAGGATTGCCAAGATCTTTTAACCACTTCATTGCTTTAGGTGATTCATCTTTATAATCCAAACCGATAATTCGCACACCGTCTTTAGCAAGTTTGTTTAAATATTGATGTTCGGCATAACAAGTCGGACACCAAGTCGCCCATACGTTAAGCAAAACTGGCTTACCTTGTTGAAACAATTCAGTCGTGTAAGCTTTATTCTCAAACAACTCCGTTAAATTTTTTGCTGGCACAGGCTTTCCAACCAAAGCAGACTCTAATGCTTTAATATCTTCACCTTGCGCATTGCGTTTTAATTGCACTAAAAAGGCAATTGTTATCGATAAAAAGAGAATAAGAGGAACGAGTAATTTTTTTTTCATTTTTTACCGCACTTTTTCATTAACTTTGCTCCACCCATTTATGGGGGGAGCTGTCGCGAAGTGACTGAGGGGGGATATCGTAATCCCCCTTCCGCCCTTCGGGCACCTTCCCCCGCAAGCAGGGGAAGGCAAGAATAAAATTATTTCTTCAACAACGCATTAAACCGATAGCGTCGATCGAACATACACAACAATCCACCTAACGCCATAAACAAGCCGCCAATCCAAATCCAGCGAATAAATGGCTTGTAATATAAGCGTAACGCCCAAGAATTATCCTCAAGTTTTTCACCAAGTGCCACATAAAGGTCACGAGTTAAACCACCAGCAATGGCGGCTTCCGTCATAGACATCCGACTTACTGTGTAAAAACGTTTTTCTGCGAATAAACTTGCCTCTGGTTGCCCATCTTTCGAAATATCAATTTGCGCTTTTCCACCAACATAATTTGGACCATTCGCATCCGTCACTCCGGCGAATTTAAAATCGTAACGACCAATTTGTGCACTTTCGCCGACTTTCATTCGAACATCACGTTCTACGCTGAAGTTTTGGCTAAATGCGATACCCCAAACAGTCATTGCTACGCCTAAGTGAGCTAACATCATTCCCCAATGAGAACGAGATAGTTTACGTACGCCCACAAAGAATGGTTCACGATGTGTCGCACGTTGTTGTAATTCGTAAAGCGCAAGTAACGCGATAATCACCGTCATCATTGAGCCAAGCACCGAACTCACGGTAATTTTATCTTGCAAGAAGTAAGGTAACGCAAAACCTGCAATCACCATAACAAATACGCTGATAACAACAGGCGTACGAATTGCAGAAAATTGGTCTCTACGCCATTTCACCAAAGGTCCAATACCAAGCAATAATGCAAATGGTGTCATAATAATTAAGAACATTTGATCAAAGAATGGCGCACCAATGGAAATAGAGCCTAAACCAAGTTGTTTGTGAATAAGTGGTAACAACGTTCCTAAGAATACAACGCAAAGTGCGGTCATTAAGAAGATATTATTTAATAACAACATACTTTCGCGTGAATAGCGTTCTGCATTATCACGAGAGCGAATTTGACTGCCTTTATACGCATAGAGCGCAAGCGAACCGCCAATCACCACAACGAGGTAAGCCAAAATATACAAACCACGAGTTGGATCCGATGCAAATGCGTGAACTGAAACTAAGATGCCGGAACGAACTAAAAACGTACCGAGTAAACAAAGTGAAAAGGCTAAAATCGCAAGTAATACCGTCCAAGCTTTGAAAGAACCACGTTTTTCTGTCACAGAAAGAGAGTGAATCAATGCTGTTCCCGCAAGCCAAGGCATAAACGAGGAGTTTTCCACTGGATCCCAGAACCACCAGCCACCCCAGCCAAGTTCATAATAAGCCCACCAAGAACCGAGTACGATACCTAAAGTTAAAAACACCCAAGCAGCAAGCGTCCAAGGACGTGACCAACGCGCCCAAGCTGAATCTAATTTTCCCGTCATTAAGGATGCTATCGCAAACGCAAATGCGACCGAAAAACCAACATAGCCCATATAAAGTAATGGAGGGTGGAAAATCAAGCCTACATCTTGCAACATTGGATTGAGCTCTTTTCCGTCCACTGGGAAATCAGGGAAAGTACGCGTAAAAGGGTTTGAAGTGAACAAGACGAACAACACAAAACCGACGCTAATAATCCCCATAATACCAAGCACGCGAGCAACCGCTTCTTGAGGTAAATGTTTACTCAATAAAGCAACGGCAGATGACCAAACAGCAAGTAACCAAATCCACAGCAATAAAGAACCTTCATGAGAACCCCATACGGCAGATAAACGATAATAAATAGGTAAAGCCGTATTAGAGTTATTCACCACATACTGCACACTAAAATCATTTACTGCGAATAAATAAAATAACGCAGCAAAAGCGATGCTTAAACTTGCAAATAAACCATAAGTCATTGGGCGAGCTAATGCCATTAATTGTGCATTGCCCTTTTCTGCCCCCCACAAAGGGAAAATCGCCAACATAAGCGATACGGCTAAACTTAAAGCCAGCGCATAATTTCCTAATTCAGCAATCATTTTGCGCCTTCTTTTTCTTGACGATCACGTGTACTTTCGCCTTTTAAATCCGCATCACCAATCCCCATCGGTTTATGCACTTTTTGCATTTTTTCACCTAATTCTGGTGGCACATAATTTTCATCGTGTTTAGCCAATACTTCTGTCGCGGTTAAAACAGTTGGCTGAGTTAATACACCTTGAGCCACAATACCTTGTCCTTCGCGGAAAAGATCCGGCAAAATGCCTTCATATTCAACAGTGATCGCAGGGCCAATATCATTTAAATCGAACCGCACTTTTAAGCTTTTTGGATCACGCACTACCGTGCCTTCAACCACCATACCGCCAACACGAATACGCTGCCCTACTTCAGGTTTTTGATTCGGGTTATTATCCTTACCTTGAATCACTTCAGATGGCGTATAAAACAAGTCGATATTTTGACGTAACGCATACAGCATTAATCCACTTGCAATAGCAATGCCGAGCACAACAAAAATGACTAATTTAAATCTGGATTTACGTCTTGGATTCATAGTGTGTTCCCTTTATTTGCTTGTTGTAAACGTTCTTCGCGTTGTTGCTCACGCAATACATTTTGTAACACTGTCTTGCGTTGTTTTACACTTTGAACAATTAAGGCAATAACTGCCACTAAACTTACTGCATAGGATAACCATACGTAAAAACCGTAGCCACCCATATTAAAAAAATCACTCCAAGTTTGGAAAAACATAAAATATTCCTTATTTTTACCCTAGGGTAGGTATACCCTAGGTTAGTAAAAGTACTACCCTTTTAAGGTAGATTAAACGTTCCCCAAAGGGGAATCATTTTATATTAACCGTGGGTATACCTACCCACGGAATTAGATATTCTTTACAAGTTCTTTAACCCAAGGACGTTTCGCATCTTCTTTCAATAATTCCACGCGATAACGAACTAAGGTAAGCCAAATATACAAGGTTAAAAAACCGAAGATACACAAAATTAATGGAACCAACATTGGAATTGCAATGGATGGTTTTTCCAGTTTAGTGATACTCGCACCTTGATGTAACGTGTTCCACCATTCCACAGAAAAATGAATAATCGGTAAAATCACGACCGTTGTAATGCATAAAATCCCAGCCGCTTTTGCCCCTACGTTACGATCTGAAAAAGCAGAATAAAGCGCTAAAATCCCAAGATAAAGAAAGAATAAAATCAATTCTGCAGTTAAGCGAGCATCCCACACCCACCAAGTGCCCCACATTGGTTTACCCCAAATTGCACCCGTAACAAGCGATAAGAAAGTAAACAATGCACCAATTGGCGCCATTGCAATCATTGCGAGATGAGCTTGCTTAATTTGCCACACAAGGGCAACCACAGCTGCAATCGCCATTGAACCGTACACCCCCATTGACCAAATCGCTGTCGGTACATGCACGTACATAATTCGGAAACTATTACCTTGTTGGTAATCTGCTGGGGCGAATGCTAAGCCCCATACAATGCCGACACCGAGTAAAATAAGCGTTAAAAATGCGAATAGCGGACTCAATTTACCGCAGATACGATATTGAGTTTCGGGTTTTGCATAAGGATGTAGCCACTTCCACATAAAAAAATCCTTAAAAATTAAAGAGAAAAACCACCGCACTTTTATGCGGTAGAATGAAATTAATTATCTAAACTAATTCGCAGTGCCGCTGCGATGGCAAAAGGCGAAAGCGTTACAGCGCCAACCATCATGGCACCTAAAATCGCCAGTTGTCCCCCATAAGGTACATTTAAGCCTGCAGCCTCTAATACTGATGACGCAAAAATCAAAACAGGAATAAACAACGGAACAACAAGCAAACTCAACAACACGCCACCTTTTCGCAATCCCACCGTTAAAGCGACGCCAATTGCACCGATACAACTCAATACAGGAGTGCCCAGTAACAATGTCAAAACCAATGCCCACCAAATATTGACCTCAAGAGAAAGCAACAAAGCAGCAATAGGTGATAGCAAAATAAGTGGCAAGCCAGTGAGCAACCAATGTGCAACGACTTTAGCCAAAGCCGTCATCGGCAAAGGCTGTGCGGTTAACATTAATTGTTCAAGAGAACCATCAATAAAATCATCACGAAACAAACGTTCAAAAGAAAGCAATGCTGAAAGTAATGCGGCTACCCATGCGATACCCGGTGCGATACGAGAAAGTAATTTAGGATCCGGCCCAATAACAAGTGGAAACAAGGTAATCACAAGCAAAAAGAACCATAGCGGATTTAAAATTTCCGCATTTTTGCGCATCGCAATTTGAAGTTCTCGTTTAATTATCTCTAAAAAAATCATTAAGTTATTCCGCTTTATAAGCCGCTAAATTTAATTTTTGCAGATGAGAACTAGGTACTTCTTGGTGGCTGGTCAACAACACAATACCACCTCGTTGAGCATGCTCATCAAAAAGTGCGGTTAAAATTTCTACGCCTTTTTTATCAATCGCAGTAAACGGCTCATCTAAAATCCATAAGGGCGCTTGAGACAGCCATAAGCGACCTAATGCAATACGTTTTTGTTGCCCTGCAGAAAGTTGTGCGGCGGGCAAATCTTCACGACCTAACAATCCCACTTTCTCAAGCAAATCCCACAAAATATCAGTATTTTGTTCCGCTTGACTAATTCGTTGATAAAACTGCAAATTTTCCCACGCGGTTAATTCTGGTTTTACGCCTGAAAGATGAGCTAAATAAAGCAAATTCTGATGATACTGTTCGCGTTGTTTAGAAATTGCTTCAGCATTCCACAGCACTTCGCCTTCTAAAGGTTGGGCTAAACCCGTAAGAATACGTAATAAACTGGTTTTACCTATGCCGTTATGCCCTTCAATTTGCACAAAATCACCGCTATTAAAATCGCAAGTCAAAGCACGAAAAAGTACGCGCTCACCACGTTGGCAGGATAAATTTTGCAGAGATAACTTGTGTGGTTCAAACATAATTGCAAAGGGAAAATAAAAAGTGGCGGTATTCTATCACAAGAGAAATATTTGACGAGATTTTAGCCCCCAAAACAAATAACCATTTAGGTGTAGATCGATAGGTTTATTGATTTAAAACAAGGTTTAATAAATTCGTCTATTAATGCAAAAGGAAAAACATTTAATGATCTAAATCAAAATTTTTGCTATTATTTGCCCAATTTTGGTTATAGACCAAAACCCTCAACGAAATTTGTCTTTACATAGAAGGAATAAATTATGGCTTACACTCTACCTGAATTAGGCTATGCCTATGATGCATTAGAACCACATTTCGATGCGCAAACAATGGAAATCCACCATAGCAAACACCACCAAGCGTACGTAAACAATGCAAACGCAGCATTAGAAGGTTTACCGGCTGAATTAGTGGAAATGTGCCCAGGTCAATTAGTTTCTAACCTTGACAAAATTCCTGCAGAAAAACGTGGCGTATTACGCAATAACGCAGGCGGTCATGCAAACCACAGCTTATTCTGGAAAGGTTTGAAAAAAGGCACAACCTTACAGGGAGCATTAAAAGATGCTATTGAACGTGATTTCGGTTCTGTAGATGCATTTAAAGCAGAATTTGAAAAAGCAGCAGCAACTCGTTTCGGTTCAGGTTGGGCGTGGTTAGTATTAACTGCTGAAGGTAAATTGGCAGTGGTATCAACAGCAAACCAAGATAACCCATTAATGGGTAAAGAAGTAGCTGGTTGTGAAGGTTTCCCACTTTTAGGTTTAGACGTTTGGGAACACGCTTACTACTTAAAATTCCAAAACCGCCGTCCAGACTACATTAAAGAATTCTGGAACGTGGTAAACTGGAATTTCGTTGCAGAACGTTTTGAACAAAAAACAGCACACTGCAACTGCGCAAAATAATCAATATTGAAGAAGCCTAGCAAACGCTAGGCTTTTTTGTTTTCAGATATGCCAAATACAAAAATGCGGTGAAAACTCACCGCACTTTATTTTTTTATTTATCCCTCAATCCCTTCAAATAGTGCTGTGCTTAAATAGCGCTCTGAAGCAGAAGGCAAAATAACAACAATGAGTTTATCAGTAAATTCTGGTAATTTAGCTAGGCGATCTGCAGCCGCGACAGCTGCACCAGATGAAATACCTGCAAGAATGCCTTCTTCCGCCATTAAGCGACGAGCTGTGGCAAGTGCGGTATCACTATCAACAGTTTCGACACGATCAATAATAGATAAATCTAAATTTTTTGGAATAAAACCAGCACCGATGCCTTGAATTTTGTGTGGGCCTGGTTTTGCTTCTTCGCCCGCTAAAGTTTGAGTAATAACCGGTGATTCCACTGGTTCAACCGCAACAGAAGTGATTTGTTTACCAAAATCTAATTTAATCGCGCGAGAAATACCCGTAATGGTGCCGCCTGTTCCTACACCAGCAACAACAACATCGACTTTGCCATCCGTATCTTTCCAAATTTCAGGGCCTGTTGTTTCTCGATGAATTTGTGGGTTAGCTGGATTTTCAAATTGTTTAAGCATGACGTAGCGGTTTGGATCAGAAGCAACAATTTCTTCCGCTTTCGCAATCGCGCCTTTCATTCCTTTTGCGCCTTCGGTAAGCACTAAATTCACACCCAATCCGCGCAATAAGCGTTTTCTTTCTAGGCTCATTGTTTCCGGCATGGTGAGCGTGATTTTATAACCTCTAGCGGCTGCAACATAGGCCAAAGCAATACCAGTGTTACCGCTCGTTGCATCTACAATTTCTTTCCCTTTTGTGAGTGCGCCATCTTTTTCTGCTTGCCACACCATATTCGCCCCAATGCGGCATTTTACGCTGTAGCTTGGGTTACGACCTTCAATTTTCACGACAACATTGCCGTTATGACCAAAGTGTTTTAAACGCACAAGTGGCGTATTTCCGATAGAATAAGAATTGTCTGCATAAATTGTCATAATATTTCCCTTTTGTTGGACTTCGTTAGTGTTGGTTTATTTATAGCACCGCACTTTTGATTAAAAAAATAGTTATTTGATCTATTTTATAACCGCAAGCTATTTAACAATCCCTGTATTTTCTGAACGAACTTCAAGCCCTGTTTGAGCGGAGGAAGGTCTATTCATATTAAAGCGTAAGTCATTACGATAATTTTCCACCCACATCACCGTCGCACCACATACTGCAACAGGCATAATTAATAAATTAATCACAGGCACAAATGTACAACAAGTTACTAATCCACCAAAAGTTAGACTTTGAGTTCGTTGATTACCAAGCGCATTTTTCATGATATCAAAAGAAACTTTATGATTATCAAAAGGATAATCACAATATTGAATTGCCATCATCCAACAAGTGAACAAGAAAGTAAGTACAGGCACGATGGTTTGCCCAACCAAAGGAATAAAACTCAGTAAAAACAAGGCGATAATTTTTGGTAGGCTATAACGTAATTTTTGCCACTCTCGAGCAAGTATACGAGGCACATCTCTCATTACATCCACGAGACTATCATCATTAATATTTTCACCTGTCAGCATTTTTTCTACTTTTTCCGCCAACAACCCATTAAAAGGGGCGGCAATAAAACCAGAAAGCGTAGTGAAGGTAAAATAAAAGAGCAATAAAATCGTTAAAATTGACAGGGTTAACAAAATTACACTGAGAAAACTAAGCCAGTCTGGAATAAAATTCATCACCCAATCAATAGCACTCGTGATTTGGCTAATAAAAAGCCAAAACAAACCACAGAGCAAAATAGTATTGAGCAAAATTGGAATAATAACAAACCGACGCAAACCTTTTTGTGTGATGTAATGCCAGCCCATTACAAAATAATGGAAACCAGATTTTAATTCATTGGGGTTCAACATTTTTCTTTCCTTTCAATAAAAATACGCCTGAAACAGACCGCTCTTTTCCCTTAAAATTCCACGCATCGAAGTATTTTTTCACCTACTGAAATATGGTAGGATTAGCGCCATTAATAGCATTCTCGCTGGACTATCACGCGTAAGGAATAAAGATGGATTTAAATACAATTTTGATTATTGTAGGCATTTTGGCACTTGTTGCCTTAATCGTGCACGGATTATGGTCAAATCGTCGTGAGAAATCAAAATATTTTAATAAAGCCAATAAATTTGACCGCACTTCTCATGTGCAAAGATCCCATACGCAAGAAGAAACGATACCAACAAATGCTAATTTGTCTCACGCCACTACAGCGCAAGCAAACGCACCAATTCGTCATCAAGTCATGCCTAATGTAGCAGTAAATCAAGAACCTGTTGATTATAGACAAAGTGAAAAAAGCGTCGATGACATTAAGATTTCGATTCCAAATGTTCAACCTGTTTATGATATGGGAAATCGTCGTTCTGAGCCGTTAAAGCCGACTCAACCACAATATGATATGCCGACATCAAATAGCGTTGCGAATATGACATTGGAACAAATTGAAGAACAAAGCCAAAATGCTAGTTTCGATGGAATTAATTCATCATCACCAGAATTAAGAGCGCAACTTGCGGAATTAGCTCACGAAGAACGTCAAGTGGACTACAACGTATCTTTTAATGAACCAAAAGCAGAAACTACAACTAAACCTAAACAAAAAACTGGCTATATTCAACTTTATCTTATTCCAAAATCTAGCGACCAATTTAACGGTGCAAAATTAGTACAAGCACTTGAAAACTTAGGGTTTATCTTGGGTGAGGATGAGATGTATCACCGTCACTTAGATTTAAGTGTGGCAAGCCCCGTTCTCTTTAGCGTGGCAAATTTAGAGCAACCAGGAACATTCGATGCTTACAACTTAGTGGATTTTAGCACGATGGGAATTGTATTCTTTATGCAACTGCCATCACCAGGTAATAATCTCGCTAATTTACGAATGATGATCCGCGCTGCTCATACATTAGCCGAAGATTTACAAGGCATAGTGCTTACTGAAGAACAAGAAATCTTTGATGAAGATGCAGAGCAAACATATCTTGCTCGCGTGTAAATTCATACCTTAAATTTACCGCACTTTTATCTTTATTGAGACAGGCTTTATGCCTGTCTATTTTCACTCTAAACAAGCAAAAAGTGCGGTCATTTTTCCCCGAGAATTTTATGACAAATATTCAAACTCAAATAGACAATCTACGCAAAACCTTGCGCCAATATGAATACGAATATCACGTTCTAGATAATCCAACCGTGCCTGATAGTGAATATGATCGTCTATTTCATCAGCTAAAAGCGTTAGAACTAGAACATCCTGAATTTCTTACTTCAGATTCCCCAACTCAACGTGTGGGTGCAAAACCACTTTCTGGGTTTAGCCAAATTCGTCATGAAATTCCCATGCTCTCTTTAGATAATGCTTTTTCCGATGAAGAATTCAATGCCTTTGTAAAACGCATTGAAGATCGTTTAATCGTATTACCTAAACCACTTACCTTCTGTTGTGAACCTAAACTTGATGGTTTAGCCGTGAGTATTTTATATGTAAATGGCGTGCTCACCCAAGCAGCCACTCGTGGTGATGGCACCACAGGCGAAGATATTACAGCCAATATCCGTACTATTCGTAATATTCCATTACAACTTCTAACGGACAATCCTCCAGCACGTTTAGAAGTGCGAGGCGAAGTTTTTATGCCACACGCCGGATTTGAGCGTTTAAATGAATATGCGCTAGAACATGGTGAAAAAACTTTTGCTAACCCTCGTAATGCTGCGGCAGGTTCTTTGCGCCAGCTTGATCCAAATATTACAAGTAAACGCCCATTGGTATTAAATGCTTATGGTATTGGAATTGCTGAAGGCGTTGAACTGCCAAACACTCATTATGCTCGTTTGCAATGGCTAAAATCTATCGGTATTCCAGTGAATCCAGAAATTCGTTTATGTAATGGTACAAATGAAGTTTTAGATTTTTACCGAGATATTCAAAATAAACGAAGCTCGCTGGGTTATGACATTGATGGAACGGTATTAAAAATCAATGATATAGCCTTACAAAATGAGCTAGGATTTATTTCTAAAGCACCTCGTTGGGCGATTGCTTATAAATTCCCCGCCCAAGAAGAATTAACTGTGCTGAATGATGTTGAATTCCAAGTAGGTCGAACGGGTGCAATTACACCAGTCGCTAAATTAGAGCCAGTATTTGTTGCAGGTGTTACAGTAAGCAATGCCACCCTACACAATGGTGATGAAATTGAACGTTTAAATATTGCCATTGGCGATACTGTTGTCATTCGTCGAGCAGGCGATGTGATTCCACAAATTATCGGCGTATTACATGAACATCGCCCTGATAATGCTAAACCAATCATTTTCCCGACAAACTGCCCTGTGTGCGACTCTCAAATTATTCGTATTGAAGGCGAGGCAGCGGCTCGCTGTACAGGAGGATTATTCTGTGCAGCACAACGCAAAGAGGCGTTAAAACATTTTGTCTCTCGTAAAGCCATGGATATTGATGGTGTGGGTGGAAAATTAATAGAACAATTAGTCGATCGCGAACTGGTTCATACACCAGCGGACTTATTTAAACTGGATTTAACTACGCTCACACGCTTAGAAAGAATGGGCACAAAATCTGCAGAAAATGCGCTCAATAGTCTTGAGAAAGCCAAAAGCACGACGCTTGCTCGCTTTATCTTTGCTTTAGGCATTCGTGAAGTGGGTGAAGCCACAGCATTGAATCTTGCTAATCACTTCAAAACCTTAGATGCGCTTAAAGCCGCTGATCTTGAGCAACTTCAACAAGTACCTGATGTAGGTGAAGTCGTGGCAAACAGAATTTTTGTATTCTGGCGTGAAGCGCATAATGTTGCCGTCGTTGATGATTTAATCGCACAAGGCGTACATTGGGAAACCGTGGAAGTGAAAGAAGTAAGTGAGAACTTATTCAAAGATAAAACCGTCGTCCTCACTGGCACTCTCACTCAAATGGGTCGCAATGAAGCAAAAGCATTACTACAGCAGCTAGGTGCAAAAGTAAGTGGCTCTGTTTCCAGCAAAACGGACTTTGTCATCGCGGGTGACTCAGCTGGCTCTAAACTCACCAAAGCGCAGGAACTAAGTATTACAGTATTAACAGAAGAAGAATTTTTAGAGCAGGTTAATCTTTTAAATTAGTTAAATTAGAATCATATAAATAAAAAGGCCCTTACGAAATAAGGGCCTAAAAAACTGAAATGGTATTAATTATTTACCATCAACACTCACACCATAGAACGCATCATAGCCAAACGGGCTTTGTACATAGCCTTTTACGCGTGGACTAAGTGGTGCAAAACCTACGGAATGCGCCACTGGAATCCAAGGTGCTTGATTATGAATGATAACTTGCGCTTGTTTATAAAGTGCGGTGCGTTCTTCCTTATTTGTTAATCCGATTGCTTTATCTAGTAATGCATCAAACTCTGGATTTTTAAAACGAGCCATATTGGAATTACCCGCATTAGAACTTGCCAATAATGGAGATAAGAAGTTATCAGGATCACCATTATCACCAGACCAACCAAAGATACCAGCAGTTAACTCACCCGCTTTTGCACGTTTTTGATAATCCGCCCATTCATAGGTAACAGGGTTGGTTTTTACACCTACTTTCGCCCAGTCCGCCATAATAAGTTCAGCCATACGTTTTGGATTTGGGTTAGATGCACGTACAACAGGTTGAATCCAAAAATCAGTTTCAAAACCATTTGGGTAACCCGCTTCTGCTAAAAGTTGTTTTGCTTTTTCTGGATCGTACGGATAATCTTGAACTTCATCGTTGTAACTCCAAATTGTTGGAGGAAGTGGATTTTTAGCTGGTGTACCTGCGCCTTGGTAAACCGCGTCAATAATCGCTTTTTTATCCACTGCATAATTCAACGCCTGACGAACTTTGACATTATCAAACGGTGCTTTTTCGGTATTGAATGCGATATACGCTACGTTCAAACCTTTTTGTTCCAAAAGTTGTACTTTTGGATCTGTTTTCATTTTGGCTAAATCCGCTACATTCGGGAATAAAATTAAATCACAAGAGCCAGCCTGTAATTTTGCATAACGTGTTGTCGCATCTGGCACAATATTGATAACTAAACGATCCAATGGCGTTCTACCCTTCCAATAATTTTCATTTGCGACATATTGAGCGGCTTGATCCGTTTTGTAATCAACAAAAACAAATGGCCCCGTTCCCACTGGGCGATTATCAATTGTTTCTGGCTTACCTGCTTTCAGCATTGCATCCGCATATTCTGCGGAATAAATAGAAATAAAATCCATGCCTAAACTTGCTAAGAAAGTCGCATCTTTCCTGTTCAAGGTAATACGAATTGTGTTGTCATCCACTTTCTCCACAGATTTTAACAACTCAGGGAATTTCATTGCTTTGAAATATGGATAAGTCCCTTTAGATACATTGTGATATGGATGATTTGGATCTAACTGACGTTGGAATGAAAACACGACATCATCCGCATTAAAATCACGTGTTGGGGTAAATTCTTTTGTTGTATGGAATTTAACACCTTTTCTTAAATGGAATGTATAAGTTAAACCATCATCGCTGATTTCCCAGCTTTCAGCTAAAGCAGGTTCAATATCCGTTGAGCCTTTTTTAAATTCAACTAAGCGGTTATACACTTGTTGTGAACTGGCATTATAAGATGTTCCCTCCATCACAAGTGCAGGGCTAAACCCTAAAGGTGCTTTTGCTGTACAGTAAACGAAAGTATTGTTAGATGCAGATTTGGTTTCAGCTTGTGCGGTCGGTTTATTTGCTGAACCTGATTGATCGCAAGCTGCTAATACAAGTGTTGCAGCTGCAAGAGTTAGTGTTGCTTTTAGCTTCATGATAGTTCCTCACTTTGTTGGCAGGGATTTATTCGAGCATTGTCATATAACCAAGATGCTAGATAAATCCTATCTAAAATAAATGTTTAATAAGATATAAGCAAATGTCGTTTTTTTTAAATAAAAAAATCCTATGGATTATAACAAATTAATCTAAGGATTCTTCCGTAAATGATCGCCATCATGTTTATGTAATTTCATAAGCGACCAAACTAAGGCGATTGCAAAAAGTGATGAGGTTAAGAAAGTATAGCTAAAAGCCTGTTGTAAACCATCACTTGTGCTAAAGAAATGTCTATAGAGATTTAGAATTATCGATGAAATAGCAATACCAAATCCAATCCCAACTTGCTGCACAATACTTAATACTGTAGAACCTGTGCCTGCCTGTTGTTTTGAAAGATCGCCTACAGTCAACGTATTAATTGAAGTGAAAATTATCGACATGCAAGCACCGTACCACATAAGATTACAAATAATCCAAGTCAGAGAACTTTGTTGATCTAACCAAGCCATTGAAATCACAGAGCCAGCCATCAAAAGTGCGGATGAAATTAGCGTTGTTTTATAGCCCCAACGATTTAAAATTCGTCCAATTAATATTTTCAAAATCACCGAAATTAACGCAATCGGTGCTAATAGCCAGCCTGACATTTCAGCACTGTAACCGAAAGATAATTGGAACATCAAAGGCAATAAAAAGGGAACGCCAGATGCAGATAATCGGATAAAAATATTGGCAATAATGCCTAATCTGAATGTACGAGTGCGGAAAAGGGATAAAGGTAAAATGGCATCTCCATTGTTTTTGGCATAGCTACAATAAGCCACGAGTAACAGAACACCAACAACTAATACGCTATAGGTTGTAATTACACTATGCTGGCTTTCACCGAGTAAATCCAAACCAAGTGTGATGCCGACTAACCCTAATGCAAACAGTAAAAAACCTGTCCAATCTAGTTTCTCTGCTTCGCCTTTAATGTTACTCATCACGCTGCCCGATGCCAAAATCCCTAGTGCACCAATTGGAATATTAATTAAAAAAATCCAGTGCCAGCTGGCGTGAATGACTAACCATCCACCTAAAATAGGCCCTAGAATTGGTCCGATCAAACCTGCAGTTGCCATTAAATTCCAAGCATTCACTAATTGTTGTTTCGGGACAGCTTGAATAATAGCTAAACGCGCAACAGGCATCATAAATGCTCCGCCTATTCCCTGAATCACTCGAGCTAAAATTAAATTTTCTAAATTAGGGGCAGCAGCACAAGCGATAGATCCTAAAATAAACGTAAAAACTGCAGTGCGAAAAACGGTCAATGTCCCAAATTTTGCCGCAGCCCAAGCGGTAAGAGGAATAAATAATGCAACGGCTAAAGAATAAGCAATAATCGCCATTTGCATTTCAAAGGCGGGCTTATGTAAATCGGAGGATATCGCTGGTAAGGCAGTATTAAGAATGGTAGCATCTAGGCTTTGCATAAAAAGCGCCATTGCTGCTACCCAAGCTAAACCGCGATAGGCATTGGATTCAGTCATCGTGCTCCGTGAAAATGGTGCAACCAATTTTCAATAAAATCGGCAATTTGCGGAATGCGGTTAATATCCAACAAAGTGCGGTCAATTTCAAGGGGATAATTCGTTGCAACTGCGAGCACATATTCGTCAATTTCGGGTAAAGGTTTTGTCATTTCCTGACGATGAAGCAAAATCTTTGGAATTGGCTCTTGTTTAAAGCCTTCCACCAACACTAAATCCGTTAAAGTGCGGTCAAATTGTTGTGCTAAATAATCCAATGAAACAGGTTTTGGTGTTTCCGTCATGATAGCCCAGCGTTCATCATTCGCTAAAATGACTTGAGAAGAACCAGCCTCTTTCATACGCCAACTATCTTTTCCTTCCTTATCAACTTGCATATTGTGATGACTATGTTTAATCACTGAAACGCGAATGTGACGAGCGATAAGTTCTGGGATAAGTTTTTCTAACAATGTTGTTTTACCACTACCACTATAACCGGTAATTCCAAGTAAAGGAATCTGATTGTTCATAAAAATAACCTTAAAAATCACCGCACTTTAGATACGGAAAACCCCGAAAGATCGGGGTTAATAAATTAAGAATGTTTTGCTACATAATTGGCAAAAATAAGTCCACCGATAGCAAGAAGAGCAACAATGCCAAGCCCTATAGTAAGCCACATATTATTTTCCCTCCACTAATTGACGAAATTTACGCCCCATTACGAGACAAACATAAGTAATAATGAGCAAAAAACTAATATTTAATCCTTTTAGGAAAAGCGGTTGCTCGCCATAAAGTATAACAGGCATTGCTAGAATAGCAACTTTTGCCACATCATCACTAAGTTCTGACCAAGCCTCTAAAGAACTTTTCTCAATGGGTAATTTAAATAAATTCAGCATAGTTTCTCCGATGAATAAAAGAGAAATTTTGCTGAAATAGAAAGGGAATTTCTCAACTAGCTTTATAGTTTGCGATCTAGATCGCAGAAATAATAAAAAGCGAATAAAAAACTTAAGACAATACGCGCAATAAAACTGGTTGAAATTCTGTTTGTTGCCCTAATTTTCTGCTAGAAGATTTTACAAAAATGAAAGAAAGTGCGATTAATCCAAAGATTAAAATTGCACGCAAGATTTCATTGTGGCTGATGTAATCAGACAACATCGTCGCAATCAATAAGGTCAAAAGCGGTACAACATACATCAATAATGCCGACAACAACATTGACTTTTCTTCTAATCCAATTTCAACAATTTGACCTTCGCGTAATGGCATTAATGTGCCCACATTAAAAATATGCTCGCCACGTTTGCCGTTTAATTCGGAAAGGCTTGATGTTCCACAACTGTTTTTAGCTGCGCATTGGCCACAGGCACTTTGGGATTGGCATTTCACTTTGGCAATACCATTTTCATAGCTAATAACAACGGCACTTTCTCTTAGCATTGTGATGCTCCCATATAAATATCAAAGCGATGATTTTTCGTTTCACGGCTAAAGTGCGGTTGTTTTCCACAAAGAAATTCCGCATAGTCAGGACGCTTCACGACCACACGTTTTTTAGCGAGTTGTAGTGCAGGTAAAAGTAATTCATCGGCATCTAAATCTGATCCAACTAAATGCTGGAATACGCGCATTTCTTTTTTTACTAACGCAGATTTTTGTTTATGCGGATACATTGGATCGAGATAAACCACATCGGCATAATCAGCATTAGGATCAAGTTCATTAATATGGTGAACATTCAGCAAGCGAAAATTTTGTTGCAACATCTCACCGATTTCCTCATCTTGATAAGCACGATTTAAACCATCTTGTAGAAGTAAAAAAACAACAGGATGGCGTTCCACTAAACGAACTTGGCAGCCAATCGAGGCTAGCACAAAGGCATCACGCCCTAGACCTGCTGTTGCATCAATAACCGTTGGCAATTCCGAACCTTTAATTCCTACCGCTTTTGCTATGGCTTCACCGCGACCACCACCGAATTTACGGCGGTGAGCCATTGTGCCTCCTACAAAATCAACATAAACCGCCCCGAGTTTAGGTTCGTCTAATTTACGAAGCTCTAAACGTTCATCGGTTTGAACAAGTGCAAGTGTGCTTTGTTCATTATGAATAATGTTGTGTTCAGCACAAAGTGCGGTTAATTCTGCTAATGTTTTTTCTGTCGATTCAGAAATCAGTTGAATACCTACTTGCGAATGAGCCATACGCCGCTTTCCATGTGGTCAGTGTAAGGGAATTGGTCAAATAACGCTGCTTTTTCAATGCGGTGCGTTTTTGAAAGTTCAACAAGATTATCGCACAGCGTATGTGGATTACAGGAAATATACAAAATACGATCATAATTTTGTACGAGTTTCACTGTATCAGGATCAAGCCCAGCGCGAGGAGGATCAACAAAAATGGTATTACATTCATAAGATTTTAAATCAATCCCTTTCAAGCGATTAAAGGCTCGAACCCCATTCATTGCCTGCGTAAATTCTTCTGCCGACATACGGATAATTTGTAAATTATCGACTTTATTTTCAGCAATATTAAATTGTGCGGCGGCTACGGAAGGTTTGGCGATTTCTGTTGCCAATACCTTGCGGAAATTCTGTGCAAGTGCAATAGAAAAATTACCGTTTCCGCAGTAAAGTTCTAATAAATCACCTTCACTATTTTGGGTACAATCAATTGCCCATTCAAGCATTTTGCAGTTTACCGTTGCGTTTGGCTGGGTAAAACTATTCTCGACTTGGCGATAGACATAATTTCTGCCATTCACAGGTAAAACTTCATCCACATAATCTTGCTCAAAACAGATTTTTTGTTTACTTGCACGCCCGATTATTTGCACATCAAAACCTTGCTTTTCGAGTAAATCTTTCAAATTTTTAGCCGCACTTTCCCATTTCTCAGTGAGTGTTTTATGATAAAGCAAGCTCACAATAATCTTATTACTCAAGGTGCTAAGGTAATCAATTTGGAATAATTTTTTGTGTAGCACTTCTTGTTGTTTTAACAAAGGTAATAAGGTTTGCATCATGCGATTAATCAGCGTGCTAGCGATTGGAAATTCATCCACGCGATAACGCTGCAACGTCGCTTGATCAAACATAATATGGTAAAAATCATCTTGCTCATGCCAAATACGAAACTCCGCACGCATGCGATAATGACTTGTTGGAGAGTCAAAAACTTGAATATCAGGCGCATTGAAAGGGCGCAAAAGTGCAGTTAATTTTTCAAGTTTTTTTTGTAGCAGTTCGTTGTATTGAGAAATCGGTAATTGCATAGAAATTAGTATTCATAGGGCGTATGAAGACGAATCGTTCATACAAAGATAGGAGAATAAAGTTATCAGCCGTGAATTACTCGTGATTTCACAAGATATTCAAAAACAAAAGGCAGACTTCCGCCTGCCTTATTTAACGTATCTTATTCGCCGGAATAATCTTCACCGCCAGAGGCAGCCTCACTCACATCACCAGATAAGGTGTAAACACGTTTTTTAGTGTTAATACGAGTACGATATTTATGCCAAGTTTTTTCAAAGAAAGTCTCTGCTGCGCGCTCACCACGGCAAAAAGCGACAAAATCTTTTTCTTCTTTAGTCGCTGGCTCACGTTCCCCTAGGTCTAGTGCTTTGAACGCTTGGCCATATTGCTCAAGCACCTGTGATTCTTTGATTGTGTAATCACCGTGACGGGAAAAACCACGTGGGTAGTTTTTGTCGTCAAAGAAACGACGCGTTACGCTAAAACTTGCAGCCATAATATTCTCTCTTCTTTCATTAATATTTACAAAATAGGGCAGGCATTAAACCAATTTTTCGTTATTTTTGCAATAAACCTTTTACGGTTTGCACATAATCTTTCACGAAATCATCGTAATTTAACCCTTCAGGGTTTACACGGAATTTTCCATTTACATAAAAATCAGGTACGCCACGTACTTTAAATTGTTCTGCGGCATTCACTTGTTTATTCACCAAACCATTCACGGCAAAACTATTAATGCCACCATCAAATTGCTCGACAGTTACACCATTCGATAAGAAAATAGCTCGAATATCATCCATCGATTTTAAGGCATCCTTTTGAGCCGCTTCAAATAATGGTGCCTTTACCTTACTTTCTGCCCCCAATGCCATTGCTAACGCCCAAGCTCGCGTTAAGTTTTCAGACTGGCGACCTAAGAAATTTACATGATATTGTTTAAATTTCACGTCTTTTGGTAAAGCATCTGCGACTTGTTGTGGAATTTTGTATTCCATTTCAAAGGCGTAACAATGCGGGCAGTAGAATGAGAAAAACTCAATCACTTCTTTTTGTTGTGAAGCCTGTTGGCTCACTTGAACATATTGTTTGCCTTCTTGTAAATCTTCTGCAAAACTGTTTACAGACATAAGCGTGCTGATACCTAAACCTAACGCAAGTAATACTTTTTTCATTTGCTTTCCTTCTTATTTAATGATACCGCGAGCACGGAGCAATGCGGTTTTAAAATCTTCTTCGTAATCTTTTTTGAGACCAGGAATTGGCTCATGTTTATCTGTACCATCCATTTTTAACTGATAAATAATCACTTCATCAGTTAATTCATTTAATGGCTTTTGGAAACCTGATTCATTGGCAATTTTTTGCAAAATTTCCATTAAGCTCAAATCCGGGTCTTTAGACCAATAAGGGTGTAAAAGTTCCAAAACTTCATTTAAACGCTTACATTTCATTGCTATTTCCTTTTTAATCGTAAAAAATAAGCAAATGATACTTGAAATAACGATAGATTAAAATATGACAATTACAATAAGCGCGGTAATTTTGGCTGGTGGCAAAGCACGCAGAATGGGCGGGCAAGATAAAGGATTACAGATTTTGGGCAAACAATCTTTAATTCAACATGTTATTTATCGCTTGCAACCACAAATTCATCAGATTTCAATTAACGCTAACCGAAGTCAAACAGAATATGCAAAATTTGGCTTTCCCGTTTTTTCAGATGAACTGCCCGATTTTCAAGGGCCATTAAGTGGCATGCTAACAGCCCTAGAAAAGACAAAAAGTGACTTTATCCTTTTTGCGCCTTGCGATACGCCTTTTTTCCCAACTAATCTTTTAGATAAACTCAAAAGTGCGGTTAAAAATGACCGCACCTTAATTGCGTATGCTTGCGATGAAGAACGTGAACATCCCGTTTTTTGTTTAATGTCCGTTCAGCTAAAAGAAAAATTGCGACACTATTTAGCATCGGGTGAACGACGCCTTTTACAATTTATGAAAGAAAATGGCGGGATTTCAGTAAAATTCACGCAAGAAGAAGGTAACTTCGAGAATTTTAATACGCTGGATGATTTAAAGAAAAACAGTAATCTAATCGATAACTAGCAAAAGTGCGGTTTATTTTTATTATTTACGGGCTCCAAATATCGCAATCAATTCTTTCACTTTTACGCGTTTTTCTGAATTCTGACTAATAGAACGTTGGACTTTTACCCGTTTAAATTTTGCACCGTTATAAATTTCACGCGTAAATTTAGTATCGTGATTCGAGATCAATATCGGAATTTGTTTTTCTTTTTGTATAGATTTCACTAAATCTGCCAAAGCACGTTGCTGCATCAGACCAAACTCATTGCCCGCATAACCAGTAAAATTAGTATCCTGTTGTAGCGGAGCATAAGGCGGATCACAATAGATCACCGAATCTTTATCGGCAAATTCAAAAGTTTTTTGAAAATCACAGCATAAAAACACCGCACTTTGCGCTTTATGAGCGAAATAACGTAATTCATCCTCTGGAAAATAATGAGTTTTGTAAGCACCAAAAGGTACATTAAATTCATTTTTGCTGTTATAACGGCATAATCCATTA
Source organism: Haemophilus haemolyticus (assembly GCF_003493685.1). GTDB lineage: Bacteria > Pseudomonadota > Gammaproteobacteria > Enterobacterales > Pasteurellaceae > Haemophilus > Haemophilus haemolyticus_O. The sequence continues at coordinate 237,087 of NZ_QQJW01000001.1, forward strand.
AAACCAAAACGGTTCAAATACAAAAAAATAATCGAACGTTCGAAAGGATCCGTAGAAGCATTAAATTGACGACGTTTAGCATAGTAATAATCGGACGTATTGGCATCATCAGCGAAGAAAATCGGCTTACAAGCTTCAATATAACCCTCTACATTTTCTTTAACAATATTGAATAGATTGATTAAATCAGGGTTGATATCTGCCAAAATATAGCGTTCGAAATTAGAATTAAGAAATACTGCTCCAGCGCCCACAAATGGCTCAATTAAGCAGTTTTTTTTGTTTGGAAAGGCCTTATTTATGTCGTCCGTTAAACGAAATTTTCCCCCCGCCCACTTTAAAAATGGACGGTGTTTTAACTTAGGTTTTAAAGATTGTTTTTTCGGACGTAACATCTTAATCCGTTTAAGTACAACGACGAATTGCGTTTAACACGAGGGTATGATCAGTATCATTCGCCACATAAGCTTGGCCTAGAGATTTGAGTAGCACCAGACGCAATTTACCCGCTAGAACTTTTTTATCACGCATCATATGCGGTAAATAGTCCTCCGGCTGCATCGTATCCGGTGATACGGTGGGCAAATTGGCACGAGCAAGTAATTTTTCAAGGCGAGACACATCTGCAATAGAAATATCTCCAAGTTCTTCCGAAAGCGCCGCTGCCATCATCATTCCCGTTGAAACAGCTTCGCCATGAAGCCAGTTTCCATAACCTAAGTGAGTTTCAATGGCATGACCAAAAGTGTGCCCAAGATTGAGCAATGCACGGTCACCCTTTTCTGTTTCATCTCTCGCGACCACATCCGCTTTAATTTGACAACAACGAGAAATACAATGTTGAAGCGCCTCAGGATGCAAAGCGACAAGTTCATCAATATGTTGTTCTAGCCATTCAAAAAATTCGTAATCTAAAATGGCACCATATTTGATAACTTCGGCAAGACCCGCGTTTACTTCACGTTTAGGAAGCGTATTAAGCGTGAGCGTATCAATAATAACCATTGATGGCTGATAGAACGCGCCTATCATATTTTTGCCTAATTCATGATTAACCGCCGTTTTACCGCCCACTGAAGAATCCACTTGTGAAAGCAATGTGGTTGGAATTTGAATTAAACGCACACCGCGCTGATAACTTGCCGCAGCAAATCCCGCAACATCGCCAATTACACCGCCGCCCAATGCAATAATCGTAGTATCTCGTCCATGATTACCTTGCAAAAGTGCGGTGAAAATTAAGTTTAAAGATTCAAGCGTTTTGTATTTTTCGCCATCTGGCAATAAAACATGATCGACCACGCAACCACGTTTTTCCAACGCATAGATGACTGTATCAAGATAAAACTGTGCGACCATGGGATTCGTTACAATCATCACGCGATCCCCACGCTTAATCGGGTAACTACGTTCATCTTGTAACAATCCGCTACCAATTAAAATAGGATAGCGACGCTCTTGCAATTCCACATTGACGCACAGCATAATTTATCCTTAGGTGTGTTTAAAGTGCACCATTCAATCCATTCATATTATCAATTAAATCAACAATTTGATTTACCATTACTTTGGCATTTTGCTCATCGGTTGGCAAAGTGATGTCCGCAATTTCTTCATAAAGCGGATTACGAATTTTTGCTAAATCTTCCAATACTTGACGAGGATTCTCTGCATCTTGGAGCAATGGACGTTTTTTATCACGTTGAGTACGTTGGAATTGTTTTTCCACCGTTGTTTCCAAATAAATCACAATGCCACGCGCAGATAAATAATTACGGCTCTCTTTGGAAAGTACCGCGCCCCCACCAGTTGAAAGCACTATGCCTTGCATTTGAGTAAGCTCATTAATAATGCGTTCTTCACGCTTACGGAAGCCTTCTTCACCTTCCAAATCAAAAATCCAGCTAATGTCCGCGCCAGTACGCTCTTCAATCACTGCATCGGAATCAATAAAATCCATATTAAGCTGTTGTGCTAATTGACGACCGATAGTGCTTTTACCTGCACCCATTGGTCCCACTAAAAAAATATTACGTTTTTCCGCCATTGTTCTTTTCTAATTAAATTAAAGGTGAAATAAAAATTTGATCTTTCTAACAAAAATACACTGTCTAAAACAAATTTGACTACTTGAAAGATCTCCCCAAAAATGGTCTAGATTATCGCAATAAACCACCCTATTTTTCAACCTTTCTAGGGAATTTATTTTCCACGAGAAACTATTCAAGTGTGGAATAATCAAGATTCTCAATCATCTATAACATCTTAAAGCAGCAAACTCATAACAAAAATAGCGCGTTAAGTACGCGCTATTTTTAGTCTAGTTTTCAATTTTATTTTTTAGGTAACGCATCAGTTGAAGCATTAAATTTCACATTTGATGAAGTGTAAGCCTCAAAGTGAGGATGTTTTTTCATAAATTTAATGAAACTTTCCGCATCAGGCAAGTATGTATCAACGCCTTCATATTTAGGATCGTTAAATAATTTACCAAAAGTTTTATAACCATCTTTACCGCTAGCTACATAAGCATTGGTACCAACGAGATAACGTTTATTATCATCAATCGGTTCCCATTGCTGGGTTTGTTTATTCAAGACTTCCACGCTGACTAAACGTTTACCTTCTGCATTTGGTGTTTCATTCGCTTCGTAACGAATGCCAGCGCCATAAGGGAATGCGCCTGTAGAGCCATCCACTAAAGCAAATTGCATTGCATCTTCAAGTACTTGTTTCACTAACGAACCTTCCATTTTATAGGTATATAACGTATTCCCGAAAGGTAAGAAAGTATAAGCATCATTAAAGGTTACATTGCCTGGTAAAATATCTGCGCGTACACCGCCAGCATTTTGAATAGTTAAATCCACTGTTTTAAGTTCGTTATACATTGTTTCTGCAATAAAACGCGTTGCAATAGAACCTTCTGGATTAGATCCTGCTTTATTTGGGATACGGTTTGCTGAACCACCCGGCATTGCAGAACCAGTGATAACACCCACAATTTCTTGTGCTAAGCGATCTTTTTCACTTTTATATTTAGCAATAAGCTTATCGGTTTTTGCATCGTGATCATCAAGTGAAATACTTTTCATTGATTTTAAAGTATCAAGTGATTTTTTACGTTCATCGCCAGCTAATTCAGCCCATTTACCTTCCGCATTTTTCACTTGAAGTTTATGAGAACTCATTAACACATGAGGAATTTTACGAGTAATAGACGCAATACCTTCAGGACTGAATTTAACACCTAAATCCCCCACCACAGCAGAATAAGCCCAACCTTCCATTACAAATACCGGTTCGCCATTCGGATTTTTAAATTCAAGAGGATATTCATAGATTACTGGCAATTTTAAACCACGTAATTCATCATTTCCGTATAAATAATGTGAATCCCCAGTAACAATCACATCAATATCATTCACTTTTTGCGCGATTTCGATATTTTTTTCACTACCGGCGTGTGAAAGTAAGATGATTTTATTAATACCTTGTTGTTTTAGCGCATTTGCCATAATTTGTGCAGTAGCAATTTCATCATAGAACTTCACATCCTTACCTGGTGAAGAGGAATTAACCGTTTTATTCACGGTATCTAAACCGATAATAGCAATTTTTTCTCCATCCACAGTAAAAATATCGTAAGGTTTCCATTTGTTATATAAAATTGAATTTTTATCAGGAATAACATTGGCTGAAAGTACTGGAATTTTTAATGGCTCGAGTAGTTTTAATAAACCTTCATTACCTGCATCAAATTCATGATTACCCAAAGTAAAATAATGGAAATTACCAGCATTCATGACAGCCGCATCAGCGGAGCCACCAAAAAGGGTGAAATACAGCGTACCGGTAATCGCATCACCAGCATGCAGTACTAATGGATTTTTGTATTTTTTACGCAATTCGTTAAGTTTTGCATTGACAGCAGAAAAACCACCAATATCCACTTTGGTTTGCTGACCATTTAAATTAATCCGTGTTTCGTGCGGTTCTAAATAAGAATGGTGATCATTGATATGCAAAATACTTAATTCCACTGCTTTGTGAGCTTGTGGTGCCTCGTTGGCAAGAGCTGCACTAGTGAAAAGCATCGCGAATGCACTGAGTGCAAAGGTGGCTGATTTTTTGGATAAAAGCATAAAAACTCCTATTGGTAAGGGATTAATTTAAACCTTCTAGCATTGCTTGAAAGGTTTTGTAACGAATTGCATCATTATTGTGCTGTAAATTTTCTCGAGGTTGATCTAAATACGAGAAATCATCAACTTCCACACCTTTAAATTGGCGATTGAACATCATATTTGCTAAAGCGAGGCGGGGCTTAATTTCTGAAGAAGGGGTTATCAAACTCACTCGATTCTCGGTAATAGAAAAAGTTGTTTGATTAGGAAAATCTTGATGTATCTGTTCAATAATTTTTTGAAATATGCCTTTAGCATCCAAAGACAATAATATGATTTGATCTGGTTTTGCCCCTCGTTCTATTAAAGCCTGAACAAATTGCTCCGAATTATCTGTTTGACGAATATAAATTTTTGCCTGCTCATTTGCTAAAAAAGACACCAATAAGTTTTTCTTCATTTCCTGAATTAAATTAGCATCGCCAGTATTTATCGGCTCAAAGTATAAGTAATCAAGAAATTTAGGGGTGAGATTTTTATCTGTTTTAAAAATACGAGTAAGGATTTTTTCGCTTATTTGGATCTGGTTATCTAGAAATTGAGGAGGTAAAGAAAAAAGTGCGGTGAGTTTTTTCTGTAAAATCGAAACTTGTTGCTTTTCTTGTTTAGCTAAAGCGATTGAAAATTGTTGCTTTAAAGCCTCCGCGGACTCAGTTGATATTGATTGGTGAGAAGACGGAGGAGGACTCGCTATCACAGATTGTTGAATGCCAATACATGACGCTAATCCAAGTAACACAGAATGAAAACCGATTTTCATAATAAACCTCATTTAACTGATATTTTATCAATATAAAATACCGCTTAACGCGTAAACTTGACCTAAAACTATTTGAGAGTTTCTTAGATTATACGTAAAACAAAATTGCATGTGAATGATAATATTTACCTTTTCAAGAGAATATAACGTACTTATTAGAATGCGCATCCAAAACTTGCAATTTTGCTCAAAAAGTATAAAATTCGCAGGCTTTTTGTCTATATATACAGAGAAAAAAGTAAGCTATATTCTTAAATCACTTTCGAGTTTGAGAATATTCTTTTAGTAATTAAACATTTAGAGGAAGGTTATGGTAACCATTCGTTTATCTCGTGGCGGAGCTAAAAAACGCCCATTTTATCAAATCGTAGTAGCTGACAGCCGTTCACCACGTGACGGTCGTTTCATTGAGCGTGTAGGTTTCTTCAACCCAATCGCACAAGGTAACGCAGAACGTGTTCGTATCAACCTAGACCGTGTTAACCACTGGGTTGGTCAAGGTGCATCACTTTCCGATCGCGTTGCGAGCTTGGTAAAAGAAGCTCAAAAAGCAGCATAATTTTGCTTTTTGATTTAGTTCTTAAACTAAGATAGGTGAGAAATATGGAACAACAACGTATTGAAGTTGTGGGCAAATTAGGCTCAACCTACGGTATTCGTGGGTGGTTACGTATTTATTCATCAACAGAACAAGCTGAAAGCATTTTTGAGTATCAACCTTGGTTTTTAAAAATTAAAGGTGAATGGCAGCCAACAGAATTAGAAAACTGGCGTCATCATAATCACGAAATCATCGTTAAATTAAAAGGCGTTGATGATCGTGAAGCCGCTCAAACTTTAGCAAATGTTGAAATTGGTGTGGATTTATCTGTATTCCCAGAACTCGAAGAAGGCGATTATTACTGGCACGATTTAATCGGTTGTTCAGTCGTAAACTTAGAAAGTTATACAATGGGAACGGTAACAGAGATGATGGAAACCGGTTCTAATGATGTGTTAGTGGTGAAAGCCAATACGAAAGATGCTTTTGGAAAACAAGAGCGGTTAATTCCGTTTTTGTATGAACAAGTAGTTAAAAGAGTCGATCTCACCACGAAAACAATTGAAGTGGATTGGGACGCTGGTTTCTAATCTCAAGTATGCACAAACGTAATGTAGTAGGCTTTTTATGTGGATAGGGGTGATTTCATTATTCCCCGAAATGTTTAAAGCGATTACGGAATTTGGGGTTACAGGTAGAGCCGTAAAACATAATCTTCTGCAAGTAGAATGTTGGAATCCAAGAGATTTTACATTCGACAAGCATAAAACCGTGGATGACCGTCCTTATGGTGGTGGTCCGGGAATGCTGATGATGGTGCAACCTTTACGGGATGCAATTCATGCTGCGAAAGCAGCGGCAGGAGAAGGCGCAAAGGTGATTTACCTTTCGCCACAAGGACGTAAACTCGATCAAAACGGCGTAACCGAACTTGCTCAAAATCAGAAATTGATTTTGGTATGTGGACGTTACGAAGGTATTGATGAGCGATTGATTCAAACTGAAATCGATGAAGAATGGTCAATCGGCGATTACGTTCTAACCGGCGGGGAGTTGCCGGCAATGACATTAATTGATGCTGTTGCGCGTTTTATTCCCGGTGTATTAGGCAAACAAGCCTCCGCAGAAGAAGATTCTTTTGCAGATGGTTTATTAGATTGCCCGCATTACACCAGACCGGAAGTGTTAGAAGGATTAACTGTACCACCCGTGCTGATGTCGGGACATCACGAAGAAATTCGGAAATGGCGATTAAAACAATCGCTACAAAGAACGTGGCTCCGACGCCCTGAGCTCTTAGAAGGCCTAGCTCTGACTGACGAACAACGTAAACTGTTAAAAGAGGCGCAAGCCGAGCATAACAGTTAGTTTCAGTTACATCTAGGATCAATAAAGGATCAAACAATGTCTAACATTATCAAACAACTTGAACAAGAACAATTAAAACAAAACGTACCTAGCTTCCGCCCAGGTGATACTTTAGAAGTTAAAGTATGGGTAGTTGAAGGTAGCAAACGTCGTTTGCAAGCATTCGAAGGCGTGGTTATTGCAATTCGTAACCGTGGCTTGCACTCAGCATTTACTTTACGTAAAGTATCTAACGGCGTAGGCGTTGAGCGTGTATTCCAAACTCACTCTCCAGCTGTAGATTCTATCGCAGTTAAACGTAAAGGTGCGGTACGTAAAGCTAAACTTTACTACTTACGTGAACGTTCAGGTAAATCAGCTCGTATTAAAGAGCGTTTGGGCGAATAATTTCGCAAAGAAAAAGGCTTGGAATTCCAAGCCTTTTTTGCATTCATCATATTAATCAGCACTATAATACAATTTTCCGATTTCAATTTTTTGACGACCAGTCTCTTCTCGCCATTTATTACTATCACGTAAAGAATACACACAACCGCAATATTCCTGTTGATAAAACCGCTCCCGCTTACTAATCTCAATCATGCGTTGCGAGCCACCTTCTTTACGCCAGTTATAATCCCAATAAATAACATCATCATATTTTTCTGCAGCTCGATGCCCACAGCCATTGATTTGATTCATATCCTTCCAGCGAGAAATACCAAGACAACTAGTAAACACAGGGAAACCGTGTTCATGAGCATATTCAGCGGCTTTTTCAAAGCGCATATCAAAACACATAGTACAACGGATCCCCCTCTCTGGCTCCCATTCCATTCCTTTGGCACGATCAAACCAATTTTGACGATCGTAATCTGCATCAATAAATGGAATGCCAAATTTTTGGGCAAAACGAATATTTTCTTCTTTACGAATTAAATATTCTTTGAGTGGATGAATATTCGGATTGTAAAAATAAATCGTAAATTCAATGCCAGATGCAAGGATTGCCTCCATCACTTCACCCGAGCAAGGCGCACAGCATGAATGTAAAAGAAGTTTGTTATGTCCATCTGGCAACTCAAGTTTTTCACGAATAAAAGGCGCATTAGGATCTTTGCGTACCTTTTGTTTACGAGTTTTACCTTGAAAATTAACCGCACTTTGCTCGAGTTTAGATTGAAGTTCTGTATTCATAAAGTTTAATTAAAATTAATTGGTATTAAGTATATAAGCTAAATTAAGGACTAATAATTTCTAGCCACAGACAAATACGCCAAAGAAATCAATGCCTTCTTATAATCACTCTCTGGCAACATTGCAATTGCATCTACTGCCTTTTGAGCTTCTTCTTTTGCACGATTCATCGCATAATCTAAAGACTTATGCTCAGCCATAATAGCTAATACTTCATCAATAGCTTCACGTTTACCGCCTTGCTCAATCGCTTCGCGAATTAAAGCCGCCTGTTGAGCATTACCATGACGCATAGCGTGTAGAAGAGGAAGGGTTGGTTTTCCTTCAGCTAAATCATCGCCTACATTTTTACCTAGAGCTTGCGCATTTGCACTATAATCCAATACATCATCCACGAGCTGAAATGCAGTTCCAATATAACGCCCATAATCTTGTAAAGCCTTTTCCTGAACTTCTGTTCCACCCGCGACAATTGCCGCAGCCTGCCCCGCTACTTCAAACAAACGAGCAGTTTTGCTATAAATTACACGCATATAATTAGCTTCACTCGTTTCAGGATCATTAACATTCATTAGCTGCTGAACTTCGCCTTCCGCTAAAACGTTAGTCGCATCGGCCATAATTCCCAAAATCTTCAATGACTCTAATCGTGCAACTAATTGAAATGCACGCGTATAAATAAAGTCTCCTACAAGTACACTTGCAGCATTCCCAAATTCTGAGTTCGCCGTAGCGCGCCCACGACGCATATCGGACTCATCCACCACATCATCATGTAATAAAGAGGCAGTATGAATAAATTCAACAAAAGTAGCACAAGTAATTGAATTAGCACCATCGAAACCTAAAGATCGAGCTGCAAGAACTGCGATCAATGGACGGATCCGCTTACCACCACCTTGAACAATATAAAAACCTAACTGTCCTATTAATGGAACATCTGAATTGAGCTGAGCAAGAATATTTTGATTCACTTTTTGCATGTCGGGATCTGCAAGTTTCTGGATCTCGTCTATGCTCATAAGATCTTGTTTCTTCATTTTTTCATCAATTATTAGTCAAAGTGCGGTACATTTTACCCGAATTTTCAGACTTTCTGAAATCAATCCGCAAATGAAGGGAATTTTTTTATTTTATTGTAAATAAATTCTTGCCATAGGTAGGATTTTTCCGTAGAATTTGCGACCTATTTATATGAATTTTTAAGTGTGGACTGCTAAAGAGCAGGGAAACACAATTAAGCGGAGTATTTATGTACGCAGTTTTCCAAAGTGGCGGTAAACAACACCGTGTGAGCGAAGGTCAAGTTATTCGTTTAGAAAAACTTGAACTTGCAACTGGCGCAACAGTTGAGTTCGATTCTGTGTTGATGGTCGTTAATGGTGAAGATGTTAAAATCGGTGCACCAGTAGTTGCTGGTGCAAAAGTAGTGGCTGAAGTAGTTGCACAAGGTCGTGGCGAGAAAGTTAAAATCGTTAAATTCCGTCGTCGCAAACACAGCCGTAAACAACAAGGTCATCGTCAGTGGTTCACAGAAGTGAAAATCACTGGGATTCAAGCATAATTTCAGAGGAGATCAAGTAGATGGCAACTAAAAAAGCTGGTGGTTCAACTCGTAACGGTCGTGATTCTGAAGCTAAACGCCTTGGTGTTAAACGTTTCGGTGGCGAATCTGTATTAGCAGGTAGCATCATTGTTCGTCAACGTGGTACTAAGTTCCACGCGGGTAGCAACGTAGGTATGGGTAAAGACCACACCTTATTCGCAACTGCAGATGGTAAAGTTAAATTTGAAGTAAAAGGCGAGAAAAGCCGTAAATACGTAAGTATTGTTACTGAATAATTTAAAATCTATTCGATTGAAACGCCCTACAATTTTGTGGGGCGTTTTGTCTTTTTTAATTTCACATAAGCGAGCAATCAATGAAACAACAACCTTTATTAGGCTTTACCTTTGCGCTTATTACCGCTATGGCTTGGGGATCCTTACCTATCGCCCTAAAACAAGCTTTGTCTGTAATGAACGCACAAACTATCGTATGGTATCGTTTTATTGTAGCCGCAATCTCATTATTAGTCCTACTTGCTTATAAAAAGAAATTACCCGAACTAATGAAAGTCGGCCAATATGCTTGGCTTGCTCTTATTGGGGTAATTGGCCTTACCGGCAATTTTCTATTATTTAGTAGTTCGCTGAATTATATTGAACCTTCAGTTGCACAAATTTTTATTCATTTATCCTCTTTTGGAATGCTTATCTGTGGTGTCCTGATCTTCAAAGAAAAATTGGGTCTGCACCAAAAGATCGGTCTTTTCTTATTGTTAATTGGTTTAGGCTTATTCTTTAATGATCGTTTTGATGTATTTGCCGGACTAAATCAGTATTCAACAGGTGTCATCTTAAGCGTAGCAGGATCCCTTATTTGGGTCGCTTATGGAATGGCACAAAAATTAATGTTGCGTAAATTTAATTCACAACAAATCTTGCTAATGATGTATTTAGGTTGTGCCATAGCTTTTATGCCGATGGCTGAATTCTCGCAAGTACAAGAACTCACACCTCTAGCTCTGATTTGTTTTATTTACTGCTGTTTAAATACCTTAATTGGATACGGCTCTTATGCGGAAGCACTTAATCGTTGGGATGTATCAAAAGTCAGTGTTGTTATCACACTTGTACCTCTTTTCACAATCCTATTTTCCCATATTGCCCATTATTTTAGCCCCGTAGATTTTGCGGCACCAGAATTGAATAATATTAGCTATATTGGCGCATTTGTTGTAGTATGCGGGGCAATTTTATCCGCGATTGGACATAAATTATTACCGCATAAAGCTCATTAAAGTGCGGTTTATTTTGGAGAAGTTTTAATGAAATTTATTGATGAATCCCTTATTCGAATTGAGGCTGGGGATGGTGGCAACGGTTGCGTAAGTTTCCGTCGAGAGAAATTTATTCCGAAAGGCGGCCCTGACGGTGGCGACGGTGGCGACGGTGGCGATGTATATTTACAAGCTGATGAAAACCTCAATACCTTAATCGATTACCGTTTTAATAAACGCTTTGCGGCAGAGCGCGGAGAGAATGGACGGAGTTCAGATTGTACAGGACGTCGTGGTAAAGATATTATTTTACCTGTTCCCGTAGGAACTCGCGCTATTGATAATGACACCAAAGAAACCTTGGGAGATTTAACCCAACACGGTCAAAAAATGTTGGTAGCCAAAGGTGGTTATCACGGTTTAGGGAATACCCGTTTCAAATCATCGGTAAACCGTGCACCGCGTCAAAAAACAATGGGAACACCGGGCGAAAAACGCGATTTATTATTGGAATTAATGCTACTTGCTGATGTGGGAATGCTCGGTTTACCTAATGCTGGTAAATCCACTTTTATTCGTGCCGTTTCAGCAGCCAAACCAAAAGTTGCAGATTATCCATTTACTACCTTAGTACCTAGTCTCGGTGTTGTGAAAGTGGACGACTCACATAGTTTCGTAGTCGCTGATATTCCAGGATTAATTGAGGGCGCAGCAGATGGTGCTGGGCTAGGAATTCGCTTTTTAAAACATTTAGAACGTTGCAGAGTTCTTATTCATTTAGTCGATATTGCTCCAATTGATGGCTCTAATCCAGCAGATAATGTCGCTATTATTGAATCTGAACTTTTCCGATACAGCGAAAAATTATCAGAAAAGCCACGCTGGTTAGTATTCAATAAAATTGATACGATGAGTGATGAAGAAGCTGAAGAGCGAGCTCAAGAAATTGCTGAACAATTAGGTTGGGAAGAAGAGTATTACCTGATTTCAGCTGCAACAGGGAAAAACGTTCCACCACTTTGTCGTGATATTATGGACTTTATCATAGCAAATCCACGCGAAGCTGAAACACAACAAGTTGCACCTGAAGAAGTGAAATTCAAATGGGAAGATTACCATCAAGAACAACTAGCTGAGCATCAATTTGATGATGACGAAGATTGGGATGATGATTGGACCGAAGAAGATGATGAAGGAATTGAGTTCATTTATAAACCTTAAGAAGCTCTAACTTAAATTCAAAAGCACCTAAACTGTTGTTTAGGTGCTTTTTACTATCAATCAACAACGCTCAAAAATTTCAGAATCAGTAAAGAAATAGGCGATTTCACGATTTGCACTTTCCACACTATCCGAACCATGAACCGAGTTCTCACGCTGACTTAATGCAAAATCTTTACGAATTGTACCTTCTGCTGCAGTTTCTGGATTCGTTGTACCAATCAAAGTGCGGTAATCTTTCACTGCATTTTCTTTTTCAAGAACAGAAACCACTATCGGTGAAGACATCATATAATCAACTAAAGGAGCAAAAAATTCTTTGCCTTGATGCTCAGCATAAAAGCCTTCAGCCTGCTCACTCGTTAAGAGAACCATTTTAGAGGCTATAATTTTAAAACCATTTTGCTCAAAACGAGTTAAGATCTCCCCAATTAGATTACGCTTTACCGCATCAGGTTTAATAATCGAAAAAGTTCTTTCTGTCATCATATCTCCTTACTTCAATGATTTTGATAACATTAAATTTGCTAAAGTTTGCACACCAATCCCTGTTGCCCCTACAGCCCATAAATCACTACCAGATTTACGATAAGTTGCGGAACAATCAATATGCAACCAATTTTGTTGATAATTTTTTACAAAATACGATAAAAATGCAGTTGCAGTACTTGCCCCCGCTCCAACTGGAACCGAACCAATATTAGCAATATCTACAAAAGATGAATTAATTTGTGAACGATGAAAATCTTCAAATGGTAAACGCCAGAAAGGTTCATTTTCTGCTTGTGCTGATTGGAAAAGGTTCTTCACTAACTCATCATCCATAGATAATACCGAATGATAGTCATTTCCTACAGCCACTTTTGCAGCCCCAGTTAAAGTCGCACAATCAATAATAAAACCCGGATTTTGGTTATCAGCTTCAATCAATCCATCAGCTAACACCAAACGCCCTTCAGCGTCAGTATTGAGCACTTCTGCTGTCACGCCATTTTTATAAGTAATAATATCACCCAGTTTAAATGCATTATTGCTTACCAAATTTTCTGCGCAACATAAATACAGTTTAACGCGTTGATTTAATCCACGAGCGATAGCGAAACCTAATGCCCCAGTTAATAATGCAGCCCCGCCCATATCGGTTCGCATTGTGCTCATTCCATCACTTGGTTTAATGCTGTAGCCGCCACTGTCAAAAGTAATCCCCTTGCCAACCAAACAAGCTAACACTGGCGCATTCGGATCTTGCGTTGGATTGAAATCAAGTTGCAACATAGCGGGCAAGTTCGCAGATCCTTTACCTACAGTCCAAATTCCATGATAGCCTTGTTGATCAAGTTCCTCCCCAAAAATAATCTTAAAACTTACCGCACTTTTTTCATTATAAATGTCCGCCTGGTTTAAGATAAATTCTGCTGCACGTTCTGCTAATTTTAGTGGTGTTAGGCTTTGTGCTGGTTCATTAATAATTCCACGCACAAAATCGCCACATTCAATACGCGCCAATAATTCATCTTGTGGTTCATCATCTAAATGTGGAAACTCAATCCCGTAATCTTGTTTTGAGGTATAAAAACCTTGATAAAACGCCCAGCAAAATTCCAAATCCCATTCTTCACCAACTAATTCCACATCTTTAATCCCCTGTCCACGTAATTTACGTGCAGCTTGTTGAACTAAAGTGCGGTCAGTTTTTTGATTATTTTTTAAATGAATCGTAGCTTTATTAGACTCAAAGCTCAAAATAGCATTTTTTCCCCAAGCGTCAGAGGCTTGATTTATTGATAATATAATTTCCATTTTTATTTCCTGAATAGAAGAACATACCGAAAATATAGCGACAATTCTGATCAAGAATCTGATATAGATTTTTGCATAAATGACCAAAATAAGACTAAAGAAAAGAAATAAAATATATTTCCCGAATTATGTGTTAGAAATGCTTGTGTTAAACAATAGCTCATTGTGGATAACACATGAACAATACCAAGGGTAGTAAGTAATTTTATCTTTTTATTATTTGGAAATTTTTTCTGTTTCCGATAAAAAGAACACAGTGGGACCAGAAAAATGCCTAAAATCGCAACTCCGCCTAAGATACCTTTTTTAGCTAATTCATCAATAAATTGGTTATGTAGGTGAGAATATACTGTAAATTCACGAGATACAATGCCTTTATCCGCTAGGCTTTTTTTATATTCATCTAATGCTTTCAAACTCCAACCAGAAATAGGATGCTCAATAAAAGCATCCACTCCCATCTTCCACATATCTAAACGAGCGCCTATACTTCCATCTTTAGAATTTTGAGAATAATGGCTCAGGTTATTCTTCACATCTAATATTCTACCGACAAATTGCTCGTTAGTACTTAATGAAATTCCCCCAACTAGAATACTTAGTACAACAGCACTAAGTAATTTTTTAGATATCATATTTCTATACATGTAAAGTACAAAAACAAATATTAAAGGAACACCGACCCATCCGCCACGAGCTAAAGAAAGCACGCTAGCTAATACACCAAATAATCCAGCAATAACAGCAAGTAAAGCAAATTTATTTTGCTTTATTTCAAAGAGATACAAAGCAATTACTAAGCTAAATAAACCTAAAGACATTGCAATATCGCCAGATTGAATTTTCATTTGTTCATTAAAAGCCGCGGGTAAATGCAAAATATAGTATTGGTAAAGTGCAACTAACCCTGCAATAAAAGATCCTAACGGAATGCTATAAAGCAATACATCAAATTTTACCTTGGCATAACTGACGAAAATAATCACAGAAAGAAATAAAAATGCTCTTAGAGGATTATCAATCAGCTTAAATTTATCACCATGTAAAATAATAAAAAAAAGAGCAATCAGGAAATATAGAGAAACAACAAAAAAGATAGGGTTATTCTGTTTTATAATTTCTGTTATCTTAAATTTCTTATATAGAGAATAGAAAACGAATAAAACACTTGCGACTAACAATGCTGTTGATCCGTAGTTATATCCTTTAGGGAAAACTAAGAGTAAAGTAAAAAAACAAAATATAGACGTATTAATAAATAATTTTAGGTATTTTTCTTTTCTATACACTGATTAATCCTTATATAACATATCCACAATTTCTGTTGTTGGATTAAAATCTATAGGCGCATTTAACAATATCTCACGAATAGATATATAATCCGCATGCTTACAAGCTTGCTCTAACTGAACTAATACGCTTGATAGATGATCAAATGGTAAATAGTATTCTTCTGCAGTCATAATTCGTGAATGTTCAGTCTTATGAACATTATCTCCACCAATTAACAATTCTTCATACAGCTTCTCTCCTGGACGCAACCCAGTATAAGTAATTTCAATATCGCCTTTCGGATTGGTTTCATCCTTAACCGAGAGCCCTGATAATTGAATTAAGTTTTTAGCTAAATCCACTATTTTAACTGCCTCCCCCATATCTAAAATGAAAACATCGCCACCTTTTGCCATTGCTCCAGCCTGAATAACAAGCTGGGCTGCTTCAGGAATAGTCATAAAATAGCGAATAATATCGGGATGAGTCACAGTAATTGGTCCACCTTTTAAAATTTGTTTTCTAAAAAGTGGAATTACAGAACCCGATGAACCTAACACATTGCCAAAACGCACCATACTAAAGCAAGTTTGTAAATTTTTAAGCTGTTCAGAAAGTGCCTGCAAACAAAGCTCCGCCATACGCTTACTCGCTCCCATTGTATTTGTTGGACGAACAGCTTTATCAGTTGAAATGAGAACAAAAGATTTAACGTTATGATCAGCCGCACATTTTGCGACATTATATGTACCGAAAATATTATTTCGAATACCTTCAATGATATTGTATTCTACTAAAGGAACATGTTTATAAGCGGCAGCGTGATAAATTGTATCGACATTAAAATGATCTAAAATACAATCTAAACGCTCAATATCCTGTACATTACCTAACATAGGATAAATCTTAGTACTAAAACTATTTTTCTTTACTATTTCAACCAATTCTTGATGAATGGAATATAGTGAAAATTCAGAAAGTTCAAATAAAATTAAGGTATTAGGTTTATTTAAAATAATCTGACGACATAATTCAGAACCAATAGACCCTCCAGCTCCAGTTACCATTACTGTTTTATCAAAAATATTTTTTTGTAATAACTCTTTGTTTGGTAAAACAGGCTCACGACCTAATAAATCTTCGATTTTCACTTCACGTAATTCATCAATCTTAGCGTGACCTTGTAAAATCTCTTCCATATCAGGAATAGTTCTTACCTTAATTTTCAAAGGAATTAAACTATCAATAATGGCTTTCCGTTCACGACGAGAAGCACTTGGAATTGCTAATAAAATAACTTTAATATGATATTTTTTCACAAGGTTAGAAATATCATTAGATGAGTAAATTTTATTACCTAAAAGATAAGTACCATGTAACTTCACGTTATCATCAATAAACCCTCTGATACGATAACGATAAGTATGTTTAAGCAGTACTGCTAACTGCCGCCCTGTTGTTCCTGCACCATAAATCAAAACAGATTCATTATCTTTATCTAAAATTAAACTAACATAATAGCGAACTAACATCCTTGCACTACCACATAGCAGGAATACATAAGAAAAATAAATAACGGGTACAGTTCTAGGTATATCTGAACCGATAAAGAAAGAAAAGAAAATAAGACTAACAGCTGAAACGAAAGCACCTCCAGCTACCATTGCTAAAGCTTTAAAAGAAATGTAACGCAAGATTGCACGATAAAGCCCTAATTTAATAAACGTAAAAAGAGTTATCGCAATTGTACATAATATAGTTGTCCAAATTTCAGTATTGTCAAATGCAACTATTCCGCCCAGTCGAGTCCAGTAAGCTAGAAAAAATGCAGATATTAATAAGACCACATCAATAAAAAGACTAATTACTCTCTTTTTAGTTCTCGACATTCCAAATACTAGGGAATAAATCATACAAATACCCTTAAGTTAGTAAAATTGGTTAAACAATCTACCTAACAATCTTCAACAATGTTAGAAAGATTATTTTAAAGTATTCTGATACATTTTTATTCTGAATATACTTTATATTATATTTAATCTTCTCAGTCATAATCTCTTCAATATATGTTTTCTCAGGATCGCTTGATTTCCCCAAAATCTCATTTTCATCCATATATTCAATTGAAGCATAATCTGTAATACCTGGTTTTACAGAAAGTACTTTTTGTTGCTCATCAGTATACAGATCAACATATTTTCTTACTTCTGGACGAGGGCCCACTAAACTCATATCACCAAGCAGTACATTAATCAACTGTGGTAACTCGTCAAGTTTATATTTACGAATAAAATAACCTGAACGGGTAATTCTAGGATCTTGACCACCTACAGTGATTAACCCATTTTTATCAGCATCAACTATCATCGAGCGAAACTTAAACAGACCAAAATCGATACCATTCTGTCCAACTCGAACTTGCTTATAAAAAATAGGACCTTTTGAATCAATCTTAATCCAAATAGCTAATATGATGAAAATAGGGGCTAGAACAACTAGTCCAACTAAACTTAAAATAAAATCAAAAAAACGAATCACTTTACTTAACCTTATTATAGACATTCACAACAGTATCAATTACAAATTTAACTTGCTCATCTGTTAATTGAGGATAGATAGGAAGAGAAATCTCACACTTATAGTTATTATATGCCTGCGGATAATCTTCAATTCTATACCCTAAGTTCTTAAATAAAGTAAGCATTGGCATTGGGATAAAGTGAACATTTACAGCCACTTCACTCTTAGCAATTTCATCAATCATCGCATCTCGTTGCGCTTCAGTAAAATCTTTAATACGTAGCGCATACAAATGATACGATGTTTCTTTTTCGCCTTGTTTTGATGGCGGCAAAATTGCCCAATCATATTGTTTAAATGCTTTGCCATAAGTATCAAAAACACGTTTACGTTCTTTTAGCAAATCTTCATAAATACGAATTTGTGCTAAGCCGATAGCAGCATTCACATCTGCTATATTAATTTTCATACCTAGACCAGTAATATCGTATCGCCAACCACCGGCTTTACTCTTAGAGAAAGCATCTTTAGTTTGACAGTTTAATGCCATTTGGCGAAGCTCACCATAGAGTTTAGCATTATCAAAAGGTGCTGGTAAGTTAATACAAATTGCACCACCTTCAGCTGTTGTAACATTTTTTACGGCATGCAATGAGAAAATAGCAATGTCAGTTTCACTTCCTGTTCTCATGCCCTTTTTGTACCAAGCACCTAAAGAGTGTGCTGCATCATTCAATACTAAAATACGACCAAGTTTTTCTTGATTCTCGCTTTCAGCCTTAAAGAGCGGTCGAATTTCTGAAGATTTTACCAAATCCATAATTTCGTCATAATCGCAAGGGAACCCAGCAATATCAACAGGCATAATAGCTTTCGTTCTTGGTGTAATTGCTTTTTTAATCGCATCCAAAGAAATATTAAAATCTTCTGAAGTATCTACCATTACTGGTTTTGCTCCCGCATGTAACACCGCTAAAGCTGTTGCACTATAAGTGTAAGCAGGTACAATCACCTCATCACCTTCTTTTACTCCAAACCAACGAAGCATCATAATCGCTGCAGAAGTCCAA
Source organism: Haemophilus haemolyticus (assembly GCF_003493685.1). Lineage (GTDB taxonomy): Bacteria > Pseudomonadota > Gammaproteobacteria > Enterobacterales > Pasteurellaceae > Haemophilus > Haemophilus haemolyticus_O. The sequence continues at coordinate 255,824 of NZ_QQJW01000001.1, forward strand.
GAGTTTACACAAAGCACTTCTTTGGCCCCTGAGAATTGTTTAATTTCTTCTTCTAACGCTTTAACTTTAGGCCCTGTTGTAATCCAACCTGAACGTAAAGAATCTACAACTTCATTGATTACATCTTCATTAACATATGGAGGAGAAAATGGAATTTTCATGTTTTTATCCTTTCTATCTAAATAATTTATATAATAATTTTTTCACAAAACTTGGAGAAATAGACATCAAAAAATAAGCAATTGCGTAGATATCTGCTTTAATACCATAATTTAAATCTCTATTTATATAAAATAGACGGAATTTTAGTAGCCCAATTGTTTTTTTCCAATTTGCTCTGCGCTTATAAAAATCGGAACTGCGTCTGAATTTCAAGCCAATATAGTCTATATTAGCTAACTTACAGTTATTTAGAAAACCTTGATACCATAATAAGGTATCTTCAGCCATCACTAAACTTGGAAGATATTTTACTCCTTTTTCAAAAAATCGTCTTCTAAACATAGTTGTAGGATGAGCTATAGGATCTCTCTTAGAAAAGAACTTTCGAAGCTCATCATGTGTTTGAGGATAAATAACTTGGTCCTTAATTATTTCATTTTTTTCATTTATTTCCTCCAAAAAACACCCTACTGCATCAATATCCGTGTTTTTTTCAAGAAATTTAACTTGTTTTTCAAAACGTTCCGGAGTAGAAATATCATCAGTATCCATCACTGCAATATAATCACCTTTGCATTTTTCTAACCCTATACTTTTAGCACCGCCGGTCCCAAGATTTTTTTCTAAAGAAATAATATCTAAAACCTTACCGAGCTTCACTTTCCAATTCTTTATGACATCATATAACTCTGGCGTTAAAGGACCATCTTCAACCAACACTATTTGATCTGGTTTTGTCGTTTGGTTATCCCAAATACTGTTCATTGCTTGATCAAAATATTCTGGTTTTTCTTTATAATAAATTGACATTAATACTGAAAGACTCATTCATGCTCCAAAAGTGATTTCCACTGATTCAATATATTCTCTTTGGTATATCTAACCGCACTTTTCTTAGCTTCATCTGAACAAGAAATTCTTTTATCTTTGCTAGAAATCAGTCTTTGTATAGAAGATGCTAAACTATCAATATCTCCTAAAGGAATAAGAAAACCATCTTTATCATGTGTAATAACTTCCGATGGTCCATATGGACAATCAAACGATACTATAGGTAATCCAAAAGATTGAGCTTCAATCAATACCATTGGTAATCCTTCAAAAAGTGAAGACATTACAAGAAAAGAAGATGAAAGATAAACATCCTCCATATTATTTGCGGTGCCTTTCAAATGAATATTTTTTATATCAAGCTTGTTAATTAAATGTAATAAATTATCATATTCGTCACCCTCGCCCCATATCTCCAAGGTCCATTCAGAAATAACGTCTTTAGGTATCTTATTCCACGCTAGAATAAGATCTCCAAAATTTTTCTGATAATCTAATCGACCAACAGCAATAATTTTTTTACTATTAATAGAATATACTCTATTCGATATTGGGTATGGAGATATATTACTTATATTGAAAACTTTTTTACCTGAATAATTTTTTAAATCACTTTTAGTGAGAACGACAACCTTATCAATTAAGGCATAAAAAAGCTTAGATAATACTTTTAAGTATAAATTACGACTCACAAATGAAACATGCTCTATAGATAAGAGCTCTATATTTTTTTTAGGTAAAATAGAACACAACATAGATAGTTTCCCCATGTTATGAATAATAATTCTATCTGGTTCCTCTATGTTTATAATGTTTCTTAGTTTATTATAAAAATAAACAATATTTCCATCTACCTTAATAACCTTAACTTTATCTAAAAGAGGAAATGCAACATCTGAATCAGATGTATCACGATTAACAATTACAATTTCATAATTTAATTTTTCTTGGAATAAGTTCGCAAGTAGAACAGCAACTCTTTCCATTCCTGACTTACATTTCAATGAATTTATAACAAATAGTATTCTCATAACTTAACCACAATAAAATTTAACAATCAATTATCATAATTTTTCTTTCTCTCTTCATTTGATATCATTTGATATCATTGATAAATAGAACAAAACAATATCCAATGGAGAAAATAATACTATATCATCCAAATATGCCCTAGATAAAAACATAAATAATATAAAAACATACAAAAATTTACGAGATAATAAGACCTATAGAATATAAAAAGCACAAATAAAGTATGTATTATACCAAATCTTATATGCCCAGCAATAAATGAGTTATGTGGATTATTATTAAATGATGCGACCATCTTACAACACTGCTGAATATCTGCGCCAAGAAATAATGCGAAATGTTGATCTACGATACCATATAGATACTCTTCCATCATAATACTTCTATCTGATTTAATACCATAAGAGAAGCTTGTTTTTTTGTGAGAAAAAATCAGTTATCAACTCTAGATTTAAATTTAAAATAGATAATAATAGAAAAGATAAAAATATTTTTAAAAACCAGTATTTCTTATTAAAAAAGTATAGATACACCAATATCAATCCTGATATTATTATTCCACTTCTACCATAAAGAATTACACACCCTAAAAAAGTTAAAACAGGGTAGATCAACGGAATTTTCAAACCATGCCTATCATAAGTTAGAATAAGCAAGCACAATATAAATATATACACACTGCTTACATAATTACGGCTACCTTTCTCAAAGGTATCATTATATAATATCAGGATCTGAAATACCAAATTTTAATAGATAGTAAAATATCATCACTGTATAACAAAAAAACAACCTTAATATACTTATAAGAGTTATCTATCTTAAGTAATAAATTAGCAGATAATAGCGAAAATAAGTCTAAAGAGAAATTATATACGTTAAGTAAAAATGACTCATTCCTACTTAACAACCCAAATAATATAAACAATATGGAAAAACAGGCTAATAATATAAGATCATTGATTTCTTGCTTTTTAGATACAAAAAAAACACTCAAAACCCAAAAACAAAAATAAAAAACAAGAAAGAATAATTATCAAATTTCAAATAAAGAAAATATAATAAAAGTTGAAATAACAATATAACTGGAGCGAGATTTAACTTTAGGGGCTGACGTAGATTAGCCCTAAATACCACACCATTTTCTCAATATTTTAAGCTGTTCTTTTGGTGTTCCAAAGTTAAACCGAAATTCACATTCCTTCAAGAATAAAGGAAAGTTTTTTCGGTCGATTCCATTATATTTTCGGAGGATTCTCTTCGACTGACTCCAGAAATTTTCTATTCCATTTATGTGGTTTTGTTTCACCGCAAATAGTTCGGAATGATTGATTCATTCGTGGTGAAATTTGCTCACATCAAGGGCATCATAGCTTCGATAAGTATCAGTATAAACCCAGCTGTCAGGGTTGATTTTCCTCACAATAACAGGCATTAATGTCTCTGTTTTGGTATTTTCTACCACTAATACTTTTCCTTGTCGCTTTAACAAACCGAATACAGCAACTTTTCCTGCTTCACCTCGACCTCGTTTTCCTTTACGATGACCACCGAAATAGCTTTCATCAAGCTCAAATTGACCATCAAAAACCTCATCGGCTTCAAGGGCTAAATGATAGCTAATGACTTCACGAACTTTTCGGTAAAACAAAATCGCTGAATTGGCTTGGATACCGAGTAAATCAGCCGCTGCTCGGGCTGTCACTTCTAATACAAAAAATTCAAGGAGCTTATTTTGTATAGATATCTTTAATTTACAATGAGTTATCTTCATTTTTATAGACTAGCGTACTTGCTAATCTACGTCAGCCCCTAACTTTATCATTCAAATATTATCTATATCTATAATATTAATACCTAAAGATTTAAAAATATAGTAGGCATCTCGGTATTTTTTGTTGATTAAATTAGAATAACAAGATATTACTTTTACTCTAGGGATATTTTTTACACTTAAAGCAACCGAGCTAAAAAAAGTATATAAATATACTAATTTAGTCGGATTATCTGAAAGATAGTCAGCAATATACTCCTCAAATATTTTATCTGTAGCTATATAATTCACACAGTCCAACTCTAGATTTTCTCTAGGATGTGGAAAATAATAATTAATATTCTCATAATTTAAAAAATCTACTAATTTTTGTTTGGGAATATGAATTTCTGACAATGTCTGGCCAATAAAGAACCTAACTACATTCAAAGGGCTCTTATCTTCATTTGATGTTAAATTATTAGAAATAAGCTCGACCTTCTCAATATTTTTGATAATATTTTCATTATCAAAAATACTGTAATGTAGACGGCTATTCTTTCGATAAAAAGAAACCGTATGTTTTATACGCAAAATAAGCCTTAACATATTCTCTAGAAAAGAAATTTTTTTATCTGAATAATACGAACTTGTCTTAATAAGATTTATTGTACCATCATCAAATGTATAAATATTTTCAAACTTAGTATTACTTGTGATTAACTGAATATAAGAGCAGTCAATACTAGCCAAATAGCATGAATTAAAGTTTTTAATGAATAGAGAAGATACTATCTTCTTAAGCCTAAGCATAGAAAATAACCGAGTAAAAAGGTTATTTTCATTTATTTTGAAAAAATAAGATTGAACACATTTTTGACTTAATCTATCATAATAATATCTAAACTTGTCATTATCAGAATATGCAACAACAAAAAGAATATTATCTTTCAATCCTTTTTTATCTATAATTTTCTCAGCAATTAACATTTGCAACGGTGTCATACATATTATTAAATTCATTTTTATTTAACTCTACTCGTAATCACATACAATACTGGCAAAATTCCCAATGCTCCTAACACACTAGCATAAGGAATATAAACAACATCAGTAAATGCTAATCCTCCCAAAGCTCCTAAATAAATCACTGTTGATAGAATAGAACAAAATGAAATTTCTTTTGTTTTACCATGATAGAACAAATAATTTACTAAAAAGAGATAAGGTATAGTTAAGCTTGTTGCCAATAAGAAAATTGTTATATAGTATCTCACTCCAGCAAAGTGCTCTCCTAGAAAAAATAGCAGCCACTTTTCGGGAATAACTAGTGCTATCAGCGATGGGATAGGTACAATTAATAGCGAAACTAATGCCCATTTATGCAAGTCTTTAAGCTTAATTTTCCCGTGTTTTAATTTTTCAAACAGATAGGGAACCGTAGCTTTATTTACTGCCATGATCACCACTGCAAGTATAGAAGCTATTTGAGCTCCCATAGCATATAAACCTAGATCTGTTTCACTGAAACGATGAAAAATAAAGATTCGGTCCAATTGGCCTTTAATAAAAAAGCTACTATGATGGAAAATCATAGGAAAGCCAAACGCCATTACATAAAAGAATGCGATTTTATATTCCGACAAATTAAATTTTTTCGCTTTATTCCCTTTCTTATAAATAAGATAAGAAAGCAGTCCAACAAAAACATTACTGAATAAAATTGCTAAAACTCGTTTTTCTACTAACTCTGTTTGGTAAATCTCCAACATTAAAATAGTCAGTAATGCATTGGTAAATGTAGAAGATATTTGTATAAATGTATATGGAATTGCTTGTTTTTGGCATTGCCGAATGCTTAGTTGAACATTAAGAAATACTTGAAATATAGCACTTAAAACTAAGTAGAACATAATTTCAGATTGCATAAACCAACAAAAAATCAAGCCTATACCTCCAATGCAGAGTGTATAAGAATAACCTATATTTACGACTAAGTTTAAAGAACGCTTACCATAAACATAAAAATAGCGTGCTACTGCCCCATCTTGACTAAGCCCGATAAAAATAACAAATAACGCTAAGAAGGTTTGATAATAAGATAGCTCCCCAAATCCTTCTAGGCCTAATTTATGGGATAAATAAGGTAATAATAAAAAAGGCACGCATTTTGCTAATAACTCTCCGATTAAATAAATAGAACTATCTTTAATTAAGCTCATTCTTTATTCCTTGCAGATCATAAAAGCATTTAGTTTCATTTTTATTCTCACCAGCTAAGAACGCCTTAATCAGTTTATAAGCCTTTTCAGATGAGATCTCTTGAAAACATGGATTATCCACTGTAGGCAAACATTTTCGGAAAGCATCATAAATTTTGCTAGTACACCAGCTATAACATAGAGTTAACATTAAAGATAATAACTCCTCCCGTACCAATAAAAATAGCCTTTTTCTTCATGACTGCTTTTTATTAGTTTGTATAACCGAACCTAATAAAATAAGGGGCTGTACTAGATAACTAGACCTAAATCCCCTTAACTAATTGTTTTAAAATGGAAATTTGAGATTTTATTTCACTGTTGTTAAAACGCCATTCACATTCCTTTAAATATAGCTCAAAATGCTCTTTGGGAATGCCATTAAACTTCCGTAAGTGGCGTTTTGCTTGATTCCAAAAATTCTCAATTCCGTTTATGTGGTTGTGATTTTCAGCAAAATGCGTGCTGTGATTGATGCGAAAATGGCTAAATTCACTGACATCAAGCACATCATAACTACGAAAAGTATCCGTGTACACAATGCTATCAGGCTTAACTTTCTCTCGGATAATTGGCAATAATGTCGCTGATTGCGCATTAGGGACAACGACGGTATAAACCTTGCCATTTCTTTTGAGAAGCCCGAATACTGCGACTTTTCCCACGGCACCGCGACCACGCTTGCCTTTTCGAGTACCGCCGAAATAGCTTTCATCGGCTTCAATCTCGCCTTCAAACATTTCCAAATGGGGGCTTGTTTGATAGATGAGTAAGCGTAATCGATGAAAGTAATAAGCGGCTGTATTTTTGTTTACATTAACCAATGCACTGGCTGTTCTTGCTGTGACACCTGCGACAAACAGTTCAATGAGTTTATTTTGTTTATGCTGACTTAAGCGACTTTTTCTCATTGGTTTATTCTAACCTAAATGGGATTTTTAGTCGTTATCTAGTACAGCCCCTAAAATAAAGAAAGTAGATAACAATATACCGATAATTAACCCGACAGCAAGAATCAACGCCCTCTTAGGATTATCTTTAACCACAGGATAATCAGGTGGGCTTAAATAATAATACGCTTTTACATTTTCAACCGATTCCAATTGTGAAGCTAATTTATTTAATTTAAATAACTGTCTATCTGTAATATAATAATTAGCTGGGTAAACAACAGGTGTGTTTTTAGCAATATCTAGTTGCGCCTGTAAATATTTTTCAGCGAGTATAAATAAATATGTACCATCTGCTAATTTAGAATCAGAGATATTATTTCCTCTTGAAAAATCTTTAATACCCGCTTTTTTAGCAATATCTAACGCATTTGTTAAGTTTTCAACTTGAACCTTTTTTGCTTCTGTTAGATTCTCTTCAATTTGTTCTTTACTAAATCTCAGCTCATCTAAACAGAGGTTAAATCCCTGTTTAAACTCTTGGTTTGTTTGGTTAAGACTATATTGATTTACAAAATTTACATACTCTGTCAATACAGATTGCGCATCTTTTGGAGTTTCTGCTGAGAAAGTGATTTTCAAACCAATTTTATTTATCTCAGTTAAATCTTTTTTCTTTGGTTCAACTTCATGAACAATCAAATATTTAGCTACAGCATTCTCGATATAAGCATGTTTTTGCGCTTCTGTCATATCCTTTGTATAGTTTTTTAACCATGCAGACTGTTCTAAAAACTTACGTTTTAAATCGTTAGAAAGAAGAAAGTGCTTAAATTGACCATATAGTGAGCTTGATAGAACCCCTTCAGAAAAGTCACTATCGCCAATGATTCGAGCATATTCTGCACGTATAGGTAATAAATGGCCTAGATCAGTTGAACGGGGAACAACAATAACTGCAGTTTAAATCCACTGTTCTTTTGCTGTAAATGCATAAACACCCGCAATAGCCGTACAAAAAAAAGCCGATAGAAAACCCCCAAGTTTTTTATTCCATAATGCTTTTATTAGCTCGATTAAATCTATTTCATTATTATTTTAATAATTAATATCATTCATATTTATGCCTTATTTTAAATATTTTATTTTTCATAATTCTACAGAATATAACCCTTATTAACAATAAGGGTTATGTGAAGATCTTGTAAGAATACATTCATAAGAAAAATGAGGATAATATTACCCGCACTTTCCATGTTAATTTAATCCTTATTGAAATTTTCATTAAGAATAATACATCTCAAACTCAACCGGGTGTGGTGTCATATTTAAACGTTCTACTTCTTTACGTTTAATATTAATAAATGCTTCGATAAAGTCTTTCGCAAACACACCACCTTGCGTTAAGAATTCATAGTCTTTTTCTAATGAATTCAACGCTTCTTCTAGCGAGCTTGCAACTGCTGGAATATCTTTTAATTCTTCTGGTGGAAGATCATAAAGATTTTTATCCATTGCATCGCCCGGGTGGATTTTGTTTACTACACCATCAAGGCCTGCCATCAATAACGCAGCGAATGCAAGATATGGGTTTGCCATTGGATCTGGGAAACGCGCTTCGATACGGATCGCTTTCGGATTGGTTACAGCTGGAATACGAATTGAGGCAGAACGATTGCTTGCAGAATAAGCCAACAATACTGGCGCTTCATACCCCGGAACTAAACGTTTATATGAGTTCGTACTTGGGTTGGTGAAAGCATTTAATGCTTTAGCATGCTTGATGATACCACCGATGTAATAAAGTGCGGTTTCAGAAAGGCCTGCATATTTATCACCTTGGAAAATATTTTTACCGTCTTTGCTTAATGACATATTGCAGTGCATGCCTGAACCATTGTCACCCGTGATTGGTTTAGGCATAAAGCAAGCGGTTTTGCCATGTTCTAATGCAACGTTTTGTACTACGTATTTATAGATTTGTGTTTCATCCGCTTTTAAGGTTAAGCTGTTGAATTTCGTTGCAATTTCATTTTGACCCGCAGTTGCTACTTCATGGTGATGAGCTTCAATGACTAAGCCCATTTCTTCTAAAATTAAACACATTTCAGAACGAATATCATGAGCCGTATCAATTGGAGCAACCGCACAGTAACCACCTTTTTTCAATGGACGATAAGCGTTGTTACCACCTTCGTATTTTTTGTTGGTATTCCAAGCAGCTTCAATATCATCAATGGCGAAAGAAGCGCGGCTCATTGATACATCAAAACGTACATCATCAAATAAGAAGAACTCTGGTTCTGGACCAAAGAATGCTTGATCCGCAATACCTGTTGAACGCATATAATTTTCTGCACGAATTGCAATAGAACGGGGATCGCGATCATAGCTTTGCATTGTCGTTGGCTCATAAACACTACAACGAATAGAAAGCGTTGGAATTTGCGCGAATGGATCGACAACTGCCGTTTCAGCCATTGGCATAAGTAACATATCGGCTTTATTAATAGTTTTCCATCCTTCTACAGAGGAACCATCAAACATCTTGCCGTCTTCAAACATTTCTTCATCCACAAGGCTGACAGGAATGGATACACCATGTTCTTTGCCTTTAATATCAGTGAATCGAAGAAGTACAAATTTCACATTATTTTCTTCAATTAGCTTAAATACATTGGCGATTACATTTGCGTTTGGCATTAGGGAGTCCTCTATATTAGTCCGATTAAAATAAGTGCGTATTATAACGTAACCATACTATTTTTTCATGAGATTTATTTTTCTTATTCTAGTCATAGCAGAAAAAGAAAAATGCATGTATAATTTTTGCCCTTTCGACAAATGTAGAAACGTAGGGTGCAACTCGTTGCACCATTTTTTATGTAACGATGCAATAAGAAATTGCATCTCATCCAATCAAAGCATTAAACAATGAAAAACGAAATTGATATTAAAAAACTCCGTAACATCGCAATTATTGCGCACGTTGACCATGGTAAAACCACCCTCGTTGACAAACTTCTTCAACAATCCGGTACATTTGAATCAACTCGCGGCGATGTTGATGAACGCGTAATGGACTCAAACGATCTTGAAAAAGAACGTGGCATTACCATTCTTGCAAAAAATACCGCGATTAACTGGAATGACTACCGCATTAACATCGTGGACACTCCAGGGCACGCAGACTTCGGTGGCGAAGTTGAACGCGTACTTTCTATGGTGGACTCTGTTCTATTAGTTGTTGATGCGTTTGATGGCCCAATGCCACAAACGCGTTTCGTAACACAAAAAGCGTTCGCTCATGGCTTAAAACCTATCGTCGTAATTAATAAAGTTGATCGTCCTGGTGCGCGCCCAGACTGGGTTGTGGATCAAGTATTTGACTTATTCGTAAATCTTGGTGCAACAGATGAACAGCTAGACTTCCCAATTATCTATGCTTCAGCATTAAATGGTGTTGCAGGCCTTGAGCACGAAGAATTAGCAGAAGATATGACTCCGTTATTTGAAGCCATTGTGAAACATGTAGAACCGCCAAAAGTAGAACTTGATGCGCCATTCCAAATGCAAATTTCACAATTAGACTATAACAACTATGTAGGCGTTATCGGCATTGGTCGTATTAAGCGTGGTTCGATTAAACCAAACCAACCAGTTACTATCATCAATAGCGAAGGAAAAACTCGTCAGGGTCGTATCGGTCAGGTACTTGGTCATCTAGGTTTACAACGTTATGAAGAAGATGTTGCTTACGCAGGCGATATCGTCGCGATCACTGGTTTAGGTGAATTAAATATTTCTGATACGATTTGTGATATCAACGCAGTTGAAGCGCTTCCATCATTAACTGTTGACGAACCAACAGTCACCATGTTCTTCTGTGTAAATACCTCTCCATTCGCGGGACAAGAAGGTAAATACGTCACATCGCGTCAAATTCTTGAACGTTTAAATAAAGAATTGGTTCACAACGTAGCGTTACGCGTAGAAGAAACTCCAAACCCAGATGAATTCCGTGTTTCTGGTCGTGGCGAATTACACCTTTCTGTATTAATTGAAAATATGCGTCGTGAAGGTTATGAGCTTGCCGTTTCTCGCCCTAAAGTAATCTATCGTGATATTGATGGTAAAAAACAAGAGCCATACGAACAAGTAACTATTGATGTGGAAGAACAACATCAAGGTTCTGTCATGGAAGCATTAGGTATCCGTAAAGGTGAGGTTCGAGACATGTTGCCTGACGGCAAAGGCCGTGTTCGCTTAGAATACATCATTCCTAGCCGTGGATTAATTGGCTTCCGTGGTGACTTTATGACCATGACTTCTGGTACTGGCTTACTTTACTCAAGCTTTAGCCACTACGATGAAATCAAAGGTGGAGATATCGGTCAACGTAAAAATGGTGTGTTGATTTCTAATGCAACAGGTAAAGCACTGGGTTATGCATTATTTGGCTTACAAGAACGTGGTAAGTTAATGATTGATGCAAACGTAGAAGTTTATGAAGGTCAAATTATCGGTATTCATAGCCGTTCAAATGACTTAACCGTAAACTGCTTACAAGGTAAAAAACTAACCAATATGCGTGCGTCAGGTAAAGACGATGCGATTGTGCTGACTACACCTGTAAAATTCAGTCTTGAACAAGCGATTGAATTTATCGATGACGATGAGTTAGTGGAAGTGACACCTGAGTCGATTCGTATCCGTAAAAAACTTTTAACGGAAAACGATCGTAAACGTGCAAATCGTACAACGACAAGTACCAGCACGCATTAATAAATAAAGCTAAACGCTAAAATTTAGAAAAAATTAACCGCACTTTGAGGATACAACTAAAGTGCGGTTATTTTTATACTCAATTTACTAAGGAGAAAGTCTTTCTCTAATCCAATTATCACTTGCTTTGTGATAACGAATGCGATCATGTAAACGGCTTGGTCGCCCTTGCCAAAATTCCACGGTTTCTGGCACGACTAAATAGCCTCCCCAATAATCTGGTCGAGGCACGTTTAATGGATGTTTAGCAGCAACCAATGCGGCTTTTGCTAGCAAAGATTTATAATTAGAAATCACCGCACTTTGCTCACTTGCCCAAGCCCCTATACGACTGGTGTAAGGTCGGGTAGCAAAATATTTATCGGATTGTTCTGCTGGAATTTTAACCGCCTTACCTTCAATCCGCACTTGGCGTTCCAATTCAGGCCAAAAGAAAGTCAGCGCGACATAAGGATTGCGCTCAATACAACCGCCTTTTCGACTAAGATAATTGGTAAAAAAGACAAAACCTTGCTCATTGACTTCTTTTAACAAAACCATTCGGCTATTTGGGCGACCTTGTTCATCAACAGTCGCAATATTCATTGCGGTTGGCTCATTGACTTGAGCATGAATAGCCTCTTTCTGCCACTGTTCAAATTGCGAGATTGGATTTTCATGGCAATCATGTTGTGAAAGCACTCGTTTAGTATATTCATCACGAATATTGTGTAACTCCATTTTCTCTCCTTTCAAATTTGATGAAAAATGCAAATAGAATAAAGTCTGTGAAATCGTTCGTCAATTTTCATAAAATAAAACTCAAATGACATCGAATCTTGCAATTATTTGAAATATGCGTATTATCTAGCCCCCTATATTCAACCTCGGGTTCCCTAACCCCGATTTATTTAAACTAAAAAGGTACAACATGAAATTAAACTCTCCGATCTTTAATGATCAACAAAAACGTCGCGCAATCATCTGGCTCAGCTTTTTCCACATATTCATCATTGCAGCGAGCAATTACTTTGTACAAATCCCTTTTGAAATCACGCTAAAATTAACCGCACTTGGTGCAGCAAATAATTTTTCTTTCCACAGCACTTGGGGAACGCTCACATTCCCATTTATCTTTTTGGCTACTGATTTGACTGTGCGTATTTTCGGTGCGGAAGATGCGAGAAAAATCATCTTCGTGGTGATGTTTCCTGCACTTATTGTAAGTTACGTCATATCTGTTTTATTCTCTGAAAGCAAATTCCAAGGTTTCGAATCATTAACGCATTTTGATCTGTTTGTATTCCGTATTGCTATTGCGAGCTTTGCAGCTTACGTTGTAGGACAATTACTTGATGTGATCGTATTTAACCGCTTACGCCAGTTAAAAACATGGTGGGTGGCGCCAACTAGCTCAATGACATTCGGTTCAATGGCGGATACGTTTGTTTTCTTCAGTGTGGCATTCTACCAAAGTGCAGATCCATTCATGGCTGAACACTGGGCACAACTCGGTTTTGTAGATTATCTATTTAAATTATTTATAGGAATTATCTTATTCGTCCCAGCCTATGGCGTAGTATTAAATGTCATTTTACGAAAGCTACAAATGCTCGTAGCAGAACGCGTTCCTGCATAAACCAAATTTCTGGCGCATATAAAACAATTAACCCGCTCTTTTGAGTGGGGTTAATTATTAAGAAGCTCATTAAATCGCTTGAGAGCACCATAAAGTCTTCCCATTATATTCTCTACACTTATATTGCTAAAGCAGTGCGGTAAAAAAGTATAAATTTATAACCGCACTTTTTTATATCAAAAAAACATATTTTCTAGCCAAAAGTTATTGGCGCTACCTTCTTATTTTTTTAGAAAATACCGACCTACTTAGTTCTAAAATAGAAGGAATATTTATGCTTTTAACCGGATTACTTTGCGGAATTTTACTCGGATTTGTCATGCAGCGTGGGCGCTTTTGTATTACTGGAGCATTTCGCGATATGTATGTCACCAAAAATAACAAAATGTTTGTAGCCCTTTTATTGGCGATTACCGTGCAATCCATCGGTTTCTTCCTCTTAAAAGAAATCGGTATATTAAATGTCGATCCGGCTGAAAACTTTGCCTTTTTAGCGGTGATTATCGGTGCCTTTGTGTTTGGTGTCGGCATTGTTCTTGCTGGCGGTTGTGCAACAGGCACATGGTACCGAGCTGCAGAAGGCTTAGTCGGCAGTTGGATCGCGTTATTCACTTATATGTTATTAAGTGCCATCATGCGTACTGGCCCATTAGGCGAATTCAATAAAGCTTTACGCAGTATCAATATTGAACAACGCAATATTTACGATACATTCGGTATTTCACCTTGGTGGTTAGTCGCATTATTAACTTTAGTGACAGCTTTCTATGTTTACAAACATCTCAGCAAACCCAGCGTAAAAGTCGCGGCATTAAAACCAAAGAAAACGGGACTTGTCCACTTATTATTTGAAAAACGCTGGCACCCATTTTTCTCAGCCGTGTTAATCGGATTAATCGCTCTTGCCGCTTGGCCACTCAGTGTTGCTACAGGTCGTGAGTTTGGACTTGGGATCACTGGTCCATCAGCTAATATTATGCAATTCCTTGTTACTGGCGATGGTAAATTTATTAACTGGGGCGTATTCTTAGTCTTAGGGATTTTTATTGGGTCATTCATCGGTGCTAAAGCAAGCAATGAATTTCGTGTTCGCGTACCAGATGCTACCACGATTCTACGCAGCGGACTCGGCGGTATTCTCATGGGCATCGGTGCAACCCTTGCGGGTGGCTGCTCTATCGGTAATGGCTTAGTCGAAACTGCCTTTTTCTCTTGGCAAGGTTGGGTCTCATTGCCATTGATGATTCTCGGCACTTGGGTGACCGCCTACTTCACCATTATCCGTCCACAACGTTTAAAATTAACAAAAGCATCATAAGGAGTTTATATGATCGTTAAATTACCAACACTCGGCCTTGTTTGCCCATTTCCTCTCGTTGAAGCCAAGGAAGCTATGGCTAAGTTAAATAAAGGCGATGGCCTAGAAATTGAATTCGACTGCACACAAGCCACTGAAGCCATTCCCGCTTGGGCTGCTGAAGAAGGTTATGAAGTGACAAACTTCGAACAAATTGATGATGCCAAATGGTCAATTACGGTGATTAAATAATAAAAAAGAGCGGTTAAAAACAAAAACATGTTTAACCGCCCTTTTTCAAAAATTAAATTAATTTAACAGGTACTTTTACGACTAATTTTTTAATTTTTTCTGTTTTTCCATTGACTACACAGCAAGGTTTATGCGGTTCGTAAGGATAGAATACAGCGAACATTTTTGGCTTCATTGTGACGGTGAATTTATCATCAATATCTGCACAAAGTTGATAATCATCCGCTTCGTTATAAGATTCATATTTAGACAAATCAGGATAATTAGCGCCAACTTCTATATTTTCCGTACCGCGGATTAACACCTGAACATCTAAGTATTCATGATGTAACTCTGCTTTTTTACTGCTTGGCTCTGCAGTTTCTGGTTCCATTACGTTCATATAAATTTGATCGTTAATATCATGGCGACCATTTTCTAACGCATTCAAATCTAACGTATTCAAATAATCACATACTTCAGCAATCACTTTTGGTAAACCAACTTTAAAATTCGGGCTGGTTAAGCTGCTAATAATCATAGAATTTTCCTTATAGTGGATAAAAGTTATCCTATGATACCAAGTCGGTTAAATGAAATAAAGTTACCAATCACACAAAAACCTCTGTATAATGCTTAAGCTTTATTTTCTACATTAGCGTGCGGCTATCAAAAGCAATTTTAAGCGCTCGAAAGTGCGGTTATTTTTACAAAAGATTTCTTTTGCTAGTCGCAATCTGGAAAATAAGGCACTGTTTTTAATATAAATTTTAAGGAAAACATTGTGAATCCAATTGTTAAACAATTTAAATACGGTCAACACACCGTTACTCTAGAAACCGGCGCGATTGCACGTCAAGCAACAGCTGCGGTTATGGCAAGCATGGACGATACCACTGTATTCGTGACTGTTGTTGCTAAAAAAGATGTGAAAGAAGGCCAAGACTTCTTCCCATTAACCGTAAACTACCAAGAGCGTACTTATGCGGCGGGTAAAATCCCTGGTGGTTTCTTCAAACGTGAAGGTCGCCCATCTGAAGGCGAAACCTTAATTGCACGTTTAATCGACCGTCCAATTCGCCCATTATTCCCAGAAGGTTTCTTCAACGAAATCCAAGTTGTGGCGACTGTGGTTTCTGTAAATCCACAAATCAGCCCAGACTTAGTGGCAATGATCGGTGCTTCTGCAGCATTAACCTTATCTGGTGTACCTTTCAACGGCCCTATCGGCGCGGCGCGTGTTGGTTTTATCGACAACCAATTCGTATTAAACCCAACTATGGCTGAACAAAAACAAAGCCGTTTAGACTTAGTGGTTGCGGGTACTGACAAAGCCGTATTAATGGTTGAATCTGAAGCAGACATTTTAACTGAAGAACAAATGTTAGCGGCAGTTGTATTCGGTCATCAACAACAACAAGTTGTGGTTGAAGCGATCAAAGAATTCGCAAAAGAAGCAGGCAAACCACGTTGGGATTGGGTTGCGCCACAACCAAATACAGATTTAATCAACAAAATAAAAGCGATTGCTGAAGCACGTTTAGGCGATGCATACCGCATTACTGAAAAACAAGCTCGTTACGAACAAATCGATGCGATTAAAGCAGATGTGATTGCACAAATCACAGCAGAAGATGAAGAAATCAGCGAAGGTAAAATCGTAGATATTTTCACCGCACTTGAAAGCCAAATCGTTCGTGGCCGTATCATTGCAGGTGAACCACGTATTGATGGCCGTACCGTTGATACCGTTCGTGCATTAGATATTTGCACAGGTGTATTACCACGTACTCACGGTTCTGCAATTTTCACCCGTGGTGAAACGCAAGCATTAGCCGTTGCAACGTTAGGTACTGAACGTGATGCACAAATCATTGATGAATTAACCGGTGAACGTCAAGATCACTTCTTATTCCACTACAACTTCCCTCCATACTCTGTAGGTGAAACCGGTATGATTGGCTCACCAAAACGTCGTGAGATCGGTCACGGTCGTTTAGCAAAACGTGGTGTAGCAGCAGTTATGCCAAGTCTTGCGGAATTCCCGTATGTAGTGCGTGTTGTATCTGAAATCACTGAATCTAACGGTTCTTCCTCTATGGCATCTGTATGTGGTGCATCTTTAGCATTAATGGATGCGGGTGTACCAATCAAAGCGGCTGTTGCAGGTATCGCAATGGGCTTAGTGAAAGAAGAAGAAAAATTTGTGGTGCTTTCAGATATCTTAGGTGATGAAGACCACTTAGGTGATATGGACTTTAAAGTAGCTGGTACACGTGAAGGTGTGACCGCCCTTCAAATGGATATCAAAATTGAAGGTATCACCCCTGAAATTATGCAAATTGCATTAAACCAAGCGAAAAGTGCGCGTATGCACATTCTTGGTGTAATGGAACAAGCAATCCCTGCTCCACGTGCTGATATCTCCGATTACGCACCGCGCATCTACACAATGAAAATTGATCCTAAGAAAATCAAAGATGTCATTGGTAAAGGTGGCGCAACAATTCGTTCATTAACTGAAGAAACTGGTACATCAATTGATATTGATGACGATGGTACAGTGAAAATCGCTGCAGTAGATAGCAATGCAGCGAAAAACGTAATGGGACGTATTGAAGAAATCGTTGCAGAAGTTGAAGCTGGTACAATTTACAAAGGTAAAGTGACTCGTCTTGCTGACTTCGGGGCATTCGTAGCAATCGTTGGAAATAAAGAAGGTTTAGTTCATATTTCTCAAATTGCTGAAGAGCGCGTAGAAAAAGTTAGCGATTACCTCCAAGTGGGCCAAGAAGTAAACGTAAAAGTTGTTGAAATCGATCGTCAAGGTCGTATTCGTTTAACAATGAAAGACTTGGCTCCAAAACAAGAAACTGAAATTAACCAAGAAGATTCTGTAGAAGAACAGGAATAATCTTGGAATATCGAATCAAAACTTGGTAGCACTCGCTGCCAAGTTTTGTTGTTTTCCAACTTTTAGGCATAAAGAAAGCAAATGCGGTGTTTTCGCTTATCTCGCCATTTTATAGTCTATTTATTTAGCTTATGTGCGATCTTACTCCTTGCTGGCTGTGTTCAGTCTAGGGGCGGTTTTGTGTCTAAAAATCATGTTGTGTTGGCTGAACAAAATCCGAATACTCACTTTGAACAAGAAGTGATGATAGTGCGGTTAAGCCAAGTACTACTCGTTGGAAAAATGAGTAATGAAGAACGTGCATCGCTACATTTTGAACGTGGCGTACTCTATGATTCCCTTGGATTATGGGGACTTGCTCGTTATGATTTTACTCAAGCCCTTGCATTACAGCCTAAAATGGCATCCGTGTACAATTACTTAGGGCTTTATTTATTGCTTGAAGAAGATTATGACGGCGCATTGGAAGCATTCAATACGGTGTTTGAATTAGATTCAGGTTACGACTATACCCACCTTAATCGTGGTTTAAATTTTTATTATGTAGGGCGCTACCATCTTGCTCAGCAAGATTTCTTACAGTTCTACCAAGCCGATACAAAAGATCCCTATCGTGTCTTATGGCTATATTTGAACGAACAAAAATTAAAACCACAAGAAGCCCAAACAAACCTTGTTGAACGAGCAAAAGGGCTATCAGAGGACTTCTGGGGTACACAAATCGTTCAATATTACTTAGGACACATCTCTGTAGAAGAATTACAACAACGTGCGAGTGAATTTGCTGAAAATTCACAACAATATGCTGAAATTCTCACAGAAACCTATTTTTATCTAGCAAAACAAAAACTCAATGTAGGGCTAGTAGATGAAGCAGCAGCTTTATTTAAACTAGCCATGGCAAATCAGGTTTATAACTTTGTTGAGTATCGTTTTGCCGCGTTTGAACTAATGAAATTAAAACCGGTTCAAATAGAAGACGAAAAAGAAGAGAAAAGTGCGGTGGCAAAAGCGATTGTTTTCTAAAAATCAATCAAAACTCACCGCTCTTTACAGTAGAACGAATAGAAAAATTCATTCGCTCTGCTCAACTTAATAAACCGAAGGCCTCTTTGAGCTTTCCTTATTTATATTCGAGTATTTTAATGACTGACAAAATTACTTTTAATGACTTAGGCTTACCTGAGTTCATCTTAAAAGCTGTTTCTGACTTAGGTTTTGAAACCCCTTCTCCAATTCAACAAGCTTGTATCCCGCATTTACTCAGTGGCAATGATGTGCTAGGTATGGCACAAACGGGTAGTGGTAAAACCGCTGCTTTTGCACTGCCTTTATTAGCGCAAATCGATCCAAGTGAAAAACATCCACAAATGTTAGTGATGGCTCCAACTCGCGAACTTGCTATTCAAGTTGCCGATGCGTGCGAACAATTTGTTAAATATGCACACGGCACTCGCATTGTTACCTTATATGGTGGCCAACGTTATGACATCCAACTTCGTGCATTAAAACAAGGCGCACAAGTGGTTGTGGGTACACCAGGTCGTATTCTTGACCATATTCGTCGCGGAACATTAAATCTTTCAGAACTTCGTTTTATCGTATTAGATGAAGCAGATGAAATGCTACGTATGGGTTTCATTGATGATGTAGAAACCGTCATGGCAGAATTACCAGAAAATCACCAAACAGCATTATTCTCTGCAACAATGCCTGAACCGATCCGTCGTATTACGAAACGTTTTATGAATGATCCGAAAGAAGTGAAGATTAAGGTTAATAACGAAAATGCCCCAGATATCGACCAAAGTTGTTGGTATGTGCACGGCGTTCGTAAAAATGAAGCCCTTCTTCGTTTCTTAGAAGTGGAAGATTTTGATGCAGCGATTATCTTTGCTCGCACTAAAACAGGTACTTTAGACATTACAGAACTACTTGAAAAAAATGGTTTCCGTTCTGCCGCACTTAATGGTGATATGACACAACAACTCCGCGAACAAACCCTCGATCGCTTACGTAACGGCAGTTTAGATATTGTTGTGGCAACCGATGTAGCCGCACGCGGTATTGATATTGAACGTATCAGCCTTGTGGTGAACTACGACATTCCGCTTGATGCAGAATCTTATGTACACCGAATTGGCCGTACTGGTCGTGCAGGTCGTTCTGGTCGTGCTTTATTATTCGTTGAGCCTCGCGAGCGTCGCTTACTTCGTAATATTGAACACCTAATGAAAAAAGGTATCAATGAAGTAGAATTGCCAAATCATCTTGTGTTACAAGAATGCCGCCGAAAAAAATTCGTTGCAAAAATTACGAAACAACTCGAGCATCACGATTTAGAACAATATCGTAGTTTATTAGAAGACTTATTCACAGCCGATCAGGATCAAGAAGATATTGCAGCAGCAATGTTAATGTTGCTACAAGGCAAACAAAAATTAATTCTTCCACCTGATCCACCAATGGAAAAACGTCGTCGTGAACGTAATGAACGAGGTGATCGCCGTGAAAATCCACGTTCAGCTGAACGTCGTGGCGAACGTAAAGGCTATGGAAATCCACAACCAATGGATTTATATCGTATCGAAGTCGGTCGTGCGGATGGTGTAGAAGTTCGCCATATCGTTGGTGCGATTGCTAACGAAGGTGATATCAATAGCCGCTATATTGGTCATATCAAACTTTATGATGACTACACTACCATTGAATTGCCACAAGGTATGCCAAAAGAATTATTGCAACAATTCGGTAAAACACGCGTATTGAATAAACAAATGCAAATGTCTTTCTTAGGTGCTGTGAAGTCTGATAGTTCCCGTGGTAGCGATGATTTTAACGGTAAACGTAAAGGCCGTGGTGGCGATTTCCGTGGAGAACGCGGACGTAATGAACGCACTGGTGACAATCGTGGAAATCGTAAATTTAATGAAAAAAGTAACCGCTCTTTTAGCGATAAACCACGCCGTGATCGCCGAGGATAAGATCCTTGCGATATAAAGAATAGTGCTGTTTCCTAATGTTTTTGCATCATTTAAAATTTAGCACTACTCGGTGAACAAAACTTAGCCCCTTGAACCTCAAGGGGCTTT
Organism: Haemophilus haemolyticus; assembly: GCF_003493685.1. GTDB lineage: Bacteria > Pseudomonadota > Gammaproteobacteria > Enterobacterales > Pasteurellaceae > Haemophilus > Haemophilus haemolyticus_O. Next base: position 276,690 of record NZ_QQJW01000001.1, read on the forward strand.
TTATTGTCTATTGCTTAAATTCTAGCTACAATCCAGCAAGCTTTTTATATAGGAAAAATCATTGAAAGGTCTCTTTTTACGTATTATTACTGCCTTGGCTTTGTTGCTTTGGGCTATTGATATGGTATTCCCATGGCAATTTCTACGCCATGCTGAAGAAAACCACTATACAGCAATTCAAGAACGAGGCTCACTCATGGTGGGCACAATGAACAACCCTATTTCTTATTTTATAAATAAAGACGGCGAACGAGGCTTTGAATATGAATTGGCTAAAGCATTTGCTGATTCACTGGGTGTAGAACTCGAAATTAAAACTTTCGATAATCAAGAACAATTATTTAATGAGCTAGATAAGCATAATATTGATTTAGCTGCGGCTCACCTTTTATATCATCCTAATCATGTAGAACGTTTCCAAATTGGCCCAGCATATCATTCAGCTTCATGGCAATTAGCTTATCGAAAAGATGAACAACGCCCTAAAAATCTAGGCGATATCAAGAAAGAAATTTATATCGCTAACAATTCATCATTGGAAGAAACACTAAAAGAATTACAAAAACAATATCCACAATTAACTTGGAAAAGAAATCAAGCGTTTACTCAAGAAGAACTATTGCTACAACTGTCTGAAGGCAAAATTCCTTACGTTATTGCTAATTCTATTGATATCGCGGCGATACAACAAATCAAACCAGAATTAGCCATTGCCTTTGATATTACTGATGAAGCAAACATTCACTGGTATTTACCGAGTAATGCCTACAATGATCTGCAAGCTGCCTTACTCAATTTTATGAATAATGCACAAGAAACAGGGCTAGTCGATAATTTAAAAGAAAAATATTTAGGGCATATTTCACAATTTGATTACGTGGATACGCGCTCTTATATGAACGCGATTGAAAATATATTGCCACAATTTTCACCGCTCTTTGAAAAATATAAAGGTGAATTAGATTGGCGATTACTCGCAGCAGTCGCTTACCAAGAGTCTCATTGGAATCCAGATGCAACATCACCTACGGGCGTGCGTGGAATAATGATGTTAACTAAAGATACCGCACAACATATGAAAATCAGCGATAGAACAGATCCTGAACAAAGCATTAAAGCGGGATCAGAATATTTACATTGGCTAATTAGTCAAATTCCAGAAACTATTGAAAAAGAAGAAAGAATTTGGTTTGCCTTGGCCGCCTATAACATGGGACTAGGCCACTTAATTGATGCGCGTCGTTTAACTAAAAATCTTGGCGGAAATCCAGATAATTGGCTAGATGTGAAAAAAAATCTGCCTTTATTAGCAGAAAAACGCTATTATTCCCAACTGAAATACGGCTATGCGCGAGGCTATGAAGCGCACCAATATGTAGAAAATATTCGCCGCTATATGAATAGCATAGTGAATTATCATCGGGTCCAAGAAAATCAAACAACGAATGATAATGCAAACAACGAAAGTGCGGTTGGGAATTCAGAAGAAATAAAAGAAAAAAAGGATAAATAAAATGTTAAAACGCAAAACTTTTCTTAAAAAGAAAACCAATTTACAACAAACCTCTTTATCACGTAATCTACGTTTGAGACGCTTGAAACACCGTAAACAGCAGCAATTTGCGAGACATTCATTACAATTTGTCGTACAAGAAATTTGTTGCTAATTAAAGCATCTCTATCCAACAAAAAACGGGTTAAAACTTATTAGTCTTAACCCGTTTCTTATCAAAATTTATACTGTTTAGCTTAAGCTAAAGGAATCTCTGCATCTGGCTCGCCAGTTAAGCGATTACGTAAATCGCGACGAATAATCTCAATAGTCCAGAACCAGAAAATATGACCAACTAGTTCTGAAATATGTTCATATAGCGGCCATTCTGCAACTGGTGGGGTTAAACCTAGTGCTGGGAAAGTAATATAGTGCACGCAAATATTAGCAATAATCCCTGCGCCAATACCTTGCCAAAATTTAATTTTTGGAAAACGTTCTGCGACTAAGCAATAACCAATCGCAAAAACTAAAGAAAAGATTATATGCGTAACACCAATCCAATTGAATACATGATCCGCAAAGGTAAATGCAGCATCTGTTGGATCAATACCTAAATAATCACGTAAGAACACATGTGGTGGATTTAAAAACGCGCGGGAACATACTGCCAGCACTTGATCCTGTGTTAAACCTGTAATATCCACTTTACAAGCAGCCGCAAAGAAATCGATTGGACTACGTGGTGGAAATGGATGCTCTGCACCCCATTTAACAAAAGCAGAAATAATCCCTGCAACGATACCAACAAATACTGCCACACCATAACGACGACGGTTTGCTGGACTTTGAGTAAAAATACCTGACATATTTTGCTCTCCAATAAAAGTAAAGAAAAAATAACCGCACTTTTATGCCATTATTTATACAATTTAAAGTGCGATCCCTATTTTGTCGATATAACAAAATATGGGTAGAATACTAGAATGTTTTATGGATTAGTCAAGTTATTATTCTGATTTCACACTAAGATTCCCAATTTTTACGCCTAATAATCCAATAAAAACAGGATCGAAATAATCACCTAGAAATTTGAATAATTCATTTAGTTCTGTAAAAGAGCGTTGAATTTTTATTTGATCTTCTACTTTACGAACAAACTCATAACGTATTCTATTTTCTTCAAAATATGCCGTTAAAGTTAGATAGATAGTTTCAAAAAAATGGCTTTTAGCCCCCTCTTCACCAGGATCGCTAATGCGTACATTCCATGTATTATTAAATAGGACTTGAGGCTGATTTGACATTTTTATACTCCTTTTTACTATTTTTAGCCTAAGAAAAACCCGATTATAAAGTTTCTGTAATCAAAAAATTTATAATCGGGCTTTTCAAACATTTTCCCTGCGTGTTTCCCTTTACGTTGGTAACTCCCTTTCCCTTTGCGTTTTTTCTCAACACGTTGACGAAATAATTTATCATGCAATAATGCCATCACAGCATTATCTTTTATCACTCCTCGAGTGTGCAAATAAACGGTTTCATTTTCAACCGCACTTTTTTGTTTCTTTCCCATAATTTTTCCTTAAAAAAGCCGTGGAAGGATTTCCACGGCTGGAGTATTATACGCGCAAACGTTTAAATTACAAAATCTCAAGTACACTTTCTGGCGGACGCCCGATTTTAGCCTGATTACCATTGATCACAATTGGGCGTTCAATGAGTGCTGAATGTTCACTCATGGCTTTTAATAATTCAGCTTGAGAGAGCTCTAAATTATCTAAATTTAAGCTTTTGTATAAATCATCTTTCGTACGCATCATTTGACGCACATCATCAATCCCTAATTTTTGGGCAATGCTTTGTAATTCATCAATGGAATACTGCTTTTGCAAATACAATTCAACTATTGGGTGAAAACCTTGATTTTCTAATAATGCTAGTGTTTCACGGCTTTTTGAGCAACGTGGGTTGTGATAAATAATAACAGACATAGGATTTCCTCTTAGTAGCTATAAACACTATAAATTTTAACTTATAATGGCGAAAAATACTTACAGGAAAAGAAATTATGCTAGAAATGTTGAAAAGCTGGTACTCGCGTCGCTTAAGCGATCCACAAGCGATGGGACTATTAGCAATATTATTATTTGGCTTTATCTCCATTTATTTTTTTGGAAATTTAATCGCGCCGTTGTTGATTGCTCTAGTACTATCCTATTTACTAGAAATGCCGATCAATTTTTTGCATCAACATTTAAAATGCCCAAGAATGCTAGCCACAATCATCATTTTTGGTGGCTTTATTGGACTAGCGACAATCTTCTTTTTAATCCTCATGCCAATGCTATGGAATCAAACTATTTCCTTATTAAGTGATTTGCCCGCAATGTTTAATAAGCTCAATGAATGGTTACTAAACTTACCTGAGCATTATCCTGAGCTCATCGACTATTCAATGGTAGATTCTATTTTCAATTCTGTGCGAGAAAAAATCCTTGGTTTTGGTGAATCTGCTGTAAAACTTTCTTTAGCCTCCATCATGAACTTGGTTTCTTTAGGGATTTATGCCTTTTTAGTGCCATTAATGATGTTTTTTATGCTGAAGGATAAATCAGAACTTTTACAAGGGGTGAGCCGTTTCTTACCGAAAAATAGAAACTTGGCTTTCAAAGTATGGAAAGAAATGCAACAGCAAATCTCCAACTACATCCATGGAAAATTATTAGAAATACTGATTGTTACGCTCATCACCTACATTATTTTCTTAATATTCGGGCTAAATTACTCTCTCTTATTAGCTTTTGCGGTGGGTCTCTCAGTTCTCGTTCCTTACATTGGCGCAGTAATTGTCACAATTCCTGTTGCATTGGTTGCATTATTCCAATTTGGAATCAGCCCAACATTTTGGTATATCATCATCGCTTTTGCTGTGAGCCAGCTCTTAGATGGAAACTTACTCGTTCCTTATTTATTTTCTGAAGCAGTGAATTTACATCCATTGATTATTATCATTTCAGTATTAATTTTTGGCGGTTTATGGGGATTTTGGGGCGTATTTTTTGCCATTCCCTTAGCGACTTTAGTGAAATCCGTGATAAATGCGTTACCTCAAGATTAAAAGTCTAAATTAAAAAGCTATACAAATAAAAAAATAGTTAACCATGAATTTTTGGTTAACTATTTTTTATTGAAGTTTATTCTAAGAATAGAATTTAACTAAGGTAATTCATCAATTTCCTTATCTACTTTAGGCGGGATCATATGTTCACGGCGTAATCCAACATCGTATGCAATTGCGATTGCAATAAAGATTGAAGAATATGTACCAAATCCAATACCCACAAGTAACGCTAAAGAGAAGTTATGAATTGATGGACCGCCGAAAAAGAACAATGCAATAACAACAATTAACGTTGTCGCAGAGGTCATGATAGTTCTTGATAAAGTTTGCGTTAAAGAAACATCAATAATATCAATCGTATCTAGACGTCTTATTTTTCTAAAGTTTTCACGCACACGGTCAAAGACCACGATACTATCGTTAATAGAATAACCCACAACAGATAAAATCGCTGCAACGAAGGTTAAATCAATTTCGATTTGTAACGCTGAAAACACGCCAAGAGTAATAATTACGTCATGCGCAAGGGATGCGATACCGCCGAAACCTAAACGCCATTCAAAGCGAGAACCTACATAAACTAGCATCATGGCTAATGTCGCTAATGTCGCATACACCGCACCTTGTGCCAATTCTTCCCCTACGTTTGGTCCAACGAATTCAACACTACGAATCTTTATACCAGAATCTACTTCTTGGAGCATTCCTTTTACGCGATCTCCAATGCCTGAATCATTATCCGTCGCTGGTAAACGAATCATGACATCTTGAACAGAACCTGTTGTCTGCACAATTGGGCTTTCAATACCATTTTCATGGAGCTTACCACGGATTTTTTCTAAGTCTGCAGATTGTGAAAAATGGGTATCAAAAACAACCCCGCCGGTAAAATCCAATCCCCAGTTAAAGCCTTTTGATACGATAAAAAATAGCGAAACGGCCATTAAAAGTGCGGAAAAAACATAGCCCCATTTACGCACTTTCATAAATTCGGTCAATGGGAACGGGAGTTTAATCCCATTGATTTCACGGATAAAATGTCCGTCTTTATCTTTTGCAAAAATTTTCATCGTTCCCTACCTAAATTGATAATTTCTTAAGTTGTTTGCCGCCATAAAGCGCATTAACTAATGCGCGTGTTCCTGTAATTGCGGTAAACATTGAAATTGCCACACCAAGTGAAAGCGTAATCGCAAATCCTTGAATTGGGCCTGTCCCCACAGCATACAAGATAATTGCGGTTAAAATTGTCGTTAAATTCGCATCAAAAATAGAGCTAAACGCCCCGTTGTAACCTTCATTGATTGCTTGTTGAATTGGACGACCATTGCGAATTTCTTCTTTAATACGTTCAAAAATCAACACGTTTGCATCCACCGACATACCTAAAGTTAAAACGATACCCGCAATACCTGGCATTGAAAGTGTCGCTCCGGGTAAAATAGACATTAATCCCACAAGTAATACGATATTAATAACAAGTGCAAAACTTGCAATCACACCAAACATTTTGTAGTAAAACAACATAAAGACAATAACAGCAACTAATCCCCAAAGACTTGCATTAATCCCTTGCTCTACGTTTTGCGCACCTAATGATGGGCCAATTGTGCGTTCTTCAACAATTTGAATTGGTGCAATTAATGCGCCAGATTTCAACAAGGTAGAAAGATTGTGCGCTTCCGCGATACTATCAACACCAGTAATTTGGAAATTAGAACTGAAACGACCTTGGATCGTCGCCACATTAATGACTTCCTCATGTTTTTCTAAAATAGTTTTACCATTTTCGTCTTTTTTACCGTTATCTTTATATTCAACATAAAGCGTTGCCATTGGTTTCTTGTAATATTTTTTGGTAGTTTGAGACATAATCTCACCACCTTCACCATCCAAGGTTACACTCACTTGCGGGGTACTTGAATGCTGATCTAAACCAGAACTTGAATTAATAATATGCTCACCACCTAATACCGCGCGTTTAAATAATGCAACAGGATGACCTTGGCGATCATATTTAACTTCCGAATCAGCTGGTAACATATTACGAGAAATTGCATCGGCCGTAACATTTTGATTTACAATACGAAACTCAAGCGTTGCAGTTGCCCCTAAAATTTCTTTTGCGCGAGCAGTATCTTGAACACCTGGTAATTCAATTACAATACGTTCAGCACCTTGACGTTGAATAACCGCCTCAGATACCCCTAATTCAGCAACACGTTTACGTAAAATCGTTAAGTTTTGCTCAATTGCTAAGTCGCGTGCTTCATTTAATGCTGAAGTTGAAAGACCTAAATTGATACTATAGTTATCCAACTCTGTTATATCTAAGGTTGGATGCAACTGGTGAATAATACGTTCAGCTTTAGAGCGTTGACTTGCATCGGCCAACGTGACAGAAGTACCAAAATGCTCAGTATTTTTAATTGCCGTATATTGAATTTTTTCTTTACGAAGTTCGTTACGTAAACTGTCTTGTAATTGCTCTTGGCGTTTTACAAGTGCAGCATTCATATCAACTTCCATCAAAAAACGAACCCCACCGCGTAAGTCTAATCCCCATTTCATTGGGTTAGCACCAAACATACTTAACCAAGCTGGAGTGGCAGGCGCAAGATTTAATGCGGTGGTGTAATTATTGCCAAGACGTTCAGCAATTTTATCTTTAGCAAGGAGTTGATCATCGGTATTAGTGAAACGAGCTAGAATTGAGCCATTCTCAAGCACGATAGATTTGGTTGGAAGATTGTTGGTTTTAAGCACATCTTGAACTTGTCCAAGCACACTAGTATTCGCTTCTTGACCGCGCGTACCGGAAATTTGCACCGCAGGATCTTCACCATAAATATTTGGAAGAGAATATAAAGTCCCGATGGCTACAATAAAAATAACCATCAAATTCTTCCATAATGGATAACGGTTTAACATAGTTTTCCTTTTCTTTTCTAACGCACAGAGCCACAATTCGTGGCTCTGGAAAATAATTTAACGTTACTCTTAAAGTGATTTTAATGAACCTTTAGGAAGAACGCTCACAATGTAGTTACGATTAATCGTAATTTCTGTCGTGTCGTTTAACGCAATCACGATGCTATCGCTACCTTCGGTTACTTTAGTAATTTTGCCGATTAAACCACCAGCAGTTAAAACTTCAGTACCTTTTGCAAGCTCAGACATCAATTTTTTGTGTTCTTTATTGCGTTTAGCTTGCGGGCGATAAATCATAAAGTAAAAAATTAAACCAAAGATCACGAAAATAAATAACGTGGACATCGGGTTTTGTGCTTCCATTGTATGTTTTCCTTGTTAATTTAAGTTAAAAATTGCGCTTAAAATACCATAAATTGGCTCATTGGGAAAGATGAACCACGCCCAATATCCTACGTTATGGCGATTAATTTTATTTTTTCAAGATAACTATAAATTCTTTTTCCGAAGCGTAATATTGCTCGATCAAAGCAACCGAATTTTCTTCTGCAAAAATAGAAAAATTTTCCACCGCACTTTCAAGGTTTAAGATCAACATTAGCTCATCATTTTTATCTAAATTTTTTAAGGCTTTTTTGGCACTTAAAAGAGGAATGGGGCATCGAAGTGCGGTTAAATTGAGCTGATATTTCATTCTTTAACTTGACGACGAGCACTCATGTTCTTGCCCATTTCAGCCAAAATATCCGCACTTAAGTATTCACGCCCCATTTCAAATAGCGGTTCTTCTAACGCAATATGACGATCATAACCTTGAATAAAGCGTTCAATTAAATGTTCATCAATATTCTGACGTTGTTCAGAAATAAGCTCTTCTAACTGCGCAGATAGTGCATTCCAATTTTCATGCAAATATTCATGCTGTTTTTCTAATTCATCAATGGAGCTTTGCGCTTGCGGAGCCACTTTGACTAATTGAGGGAAAAAATCTAGTTCTTCATCCTCATGATGTAACGGCGCGGCACGATTAAAATAAGTTAAAATCTGCTCAACATCATTTAATACAGCCTGAGTATAGCCGTGTTTTTCTAGATAATCAGGCAAAATGCTTAACTGGCGACAAAAACGTTTTACCTTACTATGACAGGCATAAAGCATTTCAATAGGTTCATTCCAGGTGGCGAATTGTTGAGGTTCAAGAATTTGCATAAGGTTTCCTTTGTTAAAAAGTGCGGTCAAAAAACGTTTCATTTTTCTACCGCACTTTCATCAATTATGATTTATCCGCTAATTGTAATGGTGGAACAGGTTTGCCCATGCGAGCATAAAATTCCACCACAAAATCATCAAAACGATCGTCTTCAATCGCTTGACGAATTTCCGCCATTAAACGTTGATAATAGCGTAAATTGTGAATGGTATTTAAGCGTGCACCTAAAATTTCACCGCATTTATCTAAATGATATAAATAGGCTTTGGTGTAGTTTTTACAGGTGTAGCAATCACATTCTGGATCCAACGGGCTGGTATCATCACGGTATTTTGCATTACGGATTTTGACAATGCCGTCTGTCACGAATAAATGACCGTTACGTGCATTGCGGGTTGGCATTACACAGTCGAACATATCAATACCACGACGTACGCCTTCCACTAAATCTTCCGGTTTACCCACACCCATTAAATAACGCGGTTTATCAGCCGGGATTTGTGGACAAATATATTCCAAAATACGGTGCATATCTTCTTTCGGTTCGCCTACCGCTAAACCGCCCACCGCATAACCGTCAAAGCCAATATTGACTAAGCCTTCTAGTGATACTTTGCGTAATTCTTCAAATACGCCACCTTGAATAATACCGAATAGGGCATTCTTATTGCCTAATTCATCAAAACGATCGCGGCTGCGTTTTGCCCAACGAAGAGACATTTCCATGGATTTTTTCGCATAATCGAAAGTCGCTGGATAAGGCGTACATTCATCGAAAATCATCACGATGTCAGACCCTAAATCATATTGAATTTCCATGGATTTTTCAGGCGAAAGGAAAATGCGCTCACCGTTAATTGGATTTTGGAATTTCACGCCTTCTTCGGTGATTTTACGTAATTTACCTAAACTAAATACTTGGAAACCGCCACTGTCAGTCAAAATTGGGCGATTCCATTGCATAAAGTCATGTAAATCACCGTGTTTACGCATGACTTCTTGACCTGGACGAAGCCATAGATGGAAGGTGTTACCCAGTAAAATTTCTGCACCTGTCGCACGCACTTCTTCCGGTGTCATGCCTTTTACGGTGCCATAAGTGCCCACTGGCATAAATGCAGGGGTTTCTACGCTGAACGTGCCTTGTGGGCGTTCAAACACCAAGCGACCACGACGTGCACTGCCGCTGGTTTTATCTAATTCATATTTCATTTTCTTTCCTCAACGAATAAACAGTTCGAAGATTTTTTAAACAAAAAAGCCTGTTAAAAAATACAGGCTTTGTGCTATCATATTTCTAATGCTCTTTGAGCAGAGGCGGATCTACTAAGATAGTCCGCCAGTTGCCGCTGTCGGGCTATTTCGTAGATCCTGAGTTTGTTAATCATACTAAGGATAAAATATGACTAAATTTATGATTAAGTTGGTCATCATTATTCTACTTTGCCTGTTATTGAAAAGTAGCACTGGCTATTAGTAGTTGATGCCGACAAGGGATGGTTACCGCCATCTCTTGTTCTTTATTGTAGGTGCTGACTAATTACAAGTCAAACAACTTATTCCAATCCTCTTACATTAGAATTTTTATTAATAAACATCGCATCGCCATAACTAAAGAAACGATATTTTTCTTGTACTGCATGCTTATACGCATTCATGGTATTTTTATAACCAGCAAAAGCGGAAACTAACATTATCAATGTGCTTTCAGGTAAGTGGAAATTAGTAATTAAACAATCCACCACTCGGAATTTTTTACCAGGATAAATAAAAATAGAGGTATCAGAAAAATAAGGCTCAATTAAATCTGGATTACCAAATTCTTCCGCAGAAAGCGCCGCACTTTCAATAGAACGAACAGAAGTAGTTCCTACTGCAATAACACGTTTACCCGCTTTTTTTGTTGCAATAATAGCATTGCAAACTTCTTGAGAAACTTCTACGTATTCTGCATGCATCACATGATCTTCAATATTTTCGACTCGAACAGGCTGGAATGTTCCCGCTCCTACATGTAATGTGACAAATTCAAAATTCACACCTTTCTTTTTAAGTTTTTCAAGCAAGGGATCATCAAAATGTAAGCCTGCTGTTGGTGCTGCTACAGCACCCGGTACTTTACTATAAACTGTTTGATAACATTCTTGATCGGCTTCTTCATCGGGACGGTCAATATAAGGCGGTAATGGCATATGTCCAATGGTTTGCAACACATCTAAAAGAGCGGTTGATTTATCACTTAATTCCACTTCAAACAATGCACCATGGCGCGCAGTCATCACCGCTTTAATTCCATTATTTTCGCCTAATTTATCTTCACCTAAAAATAATTCCGCCCCTTCTTTGGGTGATTTTGATGAACAGATATGCGCTAAGAAACGATGCTCATCTAACATGCGCTCAACTAAAATTTCAATTTTTCCACCGCTAGCTTTACGCCCAAACATTCTTGCAGGAATGACGCGAGTATTATTGAAAATCAATAAATCGCCTTCATCAATTAAATCCAATACATCTGAAAAAGTGCGGTCAATTACCGCGCCATTTTCTCCATTCAAATGTAATAAACGGCAAGATGATCTATCTTCTTTTGGATAGCGAGCAATAAGTTCATCAGGTAAATCGAAATTAAAATCTGAAACACGCATAATAAAGTTTAGGTTAAATAAAATAGGCGGTAAGTCTAGTTTGAATCGGGGATAATCTCAAGAAAAAATAAAAATCTAATCTTCTATTCATAGTTAAAATTTTTTATTTATCTATTGAGGTGATGCAAGTTAAGAACTATTTAAGATAGAAAAATGGCTAGCAATTACGCTAGCCATTTTGATGAATTATAAATTTGCTTTTTTAGTTGCTTTTGCGTTTACATCACAGTTTTTGATGATGATCTTATCGCTAGTTTTGCCTTTTTGAATTAAATTCACCGGCACAACAGAATCAAATTTATCTAAAGTTAAACCACTATCTACATTCCAAACATAGTCACCAGAAGTGAAACTTGTAAAATCGTTTTGTGATTTATCACGAGCAAAATCTTTTGCAATAATTTTGTTACCTAAACTAACCATTGCAGCAACTGGTTCTTGGTTTTCAAATTGATACACTGCAGTCACAGTTTTTTTATTACAAGAATAAACTACTGTTTTATCAGTAATAGTTGATGCAGTTTGAGCAGCCATTTGAGCCGATGCTTTTTCCATTACTGGCGCATCTTTTGCACATGCAGATAATACAACAGCGGCAGCAAATGCTGGTAAAACTTTAGTAAAGTTCATTATTAAATCCTCTTAATTAAGCCCCAATCTGGGGCGCTACTTAGATACGTTTAATTAAATAAAGTTCCCAATGTTAAATCAAAAAATCTATTAACATGAAACTAAAGCCTAATTGTCATTTTACGACTTTCTATACTAAAAGTGCGGTAATTTTTAACGTTTTTCCAAAATTGGTTTAAGAAATCTGGCTGTATGAGATCCTTCGACTTTAGCGACTTCTTCAGGCGTACCAGTAGCAATAATTTGCCCGCCACCGCTTCCCCCTTCAGGGCCAAGATCGACAATCCAGTCTGTCGTTTTAATCACATCAAGATTGTGTTCAATGACGACGATAGTATTTCCTTGATCGCGTAATCGATGCAGTACTTCGAGTAATTGCTTAATGTCAGCAAAATGCAAACCGGTCGTCGGCTCATCTAGAATATACAAGGTTTTGCCCGTATCACGTTTAGAAAGTTCCGTTGCCAGTTTCACGCGTTGTGCTTCGCCGCCTGAAAGTGTTGTAGAAGATTGACCTAATCGAATATAGGATAATCCCACATCCATCAAGGTTTGTAATTTTCTTGCAATCATTGGAATCGCATCAAAAAACTCGCGAGCCTCTTCCACCGTCATATCTAACACTTGATGAATCGTTTTGCCTTTGTAACGAATTTCTAAGGTTTCGCGATTATAGCGTTTACCTTTACATTGATCGCAAGGAACATAAACATCGGGTAAAAAATGCATTTCAACTTTGAGTACACCGTCGCCCTGACAGGCTTCACAGCGTCCACCTCGCACGTTAAAGCTAAAACGTCCTGGATTATAACCACGAGCACGCGCCTCTGGCACTCCTGCAAAAAGTTCACGAATCGGGGTAAATAAGCCTGTATAAGTGGCTGGATTTGAACGTGGCGTGCGTCCAATCGGGCTTTGGTTAATATCAATAACTTTATCGAAATGTTCTAATCCCTCGATAGATTGATAAGGTGCGTAATCCGTCTTCTCCGCTCTATTTAACGCATTTTGCGCAAGTGGAAATAAAGTATCATTAATAAGTGTGGATTTTCCTGAACCAGACACACCAGTTACGCAAGTAAACAAACCAACGGGAATATCTAAATTCACATTTTTTAAGTTATTACCTGATGCGCCTTTAAGTTTGAGCCATTTTTTCTTATCAAGTGCGGTGCGTTTTTTCGGGATTTCGATTTTATCTGCGCCCGATAAAAATTTTCCCGTGATGGAATTTGGATTGAGCATAATTTCATCGGCATTTCCTTGTGCAATAACTTGTCCGCCATGCACGCCAGCACCAGGCCCAATATCAATAATATGGTCAGCTGCACGAATCGCGTCTTCATCGTGTTCCACGACAATTACCGTATTACCAAGATTACGCAAATGAATTAACGTATTAAGTAAGCGTTCATTATCACGTTGGTGCAAGCCAATAGAGGGTTCATCTAATACATACATTACGCCAACAAGTCCCGCACCAATTTGACTCGCAAGGCGAATACGTTGCGCCTCCCCACCTGAAAGAGTTTCAGCAGAACGAGAAAGAGAAAGATAATTCAAACCAACATTGACTAAAAACTGCAAACGCTCGCGGATTTCTTTAAGAATTTTTTCCGCAATTTGCGCTTTTTGACCAGTGAGAGAAAGTGCGGTAAAAAATTCGAGGGTTTCACCAATACTTTTTTCCGCGATTATCGGCAAATTGGTTTTTCCAATATACACATTACGCGCTTCGGGTCGCAAACGAGATCCGCCACAGTCTGCACAAGGTCGATTGCTAATATTTTTCGCTAATTCTTCACGCACCGACATTGATTCCGTTTCTTTATATCGGCGAGCCATATTATTCAAAATCCCTTCAAAAGGGTGCTTGCGAATAACCACATCGCCACGATCATTCATATATTGGAATTCAATTTCCTCTTTTCCTGAACCCTGCATAATGATGTGTTGAATTTTCTTTGGCAAAGATTCATAAGGGGCTTCAACATCAAAATGATAATGTTTTGCCAATGAGGTAAGCATTTGATAATAATAGAAATTACGACGATCCCAACCTTTTACCGCACCACCAGCAAGGGAAATCGTTGGATTTTGCACCACACGATCTTCATCAAAATATTGCTGCACACCCAAGCCATCACAAGTTGGGCAAGCACCTGCAGGATTGTTAAAGGAAAACAAACGAGGCTCTAATTCTGGCACAGAATAACCGCAATGCGGACAAGCAAAATTTGCTGAAAAAACTAATTCTTCCGCTTTCGGATTATCCATATCTGCCACAATCGCGGTGCCACCTGAAAGCTCTAATGCGGTTTCAAAAGACTCAGCTAAACGTGTTGCTAAATCTGACCGCACTTTAAAGCGATCCACCACCACTTCAATAGTATGTTTTTTCTGTAAGGCTAATTTTGGTGGATCAGATAAATCACAAATTTCGCCATCAATACGCGCACGAATATAACCTTGCGCAGCAATATTTTCTAAAATCTTGAGATGTTCGCCTTTTCGATTTTTGACAACTGGCGCAAGTAACATCATCTTACTATCTTCAGGTAAACTTAATACTTTATCCACCATTTGACTAATTGTTTGTGCCGTTAATGGAACATTATGATCGGGACAACGCGGCTCCCCTACTCGTGCAAACAATAAACGTAAATAATCGTAAATTTCCGTAATTGTTCCCACCGTAGAACGTGGATTGTGTGAGGTAGATTTTTGTTCAATGGAAATTGCAGGGGAAAGTCCCTCAATAGAATCCACATCAGGTTTTTCCATTAAAGACAAAAATTGACGCGCATACGCCGAAAGAGATTCAACATAGCGGCGCTGACCTTCCGCATAAAGTGTATCAAACGCTAAAGAGGATTTCCCCGAACCTGAAAGCCCAGTGATCACCACAAGTTTATTGCGTGGAATAGTCAGATTAATATTTTTCAGGTTATGGGTTCTAGCCCCGCGAATATCGATATTTTCCATAAAATAACTCAAAAGAATGAAATAAGTTTAAATTCTGCGATCATTATCGCATATTTTAATATCTGTGCAAATATCCAGTTAAAATATATAGATCTTTTGAAAAATTTCAGGCAAAATAACCGCACTTTTTTAGATAAAAAATGAGGTTTTTTATGGCTGGAGTTAATAAAGTCATTATTGTTGGTCATCTAGGCAATGATCCTGAAATTCGTACTATGCCAAATGGCGATGCCGTAGCAAATATTAGCGTAGCGACCAGTGAAAGCTGGAACGACCGCAATACTGGCGAGCGCCGTGAAGTAACAGAGTGGCACCGTATTGTATTCTATCGTCGTCAAGCGGAGATTTGCGGTGAATATTTACGCAAAGGCTCTCAAGTATATGTGGAAGGTCGTTTAAGAACGCGTAAATGGCAAGATCAAAATGGTCAAGATCGTTACACTACAGAAATTCAAGGCGATGTAATGCAAATGCTTGGTGCGCGCAATCAAAACACAGGTGGTTACCCTAGTGATATGGGAGGAGCTGCACCACAACCCTCTTACCAAGCTCGTCAAACTAACAATAGTGGTAATTATCAATCATCTCGTCCAGCGCCACAACAAGCTGCACCACAGGCTGAGCCACCAATGGACGGATTCGATGACGATATCCCGTTTTAATTCAAACGGACTCAAAACAAAAAGGAAGCAATTTGCTTCCTTTTTTAGTTGAAATGCATTGAAATCATTTTAAGAATTATTATTTGACGTTTCTTCAGATTCCTCAATCAATATTCCTGCTGTTTCATCATTTAATGCCTGAGCATCGACATGAGGTTTAATGAATGGTTTTGGCGTCCAATATTTTTTCAAGATTTCATTAGAAAAACCATGCAGAACTTCCTCATTTAAACGTTCTTGATCCAATGCTCGCACTTCTTTAATGACTTCATCGGCTTCAATCTTATCAATACCAAGTTTCATTAATGTTGCTTGACTAAGGGCAATGGCAGATTCAAAAGTTTCACGCACAATAAAATCCACATCTTGCTTAATTAGGCTTACTGTCGTTTTTCTATCATAAGTGCGGGTTAAAATCGGCAAGTTTGGATAAGCCCCTTTAAGTTGGCTCACAATCGTTTCAATGCGATCTGTATCATTAATACCAATCACGACACATTTAGCTTTTTCAATTCCCGCGGCGTAAAGTACATCCAAACGAATACCATCACCATAATAGACTTTAAAACCAAATTTTGCCGCAGCACGGATATTTTCTATATTACGATCAATCACTGAAACACTGATGCCACGGATTAATAATGTTTGACATACGATCTGGCTAAAGCGGCCAAAACCAATTACAAGCACGTTATCTTCTAAATCATCAATAGGGGATAGATCGCTCGTATCTGGTTGATTCGCTGATTTTCTCTCCCCAGATTGCGCTAATTTACGAGTAATTTGTGTAATAAATGGAGAAAACAACATGGAAATAATTACCGCTGCAGTAAAAGTGGCATTTTCATGGTTGCTCATTACGCCTGCTGTCGTTGCGGCAGAGAAAAGTACGAAAGCAAATTCACCACCGTGTGCCAAGAGTGACATTCTTCCCACTGCTTCTCTATGTTCTAAGCGAGTGATTCGGGCTACGACATAAACGGAAAGCCCTTTGCCAATAATGTAAAGGAATACAATTCCGAGTAGTAATAACCAGTGATTAAACACTAACCTCAAATCCAATGACATACCCACGCCCATAAAAAACAGACCAAGCAATAAACCACGAAATGGCTCGATATCCGCTTCTAATTGATGGCGGAACGAAGACTCTGACAGCATAACGCCCGCTACAAATGCCCCCATTGCCATTGAAAGTCCACCTATTTCCATAGCTAATGCTGCGCCAAGTACAACTAATAAAGCCGCAGCAGTCATCATCTCGCGAATATGTGCTTTAGAAATTAATCGGAATAACGGATTCATTAACCATTTACCCGCAACAATCAAGCCGATTACTGCCCCTAATGCGATGCCGATTGACATCCAATCGGTATGAGTGCTTTCTTCAGAATGAGGCGCAAGAAATGCCACTGATGCCAGTAATGGCACAATAGCAATATCTTCAAAAATTAAAGTCGAAATAATTCGCTGACCTTTAGATGTGCTGGTAATGCAACGCTCTTCTAGAGTTTGCATCACAATGGCGGTTGAAGAAAGTGTAAATCCCATGCCGGCTATAAACGCAACTTCTTTCGGTAAATCAAGTAAATAAATCCCCGCAAAAGTAAGCAATACACCACACCCCCCAACTTGCAACAAGCCCCGACCAAAAATTGCTTTTTTCATAGACCAAAGCCGTTCAGGGTGCATTTCAAGCCCAATAATGAACAAGAACATCACGACACCCAATTCAGCCAAATGCACGACTGAAGCCGGATCTTGAATAACACCGAATACTGAAGGACCAATCATACAGCCCGCCACTAAATACCCAAGCACGCTACCAAGCCCTAGGCGTTTAAATAACGGCACAATAGTCACGCTCGACGCAAGCAAAATTACGGTTTTAATCAGATCTGAATCAGCAAAGTGGGCAACAGCATTTGACATAGGCATTCTCGAATAAGGGGAAATATAGCTTACATTCTAGCTTGTTTTTACTAAATAAAAAAACACATCGATAACTTAAACTTGATATAATTCGTCACAATTTTTCACCGCACTTTTCAAGTATGTCGTTACAATTCAATATGATCGCCTTATTACTGGTGATTTTAATTATTCTCGGGTTACTCAGTCATAACAGCGCAATTACCATTTCTGCTGCCGTATTACTTATCATGCAGCAAACTTTTTTATCTTCTCATATTCCTTTGCTCGAAAAATATGGCGTTAAAATTGGTATCATTATTTTAACCATTGGAGTTTTAAGCCCCTTAGTTTCAGGAAAAATTCAGTTGCCTGATTTATCAGGTTTTCTTAGTTGGAAAATGGCATTTTCCATTTCCGTTGGTGTGCTTGTGGCATGGCTTGCCGGCAAAGGTGTGCCTTTAATGGGCGAACAACCCATTTTAGTCACTGGCTTGCTTATCGGCACAATTATTGGTGTAGCATTTTTAGGTGGAATTCCTGTTGGTCCACTTATTGCTGCAGGTATATTAGCTTTACTTTTAGGGAAAATTTAAATGAAAAACAAATACCTCACTCTTGCTGCTTTAAGCGGTTTCTTCTGTGTCGCACTAGGCGCATTTGCAGCTCATGGTTTAAGCCATGTATTAGAAGCTAAAGCATTATCATGGATTGATACGGGTTTAAAATATCAAATGTTCCATACTATTGCAGTACTTGCCGTTGCATTATCTGCTTTGCGTGACAACAAATTCGCCCGATTATCCATGTCTTCTTGGTTAATTGGAACCTTATTATTTAGCGGAAGTTTATACGCACTTGCTTTCGAAACAAGCAATGTAATTGTATGGATTACGCCTATTGGCGGCACTTTATTTTTCATCGGATGGATTAGCTTAGCTTACGGAAGTTTCAAAAGTAAATCGCTATGAAAAACAGCTCGGTAAAACACACATTAACTCCCTTACAACAATCTCTTTTTTCTCAATTAAATGACATTATGCTGGTGGATCAACGTCACTTATCTGCCCGCATTCATGGTATTGGAAAAATAAAAAGCCAAGAGGCTCAACAAGCCGTTGCAGATGAAATCCAACAGCAAATTGAACAAGCTAGATTACGTGTAGAACAACGGAAAAGTGCGGTACAAAATCCTATTGTTTTTCCAGAAAGCTTGCCCGTTAGCCAACGCAAAGTCGAAATTCAAAAACTGCTTTCTGAACATCAGGTCATTGTGGTAGCAGGGGAAACGGGATCGGGTAAAACCACGCAGTTGCCGAAGATGTGTTTGGAATTAGGTTTCGGCAATTTAGGCATGATTGGTCATACTCAACCACGCCGTATTGCCGCTCGTTCGGTGGCTGCACGTATTGCTGAAGAACTGGAAACGGAACTTGGCGGTTTAGTTGGTTATAAGGTTCGTTTTAACGATCAAATCAGTGATGATACACAAATCAAATTGATGACTGACGGGATCCTGTTAGCGGAAATTCAAAACGATCGTTTTCTCAATCAATATTCTTGTTTGATTATTGACGAAGCCCACGAACGTAGCCTAAATAACGATTTTATTCTCGGTTATCTGAAACAGCTTTTACTACGTCGTCGTGATTTAAAACTTATCATCACATCCGCGACTATTGATGTAGAACGTTTTTCTAAACATTTCAACAATGCCCCGATTATTGAAGTCTCGGGCAGAACCTATCCTGTTGAAGTACGTTATCGTCCCGTAGTGGAAGAAGACGATCAAGATCAGCTACAAGGCATTCTCAACTCAGTGGATGAACTGCAAGCGGAAGGCCGTGGTGATATTTTGATTTTTATGAACGGTGAGCGTGAAATTCGCGATACGGCCGAAGCTTTACAAAAACAAAATCTAAAACACACGGAAATTCTACCGCTCTTTGCACGCTTGTCTGCGCAAGAACAAAATAAAATTTTCCATCCGAGCGGATTAAATCGCATCGTGTTGGCGACCAACGTCGCGGAAACTTCATTGACCGTGCCGGGCATTAAATATGTGATTGACCCAGGTACTGCGCGAATTTCCCGTTATAGCTATCGCACCAAAGTACAACGTTTACCGATTGAACCTATCTCGCAGGCATCTGCTAATCAGCGTAAAGGTCGTTGTGGTCGTGTGAGTGAAGGGATTTGCATTCGTTTATATTCGGAAGAGGATTTTAATTCTCGTCCGGAGTTTACCGATCCTGAAATTCTGCGCACCAATTTAGCCTCCGTTATTTTACAAATGACAGCATTGGGTTTGGATGATATTGAAGCTTTCCCATTTGTCGATGCACCAGATAAACGCCATATTCAAGATGGGATAAAACTGTTGGAAGAATTAGGTGCGTTTGAAATGGTTCGCACTAAAGCGGGCGAGAAACGTCAATTAACGGCAGTAGGCCGTCAATTAGCTCAACTCCCTGTGGATCCACGTTTAGCGAAAATGTTATTGAGTGCTGTCTCACTAGGTGCGTTGCATGAAGTGATGATTATTGTCGCTGCTTTATCCATTCAAGATCCTCGCGAGCGTCCACAAGAAAAACAGCAAGCTTCTGATGAAAAACATCGTCGTTTTGCCGATAAAAAATCAGATTTCTTGGCATTCTTAAATCTTTGGCGTTATCTACAAGAACAACAAAAAGAATTGAGTAAAAACCAATTCCGTCGTCAATGCCAAAAGGATTTCTTAAATTATTTACGTATTCGCGAATGGCAGGATATTTATCATCAAATTCGTTTAACCGTGCGTGAAATGGGCTTGCCGATTAATTCTGAAAAAGCAGAATATCAGCAAATTCATACCGCACTTTTAAGCGGTTTGCTTTCTCATATCGGTTTAAAAGAAGCGGAGAAACAACAATATCTTGGCGCACGTAATGCCCATTTTGCAATTTTCCCCAATTCTGTACTTTTCAAAAAACAACCGAAATGGGTGATGGCGGCAGAGTTAGTGGAAACCTCCAAACTTTGGGGGCGTATGGTGGCGGAAATCGAGCCAGAATGGATTGAGCCACTTGCCGAGCATCTAATTAAAAAATCCTATTCCGAACCGCGTTGGTCGAAATCTCGTGGGGCGGTGATTGCAGATGAAAAAGTGACGCTTTACGGTGTGCCGATTGTGGCTGCACGACCAGTGAATTACGGTGCTATTGATCCAACGGTAAGCCGTGAGATCTTTATTCAATCTGCCTTAGTGGAAGGGGATTGGAATACCAGACATAAATTCTTCAAAGAAAATCAACGACTCGTTCGAGAAGTGAAAGAGTTGGAACACAAAAGTCGCCGCCGTGATATTTTGGTGGATGATCGCACGCTTTTTGAATTTTACGATCAACGTATTGGCACGGAAGTAGTTTCCCAAAAACATTTTGATACCTGGTGGAAAAGGGCGCAGCAAAAAGATCCTGAATTACTTAATTTTGAACGTTCATTCTTGATTAATGATGATGCGGAACAAGTGAGCAAGCTGGATTTCCCGAATTTCTGGCATCAAGGCAATTTGAAATTCAAATTAACTTATCAATTTGAACCCGGTACCGATGCGGATGGGGTGACCGTGCATATCCCGTTGCCGTTGCTCAATCAAGTGGAAATGACAGGCTTTGACTGGCAAATTCCAGGCTTGCGTGAAGAATTGGTGATTGCGCTGATTAAATCCCTGCCGAAATCTTATCGTCGTAACTTCGTGCCGGCACCCAATTATGCTCAAGCTTTTTTAAGTCGTGCGGTGCCGTTGGAAAAACCGTTATTAGATACGCTGATTTATGAATTGCGTCGTATGACGGGCGTTACCGTAGAAACGGAACATTGGAATTGGGAACAAATTCCAAGCCATTTGAAAATGACGTTCCGCGTGGTGGATGAAAACGGCAAGAAAATTGCCGAATCCATGAATTTGGACGAGCTGAAATTTAACTTAAAAGATCGTGTGCAGGAAAGTATTTCTGCTGTGGCAGATGATGGCATTGAGCAAAGCGGGCTGCATATTTGGAGCTTTGCAGATTTACCACAATGTTACGAACAAAAACAACGTGGTTTCAGCGTCAAAGCGTTCCCAGCCATCGTAGATGAAAAAGATGCAGTAGGTATCAAACTGTTTGAAACAGAGTTTGAGCAAGCAGTAGCAATGCGACAAGGTTTGCGCCGCTTATTGTTGCTCAATGTACCTTCACCGATTAAATATCTGCATGAAAAATTGCCGAATAAGGCTAAATTGGGTCTGTATTTTACCCCGTTCGGTCGTGTGTTGGATTTGATAGATGATTGCATCGCTTGTGCGGTGGATAAACTGATTGCCGATTTTGGTGGTTTTGTTTGGGATGAAGCAGGTTTTGAAAAATTGCGTGATTTTGTTCGAGAAAACCTTAATGAAGTGACCGTGGATATTGCGCAGAAAGTGGAGCAAATCCTATCCCTTAACCATGCCTTAAACCAACGTTTAAAAGGTAAAATGGATTTCACCATGGCCTTTGCCTTTTCTGATATTAAGGCGCAATTAACCGGGCTGATTTATCCAGGTTTTGTGCAAAAGAGCGGTTATGATCGCCTACCGGATTTACAGCGTTATCTGCAAGCCGTTGATAAACGTATTGATAAACTGGCTCAAGATGTAAATCGAGATCGTGCCGCGATGCTACGCGTAGAACAGGTACAACAGGCTTACCAACAACTTCTTGCCAAGCTCCCGAAATCCAAACCGATTTCTGATGAGGTTGCGGAAATTCGTTATATGATTGAAGAATTACGAGTCAGTTTATTTGCTCAACAGCTAGGAACAAAATATCAAATATCGGATAAAAGAATAGCAAATATTATTAGTCAATATTAATGATAATAATACTCAAAATTAAGGCGGCATAAACCGCCTTAATTTATTCCAAATAACGCATACCTCTTTGTAAGTATTTTAAGAAATAATGTTGATCAATCTCACATTTTTTAATTCTGCGAGTAGAAAAACTTTTTTCTTTTGGTATCTTACGCGCGAATGAATCTATATCCACATATTCTTTGTGGGATTAAGAATAATTCTCAACTTTCTATTTAACCTAACCTTTTTATTACAACAAATGGAGTGATTATCGTGAACGCATTCAAAAAAAAGCCTCATTGTGGCAGCGTCTTTCGCGAGTTTAAGCTTATTTAACTCAGCGGTAGCTGATATGGTTTATAAGCCATTAGAACAACCTGTTGAACCAGTAAAACCAGATTTGAAAATTGAATCTGTAAATGAAAAATTTGCAGAAAAATATCCAAATCAATATAACAGCTGGCGTTCAACTGCAAACGGCAACGGCGAAAAAATTATTTATGCCGATGAAGAAAACCCACGCCTAATTGTACTTTGGGGCGGTTATGCGTTTGCAAAAGAATATAACGCACCACGTGGTCACTTTTATGCGGTTACGGATGTACGTAATATTCTGCGTACTGGTGCACCAAAAACTGCAAATGATGGTCCACAACCAATGGCATGTTGGACATGTAAAGGCCCTGATGTTCCACGTTTAATTGCAGAATGGGGTGAAAAAGATTATTTCAATGCGAAATGGGCAAAAGGTGGTCCAGAAATCGTGAACTCAATCGGTTGTGCTGACTGTCACGATACGACTTCTAAAGATTTTGCAGAAGGCAAACCAGCATTACGTATTGCTCGTCCACATGTGCTACGTGCATTAGATCACTTAAATAATGCAGTTCAAGCTAAAGCAAAAGCTGAAGGTAAAACCACACCTAACTTAAGTTTTAATACGGCAGAACGTACCGAAAAACGTGCAGAAATTTGTGCAAACTGCCATGTAGAATACTACTTCGCAGGCGACATTAAACAAGTAACCTTCCCTTGGGATAAAGGTCAAACCGTTGATGATATTGAAAAATATTACGATGAAATCGGCTTCAGCGACTGGACTCATAGCCTTTCTAAAGCACCAATGTTAAAAGCTCAACACCCTGACTTTGAAATTTGGTCTTTAGGTATGCACGGTAAAAACGGTGTAACTTGCGTAGACTGTCACATGCCAAAAGTACAAGGTAAAGACGGTAAAGTTTATACTGACCACCAAATCCAAAATCCATTCGATGCATTTGACCGCACTTGTGCAAACTGTCACGATCAAAGCAAAGAAAAATTACGCGATATTGTCACTTCACGTAAAAAAGAAGTGAAAGATGTAATGGGTCGTTTAGAAGAGCAAGTTGTTAAAGCTCACTTTGAAGCGAAAGCGGCTTGGGATGCAGGTGCAACTAAAGAAGAAATGGAAGCGGCATTAATGGATATTCGTCATGCTCAATGGCGTTGGGATTATGCTGCAGCAAGCCACGGTGGCCATATGCACGCACCTGAAGTCATGCTTCGTGTATTAGGTTCTGGCTTAGATAAAGCAGCGGATGCTCGTACTAAACTTGCAGCAATCTTAACTAAACACGGTGTGA
This sequence comes from Haemophilus haemolyticus, assembly GCF_003493685.1. Taxonomy (GTDB): domain Bacteria; phylum Pseudomonadota; class Gammaproteobacteria; order Enterobacterales; family Pasteurellaceae; genus Haemophilus; species Haemophilus haemolyticus_O. The sequence continues at coordinate 300,769 of NZ_QQJW01000001.1, forward strand.
AAACTCCAGTTCAAATCCCAGATATTTCAACAGCTGACAAAGCATGGAAAGTAATGGGTATTGATATCGAAAAAGAACGCAAAGCTAAAGAAGAATTCTTAAAAACTGTGGTACCACAATGGGAACAACAAGCTAAAGAAAAAGGCTTATTAGTTGATCCACCAGCACAAAAATAAATGAAAAATCCACCGCACTTTTAAGTGCAAACTGGAAAGTGCGGTGATTTTCAAGGTCAAATTTGAGGTAACCCAAATGAATTTAACTTCTTTAATCAACAAATCTGCAAAAGCGTTAGCGTTAAGTGCGGCATTTGTAGCAGCGCCATTTTTGGCTCATGCTGATGATGCACAAAAACCTGCGGATCATTTTACTTATGAACCGCAATTAGATAACCAACGCGATCCAAATCAATATTGTGCTAAATGCCATAAATTCGACAAAGTAGATAAAAGCCAAACTGTAGATCAGTCTGGTGGAGAACTCCACTTTGGTAAATTCCATGGCGCGCACTTAGATAAGAAAAATCCAAATAACGGTAAAGCAATTACTTGTGTAAGCTGTCATGGTAACGTTTCTGAAAACCACCGTCGTGGTGCTAAAGATGTCATGCGTTTTGAAGGGGATATTTTCGGTAATAAAAAACCGATGTATTCAGTTCAAGAACAAAACCAAGTTTGTTTTGCTTGTCACCAACCTGACAAACTTCGTGAAAAACTATGGGCGCATGATGTACACGCGATGAAATTACCTTGTGCAAGTTGCCATACTCTTCACCCTAAAGAAGATGCAATGAAAGGTATTCAACCAAAACAACGCGTTAAACTTTGCGTAGATTGCCATGGTGAACAACAAAAACGTAAAGCTGAACAAGATAAACTAACCGAACAAAAGGATAAACAATGACAGCCTGCTCACGCCGAAACTTTGTTTCCGGCATGGGGGCAGTGATCCTTATGACGGGAACATCTTTACCTTCTTTTTCGAAAGAAGACAAGGCGGATAAACCTAAACGTTACGCAATGATACACGATGAAAATTCGTGTATCGGCTGCACAGCCTGTATGGATGCATGCCGTGATGTAAACCAAGTGCCAGAAGGCGTTTCTCGCTTAGAGATTCTACGCAGTGAACCTTACGGTGAATTTCCAAATCAGGAATATGAGTTCTTCCGTCAATCTTGCCAACATTGTACAAACGCACCTTGCGTAGCAGTTTGTCCAACTGGTGCATCTTTTATTGATAAAGAGACTGGCATTGTAGATGTACATAAAGATTTATGCGTTGGCTGCCAATACTGTATAGCAGTTTGCCCATATCGTGTACGTTTTATTCATCCAGTACATCGTACCGCAGATAAATGTAACTTCTGCCGCGATACAAATTTAGCCAATGGTAAACAACCAGCTTGTGTGGAAGCTTGTCCAACCAAAGCATTAACCTTTGGCGACATGAATGATCCAATGAGTGCAGTTTCACGTAAAGTGAAAGAAAAACCGGTTTATCGCACTAAAGTGGAGTTAGGTACACAACCAAACTTGTACCACATTCCATTCCAACATGGGGAGCCTAGAAGATGACATTAGATTATCCAGTTCCATTTCATACGCCTAATCTAGTGTGGGATTCTACCATTGCGATCTACTTGTTCTTATTGGGGATCTCATCTGGTGCGGTACAGTTAGCAATTGCGTATAAACGCAGCAATAAAATAGAAAATCTAAGCCAAAACTGGATTATTCGATCTGGGGTAATTTTAGGATCTGTACCAACATTAATTGGTTTAACACTATTAATTTTCCACTTGGCTCGACCTTGGACATTCTGGAAATTGATGTTTAACTATCAATTTAATTCCGTAATGTCGATGGGGGTCATGCTATTCCAAATCTATATGTTGTTTTTAGTGATTTGGGGAGTGGTGATTTTCAAAAAAGAAATCGAAGCATTAATTAATCGCTTTATGCCAAAACTGCAATTTGTGATGAAACTCATCGGTATTGCAGAACGTATTGCAAGTCCAGTCGAAGTTATTCTTTTCGTATTGGCTGCAGTGCTTGGTGCATACACAGGGTTCTTACTTTCTGCATTGATCAGCTATCCAATGTTGAATAACCCAGTATTACCAGCATTATTCTTAGCTTCTGGTACATCATCTGGTATTGCTGCAACCTTCTTAATTATCTTGATTGCAGGAAAATTAAAAGGTGATTCTCACGAATCGCACTTCATCCACAAATTTGAAGTGCCAATTATGGTGACAGAGCTTGGTTTGCTTGTGTGTTTCTTCGTTGGCTTACATTTTGGTGGCGGCCAAAAAACAGTTGCGTTACATAATGCATTATCTGGTTTCTGGGGTGCGGTATTCTGGATTGGGGTATTCTTTATTGGTATCTTGATCCCATTAATCGCCAATATGTTTGTTAATGACCGTTTAAAATACAACCGTAACTTTATTATCTTGGTGTCAATTTTTGACTTAATTGGGGTATTCTGTTTACGTTTCTTTGTTTTATATGCGGGACAATTAACAGTAGCATAAATCAGAATTATGTGTATAAGAAAGGCGTATTAATAAATACGCCTTTTTTTCTTATTTAAATTATTATTCAATAACCTACTGGTCTCTAACCAGCAATCATCCAAAGTCCACCTAACATATCAAGCATTAGATTATTTAAGAACAATAAGATAAATACGACGACCATAGGAGAAAAATCAATCATCCCTAATGTTGGTAAGAATCGACGGATTGGTTTTAAAAGTGGTTCTGAGAGTTGATAAAACGCATAAATCACAGGGCTATTACCACGATTAAACCAACTTAAAACAGCGCCAATAAAAAGCACATAAAAAATTGCTAAACCAATGCTTTTCAATACAGTTAATACACCCAATACTAAGAGTACATTTACTGATAAACCAAAATAAATAATACCTTTCAACATACCGATAATAAATACTAACAGTAAAGCAGAAGTATCGATATTTTTCACTGTAGGCGCAATTTTACGTAGAGGTTTTAATACTGGATCAGTCATTTTTACTGCAAATGTTGAAACAGGGTTGTAATAATCCACTCGAGCAAACTGTAACCAAGCTCGTAAGATTAATACAAGTGCATAAAGATTAATAATTGATCCGATAAATAATGCGGTTTGGGATAATTCCATCATAACCATCCTTTTCTTCTAAAATAAATATATGGTGTCAATGCGGCTGCGATCATTAATCCAATTGCCATTGGATAACCATATTTAAAATGTAATTCAGGCATAAAATCAAAGTTCATACCATAAGTGGATGCAACTAATGTTGCAGGAAGGAACATTACAGAAACAACAGAGAAGAATTTCATAATTTTGTTCTGTTCAATATTGATATAACCCATTGCAGCTTGCATTAAAAAGTTTACTTTTTGGAACAATGATTCATTATGCGGCTGTAAAGATTCAATATCTCGTAAGATTTCTCGTGCTTGTTCTAACTGGTTTGTTGGTAAGCGCGTTTTGCGAACCAAGAAACCTAATGCTCGTTGGGTATCCATCAAGCACAAACGAACTTTTGAGCTGGTGTCTTCTTGTTCCGTGAGCGTATTTAATGCCTCATCAAAAGCTTCATCTTGTTTTCCGTTTAAAATAACGCGACTCAACTCTTCCAAATCTGCATAAACATTTTCAATCACGTCCGCTAATTGCTCAATCTTCGTTTCAAATAAATCCAGTAAAACTTCATAGGAATTACATTCTAACAAACGCTGGCTACGTGAACGCATACGATATAAACGGAACGCCGGCAATTCGCGATCACGCAGGGTAAACAAGCGCCCATCGCGAATGGTAAAGGCTACGCTAGCTAGATCGGCGTAGTTGTCTTCATCTTCGCAATAAAAAAATGAATGAAGGTGCAAACCGTCTTCATCTTCAAAGAAACGAGCGGATGCTTCAATGTCTTCTAATTCTAGAAAAGATGCTAAGCTTTGGCCTAAGCCTTCTTGTAGCATTTCACGTTCTTCGCCTGTCGGCTCAAGTAAATCAAGCCAAATGGCAGTATTGAGATCAGTTTGGTCTTCGTCAATGCGGACCAAGCGGGAATCATTGATAGCAAACGCGTTGATCATTTCATACTCCTTATAGGATTATGAACAGCTAACAGTGAACAAATTAAAGAAGAAACGAAAGTACGGTAAAAAATCGCAAAGTTTTCGTTAAGAGATGCCGAAACAACGGTAAATTTACCGGCGAACGCGCGCCGATAATAAAAGGCGGGCGTCTAGAGCGATATTCGGTATCGACTATGACTGTCCAAAGTGTGTGTCCTTCTCGTTAAAAAATCGGGCGAATGTTACGCTTGAAAGCGGTGTTCGTCAAGTTTTATCAAAAAACGATGACAACATTTCGCCCTTATTTAAAAACTAATCTCTAAAATTATTAAATTGGAATGGTTGGCCTAATTCAGCGCCTTTAACAAGTTGAATGACTGCCTGTAAGTCATCGCGTGACTTACCTGTCACACGCACTTGCTCACCTTGAATTTGAGTTTGAACTTTGATTTTAGAATCTTTTACTAATTTAGTAATTTTCTTCGCCATCTCTGTTTCAATACCCTGTTTAAGTTTGATTTCTTTACTATAAAGTTTACCGTGGTGTTCACTTTCTGCGGGAATATCTAAAGAACTGTGCTCAATACCACGTTTAATACAAGATCCAATTAAAATCTCAATTAATTGCTCAAGTTGGAAATCAGATTCTGTGGTGATTTTAATCGTTTCATTTTTTTCATTTAATTCAATGACCGCTTCCACGCCACGGAAATCATAACGCGTGCTAAGCACACGGTTGGCATTTTCCACCGCATTACGGACTTCGTGTAAAGTAATTTCAGAAACAATATCAAAAGATGGCATAGTCTTCTCCCATTTTATTAAATTCTATCATTGGCACTTAAAAGGCATAAAAGTGCGGTTAAGTCGGCGAAGTTTACCACAATTTGCGCTTGTTGTTGCACTTTAGGTTTAGCATGGAACGCAACACCTAGCCCCGCCACATTCATCATTGCCAAGTCATTTGCCCCGTCACCAATAGCAATAGAATATTGTGAATCAATACCGTATTTCTCTAACAAATGTTGCAATGTTTTAGCTTTGTATTGGGCATCAACTACATCGCCTTTAACTAAGCCAGTGAGTTTTCCATCTTCAATATCAAATTGATTTGATGCCGCAAAATCAAGCTGTAATAAGGTTTTCAAATAATCCGCAAAATAAGTAAATCCGCCTGAAGCAATTGCAGTTTTCCAGCCATATTTCTGTAAGGTTTGGATCGTTTCAACTAATCCAGGCATTAGCGGTAAATGCTCTCTAACTTGCTGCAAAATGCTTTCTGGCGCACCTTTTAATGTACCCACTCGACGACGTAAACTTTGCTCGAAATCTAATTCACCTCTCATTGCGCTTTCCGTAATCGCAGAAACAAGTTCGCCGACTCCTGCTAATTTCGCAATTTCATCAATACACTCAATTTGAATAGCGGTAGAATCCATATCCATCACCAACAATCCAGCTTGAGACAATTTAGGGATAAAATCTAATTTAGCAATATCCACTTCAACATCATGAGCAAATTTAATGAAGTCAGCAAACCATTGACCTTTCAATAAAACGACAATATTTTGCTCTACCATCCAAACATCAAAAATCTGAAAATTTTGACCGCACTTTTGTTGAAATTTTTCCAGATTAGTTATGTCCAACTTTGTGCCGTATAAGATAAAAGGTTCTCCGTTCTGTATAGGTTCCTCATTAGCCAAAAGTGTAGTTGGAAATTGTGGGTATTTTTGTGTAATGCTTTTGAAACGTTGAATTTGCATAAAAATCCTGTAAATTGTGGCGACTGAAAAGATTTTAACCGATGTGAGTTGAAAAAGTGCAAATAATTAAAGAAAAACTAATCAAATCAACCATGCTTGCAACGATTATTGTGCTAAGTCTAACTGCACTTGGCGTTATCTTATTTGGTGTGAAGCAATTTAAGCTGAGTTCACAATTTGCTAGCGTAAACCAAGTGGCGAACATCTCACATATTTTGGTTCGTCAACAAGCCAATTTATTTTCAGTTTTACTCACAAACAATGCCAAAACAGAGCAATTAACGGACAATCTTAATCAAATAGTCAAAGAAGACTTTATTTTAGATGCCAGCTTATATGATGGCGAAGGAAAATTACTGGCTCAAAGTCGCGAAATGCTCAATTCACCCGATGCAAACAATCAACAAATTGTAGAGCCACTTTACGCCCAAAGCGGCATTAAAGGATTTTTACGTGTCACCATTGATGCTCAATATACTCAATCTAACCAATCAAAAATTAATCAAATTTTTCACCAATTATATGGTGAGCTTATTATTGTATTTTTACTTGGCGCGGTTATGGCAAGCTCTATTCATTATTTTTTAAGTCACTATCGACGGACTTACCGCAAACACAAAGAGAAAAAAAGTGCGGTAAATTTGAAAGTAAAATCGAGTAGCGCGCGTTTTCACCAGCGTCGCCGTAGAATTTGATTATTGTCACAAACTATTAAATTGAGTGCGGATTTTTGCTAAATTTCCTTCAGAAATAAGGTAGAATGCGCAAGATTATTTTTTCAAAGCGAATTATAACAGGAGAACAAAATGGCAACTCGTAGACAATTAGCCAATGCAATTCGTTTCTTATCAATGGATGCTGTGCAAAAAGCTAAATCTGGTCACCCTGGTGCACCAATGGGGATGGCGGATATTGCTGAAGTATTATGGCGCGACTTTTTAAAACACAATCCGACCAATCCTAAATGGGCTGACCGAGATCGTTTTGTACTTTCTAACGGCCATGGTTCTATGTTGATTTATAGCCTTTTGCATTTAACTGGCTATGATCTTTCTATCGAAGATTTAAAACAATTCCGCCAATTACATTCTAAAACCCCAGGTCACCCAGAATATGGTTATGCGCCTGGTGTTGAAACCACGACAGGTCCATTAGGTCAAGGTATCACTAATGCAGTAGGGATGGCGATTGCTGAGAAAACCTTAGCAGGTCAATTTAACCGTGAAGGCCATGAAATTGTCGATCACCACACTTATGTGTTCTTAGGCGATGGCTGTTTAATGGAAGGGATTTCCCATGAAGCTTGCTCTTTAGCAGGAACATTAGGCCTAGGTAAATTAATCGCATTCTACGATGACAACAACATTTCGATTGATGGTCATGTTGATGGTTGGTTCAGCGATGATACTGCAGCACGTTTTGAAGCTTATGGCTGGCAAGTAATTCGTAATGTAGATGGCCACGATGCAGAACAAATTCGTGCCGCAACCATCCTTGCTCAAGCAGAAAAAGAAAAACCAACCTTAATTATTTGTAAAACGATCATTGGTTTTGGCTCACCAAACAAATCTGCATCACATGATTGTCACGGTGCACCATTAGGCGATGAAGAAATCGCATTAACTCGTAAAGCACTGGACTGGGAATATGCTCCATTTGAAATTCCAGCTGAATACTATGCTGAATGGTCTGCAAAAGAGAAAGGCTCTGCAGCAGAAAAATCTTGGGAAGAAAAATTTGCTGCTTATGCAAAAGCATATCCTGAACTTGCTGCAGAGTTTACACGTCGTGTAAACGGTGAATTACCAGCAAACTGGGCGGCTGAATCCAAAGCGTTCATTGAAAAATTACAAGCAAATCCTGCAAGCATTGCAAGCCGTAAAGCATCACAAAATGCTATTGAAGCTTATGCTCACGTGTTACCTGAATTCTTAGGCGGCTCTGCAGACTTAGCAAGCTCTAACTTAACGTTATGGAGTGGTTCTAAACCAATTCGTGCACATGAAAACGTAGGTGGTAACTACATCAACTACGGTGTTCGTGAGTTTGGTATGTCTGCTATTATGAACGGTATTGCCTTGCACGGCGGTTTCATTCCTTACGGCGCAACCTTCTTAATGTTCTACGAATATGCACACAATGCAGTGCGTATGGCGGCATTAATGAAACAACGCACTTTATTTGTTTATACTCATGACTCGATTGGTTTAGGCGAAGATGGTCCAACTCACCAACCAGTTGAGCAAACCACATCATTACGCTTAATTCCAAATCTTGAAACATGGCGTCCATGTGACCAAGTGGAATCAGCCATTGCATGGCAACAAGCGGTTGAACGTCAAGATGGTCCAAGTGCGTTGATCTTTACCCGTCAAAACTTAGCACAAATGGACCGCACTTCTGCACAATTAGATGCAGTTAAACGCGGTGCTTATGTATTAAAAGACTGTGATGGCACACCTGAGTTAATCTTCATTGCGACAGGTTCAGAAGTGGAGTTAGCAGTGAAAGCAGCAGATGTATTGGCTGCCGAAGGTAAAAAAGTACGTGTCGTTTCTATGCCAAGCACTAACCGTTTTGATAAACAAGATGCAGCTTACCGTGAAAGCGTATTACCTGCAGCAGTAACTAAACGTGTTGCGGTTGAAGCGGGTATTGCAGACTTCTGGTATAAATACGTTGGTTTCAACGGCCGTGTAGTAGGTATGAATAGTTTCGGTGAGTCTGCACCAGCGGATCAATTATTCAAACTCTTTGGTTTCACTGTTGAAAACGTGGTAGCGAAAGCTAAAGAAATTCTTTAAAATGGAAGCTCCTTGATAACTCAAGGAGCTTTTTTATCACTTTATATTATAAGGATTCTGCAATGAAAAAACTCTATCCAATCTTATTATCTGTCAGCGTTTTAGCTTTATCTGGTTGTGCAACCGAGGGTTCTCGTACTGTTGAAGTTCAAAAAGTAACGAGCTATAACACCGCGTATAACGGTGTGAAAGCCCCTATTTCTGTGGGTAAATTTGATAATCGTTCAAGCTATAACAATGGCGTATTCTCTGACGGCGTGGATCAATTAGGTAATCAAGCTAAAACTATTTTAGTGTCTCACTTACAACAATCAGGTCGTTTTAGTGTGTTGGATCGCACCAATATGTCAGAATCGGCGACAGAAGCAAAAATCAAAGGTCAAAAACAAAAATTAAAAGGCGCGAATTATGTGGTGACTGGCGATGTGACTGAATTTGGTCGTAAAACAGTAGGCGATCAGCAATTATTTGGTATTCTAGGTCGCGGTAAACAACAAGTGGCTTATGCAAAAGTAACATTGAATGTGGTGAATACTCAAACTTCAGAAGTGGTTTATTCTGTTCAAGGTGCTGGTGAATATAATCTTTCAAACCGTGAAGTGTTAGGTTTTGGTGGCACCGCAGGCTATGATTCAACTCTTAATGGTAAAGTATTAGATTTAGCCATTCGTGAAGCTGTAAATAACCTTGTTTCTGGTGTTGAATCAGGTCAATGGAAGCCTTCAAATTAAGGATTTTATTATGAATAAACTAAAACTTTTTATTTGCTTATCAGCTGTTGCTGTGGTGACTGCCTGTTCATCAGGCAGTAAACCAAATACATTGTATACTTGGAATGGAGATACCTATCCAACTTCCGTATACCAATATCTAACTCAAGACGGCGATCCACAAGAACAGCTTCAAAAATTAGAAGAAATTGCTCAACTTGATAGCGGTAAAAAAGTACCGCCTGGACTGTATGCACAGATTGGTCTTTTATATGGTCAATTAGGCAATGCTGGCAAAATGGCAGAAGCCTATCAAAAAGAAATGACCTTATTTCCTGAATCAACTCAATATATTAACTTCTTGTTAAATAAAGGAAAAAAAGTGGATGCGAATACAGAAAGCACTGGAAATAAAAAAGTGAAAAAAGGAGCGAAAAAATGAAAAAAATCTCTCTCTATTTGGTAATGGCTTGTACGCTTTTGCTTTCTGCCTGTTCAACAATGAAGCCAACGCCTTATGACTATACGAACTATCAAGAAAGTAAACCGCGTTCTATCTTGGTATTACTTCCTACGGATACAACGAATGATGTTAAAGGTTCTCCTGCTGTGTTGGCACATACAATTTCTCCATTGGCGGAAGAAGGGTATTATGTTTTCCCTCCTGCGCTTGTGTATGAAACTTTTAAACACAATGGTTTAACACAGGCTCAAGAAATCCATAATGTAAATCCACAAAAATTACGCGATATTTTTGGGGCTGATGCAGTTCTTTACATTAATGTAGATGATTACGGTGTGAATTACCAAGTATTTGATAGTGTTACTAAAGTAAGAGTAAGTGGCAAACTTGTTGATTTACGTAGTGGTAAAACCTTATGGGAAGGTAAAGGCTACGCAGACGATGCAGATCGCAATAACAACAGTAATGCCATCGTAATGCTGATTACTGCTGTAGTAAAACAAATTGCGAACAATGTATCAGATAAAGGGTACAAGGTTGCTGCGTGGGCGACAGGAAATATGCTTAATGGACCTTGCAATGGTTGTTTGCTTTATGGTCCGAGACATCCATTGTATGGACAAGATCCACAATTACAGCCTCAACAAAAATAAAAAAGTTAGGGGCTAATCTACATCAACCCCTTAAATAATTAGCTTCTTGATATTCAAGAAGCTTTTTTATTTTCTGCAGTTTCTGGCTCTAAATCTAATTTTGCCATTAATAACTGATCGCCATCTTCTTCTGGGTTACCTGTGACAAGTAATTTATCGCCATAGAAAATAGAATTTGCACCCGCCATAAAACACATCGCTTGCATTTCTTCACTCATGCCACTACGGCCTGCAGAAAGGCGAACATAACTTTTTGGCATGGTAATACGTGCAACAGCAATCGTTCGCACAAACTCTGTCCAATCTAATTCTTCCGCATCGGCTAACGGTGTACCTTCAACCTTAACGAGTTGATTAATCGGTACTGACTCGGGTTGCGGATCAAGATTTGCAAGGCTCGCGATTAATCCAGCCCGTTCTTTACGGGTTTCATTCATTCCCACGATGCCGCCACAACACACTTTTAATCCAGCTTTGCGTACTTTTCCTAACGTGCTAAGGCGATCATCAAAACGTCGTGTACCAATCACTTCTGCATAATGTTCTGGCGCTGTATCAAGATTATGATTGTAATAATCTAAACCAGCTTCTTTTAAATCTTCTGCCATACCGTCTTGCAATAAACCAAAAGTGCCACAGGTTTCTAAACCGAGCGATTTCACTGCCTTAATAATTTCTGTGACTTTCTCAATATCTTTTGGCTTAGGGCCTCGCCAAGCTGCGCCCATACAAAAACGCCCCGCTCCACGCGCTTTCGCAATTTTTGCTTTCGCGACGATCTCATCAACATCTAATAACTGCTGATTTTGTACGCCAGTATGATAACGGGCTGATTGAGGGCAATAACCACAATCTTCTGGGCATCCACCCGTTTTGATAGACATTAACGTGGATAACTGAATCGCTCGAGGATTAAAATGCTTGCGATGAACTTGCGCAGCGCGGTAAACCAATTCCAAAAATGGCGTTTCAAATAACGCCTCAACTTTGCAAACAGACCAATATTCAACGCTTGGATGTGGTGTAATAGAGTTAATTTGTAGTTTTTCAGTTAACATATTTTTCCTTTGAAAGTGCGGTGAATAATAACCGCATTTTTGTATATTATATTTATTCAGTGTATAGGCTAGTATCGATAGCCATTGAATAGATTCATTGATTATAAAGTCTATATAATTTTACGTCTCTTTTTGCAATTGACTTATCTGACCATTCTCCACCAGCAATACTCGATCTATCGTACCAACTAATTCTGATGGTTGGTGAGTAACAAGTAACAATGTCAGATGTTTCTCATCACAAAGTTTGGCAATTAAAGCAAGCATTTCTACACGAAGTTTCTGATCTAATGCCGAAAAAGGCTCATCTAATAACAAGATGGGTTTATCTCGTAACAAACAACGCGCCAATGCCACTCGCTGTTTTTGACCACCAGAAAGAGAATTCGGTAAACGTTGCAAATAATCGCCCAATCCCACAGAACAAGCGACCTGTTCAATTTTTTCCTGTTCAAGTGCGGTTAATTTTAAAGAGGGTTTTAACCCCAACGCAAGATTTTGCTGTACGGTTAAATGAGGAAATAAATTATTTTCTTGAAATAACATGGAAACCGGACGCTCGTAAGGTGCACTACAAGTATGATTTTTATCGTTTAACCAAATTTCTCCTTGATGAGGAAATTCAAATCCAGCGATTAAATTCAATAACGTACTTTTACCCGCACCACTTTCGCCAATAATCGCGACACGCTCGCCAGCATTTACGCTCAAATTAAAGCACATCGGTAAGGTTTTATCGTTCAAAATCACATTATTTAGATAAATCATCAGCATCCCTATGTGTGTGAATAAAGGCAAACAATATGCCACAAAGCAATAATAAAATCCCTGCAGTTACAGCTGCATCTTGATTACGATAATTACCTAGCTGCTGATATAATAAGTGCGGTAGAGAAGTAAACTCTTGATTGCCAAACAATGCAATAGCCGTAAAATCCCCTAACGATAGCGCCAAACCTAAAGCAAAAGCATAGCGCAACGGTGCACGCAAAGTTTGCCACTCAATCAGATAAAAACGCTGCCACCCTACAATTCCCAGACTATTACACAGATTTTCGTAATAACGCATATTGTTATGGAAAGGTGCGCTCAAAATACGTAAAACAAAAGGCATTGCACTTAACGCATTGCAAAATACAACGATAATAAACAAATCAATATTTGAAAAATCACGATCTTGTAATAATAAAAATAATCCCATCGCAAGCACTAAAATCGGGATTGCTAAAATTACCATTCCAGCATTAATAATAAATTGCGAGATTTTCTGATAATGTAACCATTCTAAACGGCGCGATAAAAGCAATAAAGCGATTGCCATCGTTAATGCAAGTAATGCAGATAAAGGTGCGATAGAAAGTGAATAACCTAACGCACGCCAAAGTTGAGAATTATGCCAAACTGTGAGCAAACTTGGTGAACTCAATGTGCTGATAAGAATGTTCAATACTGGCGAAAAAAGGAAAAATACAAAAACCAGTAAGACAAAAACATGGAAAATTTTAACCGCACTTTTAGGCTTCTCAAACCAAGGATTACTATTGCTCAAGCCATTTTGATTAGAGGGCGAAAAACGCGACGTTAAGCTAAATAAAACCAAGCAAAATACAAATTGCAACATAGCAAAAAGAGCAGCTTTGGGCAGATCAAATTCAAATAAAATTGCTTGGTAAATTGCGGTTTCTAATGTTGTATATTGAGGCCCGCCACCTAGCGTAAGAACAACTGTAAAACTGGTGAAGCAAAGCATAAAAATCAAGCTGAATGTGGGCAAACATTGCTGACGAAAAACGGGCCACTCTACCAATTTAACGAATTGCCAACCTTGCAAATTAAGCTGGGCTGCAAGCTGACGTTGCTGATAAGGAATACTTTGCAAACTTTGTAAGAAAAGCTGCGCTGCCAGCGGGATATTGAAAAAAAGATGCGCAATTAAAATACCCGAGAGTCCGTAAATATGCCCCTGCCAAGGCATTCCCAAAAGATTCGCAAACCAAGCTAACCAACCACTTGAACCATAAATGCCGATCAAACCAAAAATTGCCACTAAAACAGGCAAGACGAAAGTTAGCGACATTAATTTTAATAACCACTTTTTTCCTGAGAATGGTTGATAAAACAATGCTCTGGCAAGGAGCAGACCAAAAAAAATAGATAAAACGGTAGAAAGTAAGGCTTGTCCAAAACTGAAAAGAATTAGATGCTGTAGATAATCATCCGTGAACCAAGATCGCCATTGCAATTCATCTCCCAATGCAAAGATCGAACTTAACGCGCCACCATAAAAAAGTGTAATCACGCCAATGACAACAACACCGCCCACATAATGACGAGGGCGGAGTTGTGGATGATGAAATAACGAAAACATCAAACTATTTTGTTAATGTGGTTTGCCAAGTGCTAATCCAATTTTTTAATTGTTCGGCATTCACCATTGGATTAACTGGAGTTTGAGTTTTTTGTTGAGCTTTAAGCGCATCAAAGTGCGGTTCAATTTCACCTTGAATGACTGGCAACATAATATTGGCTGTCACAATATGTTTTTGTGCCGTAGGTGAAATTAAAAATGCCATAAAATCATCCGCACATTGATTTGGATGGTTTGCGACTCGAGCCGCTAATTCCACTTGAGTGATATGTCCTTCCGCAAAATCTGTCGCTGCATAATTATCTTTTTTCTCAAAAAGTTGGTGATAAAGTGGTGATGTGCTGTAACTTAACACTAAATCCGCTTCGCCTTTTAAGAATGCACCGTAAGTATCTGACCAGCCTTTACCCACGGTCACCGTATGCTTATCCAACTCTTTCCAAGCAGATTGAATTTTGTCCGCAGGATAAATTGCATTCATCCAAACCAATAAGCCACGACCCACACTGCTGGTGCGAGGATCTTGATAAATTACACGGATATCTTGGCGTTCAACCAATTCTTTCAAACTTTTCGGCGGATTTTGTAATTTAGTTTTATCGTACACAAAAGCATAGTTACCGAAATCGAAAGGTAAGAAGGTTTTATTCGTCCATTTTGTTGGTAGATCAAGTTGAGTTAAATCTACTTTATTTGGCGCGAAAATACCTGTTTTTTCAGCTTGCTCTAAAACAAAGTTATCTAAACCTAGCACAATATCTGCTTTGGTTTTCTTTCCTTCCAAGCGAACTCGATTGAGTAACACGCCACCACTTTCAAAAGGCGTAAAATTAATAGCGCATTGTGGGTGCGCTTTTTCAAAATCTTGTTTTACTTTTGGACCAGCTCCCCATTCAGAAGTGAAAGAATCATAGCTATATACGTTAACACTTTGCTGTGATTGGGCTAATGCAGCGGTAGAAAAAAGTGCGGTAGAAATTAAGGTTAATTTAAGAAGTTTCATTATTACATCCTTATTTATATCAAAAGGCAGCAATAATGACGGGAAGGAGATAAGGCTGTATTCCTAGTTTCCTACGTCAGTATTAACTGTTTCAGGTTCACGGGTATGATCTCAGCATATTGCACCCCGACTAGGCTTTTTAGTGTATTAAAATTTACTAAGATTGCCAACGGATTTTTAAAAAGAAATAAACTTTCTACATTTTCTTTCTGAAAAAATAAAAAAGCCCTGTAAAACAGGGCATCCATAAGCGGTTTTAAAATTAAAAAGTGATTCGATTCGGCTTTCAATGCCTAAATCTGTCTGAGCAATGACTTCAAAACCGAAATCAGCTAACACATCTGCCATTTCTTTTACTTTGCCTTTATTGCCCGTGGCAAGTACAAATCTTTGCTTCGTAATTCTGTTCCTCATATCAAACATTGTCTTATTTTAATATCTCACCAAAAATTTTCGGAATAAGTATTGACCTTAACCTTAGGTTAAGGTTTATGATTCGTGCTCATTCAGTTATCACATAGGAGAAAAACATGAAAAAACTTATGACTTTTATCACACTTAGCGCTGCTGCAGTTTCAATTTGTGCCCAAGCTAATGAACAACCGCATCAAGCACACATGAATATGCCAATGCCGACAGATTCTGCAATGCAACAAGAATTAATGCAAGGTATGAATCAAATGCACCAAAACATGATGGCAGCCATGCAATATAAAGATCCTGATGTTGCTTTTGCAGCAGGTATGTTGCCACACCATATTGGCGCAGTAAAAATGGCGGAAGTTGAATTAAAATACGGAAAAGATCCTGAGATGCGTAAGCTTGCTGAGAATATTATTAACGCACAACAAGCGGAAATTGAACAAATGCAAAAATGGCTTAAAGTGCACAATAAAAAAGCCCTGTAAAACAGGGCATTCATAAGCGGTTTTAAAATTAAAAAGTAATTCGATCACGGTTTCTTTCAAGCGTTGCTTTACCAATCCCTTGCACTTCTAATAGTTGTTCAGCACTCGTGAAATTACCGTGTTTTTCACGATATTGCACTATCGCTTTTGCTTTTTTCGCACCGATTCCTGTTAAGGCTTTTTGAATTTCACTAACGGTTGCCGTATTGATATTCAATTTATCGCTCACAGTAGCCGGTGCAACTTGAGCCTCAGTTTGAGTTGCCACAACAGGTTGAACAGCCTGCTCTGCAGCTTTTTCCTCAGCAAAAGCCGAAGACGCACCCAAAGCCCCGCACAATACCATCGAAGTGAATAATGTTTTCATTAATTTCATAGAGGTTTCCTTTTAATATGAACATGTTGACGAGCATATCAACACAGTCATTTTTTATGCTTTCAAGAAAACGCTCAAGATTCTTACCGCACTTTTGCGATTCAGATCGCAAAAATTCTTAATTTGAATGAAAAAACAAAGGGCTTATCATTTACGACAAGCCCCTTAGTATTAGTTAACTTCTTTTATTCTCAGCTCTTTTGGAACCTCAAAGAACATATTTTCTTCTAAACCTTGTAGTTCTTCTATGGTATTCGCACCAAACTCTTTTAAGCGAGAAATAATCGATTGGACTAATTCTTCTGGCGCAGACGCTCCAGCAGTAATCCCAACGGTTTTCACATCATTAAACCAATCCGCTTGAATATCGGAAGGATCATCAAGAAGCTGTGATTTAACCCCCATTCGAGACGCCAATTCAGCTAAGCGATTTGAATTTGATGAATTTTTAGAACCAACCACCAATACCAAATCTGATAATTTTGCCAATTCTCGCACCGCTTCTTGACGATTAGTTGTCGCATAACAAATATCATTTTTGTGTGGCCCTTGAATAGCGGGATATTTTTCCTTTAATGCAGCAATAGTTTCAGCCGTATCATCTAGCGACAAAGTTGTTTGCGTCATAAAGGTTAAATCATCATTTTCTTGCATTGGCAAACGCGCAATATCTTCTACTTTTTCAATCAGGAAAATACCGCCGTCTTCATTGCTATACTGCCCCATCGTGCCTTCAACTTCAGGATGCCCTTTATGCCCAATCAAAATCGCTTTTGTTCCCTTTCGACTTGCACGCGCAACTTGCATATGCACTTTTGTTACCAAAGGACAGGTTGCATCAAATACTTTGAGATTACGATCTTTCGCTTCTTGTCGAACGGCTTGAGATACACCATGCGCAGAAAAAATCACGATCGCACCATCAGGTACCTCACTTAATTCTTCCACAAAGATCGCACCACGATCACGCAATCCGTTCACAACAAATCGGTTATGCACTACTTCATGACGAACATAAATTGGTGCACCATGAATTTCTAAGGCTAGTTCAACAATACTAATGGCACGATCTACACCAGCACAAAATCCTCGTGGATTCGCTAAAATTATCTTCATTTCTGACCGCACTTTTCTGCTTGTTTATCTTGTACTTTTTTCTTTTCGCTCTTAAAAGCATCTAATGCTAATAACCCTGCGCCAATACAAATGGCAATATCAGCAATATTAAACACTGGATAATGGTAAATATCCCAGTAGAAATCAAAGAAATCCACGACGAAACCATTGTAAGCGCGATCCACCATATTCGCTAACGCCCCACCAATAATGAGTGCATAAGCAGAATTTTGGATTTTTTGTTCAGCATTATTTTTTGCTAAAAAATAAACCAACATGCCAGAGATAGCCAACGCTAACAAAATAAAGAAATATTGTTGCCAGCCATTATGATCCGCTAAGAAACTAAATGCCGCACCATAATTGCGAACATAGGTAAGATTGAAAACAGGCAATACATTAACGCTTTCATACAAATCAAATTTTTGTACCACAATGTATTTAGTGAACAAATCAACCACGAAAGCGACCGCACTTAACCATAAAAATGAAAGCCCTGATTTTTTGGACATAATATTTCCCTTTTAAAAAAATTGCGCTAATTCTAGCATAAGCCGATAAATGATAAAGCACGATCTCATTTACTGAGCGGCTTCTGGTAATTTTGCTGGATCATCAGCTAACTCTTTAACATTCACCACTTTCTTCCAATCAAATACCTTAATTTCCTGTTTTTCAGGATGGTAGAAATCCACGCCTTGTAAATGTTTTTCCTTAATTCCCATCCAATCAGCAAAACCATACACAAAATTAAATGCAGATTGTGGCGTTTTTATTTTTTCGACCTTTTGGCTATCACTCGAAAACATAACAAAAGGAATTTCATAATCTTGTTTATAAAGATTATTTGGATGCAATGATAAGCCTTTAGAATCCTCATAATGAGCAAGCCCGTGATCAGAAAAGTAAATTACCGAATAGGGTTCGTTTTGTGCCACCAATTGTGAATTTAATTTTTCTAAAAACTGATCCGTATATTTAATCGATTCTAAATAACAAGACATAGATTGATTAATAAAATAATTTTTAACCTCGTACGGAAGACGCTCGCAAAAGGCTGGATGTGAACCCATTAAATGAATCACAATTAATTTTGGATTCGTAATGTTTTCTTTTAAGGCTTTATCTAATACAGGTAACATTTCATCGTCATAAACTTTTTTAGAATTGTAACCTAACGGCTTCATAAAAATCGTTTCATCCGCACCTTGACCAATACGAGATGCCATCGTATCAAATTCACCAATTTTGCCTTGATTAGAAATCCAATAGGTTTTCACACCCGCTTTTTTGGCTAAAGAAATAATATTATCCGTATAAACCGTTTCCCCTTTATCTGCTCGATACAAGGTGCGTTGTAAAGACGGTTGCGTATTTGGTGCCGCAGAATAATAGTTTTCAAAAACTGTGCCTTTCACACGCTCTAAAAATGTAGTGGTTTTCAATGGAAAGCCATATAACGACATATAATCTTTTCGCATGCTTTCACCGATAATCAAAATATAATTTTTATACTTTGGCGTGAAAGATTGAATATCCCATTGAGAAGGCGCATTAACGGATTGATTTAGAAAATCTCGTTGTTCTAAATACAGATCATTCATACGATCAAATTCTGAGTAGAAAAGAACGGGATAAAAACGGAATTTATACCCATAGTTCCAATCAGAAAATTGATTGTAAGAAAAAACTAATAATATGCTGATAACAGCCGTATTTAGCCACTTAAATGCTTGTTGTTGAACATGAAAACTTAATTTCATTAAAGCAACAAACAGGATTAGATAACTAGCTTGAAATAAAAATATCCCAAAAGGAATAGTCGTGTAATATTCCAAGGTTTCATTAATATTCGTTTCATAAACAGAAGCGATAATACCCAAAGATGGAATACCATAGAAAAAACCAGCAGAACAATAAAATAGCGCGCTGAGGAATAATATAGTGATTAATATTCGCCCAATCCAAGGGGTGAAATAAAAAGAAATCGCCGTGATAACAAATAAAATTGCGTAATCTGAAACGGGAATATTCTCACTTAATACATTACCCAACCCCATATTAGTAAAAATGGAGAAAATAACCAATAAGAGATAAAACCACATTGTTTTAGAGCGAATCATTTCTTTCCCTAACATAATCTCTACTTCCTTTTGTACAAAAGTAAAAAAGTGCGGTTAAAATAAACCGCACTTTTCTGTTTTACAACGAATTTAATTATGCAAAATGGCGCACTTCACCATTACCCGCCACATTTTCTACACAACGTGGACAAAGTATTGGATGTTCTGAATTCACGCCAATTTTGTCAGAATAATGCCAGCAACGTGGACATTTTTCACCGTTAGAACGCGCTACACTCACTGCAATACCGTCTAACTCACCCGAAGCTACATCTGCAGGTTTGTCTGCTAATGCTTTCACTTCAGCTTTTGAGGTGATTAACACGAAACGTAATTCATTGCCTAGTTGTTCTAACAATGCACGATATTCGTCATTCGCATAGACAGTCACTTCTGCTTCTAAACCGCCACCAATCACTTTATCGTTACGCGCGACTTCTAATACACGGTTCACTTCAGAACGAACTTTAATGAGTTGTTGCCAGTAGGCATCGTCTAATTTTTCATTCTCGCCTAAACCAAATAAGCCTTGATAGAATTCTTCAGTAAATACGAATTCTGCACGAGCACTTTCGGTTTGTGGCAAGTGTTGCCAAATTTCATCGGCAGTGAAAGATAAGATCGGCGCCATCCAACGAACTAATGCTTCAGCAATATGCCATAACGCAGTTTGACAGCTACGACGAGCAAGGCTATCTGCTTTGGTTGTATATTGACGGTCTTTGATAATATCTAAATAGAATGAACCCATTTCTACCGAACAGAAACGCATTAAACGTTGTACCACAGTGTGGAATTGATAGTTATCGTACGCGTCTTTAATTTCTTTTTGTGCATCTAAGGCACAAGCTACCGCCCAACGATCTAAGCTAATCATTTCTTCTGGTTTAACGGCATCACGTTGCGGATCAAAACCATTCAAGTTCGCTAGTAAGAAACGCGCGGTGTTACGAATACGACGATAGCTGTCCGCGGCACGTTTTAAAATTTCATCAGAAACAGTCATTTCACCGGTATAGTCGGTAGATGCAACCCATAAACGTAAAATGTCGCCACCGAATTTATCCATGACTTCTTGTGGTGTCACGATGTTACCGATAGATTTTGACATCTTACGGCCTTGACCATCCACAGTGAAACCATGCGTTAATACTTGTTTGTATGGTGCTTTGCTATCTGTTGCTGTAGAAAGCATTAAAGAAGACATAAACCAACCACGGTGTTGGTCAGAACCTTCTAAATACATGTCGATATCTTGACCGTTAAATTCCGGACGATTCGCCACAACAGAAGAATAGGTTGATCCTGAGTCAAACCATACGTCAAGGGTATCAGGCACTTTGCGATAGGTTTCTGCGTCCGCACCTAATAATTCTTTTTCGTCTAAATCCCACCATGCTTGAATACCGGCTTTCTCTACACGTTTCGCTACTTCTTCAAGTAACTCTAAGGTACGCGGATGAAGTTCTTCGGTTTCTTTGTGCACGAATAAGGTCATCGGCACGCCCCAAGTACGTTGACGGGAAATACACCAGTCAGGGCGGTTTTCAACCATTTTCTCGATACGTGCTTGACCCCAATCTGGAATCCAGCGAACTTGTTTGATTTCGCCTAATGCTTGTTGGCGTAACCCTTGTGTTTCCATGCCGATAAACCATTGCGGAGTCGCACGGAAAATAATTGGTGTTTTATGACGCCAGCAGTGTGGGTAGCTGTGTTTGATTTTCTCAACTTTTAATAAGTTGCCCACTTCTTGCAATTTTTCAACAACCAATGGATTCGCTTCAAATACGCCTTTACCAGCAAAGAATTCAGTAGTTGAAATAAATTTACCGTCATTCGATACAAGACCCGCCATCGGTAAATCATATTGTTTACCCACAACAAAATCATCTAAACCGTGATCAGGTGCGGTATGTACTAAACCCGTACCGCCATCAGTGGTCACGTGATCACCTAAAATTACTGGTACAGTGAAATCATAGAACGGATGGTTAAAGCGAACTAACTCAAGCGCCTGACCTTTTACTGAACCTAAAATTTCAATTTGTTCTACGCCCACGGCTTTCGCTACGGATTCAACTAATTCAGCAGCTAAAATCACACGCTCATCGCCAAGTTGTACTAGGTTGTATTCTAATTCTGCATTTACCGCGATTGCACGGTTAGATGGCATTGTCCAAGGTGTGGTTGTCCAAATCACCGCAGATAATTTGCCATGACCTTTGCCAACTGCGTTAAATTTCTTTTCAATTTCAACCGCACTTACTGCTGGGAAACGAACATAGATAGACGGAGAAACTTTGTCTTCGTATTCCACTTCTGCTTCAGCCAAAGAAGAGCCACAATCTAAACACCAGTGAACTGGTTTTGAGCCTTTATACAAATGACCATTTTCAATAACTTTACCTAAAGTGCGGATAATATTCGCTTCAGTATCGAAATTCATCGTGAGGTATGGATTATCCCAATCGCCCAAAACACCTAAACGGATAAAGTCTTTTTTCTGCCCTTCTACTTGTTCCGCGGCATATTCACGGCATTTTTGACGGAATTCAGCCGCCGTAATTTTCTCGTTTGGTTTGCCTACTAAACCTTCTACTTTTAATTCAATTGGCAAACCATGACAGTCCCAGCCCGGGATATAAGGAGAATCAAAACCTAATGCTGTTTTGGATTTAATAATAATATCTTTTAGAATTTTGTTTACTGCGTGACCAATATGAATGTTACCATTCGCATAAGGAGGACCATCATGCAGAATAAAAGATTTTTTGCCTTTGCTCGCTTCACGAATTTTTTGGTAAAGATTTTTCTCGTACCAATTTTTCAACATATTAGGTTCGCGCTTAGCTAAATCACCGCGCATTGGAAAGCTGGTTTCCGGTAGGTTAAGAGTGTTTTTGTAATCGACTGTCATTTTATTTTCCAATTTTTAAATTAAATTTAAGCAACTTTTTGTGGTTTGTGTGTTACATCGCCACGTCCCGCAAGTAAACCATCAATTGAGATATCTTCATCAAGGCAATCCCAATGAATGCCTCTACGGCTCAGTTCATAGTTTTCCAATTCACTTTGGGTTGCATGTAGTAATTTAGGAAACCACACTAAGGGTACACCTAAAATACGCGCATCATTTAACTCCACCCACATAGTGTTTTCATCAAAGCGAACGCTTTTAGCTGAAATAGTCATACCACGCCTCCGTGAATTGCATTCTATGTGTTTCAACAATAACAAAAATTTCTTTTAATTCTTTTGAATTAAATCCATCGTTTCTTGCTAAAGAAATATCGGGTTCCAACCAAAATTTTGCTTCCGCCTCCGCATTGCGTACATGAATATGCGCAGGCTCAAGAGGATTTCCTTCATTAGAGTAAAAGAAAAAAACATAGCCTTTAAAACGTAAAATAACTGGCATACTTACCCTTAAAAAACGCTTTCGCAGTTTCTACGTCTTTCTCAATTTGCATTTTCAAATCATCAAAAGACGGAAATTTAATCTCGTTTCTAATCTTGTGGCAGAATTCAACTTCCACCATTTGGCCATAAATATTCTGAGAAAAATCAAATAAATGAACTTCTAATAATTGCATTAATCCATTTATAGTTGGGCGTTTTCCCATGTTTGCCACGCCGTTAAAAATCTCACCCGATTTTAACCGCACTTTTACAGCATAAACGCCTTTGATTGGATTTACTTGTCTATGCAAACGAATATTTGCCGTTGGAAACCCTATTGTTCTACCTAGCTTATTACCATGGATCACACGTCCAAAAATACGATAAGGTTTACCGAGTAAATTTTCTGCAAGTTGTAAGTTATCATTCGCTAACGCTTCGCGGATTGCAGTGCTACTGATTCGCTGTTCATCTAGACAAAAGCTACGGTTATCTTCAACAATAAAACCGAAACGCTTACCTGCTGCTTGCAACATTGCAAAATTGCCTTGGCGTTTTGAGCCGAACTTAAAATCATCGCCAATGCTTAAAAATTTCACATGTAGATGATTAACAAGCGTTTGCTCAATAAAAACATCAGCTGGTTGTTCGGCAAAAGTGCGGTCAAATTTCGCCACAATTACGACATCAACCTTAGCCTTTTCTAGATAATAAATTTTGTCACGCAAACGCATTAAACGCGCAGGTGCATTTTTCCCCATAAAATATTCACGCGGCTGTGATTCAAATAACAATACCGCCATGGGTAAATTTAATTCGTCAGCTTTTTGGCGCAAATGGCGGAGGACTGCTTGATGCCCTAAATGCACACCATCAAAGTTGCCGATCGTTAGCGCACAACCTTGTAAAACACGATTTGCATTATGAAGCCCGCGAATTAATTGCATGTCCTTATCCATGAAAATAAGAGAATTTCGGCATTATAGCGAGAAGTTAGTTTTTTGTCAGCAAATGGTGCTTTCGAACGCCTAATAAAATCAACGTTGCGCCATAAACTATTGCGGCTAATACAATCAACCAAACAAGCCAATAAACACGCATGAAGAAATCCATTTTCGCCCATTCGTTGATTTCAGGCACGTAATACCAAACTGCTGCACCCATTGCGATAGCTGCTAATAAAACTTTTCCAAAAAAGACCGCACTTTTACGTGAAAAATGATACACATCCGCTTTGGCTAATCCGCGATAGAGCAAATAGGCATTAAGGGTTGCCGACATTGCTGAAGCAATAGCTAACCCCACATAACTGAAAGGAATCGCCAATAAGTTAAACCCCATATTACTCACCATGGCAATAATGCCGATTTTCACTGGCGTTTTGGTATCTTGGCGAGCGTAATAGCCATTGGCGAGGATTTTAATCAACATAAAGCTAAGTAAACCCGCATTAAATGCCCATAAAGAATAAGAGGCGGCATGAACATCATTTAGCATGAAATTTCCACGCATAAAGAGCGTAAGTAACATCGGCTGAGCCAATACCGCAATACCAATGGCAGCGGGAACGCCAAGTAATAAAATCATTCTCACGCCCCAATCCATTGTATTACGAAAATCAACCGCACTTTTAGCTGAATCGCCTTCACGATTAACGTGGTGGCGAGCAAGCGTTGGCAAAATTACGGTAGAAATAGCAATACCAAATAAACCGAGAGGAAATTCCAGCAAACGATCGGAATAATACAGCCAACTAATTGAGCCCGTCATTAAAAAGCTTGCAATCACTGTATCCAGCAAAAGATTAATTTGACTTACCGATATACCAAATAACGCAGGGATCATTAATTTACGAATTTTAGTTACCCCTTCATCCTGCCAAGCCCATTTGGGTTTCACCAGTAAACCAGCTTGTTTCATAAAGGGAATTTGGAATAAAAACTGTAATAATCCGCCAAGAAAAATCCCGATAGCCAGTGCAAGATCTGGGTTATCCATTTGTGGTGCAAGAAAAAGTGCGGTGGCAATCATCGCTATATTTAATAACACGGGTGAAAAGGACATCACGCCGAATTTCCCAATCGTGTTAAGGACAGCTCCAGAAAGGGCTACAAAAGTGATAAACCATAAATAGGGAAAAGTTATTTTAAGAAGAAGAGAGGCTTGTTCAAACTTATGTGCATCAGGGCCATCATTCATCCAATCGGTGAACCAGCCCATACCAAATAACGCGGCAACGACAGGTGAACCAACCATCGCGAGGATCGTAACAATACTGACTAATCCCCCAAGGGTACCAGAAACTTTTCCAATAAATTCACGGGTTTTATTAATATCACCAGATTTTTGATATTCCGCGAGAACAGGGACAAAAGCCTGTGAAAAAGCCCCTTCAGCGAATAAACGACGAAGAAAATTTGGGATACGATTAGCGAATAAAAACACGTCTGCCGCCGCGCCTGCCCCAATGAGATGAGCGATAACTACATCGCGAACAAGACCTAACACTCTAGATAATAAGGTCATAGAACTAACAACAATGCTAGATTTTAAAAGTCGTTTACTCAAAATATTCTTCTCTACCCTAAAATTTTTGCCTAATTGTATAGAAATTTTGTTTTTACGCTATATTCCGTGAAAAAAAACTGATAAAATCCGCCGCACATCGTTTGTGTGAGCCCATATTGAAAGAGCTTGTAAAAATAACGATACTTACTTTCGGTTGTGTCTCACCGAAATCAACACAAATTTTTCATTGACAAAAGTATAAAAAATCGGCATATTGACGCCCTTTATTTTGTCTATCAATTAACAGAAATTTTAGGAGTTTGACCTTGGCTAATATCAAGTCAGCAAAAAAACGCGCGGTTCAATCTGAAAAACGCCGCCAACACAACGCAAGCCAACGCTCTATGATGCGTACTTACATCAAAAAAGTATATGCTCAAGTAGCAGCAGGTGAAAAAGCAGCAGCTGAAGCAGCATTCGTTGAAATGCAAAAAGTTGTTGACCGTATGGCTTCTAAAGGCTTAATCCACGCTAACAAAGCAGCAAACCACAAATCTAAATTAGCTGCACAAATCAAAAAATTAGCGTAATTTTTAGCTAAAAAGAATGAAAAATAAAACCGCACTTTAAAGTGCGGTTTTTTATTTCATCGAATTTTAGACTAAAGTAACAACATCGATCCCCATTTGATAATATCAAAGAAGAATTTATTTTCATTCGTCGCGATACCATCAGGATTTTTCGGTGTGCCATCTTCATTTTTCTGCACTTCCACCATGCCATTTTTATATTGACCTTTCACGACAGCCAAATCATCGCGCGCTTCATTACGTAATTTTAAACACGCCTGTTCAGTTAAAGGCTCAACATTACCCACTTCGGTACGAAATTTTTTAAACTGATAGCTTGCGTAATTCATCGATTTTTCATCACCTTGAATAATCTTCACATATTGCTCACCAATAATTTTTTCCAACGGATAGAAAAAGACATATTGTGAGTGAATATAGCTATCTTCTTTAGAAAAATGCTGTTGCAAAATCCGAGTTAAATTTGGGTAAACACATTGTTCTGCTTGCTTACTTGCAATCGCCCATTGTTTTGCATCTTGATTGGAAAGTTGGTAATCCGCACCCGCAAATTCACCGGGGATTGCGGATTGTGAGCTACCAAACATTGAGCAGCCAGACAGCAATACTGCCACACCTAAGGTTGCGATTAATTTCATATTTGATCCTTATAAAAGAGAGAATACGCAAAATTCTAGCAATATCTTCACAACAGATAAAGTAGCAAATGAATTTAGTTTTCCTGATCTGAGAAACTTCCGCTATAATGACCGCACTTTTTTACGTTAATTAAAGGAATCCTCATGCAAAATCCAAAAGATGATGTGTTATATGCGCCTGTTGAGTGGGTTGATCACAGTGAAGGCTATAGCGATATTCGTTATCATAAATCCACTGACGGTATTGCTAAAATCACGATTAACCGCCCTGAAGTTCGTAATGCGTTCCGCCCACAAACAGTGAAAGAAATGATCACTGCATTTTCTGATGCTCGTTTCGATGAAAATATTGGTGTCATTGTATTAACTGGCGAAGGCGAAAAAGCATTCTGTTCTGGTGGTGACCAAAAAGTGCGTGGCGATTACGGCGGTTACAAAGATGACAGCGGCGTACATCACTTAAATGTATTAGATTTCCAACGCGATATTCGTTCTTGCCCAAAACCGGTTGTGGCAATGGTGGCAGGTTATGCAATTGGTGGCGGCCATGTATTGCATATGCTTTGTGACTTAACCATTGCTGCTGAAAATGCTATTTTCGGGCAAACTGGGCCAAAAGTCGGTTCATTCGATGGTGGTTGGGGTGCAAGCTATATGGCTCGTTTAGTGGGTCAGAAAAAAGCGCGTGAAATTTGGTTCTTATGCCGTCAATATAATGCACAAGAAGCATTAGACATGGGCTTAGTCAATACTGTTGTGCCTTACGCTGATCTTGAAAAAGAAACCGTGCGTTGGTGTCGTGAAATGTTACGCAATAGCCCAATCGCGATTCGTTGTTTGAAAGCAGCATTAAATGCGGATTGTGATGGCCAAGCTGGTCTTCAAGAATTAGCGGGTAACGCAACAATGTTGTTCTACATGACTGAAGAAGGTCAAGAAGGTCGCAATGCGTTTAACGAAAAACGCGCCCCAGACTTCAGCAAATTCCGTCGTAATCCTTAATTTATCGTTCTAAAGTGCGGTTAAAAATCTTCGTGAATTTTGACCGCACTTTTGTATTGGGAGCAAGCATGGCTGAAAAATCATTTAATCTTTACCGTTATTCCATCCCCGTTGATAGCCAACTTATTCTGCGTGATCGTTTTTTAAAACGCCGTGAAGGCTTAATCGTAAGAGTGAGTTGCAGTCGAGACGGTTGGGGAGAAATCGCCCCGCTACCTGGTTTTAGCGAAGAAACCTTAGACCAAGCTCAAGAACAAGCAATTGAATGGCTAACGATATGGTGCAATTCAAGCTGTGATGCACCTCGCGTACCATTAGATGGCACCTATCCCTCCGTTGCTTTTGGTATCAGTTGCGCAATGGATGAAATGAAAGGTTATTTACAATCTGAAGGCAATTACCATACGGCACAACTTTGTTATGGCGATCCCGATGAACTGTACGCCAAACTTGCGAGCATGGAAGGCGAAAAAGTGGCAAAAATGAAAGTGGGCATATACGAAGCCAATCGAGATGGATTAATTGCCGATATGTTTTTAGAAGCGATTCCTGATTTACAATTACGACTAGATGCAAACCGCCATTGGACATTAGAAAAAGCGTTACAATTTTCCGCTAAAGTGAAACCGCAACATAGAAAACGTATTCAATTTTTAGAAGAACCTTGTAAAACACAAGAACTCAGCCGTGAATTTGCTGCTCAAACCGACATTGCGATTGCATGGGATGAATCCGTGCGAGAGCCTAATTTTTGCCTGGAAAAAGAACCGCACTTATCGGCTGTCGTAATAAAACCCACTTTAATTGGTTCAATTCAACGTTGTGCAGAACTTATTAAGCAAGCACATTCGGTAGGTCTAAAAGCGGTTATTAGTTCAAGTATAGAAAGCAGTTTAGGGCTCTTTCAGCTCGCGCGAATTGCACAACAATACACCCCGAATGTGATTCCAGGCTTAGATACTTTAGATTTGATGGAATATCAAGTACTACGCGCTTGGCCTGGTTCTGATTTGCCTATTGTGGATTTAGAATCTGAATTTATCACTAAAATTATCTGATTCGACCACCAAAAATCGAAAAACCAGTATAATGCGCCACACAAAAAGGATTAAAAATGTCGCAAACACACAGAATTTTGCTGTTAAATGGCCCGAACTTAAATATGTTAGGGGCTCGCGAGCCAAAACATTATGGCAGTATTTCGCTTGCATCCATTGAAGCGAAAATACAAACATTAGCCACTCAGCACAATGTAAAAGTGGAATGTTTTCAAGCCAATAGTGAAGAAAAATTAATTAATAAGATCCACGAAAGTTTTCAGCAAGTCGATTTTATTTTAATTAATCCTGCTGCTTACACCCATACCAGTGTGGCATTGCGCGATGCACTTTTAGCTGTTTCAATTCCTTTTGTGGAAATTCATTTATCCAACGTGCATAAACGTGAACCATTTCGTCATCATTCTTATTTTAGCGATGTGGCTGAAGGCGTTATTTGCGGTTTGGGTGCAAAAGGTTACGAGTTTGCCTTTTTATTTGCTATCGATTACCTTGCTAAAAAATAAGAAAATCGAGCATTTTTGGCGAAATTCACAGAATTTTATCGCAAATTTACAAAATTTAAGGTAATCTTTACAACACAAAAATAAGTTTATTCATAACCGCACTTTTTCATTTAAAAGTGCGGTTAAAATTTCAATCTTTTTAGGAAGAACGTATGGACATTCGTAAAATCAAAAAATTAATCGAATTAGTAGAAGAATCTGGCATTACTGAATTAGAAGTGCAAGAAGAAGAAGGTACAGTACGTATTAGCCGTGCAGCACCAGCAGTTGCTCCAGCAGCAGTTCAATACGCTGCGGCACCAGTAGTAGCACCAACTCCATCGGCTGCGCCAGCTCAAGCACCAGCAGCTGCGACATCCGCTCCAGCTGCATCTGATGAATTGTCAGGCCATCTTGTACGTTCTCCAATGGTGGGAACGTTCTATCGCAGCCCAAGCCCAGAAGCAAAAGCATTCGTTGAAGTAGGTCAATCTGTGAAAGTTGGCGACGCGCTTTGTATCGTTGAAGCAATGAAAATGATGAACCGCATTGAAGCGGACAAAGCTGGCGTAGTAAAAGCAATTCTTATCAACGACGGTGACGCTGTTGAATTCGACGAACCATTAATCGTTATTGAATAATTTCCAATATTTTTGTCGGGCGGGCTTTAGTCCGCCTATTTCATATACAAACAATTAGAGCGAATTTATCGTAGGCAATATAAATTGAAATCTGTTCATACCAAATTTTATAGGGGGAACAATATTTCAAGAACCTACATAAAAATTCACGTCTATCTGACTAAACGGACTCTTTTATGTTAGAAAAAGTTGTGATTGCTAACCGCGGTGAAATTGCACTACGCATTTTACGTGCTTGTAAAGAATTAGGTATTAAAACTGTAGCGGTTCATTCCACCGCTGATCGTGATTTAAAACACGTTTTACTCGCTGATGAAACCATTTGTATCGGTCCAGCACCTTCCGCAAAAAGTTATTTAAATATTCCAGCTATCATTGCTGCAGCCGAAGTAACAGGCGCGGATGCAATTCACCCAGGATACGGTTTTTTATCTGAAAATGCTGACTTTGCTGAACAAGTTGAACGTTCAGGTTTCACTTTCATCGGCCCAACAGCAGATGTCATCCGTTTAATGGGCGATAAAGTTTCAGCTATTAAAGCGATGAAAAAAGCGGGTGTGCCTTGTGTACCGGGTTCTGATGGCCCTGTAGGTAATGATATTGCTAAAAATAAAGAAATCGCCAAACGTATTGGCTACCCAATCATCATCAAAGCATCAGGCGGTGGCGGCGGCCGAGGTATGCGTGTTGTACGTAGCGAAGACACATTAGAAGAATCTATCGCGATGACCAAAGCAGAAGCGAAAGCAGCATTCAATAATGATATGGTCTATATGGAAAAATACTTAGAAAATCCACGTCACGTGGAAATTCAAGTATTAGCAGATACCCATGGCAATGCAGTTTATTTAGCTGAACGTGACTGCTCAATGCAGCGTCGTCACCAAAAAGTGGTGGAAGAAGCACCAGCGCCAGGTATCACAGAAGAAGTTCGCCGCGATATTGGCTCACGCTGTGCAAAAGCTTGTGTAGAAATCGGCTATCGCGGAGCAGGTACGTTTGAATTCTTATATGAAAATGGCGAATTCTATTTCATTGAAATGAATACTCGTATTCAAGTGGAACACCCTGTAACTGAAATGATTACAGGTGTAGATTTAGTGAAAGAGCAATTACGCATTGCAGCAGGCTTACCTATTTCCTTTAAACAAGAAGACATCAAAGTTAAAGGTCATGCAATGGAATGCCGTATTAACGCAGAAGATCCAAAAACATTCTTACCGTCTCCGGGTAAAGTAAATCACTTACATTCACCGGGCGGTTTGGGCGTTCGTTGGGATTCTCATGTTTATGGCGGCTATACTGTGCCTCCACATTACGACTCTATGATCGCAAAACTTATCACTTATGGTGATACACGTGAAGTTGCAATCCGTCGTATGCAAAATGCATTATCTGAAACAATTATTGATGGTATAAAAACCAATATCCCACTTCATGAATTAATTCTTGAAGATGAAAATTTCCAAAAAGGCGGAACAAACATTCACTATTTGGAGAAAAAATTAGGGATGCATGAATAATTAAACTTTAAATGGCTAACAAAGGTTAGCCATTTTTTATATATTCCGATATTTATTTAATGATAATAAAAACTAAAACGAGCAAAGCGTTTTGAATTATTCAAAAAAGTTGTAAGATTGGCAAACATAAGGGGCGTAGGATATATGCGCCCCTTATATCATTCAAAAAATATACTTTCACTTATAAAAAATTTAAGGAAGAAACATGACATTAAAACAACGTTATCAACAAGCTGGTAAAGAAGCCAGTTGGGCATTGAGCCTATCTATTTTATATGTGATAGGTTGGTGCTTATGTGCTTATTTGCCTAAAGAAACTCAAGGCCCTATCGGCTTTCCCCTCTGGTTTGAACTCTCCTGTATTTACTTACCCATTTTATTCATCGTGATTGGTTATTGGATTATCAAAATTATTTTTCAGGATATTTCTCTTGAAATTAACGATCAGGGGAATCAAAAATGAATTTAGGTATTATTCTTCCTTTAATTATTTATCTCACTTTTGTTTTTGGTGCGGCAATTTTTGCCTATGTAAAACGTACAAAAGGCGATTTTTTAACAGAATATTATGTAGGTAATCGCTCCATGACGGGGTTTGTGCTTGCAATGACAACTGCGTCAACTTATGCCAGTGCAAGTTCTTTTGTCGGAGGGCCGGGCGCTGCTTATAAATACGGATTAGGTTGGGTATTACTGGCGATGATTCAAGTCCCTGCTGTGTGGCTTGCATTAGGCGCATTAGGTAAAAAATTCGCACTATTATCAAGAGAAACCAATGCATTAACGATTAACGATCTGTTTCTTTATCGTTACAAAAACAAATATTTAGTCTGGCTATCAAGCCTTGCTCTTCTTCTCGCATTTTTTGCGGCTATGACCGTGCAATTTATTGGTGGTGCGCGTTTATTAGAAACAACCATCGGCATTTCTTATACTCAAGCATTACTCTTATTTGCTTTAACGGTAGGTATCTATACTTTTATCGGGGGCTTCCGCGCCGTTGTACTCACGGATACCATTCAAGGTACCGTAATGATTTTTGGGACTATAATTCTCCTTATTGGCACGATTTATGCCCTCGGTGGTGTAGAAAGTGCGGTTAATAAATTAACTGAAATTGATCCTGACTTAGTCACGCCTTACGGGCCAAATGGAATGTTAGATTTCCAATTTATGGCTTCTTTCTGGATACTTGTCTGTTTCGGGGTGGTTGGTCTTCCACATACCGCAGTTCGATGTATGGCATTTAAAGACAGCAAAGCCTTACATCGCGGTATGCTGATTGGAACCATTGTACTTTCAATTATTATGTTGGGTATGCACTTAGCTGGTGCGCTTGGCAGAGCGGTTATTCCAAATTTAACGGTATCGGATCAAGTGATTCCGACTTTAATGCTAAAAGTATTACCGCCTATTATTGCCGGTATTTTCTTAGCCGCACCGATGTCTGCGATTATGTCCACAATTGATGCACAACTTATTCAATCTTCTTCTATTTTTGTAAAAGATTTATACCTTTCTGCGAAACCAGAAGCCGCAAAAAATGAGAAAAAAGTGAGCTATTTTTCATCAATTATTACGCTGATTTTGACCGCACTTTTAATCTTTGCCGCACTTAATCCACCAGATATGATTATTTGGTTAAACCTATTTGCCTTTGGTGGACTAGAAGCCGCATTTTTATGGGTGATTGTGCTGGGTATTTACTGGGATAAAGCAAATGCTTATGGTGCGTTAAGCTCAATGATTATCGGCTTGGGAAGTTATATCTTGCTCACTCAACTTGGCATAAAATTATTTAACTTCCATCAAATCGTGCCATCATTAGTATTTGGATTAATTGCCTTTTTAGTGGGTAATAAATTGGGCGAACGTCGGGTTGAAAAAACTCAATTAAAAGTTACCGCACTTTAAGCATTAATCAATATGCTGTCACCTTCTTCTAAATTAGAGGAAGGTGATATTTAATTTTCTCACTTTCAGCAATTTCTACGCTAAAACATAGAATTGGAACAATTCACAGGGATACATCAATGCTCTATCAAATTCTTGCGCTACTTATTTGGAGCAGTTCATTAATCGTCGGTAAACTCACTTATTCGATGATGGATCCTGTGCTTGTTGTACAAGTGCGGTTAATTATTGCAATGATTATTGTCATGCCACTCTTTTTACGTCGTTGGAAAAAAATTGATAAACCAATGCGTAAACAGCTCTGGTGGTTGGCATTCTTTAACTATACCGCCGTATTTTTATTGCAATTCATCGGGCTAAAATATACATCCGCCTCCAGTGCAGTTACCATGATTGGGCTAGAACCGCTGCTCGTTGTATTTGTCGGACATTTCTTCTTTAAAGACAAAGCAAAATGGTTTCACTGGCTATTCGGCGCAATGGCATTTATTGGCGTGGCGATTTTAATCAATGGTGGAAAAAATAATGAAGGCATTGATAACATCAGTTTATTCGGCTGTTTATTAGTACTAAGTGCTGGGATCATTTTCGCTGCCGTATTACGTTGGACACAGCGAGTTGTGGCCAAAGTCTCAACGCAGGCTTATACCTCCGTCAGCATTGTTCTTGGCACCATCACAACGTTGCCATTTACGCTATTACTCACAGAAAACTGGCAAATATCATTAAATTCTACGGGTATTGCAGGTTTATTATATCTTGCCATTGGCTGTAGCTGGCTTGCCTATTGGTTATGGAATAAAGGCCTTAATAGTGTAGATGCCAATATCTCCGGTGTTTTAGTCGCACTTGAACCGTTATTCGGTATCTTATTTGCCGTATCATTACTTGGCGAAACGCTATCATTTTCAGCCGCACTTGGTATAACAATCATCATGCTTGCCACACTTGGCTCGACTTTACTGCCGAAACTTTTGAAAAAATCGGTATAATACGCCCCATTTTATGAAATAAAGGAAAAAACAAATGGCCTGGATTCAAATTCGTCTGAATAGCACTAATGAAAAAGCAGAACAAATGAGCGATTTTTTAGAAGAAATCGGCTCCGTTTCTGTGACTTTTATGGATAGTCAAGATACACCGATTTTTGAGCCTTTGCCTGGTGAAACTCGTTTATGGGGCAACACCGATGTTATTGCGTTATTTGATGCAGAAACAGATATGGCAGAAATCGTCCGCTTATTAAAAGAAGCGAAACACTTAGATAGCAATACGGCATACAAAATTGAACAAATAGAAGACAAAGACTGGGAGCGCGAGTGGATGGATAACTTCCACCCAATGCAATTTGGTAAGCGTTTATGGATTTGTCCAAGTTGGCGTGATGTGCCTGATGAAAATGCCGTCAATGTGATGCTTGACCCAGGCTTAGCATTTGGGACAGGCACGCATCCTACAACCGCGCTATGTTTAGAATGGCTAGATGGCCTAGATTTAAAAGATAAAACCGTCATCGATTTTGGCTGTGGTTCAGGTATTTTAGCCATTGCTGCATTAAAACTTGGTGCGAAAAGTGCGGTGGGAATTGATATCGATCCGCAAGCAATTCTAGCCAGTCGCAATAATGCCGAGCAAAATGGCGTTGCAGATCGCCTACAACTGTTCTTATCTGATGAAAAACCCTCTGATTTAAAAGCTGATGTCGTAGTGGCAAATATTCTTGCTGGCCCTCTCAAAGAACTTTACCCAATCATTAGCCAACTTGTTAAACCGAATGGCGATCTTGGTTTATCAGGCATTTTAGAAACTCAAGCTCAATTGGTATGCGATGCCTATACGCAAACATTTGCGTTAGAGCCAGTCGCGGTGAGAGAAGAATGGTGCCGAATTACGGGTAAGCTAAAAACGCTTTAATTTCTTTTTGTCAATCAAAAAAAGTGTATTTTTTAAACAAATTTCACTTTGCAAAGTAAGGCAAAATGCGTATTATAGCGAGCCTTGTCGGTTGTCGCCTTGTTCGACAGTATTGGATTTAGGCTTGTTTATAGGTGGTTTCAAAATGCGGATTGGTTCTTACGAATTAAAAAATCGTATTTTGCTCGCGCCGATGGCAGGCATTACCGATCAGCCTTTTCGTCGCCTTTGCGCACATTATGGTGCAGGGCTGACATTTTCAGAAATGATGTCTACCAATCCGCAGGTTTGGCATACTGAAAAATCTAAATTGCGTTTGGCACATAGCGAAGATTTAGGCCTCAATGCCGTGCAAATTGCAGGCAGTGATCCACTCGAGATGGCACAAGCTGCTGCTATCAACGTGGAATATGGCGCTCAAATCATTGACATTAATATGGGGTGCCCCGCCAAAAAAGTAAATCGCAAACTCGCAGGCTCTGCATTGTTGCAATTTCCTGATCTCGTAGAAAAAATTCTGCGTGAAGTGGTGGCTGCCGTGAATGTGCCGGTGACCTTAAAAATTCGTACAGGCTGGGATAAATCTAATCGAAACTGCGTTCAAATCGGCAAAATTGCAGAACAATGTGGCATACAAGCACTAACGGTGCATGGTCGTACACGAGCTTGTCTTTTTGAAGGCGAAGCGGAATATGACAACATCAAAGCCGTTAAACAAGCAATTGCCATACCGGTTATAGCCAATGGTGATATTGATTCTGCTCGGAAAGCAAAATTCGTTCTCGATTATACCGGAGCGGATGCCATTATGATCGGTCGTGCTGCGCTAGGTAACCCTTGGCTATTTCAAGCTGTGGAAAACCTAATTGAGCATGATTCGATAAGCCAAATACCAAGTTTAAACGAAAAGTGCGGTCAAATTTTGCGTCACATTCAAGAATTACATCAATTCTATGGCGAACAAAAAGGCTATCGCATTGCGCGTAAACACGTGGCTTGGTATTTACAGGGAATTCAACCTGATTCCGTTTTTAAACAGACTTTTAATGCAATTAGTGATCCAAAAGAGCAACTCATTGTATTGGAAGATTTTTTCAATTTAATTTTGGATAAAGAAAAATGTTAGAACAACAACGTAGTCCTGCTGATGCTTTAACAGTATCAGTATTAAATGCGCAATCACAAGTGACCAACAAACCATTACGCGATTCAGTAAAACAAGCATTGCGTAATTATTTAGCGCAATTAGATGGTCAAGATGTGAATGATCTTTATGAATTAGTATTAGCGGAAGTTGAACACCCGATGTTAGATATGATTATGCAATATACTCGTGGTAATCAAACCCGTGCAGCAAATATGCTTGGTATCAACCGTGGTACATTACGTAAAAAACTAAAAAAATACGGTATGGGCTAAGTTATACGTTTTTTTAGATCAGAAAAGGGAGAACATTTTAATGTTCGCCCTTTTCATTCAATCAGATAAAGCACAAGCTATAATCTGTGCTTTAAATTTACCTTAAAATCAACCGCACTTTATTCTACGGTAACAGATTTCGCTAAGTTACGAGGTTGATCTACGTCAGTACCTTTAATTAAAGCCACATGATAAGAAAGCAACTGCATTGGGATAGTATAAAAAATCGGTGCAACGATATCATTGACTTTTGGCATCGTGATGATTTTCATTCCTTCACTTGGTGTAAAGCCCGCTTCTTTATCGGCAAATACGTATAATTGACCGCCACGAGCACGAACCTCTTCAATGTTCGATTTTACTTTCTCTAATAATTCATTATTTGGCGCCACAACAATTACCGGCATATCGGCATCAATCAACGCTAATGGCCCGTGTTTCAATTCTCCCGCCGCATAAGCTTCAGCGTGAATATAAGAAATCTCTTTCAATTTCAAAGAGGCCTCTACGGCAATTGGATAAAATGCACCACGACCTAAGAAAAGTGCATGATGTTTTTCAGCAAAATCCTCAGCTAATGCTTCAATTTCTGTATCAAAAGCTAACGCTTTTTCAATTTCTGCAGGTAAAGATTGCATTGCTTTGATAATCTCATGCTCTTTTTCTGCAGAAATATGACCTTTAACTTTACCAAGTGCCGTCACCAACATTAATAACGCAGCGAGCTGTGTCGTAAATGCTTTTGTTGATGCCACCCCAACTTCAACACCGGCACGCGTCATAAATGCAAGATCTGATTCGCGTACTAGTGAAGATCCGGCAACATTACAAATTGTTAATGCCGCCATGTAGCCCTTTTCTTTCGCTAAACGAAGTGCGGCTAAAGTATCTGCTGTTTCGCCAGATTGAGAAAGTGTAATCAATAAGCTATTTGGACGGGTAACAAATTTGCGATAACGAAACTCTGATGCAATTTCAACATCACAGCTCACTCCAGCCAAAGATTCAAACCAATAACGCGCCACCATACCTGCATTATAGGATGTACCACAAGCAACAATTTGAATATGCTCAACTTTTTCTAAAATACCTTTTGCACCATTACCGATTGAATCGACAATCACATTTTCATGATTGATACGTCCTTCCATTGTATTGATAAGTGCGGTTGGCTGCTCGTAAATTTCTTTCTGCATAAAATGACGGAATTTGCCTTTCTCTGCCGCGTCATTTTCAAGATTAGATTCGTGAATTTCACGATCAACTTTATTTCCGTAAGTATCATAAATATCAACTGTGCGACGTGTAATTTCTGCAATATCCCCTTCTTCTAAAAAGATAAAACGGCGGGTAACACTTAAAAGCGCAAGTTGATCTGAAGCTAAGAAATTTTCACCAATACCTAAGCCAATCACTAGCGGACTGCCAGAACGAGCTGCCACTAAATGTTCAGGATAGCGACTGTCCATTACCACCATACCATATGCGCCCGTGAGCTGTTTTACTACTTTTTTCACAGCGTCTAAAAGTGAATCCGTGCTACGCATTTCCCATTCAACCAGATGAGCGATTACTTCAGTATCTGTTTGCGATAAAAATACATAACCACGAGATTTTAATAATTCACGAAGATCTTCGTGATTTTCAATAATACCGTTATGTACTACGGCAAAAGTGCCTGACGCATGTGGATGAGCATTGGTTTCTGAAGGTTCACCATGCGTCGCCCAACGCGTATGCGCAATGCCTGTACCGCCAATCAATGGTTTCTCCGATACCGCCTTATCTAAAGCTTTTACTTTACCTAAGCAGCGCACGCGTTGTAATTCATGATGTTCATTTACCACTGCAACACCTGCCGAATCATAACCACGATATTCCAAACGATGTAAACCATTAATTAAGATTTCCGCTACATCACGTTGCGCTACCGCGCCGACAATACCACACATAAGCTTTCCTTATTGTTAATTAAATAAAAAATACGTCTATTTTTTTAACCGCACTTTATACGCAAATTACTTCTACGCCATGAGCTAAAATGGCTTTTTTATCTTGTTCTGACAATCCTGTATCAGTAATAAGCACATCAATTTGTTGCCAAGTTAATTCTAAATTTGGCATTTTCCGACCAATTTTCTGAGATTCCACCATCACAACAACTTCACGAGAAACTTCCGCCATCACCTGACTTAATCCTACAAGTTCATTAAAGGTCGTAGAACCTCGCGCTAAATCAATGCCATCGGCACCAATAAAAAGTTGGTCGAAATCGTAAGAACGTAGCACCTGTTCAGCTACTTTTCCTTGAAACGATTCCGAACGAGTATCCCAAGTTCCACCAGTCATCAGCAACGTTGGCTCATTTTCTAATGCTCTCAATTCTGTTGCCACCGAAAGTGAGTTCGTCATTACAACTAAGCCTTGTTTTAAATTAAGTTGCTTAATCAGAGCCGCTGTAGTACTACCGCTATCTACGATAATACGGTTATGATCACGAATACGTTCGGCGGCGGCTTTCGCTATGACAAACTTTCGTTTCGTAAGTTCATCATTTTCGTTTTCATCAATAATTTCTTTTGGCATTAAAATTGCGCCACCATATTTACGCAATAAAAAACCATTTGTTTCTAGCGCACTTAAGTCTTTACGAATAGTCACTTCAGATATATCAAAAAGCTGTACTAGCTGTTCTACACTTACCTCACCTTGTTCTTGCAAAAGTTGCATAATTGTATGGCGACGTTGTTTAGTATTACGAGGCTGGCTACTTTTTTTCATAAAGCTATCCTTAGATGCAATAAATTTCGGTTCGAAAGTTTATTTAAAGAATATTGTTTTGTAAAGTAAATTTTAGGTAATAAAAAACCCTGCTCATTGGCAGGGTTTAAAATCATTCAAATATTAATTATTTGATTGCATCTTTTAATGCTTTACCAGATACAAACGCTGGTACTTTAGATGCTGCGATTTTAATTTCAGCACCAGTTTGTGGGTTACGACCAGT
This sequence comes from Haemophilus haemolyticus, assembly GCF_003493685.1. GTDB lineage: Bacteria > Pseudomonadota > Gammaproteobacteria > Enterobacterales > Pasteurellaceae > Haemophilus > Haemophilus haemolyticus_O. The sequence goes on from NZ_QQJW01000001.1 coordinate 340,317, forward strand.
ACGTGCAGCACGTGCATTTACTTTGAATGTACCGAAACCGATTAATTGTACAGGTTCACCTTTTTTGAGGCTTACAGTAATCGCTTCTAAAGTCGCTTCTAACGCAGCTTTAGCTTGTTTTTTGTTTAATTCTGCAGCGCTTGCAATTGCATCAATTAAATCTGTTTTGTTCATAAATTTGTACCTTCTGTTAAATAAAAATTTGACTCTTCAAAATATGCCTGCGGGCTAACCACAAAAGCTGTGCAAAGGATAATCTAACTTACGATGAATTAAAAGCAAGATTTTTAAAAATTGTGACAAATCTCACGTTATTGATGAAATTCTATACCAATATTAGAGATTCCCTCGGCTCGGATCTCATTTTTTAAATCTAAAATTAATTCAATATCACGTTTTTCACATTCTTTAAGCAAACGATAAACTTGCCATTGCACATCAAGTTCTGTTTGAATATCTTTACTTTCTTTTAGCTCACTTTCCGACCAATCTCGCCCCGTTTCCGTTTCCAATAAACTCGTTACCGTACCTAAAGAAATTAAACTCATTTCCACCGCTCTTTCTAATGTTTCACCAGCGATAATAGCATGTAAAATTTCAGCTAAAGCCTGGCAAGCATCTAACGCCGGCACAACACCAAAACTCTCATAATCATTTACATCAGGAATAATTGTTTCCAATTTCTCCAACTGATTTTCAAAGTTGATCTTGGCATCTTTAACCGTTAAATATTCCCATACCAAATTGAGAATATTTTGATACGTTTTAGCTTCAACGCTAAGCTCGTTCATTTGACAGAACAATTTAAAATTTGGTGCCATACGTTCACATAAAGCAGCCATAAAAGTAAGATGTTGCCAACTTTCTAAGTTTTCTAAGCGTTTATGAATCGGATTTCGCATCTTATTTCCTTAATTCGTAAGAGTTGGAATATTTATGAATCGCATTTATTTTCTGCTTTACAGAGTTCAAGCGTCGTATGAATTAATTTGCGAGCGATAGTACCTGTTGGCGGTAATTCTGGCAAGGGTTGATCATAAGAAAACCACTGCGCATCATGAATTTCACTTTCCTGCAAAGTAATTTCACCGCTCTCATAATCAGCAAGAAAACCGACCATTTGAGAATTCGGAAATGCCCAAGGCTGGCTACCAAAATAACGAATATTTTTTATCAAAATCCCTGTTTCCTCAAAAACCTCTCTCCTTACCGCTTGTTCAAATGTTTCACCAACCTCTACAAAGCCAGCAAGGGTGGTATACATTCCTCCGTTCGGGTGATAATGACGCTTGTGATTAGCAAGCAATATTTCTTTGCCACGTCGAACCGCAACAATAATGGATGGGCAAATTACAGGATAAGTTCGATACCCGCAGTGAGTACATTGCACGGCGAGCTCTTCTTGAATTTGCTGTGTTTTATGACCGCACTTTCCACAAAATTTATGGGTTTTCAGGAAATGATTAATTTCCACACCTCGGCTTAATACATGGAATTCATCCTCTGGCAGAGAAAGTAATCCACGCAAACTTACATATTCTCGTTCATCACTTTCTTGCTCAGCCACAAGCCATAACGGATGGTTTTTCCATTCACCGATTTGCATTGCCTGCAATCCTTCGATTCCAAGCTTTGTAGCTGAACCAAAAGGCAATTCATTATTCAGTAAATAAAGATTTGAACCTTGAGTAAGCAACCAATAACCAAAATCATCTGAATGAAGTGTTTTCATTTTTTACTCCATAAAAATAACCGCACTTTCAAAGTGCGGTTATTATAAATCTTCTTTTTACAACTCACTAATAATAAGAGTGCTCTCCACGCTGATGTTCGGTTACGTCTTTTGCACCTTTTAATTCATTCGGGAATAGGCTAACAAGTTGTTTTTCTACGCCATCTTTTAATGTAACGTCCACCATTGAACAACCGTTACAACCACCACCGAATTGTAAAATTGCGTAACCATCTTCAGTAATTTCAATTAAGGTTATGCGTCCACCATGACTTGCAAGCTGTGGATTAATTTGAGTTTGAATCACATATTCAACACGTTCAATTAATGGCGCATCATCAGCCACCTTACGCATTTTGGCATTTGGCGCTTTTAAGGTAAGCTGCGCACCAAGTTCTTCGGTAACATAATCAATTTCTGCTTCTTCTAAGAAAGGCAGGCTGACCTCATCAATAAATGCAGAAAAAGTGTCATATTTCATTTCAAAATCACTTTCTTCTACGGCATTCGGTGGGCAATAAGATACGCCACATTCCGCATTAGGCGTACCCGGATTAACGACGAAAATACGAATATTCGTTCCTTCTTCTTGCGTGTCTAAAAGTTTTCGAAAATGCGCTTGTGCGGCATCAGAAATAGCGATTTGCTGGGTTGCTTGTTCCATAATTATGTCCTAAATACTTGAGAGAAAGTATCGGGAATAATACGCTCATCGCGCTTTTTTTTCCAGTGCTTTATATTAAGCTCGCGCCAGTCCCCACACTTGGATCTCCTCCACGCCCAATTTTCGCAACAATTTTGAGATTTCATTGAGTGTAGAGCCTGTAGTAATCACATCATCCACCAATGCTACGCGACGATAAGGAAACTCATTTTTCGAAACAGCAAGAGAAAAGGCATTTTTTAAATTCTGACGACGATCTTTTGCACTCAAACCACGTTGAGTATGCGTGTATCTCACACGTTTTACGATATTGTTCAAATTAGGAATATCCAACCAACGACTTAATTGCTGAGATAATAAATCAGCCTGATTATAACCCCTTCGCCACTGACGAAAATGATATAACGGCACTGGAATGATTGCTTCTGGCAATTTAAGTTGATGCGTTCGTTTAGCATCACGCACCGCAAGATATAAAAGCCGAGCTAAAGTGCGGTCAATCCAAAATTGATTTTGAAATTTAAAACGATGAATTAATACCGAAAGTGGTTCAACATAATGCCCAATAATGACTATCTTATCCCAACTAGGTTCTTGTTTAAGGCAATTACCACAATGCTGCGCATAATATTGCAATTCTGCACCACAATGACCGCAATAAGGAAAAGATTTAATTTGTTTTTGGCAACATGAACATAACCCATTTTTTGCGATATGCAGATTGCCACGACAGTGGATACAGTGAAAATTGAAGAAGTTCATTTGATCCTTATTAGTGATTACGGCGACTTAGGGTAGCTATAGTAACCTAGGGTAGGTTTACCCTAGGCTAATCATAATGCTACCCTGTTAGGGTAGGTATAGGTGTTCCCCAAAGGGGAACTATGATTACCATCACTAACCGTGGGTATACTTACTCACGGTTTACAAACCTAGGGTAGGTGTACCCTAGGCTAATCATAATGCTACCCCGTTGGGGTAGGTATAGGTGTTCCCCAAAGGGGAACTATGATTACCATCACTAACCGTGGGTATACTTACCCACGGATTACAAACCTAGGGGGAAAAATAAGCATTCCCAAAAACCACTAAACATTTCTTTCAAACCATTCTACGTTAAAATCAATTCCTTCACGTTGAAATAGGCTCTTCATTTCATCATTGAAATGGGTTTCTTTGTGATGCTGTTTTTGATTCTTAATGTAATTAATAAGTTGATGTTTATCCCTGTCGCTATAAGTTAATGCGCAATATCCTACTGACCAAGCCGTAAATTCTGGAAATAATGATTTATTTTCATCTAAAAAACGGTGTGTCGACTTTTTTAATTTACGAACAAATTCAGCCACTGAAATCGTTTGGTGTAATTCAACAAATAAATGTAGATGATCTGGCATACCATTAATTCGATGAAGTATAGAATGGTGCGCTTTAACAAATCCCCAAATGTAATCATAGAGAATTTTCTCATTTTCTTCATTAATGGCATAAACACTGCCTTTTGTCCTAAAAACAATGTGATAAAACAAACGGCAGTAACTCATTGTAACTTTTTACCCGCACTTTTTTGTTTCAACGCTTCTAACGTTTCTCCAGCTTTTAAAATATGAGGCGTCACGAAAATCACGAGCTCACGTTTTTGATGTCGTTCACTTTCTTTACTAAACAATCGTTTAATGCCTGGTATATCGCCAAGTACTGGCACTTTATCTTCGCTTTTTGTGATCGTATCGTGGAACACACCGCCAAGTACAATGGTTTCCCCATCTTTGGCAAAAACCTGAGTATTAATTTCTTGCTTATCAATAGATACCACCTCGTTTTGTCCATAAGCGATACGAGAACCAGGAGAATTTTGACTCACCAATAAATCAAGTAAGATATTGTTATCTTTAGAAATATGTGGCGTCACTTCCAAACCAAGTACAGCCTCACGAAACTCCACTGATTGTGTATCGTTACGAGTATTGCTCACAACATAAGGAATTTCTGTGCCTTGTTTAATGCTCGCACTTTTCTTATTCGTAGTGAGTAAGCGAGGACTTGCGATAATTTCTACATTATTTTCACGCTCCAAAGCGCTCAATTCTAAATCAAGCAATCGACCATTAATTTTCGCGACTTGTAATGCTATCGAACCAGCAGGTGTCGTCGTTGTCGCAAAATTTACATTAAGATTATCCGTAATATTTTCAAAGCCATTTCCGGCTAAGCTACCCGCTACACGCGCAGCATTTTCCGTTGGATTAAAAATCCCCCACCGAACGCCGAGTTCTTTCAAACTCTCATCCGTAATTGTCACAATACGCGCTTCAATAGCGATCTGCTCAATAGGTTTATCCATTTCAGAAATTAGTTTTTTGATATTTTGCACAGAACGAGGCTCATCCTGAATAACCAGTAAATTACTGCGATCATCAAAGGTAATGCTCCCTGCTGGTGAAAGCAAAGAGCCACTTCCTGTCGTTAAGGACTTCATTAATTCAGAGGCTTTAGCAAAATGGAGTTTTACCGTGTAACTCACTAAGTTCGGTTCATTTGTAGTAAGATTTCCTACAGCTTGACCTTTGCCTGATTGCCCTCCATTCAGATAGTAAATGCCTTCATCTTTATTCAAAGTAAGCTTCTTACTTTTAGCGATTATTTGTAGCAAATGTGGCATGTCAATATTATCTAATTTCAAAGAAATATTGCCTTCTAGCGTCTCATCCATCACTAAATTGACGTCATGTTGGAAAGCTAATTGCTCCAGTGTTTTAGCTAAAGGCGCTTGCGACAAACGAATAAAAAAACGTTCGTTATCTGTTTTAGGATTAGCACAAACGATTAATGGCAAACAAAAACACATTAAAAAACAACCGCACTTTACAAGGTATTTCTTCATAATCTTCCTTTAAAAACTTAATTCTTTCTGTTCAGTGCTATCACATTGCACACCAGACTTACGCATAAATTGAACTTTATTTTGATTGATTTTTGTTACAACATATCCTTCTTGAGCCACATCAACACCTTCTAAAACGCTGTAAATTTGCAAATCCTGATCCAGCAATAACGCCAGGGCTTTATCTTTAGAAATCACTACGCCCACTAATTTTAAAGCGTTCAAAGGAATTTCAGCTGCTTGGCGATTTTCATCCGCTCCGCATTGATTATTAGATACATCTGAGGAGATTATTTCTGTCTGCTCGAGTACTGTTTGTGCGTTATCAAACTGAGAATGGGTACGCTGTGTTTTATCGAAAGGATCTTGTCCCCAACTGCAATTCATAAAAAATAATGTAATCAGGTAAAACCAATACTTCATTTTGCCTCCTTATCTAGCTGAAAAATGATCTCGGTTTGCAATGGGCTGTCTTCGGGTTTCATAAATTGCAACCGGCTTACAGAAAGCTGTGATGTATTAGCTAAAAGTGCGGTCAAAAATGTCTTCGTTTTTTCAAAATGCCCAGTAAGCTGTAAATGCAAAATGGGCAACTGCCCCATTTCCCAACGTAAATGCTGAGATAAACCGTTACGTGCAGCTAAACGTTGAATTTGTTTATTCAAAGGCATAATTTGCGCAGCCAGTTCTGGAGAAAGTTTTCGGCTTTCCGATTGCTGCTGTAAAGAGGTTAAAATTTTCTGTTGATGCAACAATTCTGATCGTTTCCCTGCTAATTCACTTTCGATTTCATGGAAACGCGAGCTCCCCTCGATATAATCTAAAACGGAGCGAAAAATCACCGCACTTAATAACAATAAAAAAGTCAAACCATGCACATAAAAAGGCTGACTTAGCCATTTTCCAAAAGGTGTAAAAGGATCGTTAAAAAAGGCTTTCACTTTTCCTCTCCTTGTTCCATATCAAAGCGAAAAAACAATGTATGTTGTTCAGGCTGAACCTGACTTAATTTCACATTGGGAAAATGTTTATTTAAAAATTGATGTACCGATTCAAATTCTGTTTGATCTTGTGCTCGACCTTCCAAACTTAAGTTATGGGCATCTTGTTTAAATCGGTTTAATTCGCCTTTCTGAAGAGGCAATTCACTTAATCGCTGCAAACTATTTTGAACTTGCCCATTCGTGAGAGATTGCAAAACTTCACCAACTTTCACCGCACTACGTAACAGATCAATTTGAGTGGTAGTTTTGTGAAGTTGCTGATTAAGTTGCTCAAAATACTTTTGCTGTGTCTGCAAATTTTGTTTCTGTTGCTCACTCAAATTACTAAAAGCCAACATTAAATTAATAGCAAGCAAGATAAATAAAGCGATATAAAAAGCTAAACGACGTAAACGCTTTTGATGTTGATAAATACGCCATGGCAATAAATTCATCGACATTTAGCGACTCACTTTTTGTTGATGTAAATCTTTTTGCCACAGCGCATTGCCGAGCGCGATAAAGGGTAAATCTGTTTCTACCCGCTGCCAGTTTTCTAGTAATGTCGTATGAATTGAAGGAATTTGATACACAAAAACTTGTTCAATTTTTCCTTCAAAACGTTCAGTAAATTGCTCATAAAGTGCGGTCAAATTTTCGTGAGATTGTAAAATTTGCGATTGCTGCGCTCTTTCACAAATCGCCAAACAATAGTCATCTTCTTGAAATAAAAATAAGGTATTTTCTGACCGCACTTGCTCATTCAACAAATATTGAAATGCACGCAAGATGCTATGAGGAACAACATTTAACACATTAATTCTAAATGGTTGAAAATCCTGCAGATAAGTTTTAGCACTCGCCTCTCGAATGGCCGTAATCTCTAAACAAAAACCTTGCTTTAACGGAGTAGAAATATAATCAAACCACAATTCATCCAAAGGAATAGGCAACTCTTTCTCAATCACAAATTTACATTGTTGATGACATTCTTGCGCATTTAATATTTGCGGTAACATTAATACTTTCGACCAAATCAAGTGAGCAGAAATACTTGCCACAAACTGCAAAGAAAAGGTTTTCCCTTGAGATTGTGTTTTTAAATGTCGCAAAAAACGATTTTTAAAATCTTTATCATTGACAAAGATTTGATAACATTGTGGTTGTTCTAACTCATCAAACCACACGAAATCAAAATACCCCTGCTTACGGTGAATACCAATTTGTAAAGTGCGGTGATTTTTCCGGGAGAATTGCATATTTTTTCCTATTCTTTAAAGGCTGAATCTTTTATACTTAGCAGCCAAATCATAGGTCTCTTGACAAGAATATTCATTAACGAAGCGAGAATTTTACGATGCGGATCGCAAAATTGATATTTAGCACCCTATTAACTTTATGTATTTTAGGTTTAGTCGCAGGCGGAATGCTGTATTTCCACCTAAAATCGGAATTGCCCTCAGTAGAAGCATTAAAAACTGTTGAATTACAACAGCCAATGCAGATTTATACGGCCGACGGTAAATTAATTGGTGAAGTTGGCGAGCAACGACGTATTCCAGTGAAATTAGCTGAAGTACCACAACGCTTAATTGATGCATTTTTAGCGACGGAAGATAGCCGCTTTTATGATCACCATGGTCTCGATCCTATCGGCATTGCGCGTGCGTTATTTGTTGCAGTGAATAATGGTGGCGCATCACAAGGTGCAAGTACGATCACCCAACAATTAGCGCGTAACTTTTTCTTAACCCCAGAAAAAACTATTATTCGTAAAGCTCGTGAAGCCGTGCTTGCCGTAGAAATTGAAAATACCCTCACCAAACAAGAAATCTTAGAGCTTTATTTAAACAAAATCTTTTTAGGCTATCGTTCTTATGGTGTTGCAGCTGCTGCACAAACCTATTTCGGTAAATCATTAAATGAATTGACGTTATCGGAAATGGCCATTATCGCAGGTTTACCGAAGGCGCCTTCAACCATGAACCCGCTTTATTCTTTGAAACGTTCAGAAGAACGCCGCAATGTGGTGCTAAGCCGAATGTTAGATGAAAAATACATCAGCAAAGAAGAATATGATGCGGCATTAAAAGAGCCTATCGTTGCCAGTTATCATGGCGCAAAATTTGAATTTCGTGCAGATTATGTCACTGAAATGGTTCGCCAAGAAATGGTTCGCCGTTTTGGTGAAGAAAACGCCTACACCAGTGGTTATAAAATATTTACCACTGTGCTTTCAAAAGACCAAGCTGAAGCCCAAAAAGCCGTACGTAACAACTTAATTGATTACGATATGCGTCACGGTTATCGCGGTGGTGCGCCTTTATGGCAAAAAAATGAAGCTACTTGGGATAATGATCGCATTGTCGGTTTTCTACGCAAACTGCCAGATTCTGAGCCATTTATTCCAGCGGCTGTGGTTGGCATGGCAAAAGGTGGTGCAGATCTATTATTAGCATCCGGTGAAAAAATGACGCTATCCACTAATGCAATGCGTTGGACTGGCAAAAGTAATCCTGTAAAAGTAGGTGAGCAAATTTGGATTCGTCAACTCACTAATGGTGAATGGCAATTAGGACAAATTCCAGCAGCTAACTCTGCGTTAGTATCGCTTAACTCAGATAATGGTGCGATTGAAGCCATTGTTGGTGGCTTTAGCTATGAACAAAGTAAGTTCAACCGAGCAACACAATCCTTAGTTCAAGTGGGTTCCTCTATCAAACCATTTATTTACGCAGCGGCATTAGAAAAAGGCTTAACACTTTCTAGTGTATTACAAGACAGCCCAATTTCTATTCAAAAACCAGGACAAAAACTGTGGCAACCAAAAAACACACCTGATCGTTATGATGGTCCAATGCGTTTACGCGTAGGATTAGGTCAATCTAAAAATATGATTGCTATTCGTGCTATCCAAACGGCAGGTATTGATTTCACAGCAGAATTTTTACAGCGTTTTGGTTTTAAACGTGATCAATATTTTGCAAGTGAGGCCTTAGCGCTTGGCGCTGCCTCTTTCACACCATTAGAAATGGCTAGAGCTTATGCGGTGTTTGATAATGGTGGTTTCCTCATTGAACCTTATATCATTGAAAAAATTCAAGATAACACGGGTAAAGACTTATTTGTTGCAAACCCTAAAATTGCTTGTATTGAGTGTAATGATCTCCCAGTGGTTTATGGTGAAACGAAAGATAAAATCAACGGCTTTGCCAATATTCCTTTAGGCGAGAATGCCTTAAAACCATCAGATGACAGTACAAACGGTGAAGAAGTTGATCAACAACCTGAAACGGTACCTGAACTGCCAGAATTACAGTCAAATGTGACCGCACTTAAAGAAGATGCGATTGATTTAATGGCAGCAGCAAAAAATGCCTCGTCAAAAATAGAATATGCGCCACGTGTCATTAGTGGCGAACTTGCCTTTCTCATTCGTAGTGCCTTAAATACTGCGATTTATGGAGAACAAGGTTTAGACTGGAAAGGCACCAGTTGGCGCATTGCACAAACCATTAAACGTAGCGATATAGGCGGAAAAACAGGTACGACTAACAGTTCAAAAGTAGCTTGGTATGCGGGATTTGGTGCAAACTTAGTCACCACAACTTATGTCGGATTTGACGACAACAAACGTGTACTCGGGCGCGGAGAAGCAGGGGCGAAAACAGCGATGCCAGCTTGGGTCGCTTATATGAAAACTGCATTGAGCGACAAACCTGAACGTAAATTACCATTACCACCGAAAATTATGGAAAAAAGTATTGATACGATGACTGGATTGCTTTCTCCCGCTGGTGGACGTAAAGAATACTTTATTGTAGGTACTGAACCGACACGTACCTACCTTTCGGAAATGCAAGAGCGTGGTTATTATGTTCCCACAGAATTACAGCAACGCTTAAATAATGAAGGCAATACGCCAACGCCTGCTGCACAACCAGAAGAACTCTTCTAAAAATGACCGCACTTTAGTGCACAATCAGGCGAGTCAATGGGCTCGCCTTCGTTATTAAACAAAGGATATATTATGCTGAGTTATCGTCACTCATTCCATGCAGGCAATCATGCTGATGTCTTGAAACATATCGTCTTAATGCTCATTTTGGAAAATCTTAAACTCAAAGAAAAAGGCTTTTTTTACTTGGATACGCACTCTGGCGTGGGGCGTTATCGTTTATCCTCAAACGAATCAGAAAAAACGGGAGAATATAAAGAAGGTATTGTACGTCTGTGGGAGCAAACTGATTTACCCGAAGATGTTGCTCGTTATGTAAAAATGATCAAAAAACTCAATTATGGTGGCAAAGAACTACGTTATTATGCTGGCTCACCGTTAATTGCTGCTGAATTATTGCGCCCACAAGATCGCGCACTATTGACCGAACTTCATCCTAGCGATTATCCAATCCTTCGCAATAATTTTAGTGACGACAAAAATGTCACCGTAAAATGTGACAATGGTTTTCAACAAGTCAAAGCAACGCTACCTCCCAAAGAACGTCGTGGCTTAGTGCTAATCGATCCGCCTTATGAATTAAAAGAAGATTATGATCTTGTCGTCAAAGCTATTGAAGAAGGTTATAAGCGTTTTGCCACTGGTACCTACGCGATTTGGTATCCCGTTGTATTACGCCAACAAACCAAACGTATTTTTAAGGGCTTAGAAGCAACAGGGATTAGAAAAATTCTAAAAATTGAGCTCGCTGTTCGCCCTGATAGCGATCAACGAGGTATGACGGCAAGCGGTATGGTGGTAATTAATCCACCTTGGACATTAGAAACCCAAATGAAAGAAATTTTGCCTTATCTGACAAAAACATTAGTTCCAGAAGGTACAGGAAGCTGGACTGTCGAATGGATTACACCAGAATAACCATCTCTTCCCATTCTAAACCCTACTAAATTTCACCGCACTTTACTTCAAAAGTGCGGTAAAATTTTCTGAGATTTTAAATACCCCAAATCATTAACCCCACTGTTCCCAAAAGCCCATTTTTTCGCTAGAATGCACGCAATTTTTGACTTAATAAAGGATAACATTATGTTTGGAAAAGGCGGTTTAGGCGGCTTAATGAAACAAGCCCAACAAATGCAAGAGAAAATGCAAAAAATGCAGGAAGAAATCGCGCAACTAGAAGTAACAGGTGAATCTGGTGCAGGTTTAGTTAAAATCACAATTAATGGTGCACATAACTGCCGTCGCATTGACATTGATCCGTCTTTAATGGAAGACGATAAAGAAATGTTAGAAGATTTAATCGCGGCCGCTTTTAACGATGCGGTACGTCGTGCTGAAGAATTACAAAAAGAAAAAATGGCATCAGTTACCGCTGGAATGCCATTACCTCCGGGAATGAAGTTTCCGTTTTAATTATTAGGCGCGTGAAGATAAGATTCACGCGTCATCTCTCAGTTTCCTCTCATTAATCACTATGCAAAGCAGTCCACTTTTAGAACACCTTATTGAAAACTTACGTTGTCTTCCCGGCGTAGGGCCTAAATCTGCGCAACGTATGGCTTATCATCTTTTACAACGTAATCGTAGCGGTGGGATGAATTTGGCTCGAGCACTCACAGAAGCCATGTCTAAAATTGGCCATTGTTCACAATGTCGAGACTTTACGGAAGAAGATACTTGCAACATTTGCAATAATCCACGACGTCAAAATTCAGGTTTGCTTTGTGTCGTTGAAATGCCCGCAGATATTCAAGCGATTGAGCAAACAGGGCAATTTTCAGGACGTTATTTTGTCTTAATGGGACACTTATCACCACTTGATGGTATTGGCCCTCGTGAAATTGGTTTAGATTTACTGCAAAAACGTTTAGTAGAAGAATCTTTCCACGAGGTGATTCTTGCAACAAATCCAACTGTGGAAGGTGATGCAACAGCAAATTATATCGCTGAAATGTGCCGCCAACATAATATCAAAGTGAGTCGTATCGCTCATGGCATTCCTGTCGGTGGTGAACTGGAAACTGTGGACGGTACCACGCTTACTCACTCTTTTCTTGGTCGTCGTCAAATCGACTAATCTTCTCATACCATTATGCGTTTATTTATCGCCGAAAAACCAAGCTTAGCTCGCGCTATTGCTGATGTACTCCCCAAACCTCATCAACGTGGGGATGGTTTTATTAAATGTGGCGATAATGATGTGGTAACTTGGTGTGTAGGGCATTTGCTCGAGCAAGCAGAACCCGATGCTTATGATCCTAAATTCAAACAATGGCGTTTAGAACATCTCCCTATCATTCCTGAAAAATGGCAACTTTTACCAAGAAAAGAAGTTAAAAAACAACTTTCTGTGGTAGAAAAACTAATCCATCAAGCTGATACACTTGTTAATGCAGGAGACCCTGATAGAGAAGGACAATTACTTGTAGATGAAGTCTTCAGTTATGCCAATTTATCTGCCGAAAAACGCGATAAAATTTTACGCTGCTTGATTAGCGACCTAAATCCAAGTGCGGTAGAAAAAGCAGTTAAGAAATTACACCCCAACCGTAATTTTATTCCTCTTGCCACCTCTGCACTCGCACGAGCTCGCGCCGATTGGCTTTATGGCATTAATATGACCAGAGCCTATACCATTCGTGGCAGACAAACCGGCTATGATGGCGTACTTTCGGTTGGGCGAGTACAAACCCCAGTGCTAGGCTTAATTGTACGTCGAGATTTGGAAATTGAACACTTCCAACCCAAAGACTTTTTTGAAGTACTCGCTTGGGTTAATCCAGAGAATAAAGAAGAAAAAACTCAGGAGAAATCAACCGCACTTTTCAGTGCCTTATGGCAACCTAGCAAAGCTTGTGAAGATTACCAAGATGATGATGGCAGAGTGCTCTCTAAAGGATTAGCAGAAAACGTTGTAAAACGTATTACAAATCAACCTGCAGAAGTAACCGAATACAAAGACGTTCGTGAAAAAGAAACGGCGCCCTTACCTTATTCCCTTTCTGCGTTACAAATTGATGCAGCAAAGCGATTCGGTATGTCAGCTCAGGCCGTATTAGATACGTGCCAACGCCTATATGAAACTCATCGTTTGATTACTTATCCTCGTTCTGATTGTCGCTATTTGCCCGAAGAACATTTTGCAGAACGCCATAACGTATTAAATGCAATTTCAATCCATTGTGAAGCTTATCAAGTCTTACCAAATGTCATTTCAACTGAACAGAGAAATCGCTGTTGGAATGATAAAAAAGTAGAAGCTCACCATGCAATCATTCCGACTGCCAAAAATCGTCCAGTAAATCTAACACAAGAAGAACGTAATGTTTACAGCCTTATCGCTCGCCAATATTTAATGCAATTTTGTCCTGACGCAGAATATCGTAAAAGCAAAATCACATTAAATATCGCCGGCGGTACTTTTATAGCTCAAGCGCGAAATTTACAAACGGCTGGGTGGAAAGAATTGTTAGGCAAAGAAGACGACACAGAAAATCAAGAACCCTTATTACCAATAGTAAAGAAAGGTCAAATTTTGCATTGTGAACGCGGAGAAGTGATGAGTAAAAAAACTCAGCCGCCAAAGCCTTTCACGGATGCAACCTTGCTTTCAGCAATGACGGGTATTGCGCGATTTGTACAGGATAAAGAACTCAAAAAAATCCTGCGAGAAACGGATGGATTGGGTACAGAGGCTACTCGCGCTGGCATCATTGAATTACTTTTTAAACGCGGTTTTTTAACGAAAAAAGGGCGAAATATTCATAGCACAGAAACTGGAAGAATTTTAATTCAGGCATTACCAGATATTGCCACCCAGCCAGATATGACGGCTCATTGGGAATCTCAACTCACAGACATTAGTCAAAAACAAGCAACCTATCAACAATTTATGCATAACTTGAATCAAATGTTGCCTGATTTAGTCCGTTTTGTTGATCTTAATGCATTAAGACAATTAAGCCGCATTAAAATGATTAAATCCGATAGAGTGAAACCTAAAAGTGCGGTAAAAAAATCGAGTAAATCAAACGGTGAAACTGATTAAAGTTAAACCAATTAATATTTTTTTATGCAAAGCACTTGCGAGAAAATTGAATTTTCTATAACATTCACGAACAGTTTTCTTGCAAAATTGCAAATTAGAGAGAAAAAATGTATCAAGTTCTTTTATTTATTTATGTTGTTGTCGCGATTTCCTTGATCGGGTTTATTCTCGTTCAACAAGGTAAAGGAGCGAACGCTGGCGCATCTTTTGGTGGTGGCGCATCAGGTACAATGTTTGGCTCTGCTGGTGCAGGTAACTTTTTAACACGTACTAGCGCGATTTTAGCAACCGCATTTTTTGTTATTGCTCTTGTTTTAGGTAACATGAATTCACATAAAGGCAATATTCAAAAAGGTGCTTTTGACGATTTATCACAAGCTGCAGAGCAAGTTCAACAACAAGCAGCTCCAGCGAAAGAAAATAAAAATAGCGACATCCCACAATAAAATAGGATTAGCATAAAAAATTAACGCTCTGGTGGTGGAATTGGTAGACACGCTATCTTGAGGGGGTAGTGACCACAGGTCGTGCGAGTTCAAGTCTCGCCCAGAGCACCATTTAACTAAACAAAGCCCCGTGAAACTAATCGCGGGGTTTTGTTTTATCTACTATTATTGGATTTATCTTATTTCCCGTCTCATATTCAATCACAATACAATCTCCAGGATTAAATATCAAAAACAACAAACTATAGAAGATAAAACCCGATTATTAGATATAGTAAAGCGTCTTCTTTAAGACCATCTAAAGGCCTATTTCATTATTACAAGCTGTACAACATATCAAAGAAATTATCTCTTCTATGATAAGATCTAATCCTTATAAATGTACACAAGGTCCATATGAACGTTTTTCTTTATTAATTCAGCTCATCAATGTAAATACAAAAGAAAGAAGATAAAGAAAAAAGGATAGTGAAAAAAGAATTAATTCTAATACTTAATAACTTCCGTTTTAAACAGGGAAATAATTTATGTGCTGGAATAAGAGATAGCAAAAAGCCGCTAAAATTCTTTAGCGGCTTTTCTGAATTTGGCTCCTCCTGCGGGACTCGAACCTGCGACATATGGATTAACAGTCCACCGTTCTACCGACTGAACTAAGGAGGAAATGGTGCCTCGAGGCGGAATCGAACCACCGACACGGGGATTTTCAATCCCCTGCTCTACCGACTGAGCTATCGAGGCGTTATCGTTATTGGCTACTGCCTGACAACGGAGCGTATTAAACTATTTTTTCGGGATTCGGTCAACACCTAAATTTAAAAAAATACAAAAAAACGTTGCGTTTGAATAGTTAATCATCAATATGTTTATTAAAACAACGAAATAATAAAATTATTTTAAAATAAACCGCACTTATTATAAAAAATGCTCGATGGTATTTCCCAACGAGCATTTTTAATTATCTGAAAAAATTCAATTATCGTCTGACACGGAATTTTTTCTGTGCTTTATCTACTTTCAACAAATAATTGCGAGCCTGTGATGATGGGTGAGCAGTCGTTAGAATGCGATAAACTTGCTCTGGATACATTTGGTTAATTTTGTAAATCGCCATATCCTTATCATTATCAAAAACACGCAATACAGCACCAGCACCACTATTATAAGCAGAAATCATTGCAAAACGTTTTGAGGTTGGATTCGTAATTCCATCTAAATATTGATTTTGTAAAATCCACAAATAAGACACGCCAGCATCAATATTATTCGCAGGATCATATAAATAACGCGTTGATGGTTGACCGCCCTTTCCTTTCATTGCAAACACATCTCGACCTGCCGTATGAGGCACGACTTGCATTAATCCAATTGCATTTGCATAGCTAATCGCATATGGGTTAAAACTCGATTCTGTTTGCATAATACCCAAGATCAAACTTTCATCAATGCCATAACGTTCAGCCGCTTTACGAACCAATGGTAGATATTTCTGTGCGCGCACTTCTACGTGATTTGCAATCATTGGAATCGCAACAAATTGCACAGTATGCCCGTTTTGTAATCGACGAGTTTGTAATTTATTTTGAATCAAGTAAGTGGCGAAATTACTTGCGATAACTTGATTAGCAATTTGTTGCCCTTGATGATCCACAACCTGTCCTAAAAGGAATGGGCGAGAGCTAATCGGTACATCTCCAGATGCAAATAAATCGATACCTTTTGCATCCGCCCCCATTAACAAGGTATGAACAATAGCATTATGTAATCGATTTAGATCTTGCTGGGTTTCAATAACGATATTACCTTCATCAAAACTCACGTGGCTACGCGTATAAAAAGAATCTGTATATTTCACGTAATCTTTTCGACTAGCTACTAACAATTCATTGACGCCCCAAATACGGTCAATATTATGCGAGAATTGCCCTGTGAGAATATCTAACCCTTGCGTGTCTTTTGCAAAGGATTCATCATAATTCATGCCCCCACGATTCAACGAATCGCTACAAGCATACAAAAGCGGTAATAACGCTAATACTAAATACTTTTTCATTGTATAACAGCCAATTAATTTGATGGAGGAACATAACCTTCAATATGAACATCTTTACCCTCAAACAAAAAATTTACCATTTCTTGTTCTAACAATTTACGGTGTTCCGCATTCATCATATTGAGTTTTTTCTCATTAACTAGCATTGTCTGTTTCTTAATCCATTCGCCCCAAGCTTTCTTACTCACCGAATCAAAAATTCGTTTACCTAGTTCTCCAGGATAAAGTTGGAAATCTAAACCTTCCGCTTCTTGTTTGAGATACTCACAAAAGACCATTCTTGCCATAATAATTCCTTGCAAATTGTATTAAAAGATTCTTCACAGGCTGAGCCAGCCCGATCTGTTCAGGATTTTTCGGATCATACCAATATTTGACCGCACTTGATAGATTTGATTGATATTCTTTTGGACTTTCTACAACTTTGCGCCAATCTAAATTCGCTTGCTCAGTATTAATTCCATCGTCCATTTCTGCATAAATAGGATAGATATCTAAATGGAAATGGCTAAAGGTATGACGAAAAGCTGGCCATTCTTGATAATAGCTGACTTTTTCTTGCGCTAAAAAATGAAGCAACGAAGCTTTATCTTCAAATTGTGGAAAACAAAACAATCCGCCCCATAACCCCGAATTTTCTCGCTGCTCCAAGCACACTTTGCCATTTTTAGATAAAATCAAAAAATAAGTGTCTTTTTCAG
The DNA here is from genome assembly GCF_003493685.1 of Haemophilus haemolyticus. GTDB lineage: Bacteria > Pseudomonadota > Gammaproteobacteria > Enterobacterales > Pasteurellaceae > Haemophilus > Haemophilus haemolyticus_O. The sequence continues at coordinate 357,789 of NZ_QQJW01000001.1, forward strand.
GCATATTTCTTTTCGGCTTTTTGGCAGGAAACGTTTCCCAACTATGATTTTGATAAGCTAAACACTCAAAATTTAATGGGCAAAGCTCACATTTTGGTTTGGTTCGCGTACATACCATCGCGCCAATATCCATCATAGCTTGATTAAAATCTGCCACACGATCTGTGGGTGTAACCTGTTCCGTCAACGTCCACAAGTGATTTTCTACTTTTTTCTCACCAGGCCACCCTTCAACAGCAAAATAGCGAGCTAACACTCGCTTTACGTTTCCGTCTAAAATCGGATAAGGCTGATTTAATACAGAAGATAAAATAGCTCCAGCTGTCGAGCGCCCCACGCCTGGTAACGCCCAAACCTGCTCAAAATTTGTTGGGAAATTTCCATTAAATTCATCCCGCACTTTTTGGGCCGCTTTATGCAAATTACGCGCCCGAGCGTAATAGCCTAAACCAGACCATAAATGCAAAACTTCGTCTTGCGAAGCATTGGCAAGTGCGATGATATTTGGAAATGTTTTAATAAATCGCTCAAAATAAGGAATGACTGTCGCGACTTGTGTTTGTTGTAACATCACCTCAGAAAGCCACACACCATAAAGCGTTTTATCTTGTTGCCACGGTAAATGTTTACGGCCAAATTTGTCATACCATTTCAGCACCGATTGTGCAAAAGGTGCGTTACTTGAAGATTTTGCTAACATAAAAGAAAAGTGCGGTTAAAAATCCTAATGATTTTACACGAAAATAAGGCTTGTTTATCTGTATTTTTTCAGTATAATCCGCGATCTATTTGGTGCCAATTATGGCGTATTATTAACTCACGCGGTGTGGGGAGAAAGTTCTTATAGCGGCGTGGCTTCATTTTGAGGTTTTCTATGAAACAAGGTATTCATCCTGAATATAAAGAAATCACAGCAACCTGTTCTTGCGGTAATGTGATCAAAACTCGTTCAACTTTAGGTAAAGACATCAATCTTGATGTGTGTGGTAACTGCCACCCATTCTACACTGGTAAACAACGTGTTGTTGATACTGGTGGTCGTGTTGAGCGTTTCAACAGCCGTTTCAAAATTCCAAGCACAAAATAATTTGGACTTGTTTAAAAAACCCCGCCAATTTGCGGGGTTTTGTTTTATCAAGAAGATAAAATGTTGCTCATTTCAACAAACTAGTTTACAAACTCATCGCATTCTCAACCTGAACGAAAAATCCTTTATCATTCAAAATAACGCTGTAATCTGTTTGATAACTTTTTCCATCCGTCACTACTAAAGCATGACAGCTTCGAATGCCTTTTTGTGGATAAAATTGCGTTTCTCTTGCTTGAAGAATTTGTTTTACCATCATACTGGTTTTAGTTAAATCGCCTTGCTGCTTAAATGCATCAGATAGCACTTTTGACACAGAAAAATCATTACATTGTGGCACGATAACTGGCTTATAAACTGGTTTCTCCTTTGCTGTTTTTTCATGTTTTGCTGAAAAAACTGTTGTCGGTTTTTTCTCAATAGATGTCTTAGGTTTCGAGCTAATTTCCTTTACCAAAGCTTTAGGCTTTTTGTCTGTCAATTTCACAGCTTGTTTTTTATTTTTAGTACTCATTTTCTTGGTTAGAACTAATTTAGTTTCTTTCGTTTTTTTAGTTTGTTGTTTTTTATCTAAAGATTTGGTTACTACAATTTTTTTATTTATTTGATTTTTATGTACTGGTGCTGCAGTAACTGATGTTGTAAAAAATGGCAACAACACCAAAATGAACGTTATCAATTTTCTCATTCATGTCTCCTTAAACGTAAAGTGCGGTTAAAATTAACCGCACTTTGAATGTTAAATTAAAAAAGTAAAGCGATAAATTAAAGGTAGTAGTGTTCTACGTAATTTAATTTATCATCTAGCTTTAATACTAAAGGTTGGCCAGTTGGAATTTCAAAATCCATAATTTCAGCATCAGAAATACCAATAATATGTTTTGCCAACGCACGGAGTGAGTTACCGTGAGCAACAACTAAAACGCGTTTACCAGAAAGCATTGCTGGTGCGATTTGATCTTCCCAGAATGGAAGTGCACGCTCTAAAGTAATTTTTAAATTTTCTGCATTCGGCACTACGTCAGATGGAATATTTGCGTAACGGCGGTCATTGTGTGCAGAATTTGGATCTTGTGGATCTAGATCTGGTGGAGAAATGTCATAAGAACGACGCCAAATATGAACTTGTTCGTCACCGTATTGTTCCGCAGTCGCTTTTTTATCTAAACCTTGTAAAGCACCATAATGACGTTCATTTAAACGCCAGTTTTTCACTTGAGGAATCCATAATTGATGGGATTCTTCTAACACGATGTTACAAGTTTTGATTGCACGAGTTAGCACAGATGTAAATGCGATATCAAACTCATAGCCTGCATCTAATAATTTTTTGCCCGCTGCTTTTGCTTCTTCTACGCCACGCTCTGTTAAATTTACATCACGCCAGCCAGTGAACAAGTTTTTCGCATTCCATTCACTAAAACCGTGACGGATAAATACTAATTCCATAAGAATCTCCTAAAATTTAAGTAAAAGATAACTTGCACTTTATAGCAAAAATTGAGTATGTTTAAAAGCAAAAAGGCGAGTTTTCCTGATCTTTAGCAAAAAATAGAGGCTAAACTTTTTCGCCTTTTAACAAATATGATAAGATTTGTGCGATTTTAAGAATTTAGGAAAAATTATGCTGTATTCGGGATTAAACAAAAAAATATCACCATTTTTCACCGCACTTTTTAGCTGCGGTTTGTTGATTTTTTCCCCAATAAGCCATGCTTCCGATCTTAACCAGATTCAAAAGCAAATTAAGCAACAAGAATCTAAAATTGCTGAACAAAAACGTGAGCAAGCTAAGTTACAAGCTAATTTAAAAAACCATGAAAGTAAAATTAATGCTGTCGTGGGCGAGTTACATGAAACGGAAATGAGCTTGAAAGAAATTCGCAAGCAAATTTCTGATTCAGATAAACAACTCAAACAATTGGAAAAACAAGAATCTGAACAAAAATCACGCTTAGCGAAACAAATGGATATGATTTATCGCTCAGGTTTAAATCCTTCCGTCATTGAAAGAATGTTTTCTAAAAATGCGGAAAAAGCAGAACGCATGAAAGTGTACTATCAACATTTAAACCAAGTTCGAATAGAAATAATTGATAGTTTAAAAGCAACACAAGCTCAAATTGTATCCCAAAAAGAATCAATTTTAGGTCAGCAAAAAAATCATCGAGATCAACTTTTAACGCAAAAAAAACAGCAACAAGAATTACAAAAATCACAACAAGAACGTCAATCTACGCTAAATGAACTTAATAAGAATTTGGCAAGAGATCAAAATAAATTGGATAGCCTAAAGGCTAATGAACAAGCGCTCCGTCAAGAAATTCAACGTGCTGAAAAAGCGGCCTTAGAACAAGAAAAAAGAGAGCGTGAAGCGCTTTCACAACGACAACAAGCTGAAGAAAAACGGACTTCAAAGCCTTATCAACCGACAGCACAAGAACGTCAATTGCTTAGCAGCACAAGTGGTTTAGGGATTGCAAAAAAACAATATTCAGCTCCAGTTTCAGGGCCTACTTTACATAATTTTGGAACTATTCAGGCGGGTGAAGTTCGTTGGAAAGGTATGGTTATTAGAGCCTCAGCTGGAACTGCAGTCAAAGCGATTGCGGCTGGACGTGTCATTTTAGCTGGGTATTTGAATGGCTACGGTTATATGGTCATCGTCAAACATGGTGAAACCGACTTAAGTTTGTATGGTTTTAATCAAGCCGTATTGGTAAAAGTTGGTCAACTTGTTTCTGCGGGACAAACTATTGCTCAAGTGGGCAATACTGGTGAAATTTCGCGTTCCGCACTCTATTTTGGAATTAGCCGAAAAGGCACTCCAGTGAATCCAACTGGATGGATTCGTTAATGAAATTTCTCATAAAAAGTGCGGTGAAAAATTTCATCATTTTTTCTACCGCACTTTATACTTCCATCTCCCTTGCGCAAAATAAACTTGCTATTGTTATTGATGATGTCGGCTATCATCTCAAAGAAGATGCGGCTATTTTTGCAATGCCGCGTGAAATTTCCGTCGCAATTATTCCTGCTGCACCTCATGCTCGAGCACGTAATCAAGAAGCAAAATCTCAAGGCCGAGACATTTTAATTCATATGCCGATGCAACCAGTGAGTGCGGTGAAAATAGAAGATGGAGGGCTGCATTTAGGAATGTCTTCAGCACAGGTCAATGATCGGGTAAATACGGCCAAAAATATTGTGAATTATGCAATTGGCATGAATAATCACATGGGCAGTGCGGCTACGGCCGATCCCCAATTAATGACTTATTTAATGACCGCACTTCAAGAAAAACATTTATTCTTTTTAGATAGTCGAACAATAGGAAAATCTGTAGCAGGAAAAATAGCAAAAGAACAAGGGGTTCGTTCATTAGATCGCCACATATTTTTAGATGACAGTAACGAACTAGCTGACGTTCAACATCAATTTCAAGCTGCAATTCAATATGCAAGGAAACATGGTACAGCGATTGCGATAGGACATCCTCGTCCAAATACAATAGCGGTGTTACAAGCAGGTCTTAACAATTTACCTGAAGATATCCAACTTGTCGGAATGGGCAACTTATGGCGCAATGAAAAAGTAATCCCGCCTAAACCATTTATTTTATTATTTACAGAAATGCCTGCCCCAACTTCACTGGAACCTTTTGAACCCGTAGGATTACTACGCGGAATTCCAAAATAAAAACCTGATTTTACAATCAGGTTTTTGTCTTATTTAGAAAGTGCATTTCTTAATTTACCTTGATGTCTTTCTAATAATGCCTTGGCCTCTAATTTTGATAAATTACTTAAAATCATCATAATTGCAAGCTTGGCATTTTGCTCTGCTTCAATTAATGTCTGCTCAGCGAGCACTTTATCACAATCCGTTGCTTGCATTACGATACGCACGGCGCGTGCTTTAAGCTTTTCATTACTGGCTTGTACATCGACCATCAAATTCTCGTAACATTTACCCAGTAAAATCATACTTGCCGTAGTCAGCATATTCAAAACCATTTTTTGTGCGGTACCAGATTTTAAGCGGCTAGAACCCGTCAATATTTCAGGACCAACAATCGTCTCTATCGCAATATCGGCTATCTCAGCCATCGCAGATTTTGGATTACTCGTAATAGAAATTGTCAACGCATCAAGAGATTTCGCGTATTGAAGACCTGCAATAACATAAGGTGTGCGGCCACTTGCAGCAATTCCGACTAATACATCATTTTTTGAGAGATTTATACTTTGTAGATCCTCAAGTACAGCTTTCATATTATCTTCAGCCCCTTCTACGGGATGGCGAATAGCATGTTCGCCTCCCGCAATAATACCTTTGACCATTTCCGAAGATACACCAAATGTAGGAGGACATTCTGATGCATCCAATACGCCAAGACGACCGCTCGTCCCAGCCCCAATATATACTAGACGCCCGCCCTGTTTAAAAGCATGAACGATTTTATCTACCGCTAACGAAATCTCTGGCAAACATGCTTCAATAGCTAAAGGAACTTGTTTATCTTCCTTATTCATTAATCGAACAATTTCTAATGTACTTTGACGATCAATATCAACTGAATTAGGATTTCTCTGTTCCGTAATTAACGTGGATAAACTTTTTAATATAATGTCATTCATATTTTGACCTTAGTCTTTAGGAAAAATAGCCCCCAAACTAACCGCACTTTTTGCGCCAGTTACGCTAGGCAGGTTTGCTGGTAAATTGTTCATTCGGCAATAAGCCAACCAAGCAAAGGCAGCGGCTTCTACATAATCAATATCAAAACCTTGCTCTGTCGTTGTACCAACCTGCCAATCGAGTAAATTATCATGTAATCCACGCATAATTAAGCTATTCTTTGCACCGCCGCCACATACTAGTAAACGTTTTGGTAAATCTGTTTGGAGTTGATTTAGTGCATTAACAATGCTTGTTACCGTCAATTCAACAAGCGTCGCTTGCACATCTTCTGGGGATAATATGATTTTGGAGCAAAGCGCGGTAAGTTTTTTAGATGCTTTTTCTACTTTGCCAATTAACCACTCAAGATTAAATAGCTCTCTCCCTGTACTTTTTGGAGCGGGTAAAGAGAAAAAAGGTTCATTTAATAATTCCTCAAGCAGAATTTGATTCACATTGCCTTTTGAAGCCCACTCACCATTTTTGTCATAGCGAAGGCCTTGGTGTTTTTCTATCCATTGATCTAATAATGTATTACCTGGCCCTGTATCAAACCCAATTACAGGTTGATTAGGAAACAATATAGAAACATTACTAATCCCACCAATATTTAAAACAACTGTGGCAAAATTAGTATTTGAGAATACAGCTTTGTGGAAAGCGGGTACAAGAGGAGCGCCTTGTCCGCCTAAAGCCATATCTTTACGACGAAAATCACCAATAACAGATATTCCCGTTTTCGCTGACAATAAATTCATATCGCCTAGTTGCATCGTGAAAGGAAATTCTGAAGCAGGAGAATGCCATACTGTCTGTCCATGACAACCAATAGCTTTAATTTGGCTTGGAAGAAGATTATATTTTTGTAGAAAAGTATTTACACAATCACAATACAGTAAAGCAAGCTCATGATCGAGTTCGCCTAAATTTTGTAGAGTAGTTTCACCAGCTTGAATGAGTTTGGTTAATTTCTGACGTAAATTTTCTGGCATAGGAAAAAAATCAGATAAGATAAGTCGAGGCTCTAGAGAAAAATCAACGAGAGCAACATCCACTCCATCTAGACTAGTTCCAGACATCATGCCAAGATAATATTGAGGTTTCATACTAATTATTTTTATATATTGAACTCAATAATTATATATCTAATTCAAAAAGAAAAATAAAAAGAATTATTAAATAATATGAAAAAGGTATGAGTATAAAGATATTTTATGATCAATTGAAAAGAATATTTTAATGGCAGGGGCGGAGAGGATCGAACTCCCAACACCCGGTTTTGGAGTTATGCAAACTGTGAATAGTTGGTAGCCATTAAGAAAATAAATAACAAATAATTCAATCAGTTATCCAATCAATCAAAACTGCAACAATTTTAATATACCATAAAAAAATCGCCCTCCACGCCACACTGACGACACATCTAGACACATAACTTTTTTTGCTTACCAAAAGATCTGATTTTTCACTTTTCTGCGTTTGTTTGCGTTAAAAGATCTGAAATAAAGGATCTGAAAAGTGCTATTACTGAAAAGGCTTTGTAAAGGATCTAAAATTGCGTTGAAATCGACATCTTTAGTGTGCGGGCGTGGCGAGGGTTTGACTGCGATTTTTCATGCGGATTTTGGGCGGAAAGTCAGCGCAAATTTGGTTTTTTCGCTTTGTGCTATTGGGTGGTTTGGTGTAATAAACTGGGGGAATATTAAAAAGAAAAGAGAAAACAAATGCCCTTTTGTGTGTCAATGCAAAAGATCTGTCAGAGATAATTCGGGTGCAGATTACGGACTCGAACAAATAAAAAGATCAAAAAAGGCGTGATGATTATCACGCCATACAGTAAACAGTTTGACTACTCTAATAGTTTATACTCATTGAACGAGATCACTTCTTCCCCTACCCAACTATTAATCTCTTTCAATCGTTCTTGCAATGGGATTATCTCATTGATAAAAAACACTCGCGTTGCCTTTTCAACGTCACCAAAGCCGCCTGTATTATTCGGCATAATCCCCATTAATTGAGGTGGCACACGGTGCGCAGCTAACACATCATCACGGCTAGCGTTCTTAATGTTTAGGAAGTCATCTTTAGCAATAGCATCAGACAACGGAATAACTTGCATCCCATCTTTCTTACCATTTGGGATATACACAAACAAATTCTTAAAGTTGCCAGTCCCTTTTGTTTGTCGGATTTGCGTTTTGATTGCTTCAATATCATCTTGGTTCTGTGTTGGGTCGGTCATGTAAATAATCGAACCCGCATGCGCACCGTTCAAATAATATTTACGGCGGAACAATGTGGCACTTTCATTTAAAAAAGCAGATTGTAACGCTGCCAAATATTCTGGCACGCCATAAATCTCTTGATTCACATCGGGATTAATCAAGTTAAAGACAGCACCTTTTTTAAATTCATATTCATCAAATCCATTCACAATCTGATAAAACACGCCAGCTTCAACACCGACACGCATATATTTAGCAAGAGGGGATTTTAACGAGACAACCTTATCAAACGAATTTACAGTTTTCTCAACATAAGCATTGCCAAAGACCAAGTAATCTTGCACCAGTTTTTCTAATTGGGTACGAGGTAAAAGTGCGGTGGTTTTGCATGTTGAAAGTAAAATATTTTTCTTCACCGTGATCGCACTATTGTGATGGGCTGAGGCATTTAAGGCTTTAGCCAAGTAACTTAAATTAATTGGCGGATTGTAATATTTTTCATACATCACCACGCTTTCGAAATAATTCAGTACTTCTGCACGGTCAATTACTGGAATAGGCTCTCCAAAGCTGAACGCCTGTGCTTGATTTCCAGTTGAAAGTGCGGTGGATTTTTTTGTGTTTTTGCTCATTGGATTATCCTATTCAAAGGTAAATATTGTTGATTTGTTGCTTGATACATCGCCGCCGAAACCATAAGGCACATTTAAAATGCAGTTCATAATCGCCCATGATAAATCGCCATGGCTTGCATCTTCTGAACGGTCAGAAACATAAGTAATCTTACCTGTTCCGGTAATACGTTTTTTAACTGTCATAAAACTGGTGATGATTTCGTTACCATCAAATTTTAGGCGGCGTTTCTGAATTAAGTTTTGCGTTTTTAATACCATCTCATTTTTTAAATCGGCGTTGTAATCAAGACCGATTGCCATTGGATAGAATTTTTTTACTTCTTGAAATACGCCCGACCCCATCCCTGTTTTATCAATCACAATGCGGGTGACATTGTAATCGTCACAGAAACTTTTAATTCTGCTCGCTTGTGCTTCATAATCCATGCCGTGAAATGTTTGCCAATGCAAAACACGATAATCACCGCCTTCCACTTTAGGCGGAGCGATGATAGCTAACGCTGCACGGTCGCCAGTAAATGCGGGGTCATAACCTAACCAAACTTCACGATTGCCGAATGGGCGTTGATAAAATGGCTTGTAATCGTGCCATTCTTCCAAACTATCCACCTGGCAAAGTTGCAAATCGGAAAACTTGAAAGCAGAACTGTTATCATCGGCAAATTGACACAAAAACAATTGTTCAAATTCTTCTTTGCTGTTTTCTGCGATTAGGTCGTCAATGTTGAATAGATTGCACCCGCCTTCCATTGCATCATAAATACTCACAATCTGTTTCCATTGCCGATCGGCACAAAGTTTCCCACTCTTTAAGTTTGCGTGAGAAATATCGATTTCGATTTTTTCTGATTTCGTACGATTGCGATTAAATGCCTTGCCTGAAAAGAACGCATAAGCAGGATGTGCAATCGTGGTCGGCGTAGAAAAATAAGTTTGGCGATACATCTTTTGAGCCGCCATACCTGATGCCACTTTTCGCATCACATCAAATTTAGGTACCCAAAACACTTCATCAAAATATAAATTGCCGTGGTAGGATTGAGCCGTAGCGGAGTTCGTGCCAAGGAAAATCAATTCTGCCCCATTTGGAAGTTTGATGGTTTCGCCTTTTAAATCTACATCTGCCGTTTGCTTGGCGTAATTCACAATGTACGAGCGAAACTGTAAGGCTTGTTTTTTACTGGCAGATAAGAAAATTTGATTGTGCCCCGTCGTCAAAGCATCAACAAAGGCTTCGTGGGCAAAATAGTAAGTCGCCCCAATTTGTCGGCTTTTTAAAATATTTCTAATTCGGTGCTCTTTTGCCTTGTGCCAAATGCGTTGATAATTAAACATCCCATCAAGAAAGCCATTAATCAGCAATTCTTCTTGCTCTTGGCTAATAGCATTGGGTTCGGCTTTCTTGCGGTCGCCCTTGTTGCGGTTTGCCAGTTTCGGATTTAAATCCACTTCATTGCCGTCACCAAAAGAATACTTTTTCACTCTCGCCATCCGTTCCATTTGGCGACCAAGTAAATCAATTTCTTTGTAATCTGAACCGCTCTTTTCTTCTTTCGCAATCAGCAAATTCAACCTTGTCTCAAGTGCCAATTCAACCCGACCAACAGGCGCAATATCATCCCACTTTTCTCTGTCTTTCCAACTGGCAATCGTTGATGCAGGAATATCAAGCTGACGAGATATTTCAGCGATTTTATAACCACTGAAATACATTACTTGCGCTTGGCGTTTCGTGTCGGCTGTGGTGTCTTGTTGTGAATTGTCGAATTTTTCCATTAAAAAATATTTACTTAAATGTATAAAAATAACTTGATTGAATATACTTATACGTATATAATAAACCCATCTTAAACAAACAGAGGAGATTTAGTGAAACCCAAACAATTTTTGAAATACTTGCAAAGCCAAGGGGTTGAAATCCAACAAGGCACAAAGCATTACCGCTTATACCGAAATGGGAAAAATACCCAGCTTACAAGAAGCTCAAAAGATATTGCAGAAGCTACAATCAGCAAAATCAAAAAGCAGCTAAACATTCAATAATCTAAGCCCTCGAAAGGGGGCTTGTTTGGGCACTTAATCCCATAAGGAGCAATCAATGCGTTATTACCCAGCCACTCTTGAACGAGTCAAAGAACATGGCAAAACTTATTACATCGGCTCAATGCAATTTAGCGAAAACAGTTTTGCCAATGCGCAAGGCGAAACAGAAGCCGAAACTATCGCCGAATTAGAATCAAGCCTTGTCGGTTCAGTGGAATTTGCGATCAAAGATGAAGAAATTTTCCCTGAACCTAGAAAGCCCCAAAAAGGCGAAATCCTTGTTTTAATGCCTACATTGGTTGAAGTCAAAATGCTCATCAACAACGAACGCGTAAAGCGTAAACTAAGCAAAACCGAACTCGGTAAACTCGCGGGCTTTACCCCTGCCGAAATGCAACGCCTGCTTAACCCGTGGTATAAAAGCGGCATTGATAAGCTTGATAAGCTCGCGCAAGCATTAAATCAAAAACTCCATCTAACCCTATCATAAGGAGAACCCTATGATTTTTACTGTTGGTGTAGAAACACCCGATAATGACGATACAGCTTACGGCATGATCGTTCCTGTACTTTACGATCTCCATTGGGGCGGTATTAGTGCCGCAGATGAAGTGGAAGAACTTCAGCCAATGGTGACTGACAGCATCAAATTAACCCTAGAATCTATGGCTCAAGATGATTTTGATATTACTTCTCTCAAGGATAAAGGCGTCACTCACTATAAAAATGATCCTGAATATGCTCATTGTGATACTTGGTTGCTTGTTGATATTGACATTACGCCTTATCTTAAAGAAAAGCATAAAATCGAAATCAACGTGCCTGATTATCTCTTGCAACGCATTGATCGCCGTATCAACGCAATGGGTAATTTCTACAAAACACGCGATCATTTCTTTGCTATCGCAGCTCATCAAGAACTTTATGCTAGAGCAAGCGAAGAAATGTAACCTTTCCCCTACGCTTGACAAGCCCCGCTCTCAAGCGTAGGATACTGCTTACAGGGTCTCAAAAGCCCTTTTCACAAACGGTAACTCACCCCGTCAGCGTGATTTTTTTGTACCCGCAAAAAGTGCGGTCAAAAACAACAATTTTTTATCAATGGTCGAGAGTGCGAGGAATACAATACCGCAAGGGAATAACTCCGCTCGATTTGTGACGAGTTTTGAGCTCTCGACCGCCCGATTTTCGGGAAAGCCCTCAAAAGGAAATCACAAAATGACAACTCAAATTTCTACCTTCAACTTCAAATCCTTTCCAGTTCGTATTCAATCTTTTAACAATGAACCTTATTTCTGTTTATCTGATGTTTGCCAAGTATTAGGCGTAAATCGCAGAAGTGCTGAAGCATTCCGATTGAATAAAGAGGGATGCAATAAAATTGCAACCCTTACAGATGGAGGTCATCAAGAACTTACCTTCATCAACGAACCGAACCTTTACCGCATTATTTTCCGCTCCAACAAAGCCGAAGCGATAGAGTTTCAAAACTGGATCTTTGAAGAAGTCCTCCCGCAAATCCGCAAAACAGGAAAATATGAAATAAGCCAATCTGCCTTGCCTATGCCAGAACCCACTTATGCGCAATCTTTTTCCCAACAAGACATTGACAACCTAGTATGGTTATTGTTTTCCCACGAAAGAATGCGTTTCTTATTGGAAAATCTGTATAAGCCGTTGGCATTATTAAATTCTCCTTTTGCTCCGCAAGTATATGGTAACGTCACTGAATACAAACGAGTTCATAAAATCGCCAAACCGCTCATTAAAAAACTGCTGGATAAACTCCAATCAGATAACCCTGAAAAATGGCATCATCTCACACGCTATCTCAATAACGAAATTTGCTAATTCTCAACCGCACTTAGGTGCGGTTTTTTCTTGCCTGTCATCATAGAAATTCAAAGTGCGGTCGTCTTTTGGGGCGTTTTGTGAAAGGGAAGACAACAACGGCAAGACGTGGCAACGCCTTGAAAACTCTTTCAGAATGAGCGCAATGATTCAACTCATCGAAAGGATAGAAAGCCAATGGCAAAAAAATCTAAATGGGTGGTTGTGGCGACAGAAGGCGCAACCACAGACGGACGCACTATTCAGCGCAACTGGATTTCAGAAATGGCAGAAAGCTATGACCCGAAAAATACCTACGGCGCACGAATCAATTTAGATCACATCAAATTTTCAGTTTATCTGCCAGAAATGGCGAACTCACATTGCTTTGGCGATGTATTAGCGGTAAAAACAGAAGAACGTGAAGACGGCAAATTACAACTTTTAGCTCAATTACAGCCAACTGATGCACTTATTGCCTTAAACAAAGAAGGGCAAAAAGTTTACACGTCAGTTGAAATTGACACCAATTTTGCCGACACGGGAAAAGCCTATTTGGTCGGTTTAGCCGTTACCGACAACCCAGCAAGTTTAGGCACAGAAATGCTTGCCTTTACCAATAATGGCTTAAATGCTCGCAAGTTAAAAGCGGACAACATTTTCACTGCCGCTATTGAAACTGAATTGGAATTTGTGGAAGAAACACAAAGCATCTTTGAAAAAATCAAAGGATTATTTGCGAAAAAAGAAAAATCAGACGATGAACGCTTTTCTGATCAAACACAAGCCATTGAACTTTTAGCCGAGCAAACCAAAGAAACCTTAGAAAAATTAACCGCACTTTCTGGCGATTTAGCCAAACAAAAAGCCGAAATCGAAGAAATGAAAGCAGGTAATGCAGAAATCCAAGCAACTTTTGCAGAACTCCAAAAACCTGTAGAACCCGAAAATCCTCGCCCTTTAGTTTACGGTGAACAACCTGAAACTGACGGCCGCTTCTTTTAATTTATCGTAGGAAAAAACCAAATGAATAAATTTACCAAACAAAAATTTAATGCTTACCTTGCTGGTGTTGCACAAGATAACGGCGAAGATGTGGCATTCGTTGCGAATGGCGGTCAGTTTACCGTTGAGCCAACTATTCAACAAAAATTAGAAAATGCCGTGCTTGAAAGTTCTGATTTCTTGAAACGCATCAATGTCGTGATGGTGCAAGAAATGAAAGGTTCTGCATTGCGTTTAGGTGTGCTTTCACCAGTGGCAAGTCGCACCGACACCAACACAAAAGCACGTGAAACCACAGACATTCACAGCTTGCAAGAAAACACCTATTCTTGCGAACAAACCAACTTTGACACACATTTAAATTATCCAACCTTAGACAGTTGGGCGAAATTCCCTGATTTTGCCGCACGTGTGGGCAAACTCAAAGCAGAACGCATTGCACTTGACCGCATTATGATCGGTTGGAATGGCACAAGTGCAGCAACAACCACAAACCGTACCTCAAATCCATTATTGCAAGATGTGAATAAGGGTTGGTTAGTCCAAATCGAAGATAAAGCCAAAGCCCGTGTGTTAAAAGAAATTGAAAAAAGCAGTGGCAAAATCGAAATCGGTGCAGGTAAAACCTATAAAAATCTTGATGCCCTTGTCTTTGCATTAAAAGAAGATTTCATTCCAGCGCAATACCGTGACGATACAAAACTGGTTGCAATTATGGGTAGCGACTTATTAGCCGATAAATACTTCCCATTAATCAACCAAGAAAAACCAAGCGAAATTTTGGCAGGCGATACCGTCATTAGTCAAAAACGTGTAGGCGGGTTACAAGCCGTATCTGTTCCATTCTTCCCGAAAGGCACTGTGTTAGTCACATCGCTCGACAACTTGTCAATCTACGTGCAGGAAGGCAAAGTGCGTCGTCACTTAAAAGATGTGCCAGAACGCAATCGTGTGGAAGATTATTTATCGTCAAACGAAGCCTATGTTGTGGAAAACTACGAGGCAGTCGCCATGGCGAAAAATATCACCATTCTTGAGGCACCTGCGCCTATTTCGCCTGTGGCAGCATAACGGAATCAATAATGCGCCCAACCAAACGCCATTTTCTAGAAGTTTCTGCCGCTATTGCTAATGCGGCAGAAACCGAAGATCTAAGCGACTTTACGGAATATGACAAAATATGCCGTATTCTTGCTCGCCATCGAAAGGATTTAAAAAACATCCAATCGACGGAACGCAAAGCCGCATTTAAAAAGCAAATTTTGCCTGACTATCTACCATGGATTGAAGGGGCGTTATCGGTCGGAAGTGGTAAACAAGATAACGTCTTGATGACATGGTGCGTATGGGCGATTGACTGTGGCGAATATCATCTAGCCTTACAGATTGCCGATTATGCCGTATTTCATGATTTACGCTTGCCCGAGCCATTCACCCGAACTCTTGGCACCTTGTTAGCAGAAGAATTTGCCGACCAAGCCAAAGCCGCACAAGCCGCCAATAAACCGTTCGAAGTGGCTTACTTAGAGCAAGTCCAACGCATCACCGCTGATTGCGATATGCCCGATGAAAGCCGTGCGCGATTATTGCGTGAATTGGGCTTGTTATTGGTTGATAAGCACCCTGAACAAGCACTGGCATATTTAGAACGTGCTTTGGGTTTAGATCAAAAAATTGGCGTAAAAGGCGACATCAAGAAACTAAAAAAAACAATTATCAACAACTGAATATTGATGTTGTTTTAATGCCCCGTCTAAATCGCCTGACCGACTTGGCATTTTTAGGAAAATTTTTCTTGTTTGAGCGTAGCGAGTTAAAAATTTTCCGTTAAGAAAATGACAACAAAGGGCAGGAAAGCGATTTAATCGGGGTGTGTTCTTTGGTTCTTTCTTGCACAAGCAAGAAAGAATATAAATCGAGCAAACCACGCAGCCGTCGGGCGGATTAAAAGTGCGGTCAAATTCTGACGGATTTATTGGCCGTGCTTAATTTAATCCTCACCCGACTTTTTTTATAAGGGTAAATCAATGAGCGACGGCGCAATATCAGTCAAACTTGCCCCCGATTATGAAATGGGCGAAGTGCAGCAACAGTTAAATGATTACGATACGTTAGATGACATTATCAGTAATGACGGTTTCTTCCCCGACATGTCACTTTCCCAATTTCGCAATCAATATCGTGCAGACGGTACCATTACCACACAACGTTTACAAGATGCTTTGATTGAGGGCATGGCAAGCGTCAATGCCGAACTCTCCACGTTTAAAACGCAAAGTAAACATGACAGTTTAGAACAGATCACTGCCCCATCAATCAATGGCGAAAGCGTGCTGATTTATCGTTATAAACGTGCGGTAAGTTGCTTGGCACTGGCAAACCTTTATGAACGCTATGCAAGCTATGACAGCACTAACGATGGCGAAAAGAAAATGGCGCAACTCAAAGACAGCATTGATGAATTACGTCGTGATGCTCGCTTTGCGATTAGCGACATATTGGGCAGAAAACGCGTCGATGCGGAGTTAATCTAATGCAAGTTTACGCACAACAAAATGACAATTTAGACGCCATTCTTTATCGCCATTTTGGACGAAGTGAAGGCTTACTCGAAATAACCTGCGAACTCAATCCACATTTAATGGATAAGCCCATTATTCCCATTGGTACCCCTGTCATATTGCCAGATGCCGATACAGAAAAAATCAGTGTAGCAAATGACACGATTCAACTTTGGAGCTGATATGCACGACACACCATCAAAAGCATCTTACATATCAGGAATATTCGCCTTTTTGATTGGACGCATTGCCGATATGTTCTCAAATGTAAATTGGGCTGATGTCGCATCGGTTACAGGTATTGTGATTGGTGTCGCCACCTTTCTTGTGAATTGGTATTACAAGAAAAAAGATTTTGAATTAAAAGAAAAAGAACTCGAACAACGGATCCATCATCATGATTAAACGTTCCGCCAAATACATCTGCGCCATATCCGCCGTTGTTGGACTGGTAATTGCCACTCATGGGAATGAAATTCGAACATCCGAAAAAGGCTTGTTACTGATTGGCAATGCAGAAGGTTGCATGAAAAAACCCTATCAATGCCCTGCCGATGTTTTAACAGTCGGCATAGGCATAACCGATGCCGTTGAAAAAATTGACCGCAATAAAATTTACACCTTGCAAGAAATTGTCGAGTTATACGTAAAAGGCATTAAACAATCAGAAAAATGCGTTAATCAATATGCCAACGGTCAAACTATGCCACAAGGTGCATTTGATGCCTTAGTTTCCATTACCTTTAATGTGGGATGCGGCAAATTAAAAAATAGCTCACTTTTTAAAATGGCACGCCAAGGCTACAGCAAAGCCATGTGCGGTCAATTCGAACGTTGGATTTACGCAGCAGGAAAACCGCTAAAAGGATTAATTGAACGCCGTCAAAAGGAGAAAAACCTATGTTTAATTTCTTAACCGCCAAAGAACGAGGCATTTTACTTATCGGACCAATAGTGCTTGTACTCCTCATTATTTTCCTGGGATTTGAGGCTAATTATTGGCGAAAAGAAATGCTCAAAGAAGAACAGCTAAAACTGAAATGGCAAAACTCTTACATTGAGTTAAATCATAGCGTGCAACAATTTGCCGAACAGCAAGCACAGCTTATCCAAGCAGTAAATAACCTCAAAGCAAACCAAAATCAACAAACACAGGATTTAAAAAATGTACTTAAATCAAACCAAGATTGGGCTGACCGCCCTTTGCCTGATGATGTTAAACGCGTGCTCAACTCAGCAGGAAGTTATTAAATCACCGATTCTTTGTCCGCAAACCACAGAGTGCAGTGCGTATTCGCCACAAATTCGCACTAATGGCGAATTAGCCGAAGCCTATTTACAGACACAGCACCATCTTGATTTATGCATCATTGAAAACTCGAGTTTAAAAAAATGCATGGATGAATTTAATAAAAAGGAACAGCC
The DNA here is from genome assembly GCF_003493685.1 of Haemophilus haemolyticus. Classification (GTDB taxonomy): domain Bacteria; phylum Pseudomonadota; class Gammaproteobacteria; order Enterobacterales; family Pasteurellaceae; genus Haemophilus; species Haemophilus haemolyticus_O. Next base: position 375,286 of record NZ_QQJW01000001.1, read on the forward strand.
ATGACAGATCAATTCGACCGAGCACAACAGCTCGAAGAAATGCAACGTGAAATCGCCCTCAAAAAACACCGCACTTTTAAAGCAGTAAGTCGCCTTTATTGTGAAGATTGCGATGCCCCCATCCCAGAAAAACGCAGACAAATGATTCAAGGCGTAACACGTTGTGTGACTTGCCAAGAACAAGAGGAAAAACGGCAGCGGCAATTTAGAACATAATGCCTTGGGTAAGTATACCCAAGGTTAATTGCAACGGTTCCCCAAAGGGGAAGCACTATAAACGATAACTAACCGTGGGTATACCTACCCACGGTAACGAGCAAACTAATGAAAAAGCCCAACCAACTGCGCAAAATCCTTGAACAAAGCCATCCCGATTTTGTAAAAAACCCCGACCATCTACAACTTTATGTGGACGGTGGGCAAATCGTCGCAACGGGTGCCGCATCATTTAGTTTTGAATATCGTTACACACTCAATGTCGTGGTGACTGATTATGCAGGCGATATTGCCACCTTGATTGTGCCAATGATGGCTTATCTCCGCACAAATCAACCTGAAATATTAGAAAATCCACAAATTCGAGAGAACGCATTTAAATTCCAGGTGGATTACAACAATAACAACACCGCAGATATTAGTTTCGAAATCCAACTCACTGAACGTGTCGTGTCGAAAAAAGACGGTAATAACGTTCAGATCCATTACGCAAAAGAACCAGTATGGGATGAACCAACCCGAGTAAAAGTCTATTTGGAAAACTGGGATTCGCCAATTTTTGAGGGGGATATAGTCTAATGGCAACAGTAGAAGAAATTCAGGCAAAATTGACCGCACTTATTGCCAATCTTTCTCCACAGGCGCGCAGACAGCTTGGGCGAAAAATCGGGCAAGCCTTACGAAAAAGCCAATCGAACCGAATTGCACGCCAACAAAATCCCGATGGTTCAGCCTTTGAACCGAGAAAACCACGTAAAGAATTTGGAAAAAAGAAAGGGCGAATCAAACGCAAAGCCATGTTCGCCAAACTTCGTACCGCCCGACATTTAAAAGTGCAATCAAATGGGAACGAAGTTTCAGTGGGTTTTAATGGCTCAAGTGCCGCCATTGCTGCAGTGCATCAATACGGTTTAAGCTCCAGCCCATCTAAATATAAAGATTTCAAGGTGCTATATGCCCAGCGTGAATTGCTGGGCTTTACAGAAGAAGATATTGAAATGATTGAAAGATTTGTGCTTAGAGCTATAGCGGGTAAAGAATTTTAATTGGGTTAATTTACAATTTATGCTCTTTAGCAATACGTTTACGTTCAATTTCTGCTTTGATTTGTTCGGTATCGCCACCAAAAAACCAAGCAACAGTAAAGAAAATAACGATTGCAGCCAAAATCCAAAATAACCAACTATTTAAATAAATAAGAGGTGCAAGTAAAACAAGCATTACTGCTAACGTGATATACCAGAAATTAATTGCTAAAGATAATGCGCCAACAAAAATATAACTAAATGCGGCTAATACTGCAGTACCAAATGCAATAAGTAAACCAACAATAATCGGCAAACCAATGAGCAAAACAAAAATTTCCATCGTTCTCTCCCTGTTAAGTTTGTTCATTATTTGTTCCTTATTCCTAAAATGTCAAGAAAAAGTGGGTGAAAATGAAAAATTTAGAGCTTAAAGTAATTCTAGGTGCAGTTGATAAACTCACAGCCCCTTTAAAAGGTGTGCAAAAACAAATGGATAATTTGCAATCTAAAGTAAAAGGTGCGACCAATGAACTCAATAAACTAAAACAACAAAATAAAACCGCTGATTCATTTAAAAATTTGCAAAACTCACTGCAGCAAAATAATCAGAAATTAGTTGAAGCACGAGAAAAAGCAAAAAAATTAGCCGAACAACTACGCAATACTGCCGCACCGACAGCCGCATTTAAACGCCAAGTCACAGAAGCACATAAAGCAGCGCATAAAATGGCACAAGTGCAAGAAAATCAGCGTAAACAATTAAATAAACTCCGCCAAGAATTAAAACTTGGTGGCTTTAATACATCAAAATTTAAGGAAAGTCAGGAAAAACTTAAACAACAGCTTAGTCAATCCACAGCCGCCATTGAAAAACAAAATGCAGCCATGAAAAAACTGCAACAGCGACAAGCAAGAAACCTAGCTTATCGAAATAGCGTAGATAATTTAAAAACGAAAAGTGAGCAATTAAAGGGATTTGGGCAATCTGCCATGATCGCAGGAACAGCAGGCAATGCGCTCACTGGTATAATGCTTAAACCTGCATTAGATTTTGAACAAGATTTTTCTAAGGTGCAAGCTTTAACTGGGTTAAATAAAACTGATCCAAAACAAGCGGAACAACTTGCTCGACTACGTAAACAAGGGATTCATCTCGGTGCAACAACATCCTTTACATCAGGAGAAGTCGCACAAGGTCAAGGCTATTTAGCAATGGCGGGATTCAATGCAGACCAAATCGAAAAATCAATGCCTGCTATTTTAGCAATGACAAAAGCCGCAGGCATCGAAATGGGGCGAGTTTCAGATATTTCATCAGATATTTCTTCTGGCTTTAAAATCCCTGCCGATGAAATGGGGCGTGTAGCAGATGTGCTTACTGCAACATTTAGTGGATCCAACACAACCTTAGAAGGCTTAGGCGACACAATGAAATATTTAGGTCCGATTGCCACGGCAACAGGTCAAGATTTCGAAACAATGTCAGCGATGGTTGGATTATTAGGTAATGTTGGGATAAAAGGCACTCAAGCGGGGACATCATTACGTTCTGCCATGCTCAGACTTTCCGCTCCACCTAAAGCGGCAGCAAAAGCATTGAAAAAATTAGGCGTATCCGCAAAAGATAGTCGTGGCAATATGCGTGCACTTACCGACATTTTAGTTGATGTAGAAAAGAAAACTGCCAAAATGGGATCTGGCGACAAAATGGCTTATTACAAGGACATTTTCGGTACAGAAGCTGCGACAGCTATGGTTGAATTAGTTGGACAGGCAGGCATCCACGGCATTCAAGAAATGACGGAAAAATTAAAAAATTCCGCAGGTCGTGCAGAGCAAGTCGCGCAAGTTATGGCGGATAACTTAATGGGGGATATAAAAAATCTAGAGTCTGCGCGTGAAGCCGTAGGCATTGCGATCTATGATACTATTTCAGATGATATTCGAAGCGCAATACAGTCGGTGACCGAAATGGTGCGAAAAGTGAACGAATGGATAAAAGCTAATCCTGAACTTACTCGACAAATTGTTAAATGGAGTGCATCAATTGCAGGAGGTATTACAGCATTAGGTGCATTAAGTATGGCATTTAGTTTTCTGTTTTATCCTGTTGCACGCATTTTATTAGGTGTAGGGCGTTTTACAGGCATTAATCATTTATTAAGTCAATCATTAAAAAAAGTCTCTGTTGAAAGTTTAAAGGCAAATAAACATTTATTTTCTTATAAAACCACCCTCAATTCAGCTAAAACAGGAACTGTCATGTTGTATGGCGGATTGAAAAAAATGCCGAGTGTCTTTGTTAAACTCATTAAAAAGATGAGACACCTCTCATTTTGGCTAAATGGACTAAAAACAATACTTCGTATTGCTTTTGCACCTATTAGAATGCTCTTTATGGGATTAACGTCAATCATAGGTTTTCTCCTTTCTCCAATAGGTTTACTCGCTGTTACATTTGTCGCAGCAGGTGTGATGATTTATCGATATTGGGATAAAGTGCGGTCATTTTTCGGCGGTTTTTGGGAGGGCTTAAAATCAGGTCTCGCCCCCGTCCTTGAAAAATTCCAACCGCTTGGCACTGCATTTGGTGTGGTCGTCGGTTGGATTGAAAAAGCGGTGAAATGGTTTACTGATTTATTGTCTCCTGTACAAAGTACTAAAGATGATTTAGACGCTGCAGCCAGTGCAGGTAAAAAATTTGGCGAATGGATAGCAGCAGGTATAGATTTAGCTCTCAAACCTTTGGAGCTATTACAAAATGCCATTCAATGGGTAATAGATCATATGCCGAGTGTCAGTAGTATCGCTAATACACTTATACCCAAAAAACATGCAGAGCAACTCAGCGAAACAGCTAAAATGGCAGCAAATACAGGCTTTTCCAATGGCGGCTACACTGGCAACGGTGGCAAATATCAGCCCATGGGCATTGTCCACGGTGGCGAATACGTGATGACCAAAGAAGCCACATCTCGACTTGGCGTCAATACACTCAACGCCCTTAATTACGGTAAACAAGCACTGATTGCGGGCGGATTGGGGATCAGCGTTGCAACTGCCGCCCCTGTGCAAGTGGATACTCGTGCACCCATTTCTGCTCGTCCAGTGGTGACGCAATCCAGCCAACCAATGAGCGTAAATATCACCATCAATGCCGCACAAGGCATGGACGAACGAGCCATTGCACAACAAGTGGCAAAAGAAATACAACGCATCGAAAACCAACGCCAAGCAAGAGCAAGAAGTTCAATGTGGGATAGATCATAATAAAAGGGCGCAAGCCCTTTTTTAGTTGCACATTGCAGAAAATAGTTTTATATTTCTTTAAAAAATTGTAAACTTCGCAAAGTTTTATTCTTTGGTGACTTATGACAAATCTATCATTAAATCCTATTTTTGAAAGTTTTGCGCCAATTTTTAAGCAATTAAAAGTCGCAGCAATGTCTGCGTTATTTATTGCGCCATTGGCAATGAATCATCCTGTTCGTCACTCAACACACACAGTAAATATTTTCAGTGTTAAAGCGTATGAAAACAAATCGCTCAATCAACAAGATATAGAAAAGATTATTGATATGGTGAAAGCTGTTTCTGCTATCACTGACTTTGTTATTGCGTCAATTACGACCGAATCATTAAGTTATATTGATTTAAATGATGTTCTAAGACTGGAAAATAAAATTAACAAATATGATGGTTTAGTTCACAATATTATAGCTAACAATAAATCTCCAGAATTATCAACAACACTACAATCATTCAGCAATAAAATGCATACACTTTGCAATATGATGAAATCAGAAAAATACAAACAACAATCAGATGAAGTGGTTTTATCACGCATTTATCACAAATCTGAAGATGCAGGGTATACCTACAAATCGTCACATTCTTTTGATGATTTCAAAAAAGCAGTGATGATGTAGGATAACAAATGAAGATTGAGTTATCGAAACAATTCAAAGAAGGGCGTTTAAACACGCCCTTTTTTAAAGATATTCAAGCGATGTCAGATAAAGAATTGAAGCTCATCTTTGATTTTATGCAATCCATTGAACAAGGAAAACAATTAAGAGGTAAAAATAAACCATCTTGGATTGATGACAATCTCAATGACATTCCAAATACCGAAGTTTATCAAGAAAATAATATTTGGCATTATCATTGCGGGCCTTATGATAATGGCACTAGCTATTGCCCAATGAGCGACCTAAAAATGAATTTGAACGGAGAAACATCTGGACCTGTAATTCATTACCAAAAAATATCAGATGAACATATTGTGATTATAGCGTTCTCACCACAACATGAGCCATTCCCTCGTGCATGGGATACTCCAAATCCAATCATTGATCGAACAGAATAAGCAAGTAGCCTGACTTGCTTTTTTGTTACCTACTATTCCACATACTCCCCCACTCGCCACACCACACAATATTGCCAACAATAAGGCATTTTCTTTAACTGTGAATGCCTATGTCTGCCGAATTACAACGAAAACTAGACAACATTATCCGCTTTGGGGTGATCGCTGAAGTGAATTACGCCACCGCACGTGCTCGCGTAAAGAGCGGTGACATTCTCACAGAGTTTTTACCATTTATTACATTTCGAGCGGGTACAACCAAAACCTGGTCGCCGCCTACGGTGGGCGAACAATGTGTGATGCTATCAGTTAGCGGTGAATTTACTACTGCCTGCATATTAGTTGGGCTTTACACACAAAACAGCCCTAGCCATTCAGCCGACGAACACGTTATTGAATTTGCTGACGGTGCCAAAGTTACCTACAACCAATCAAGTGGCGCATTGGTTGTAACAGGTATCAAAACCGCCAGTATTACTGCCGCTAATCAAATTGATATTGACTGCCCCACTATCAATATCAAAGGCAATGTGAATATTGACGGTTCTTTATCAACCACAGGCACAAGCACCACAAAAGGCAATATCAGCACGCAAGGCAGTGTGACCGCAAGTGGCGATATAAAAGGCGGAGCGATTAGTTTACAAAACCACGTTCACGTTGAACAAGGCGATGGCCAACGAACCTCTAACGCAAAGGCATAGTATGAACCGATACACTGGCGAAATATTAAAAAACGAAAGCGACCACATTAAACAATCCATTGCCGATATTTTATTAACCCCTGTTGGCTCACGTATTCAGCGGCGTGAATATGGCAGTTTAATTCCTCTGCTAATTGACCGACCAATTAGCCACACATTGTTATTACAACTGGCAGCTTGTGCCGTCACAGCAATTAATCGCTGGGAACCACGCGTACAAATCACACAATTTAAACCAGAGTTGGTTGAAGGTGGCATTGTGGCAAGTTATGTCGCACGCAGTCGTAAAGATAACCAAGAAATGCACAACGAAAAACTATTTTTAGGACATAAACAATGAGCGAATTAGTCGATTTATCAAAACTAGATGCACCGAAAGTGCTGGAAGATTTAGATTTTGAAAGTTTGCTCGCAGACAGAAAAGCGGAATTTATCGCGCTTTTCCCACAAGATGAAAGAGCATTTTGGCAAGCACGATTAAGTTTAGAAAGTGAGCCAATCACGAAATTATTACAAGAAGTGGTTTACTTACAGTTAATGGAAAGAAACCGCATCAATAATGCGGCAAAAGCCACAATGTTAGCCTATGCAAGCGGTTCAGATTTAGATGTGATTGCAGCCAATTACAATGTAAAAAGACAAGTCATTCAAGAGGCGAATAATAATGTTACGCCTAAAATCCCCGAAATTTTAGAAGATGACACTTCATTAAGATTGCGTACTCAATTAGCCTTTGAGGGGCTTTCTGTGGCGGGTCCTCGCTCTGCTTATATCTTCCACGCACTTTCTGCGCACCCTGATGTTGCAGATGTGTCGGTGGTTTCCCCTCAGCCCGCTAATGTTACCGTGACAATTTTAAGTCGCAATGGACAAGGCGAGGCAGAGGAAAGTCTTTTAAATGTGGTTCGAGCAAAACTTAACGATGATGACATCCGCCCTATTGGCGACCGCGTTATTGTACAAAGTGCAGTAATCCAATCTTATGAAATCCGTGCCAAATTACATCTTTATCGTGGCCCAGAATACGAGCCAATCAAAGCGGCTGCTCTAAAAAAATTGACGGCTTACACCGAAGAAAAACACCGTTTAGGGCGAGACATTAGCCTATCGGGTATTTATGCCGCATTACACTTGGAAGGGGTGCAACGAGTAGAGCTTATCTCGCCTACCGCCGACATTGTGCTACCAAGCTCAAAATCAGCCTACTGCACGGCAATTAATTTGGAGATCGTGACAAGTGATGATTACTAATCATTTACTGCCGATAGGCTCAACGCCATTAGAAAAACGTGCGGCTGAAATTCTAAAAAGTGCGGTAGAAAATCCTATTATTATTGCAGATTTAATCAATCCTGAACGTTGTCCCGCTGATTTACTGCCTTATTTAGCTTGGGCGTTTTCGGTGGATAAATGGGACGAAAACTGGACGGAAGAAGTTAAACGCATTGCGATTAAACAATCTTATTTTGTACACAAACACAAAGGCACAATTGGCGCAGTAAAACGTGTGGTTGAGCCAATAGGCTATCTTATTGAACTGAAAGAATGGTTTCAAACCAACCCACAAGGCACGCCAGGAACATTTAGCTTAACCGTAGAAGTGTCTGAAAGTGGTTTAAATGAACAAACCTATAATGAACTCGTGCGACTTATTAACGATGTAAAACCCGTCTCAAGACATCTCAATCAGCTCGCTATCGCCCTCTCCCCAACAGGGACACTTAGTGTCTTTGTTGGTCAGCAGTGGGGCGAAATCATCACGGTATATCCACAATAGGAATATTTATGGCATCACAATATTTTGCAATCTTAACCGACTACGGAACACGGGCTTTTGCTCAGGCATTAAGCCAAGGGCAGCCATTACAACTTACTCAATTTGCTGTAGGCGATGGCAATGGACAAGCGGTTACACCAACAGCAAGTGCCACAGCACTTGTGCATCAAACGCACATCGCACCTGTAAGTGCAGTTTCTCTGGACCCTCGCAATAATAAACAAGTCATCGTTGAATTAACCATTCCTGAAAATGTCGGCGGTTTTTACATAAGAGAAATGGGCGTATTTGACTCACAAAACAAACTCATTGCCTACGCAAACTGTCCTGAAAGTTTTAAACCGACAGAAAGTAGCGGCAGTGGTAAAGTCCAAGTACTTCGAATGATCTTAAAAGTAGAATCCTCTAGTGCGGTAACATTATCCATCGATAACAGTGTGATTTTTGTGACTCGCCAACAAATGGCACCAAAAACCATTACTGCCACAACGCAAAATGGATTTGATGAAAGCGGTCATACCCACGAAATAGCCAAGGCAAGCACCACACAACAAGGTATAACCCAACTCCACACAGGCTACGATAGCCAAAGTGAAGATTTAGCATTAACACCTAAAACCGCTTATCAGCTCAAGCAACTGATTGACTCCAATACTCGCTCACTTGGTAATTTTATCCCAAACAGCAAAAAGTCCTCTGCAGTAGATAGCAATAGCGCAGACACCGTTGCAACCAGTGCGGCGGTTAAAACGGCTTATGACCTTGCCAATAACAAACAATCCCCCGCTACAACCTTAGCGGGCTATGGCATCGGAAATTTTAAAATTGAGAATTTTGTTGGCAATGTAAACTCGCTACAAACAGACGGCATTTACGCCGTTACACAAGCAGATCGCTCGCAGAATCTACCCGTAGCTAACCATGGTTGTCACATCCAAGTTATTGCAGGGAGCGATAGCTCTTGGTGTCGTCAAATTGCCTATATTGCTTATAGCACAGATATGTACGGGCGGTATCAGACTAGTAGCCAAACAAACAGTTGGTCGCCTTGGGTAAAACTCAATGATATAGAGCAAGTACGACAACTAGTTGCGCAAAAAGCTAATTTAGCTGATTTTACCTACCAAAAAATCGGCGATTTTGAGGTACGAAAATATCCTGATGGGACGATGATCCAGAGTTGTCGTGTCAATATTCCAATAACAAACCGAACAACTATCGCAAGGACGTTAAATTGGGCTTTAGCTTTTGCAGATGCTGATTTAAGGATGAGTGCCACAATCATCTACAAAGAAACAAATGAATCTTATCGCACACAGGCTCTACAAGGCAACATAGATACAGCCAATGCAACAGCATCAGTCATCCAGGAGAGTGCATCAGAATTTACTCTTGTCATATATGACTCAGATGTTAATAACGCTGCATTTTTTGTTGACATTATCGCAATCGGGAAATGGAAATAATGACAATGTATTTTAAAGACGGATTTTTTGACGATTCTTATGGTGGTTTTGTGCCAGAAGGTGCAGTGGAAATTAACCAAGATAAATATATTGAGTTGCTTAACGGTCAAGCTCAAGGCAAGCAAATCATCGCAGACAAAACAGGCTACCCTGTATTAATTGACCCACAACCTAGTGCGGCACATGTGTTAAATCTTGATACGCTCACTTGGGAAATTTCAGCTGAAAAACAAACCGCACTTTTTGCACAACAAAAAGAAAGCTTGCTCAATAAGTTAGCGTATAAAGCCGACCAACTAAAAAATGGATTACTGACGGGCTATCCACAAACGGAAATTGAAAGTTTTTACCGTCAGGAAAAAGAGGCGTTAGCGTGGCAAGCCGACCACAGCACACCGACACCGATGCTTTCACAAATTGCTCGCGTGCGCGGTGTGCCGCTAGAGGTGCTTATTAGCAAAGTGATTGAAAAATCCGCTCAGTTTGCTGTGGCGATTGGCATCATTATTGGGCAACGTCAGGCATTTGAAGACCGTTTGCAGGCTTTAAAAACACCACAGGAATTAACCGCACTTGAACAGGAGATTGAACAATGGCAATTCCAAACAAATTAAAACGCTATGGCTATCACATGGTCATTGCCATAGACCAACTGTTTAACGCCTTAACAGGTGGCGCAGCAGATGAAACCCTTTCCAGCCGCACTTATCGCGGTGCGATATTAGCGGAAAACCCGAAAAAACGCTGGCGTGTGCTGTATCGCGTGATTAACGGCTTATTCCGCGATCCGCGCCATTGCTTGACGGCGTATGAAAGTGAGAAGAAAGGCAAACAGCACGATATGGATTTTTAAGTAGGAAAGTGCGGTGAATTTTCGCCGCATTTGACAAGCGATAATGCGGAAAGTATGATCGGATAAAAAGGAGGCGTTATGTTTACTTCAACCACACCGACAATGACAACCGCATTACGCAATGGTGTCAAACCACGCAATGAAAAAGCCATTCCACAGTTAAACGCACAAGAAAAACAACTCTTTGGACGCATTGAGCAAAGCGCACAACAAATGACAAAACAAGATTTAATGGCATTAATGGGCTTGGTTCAATGAACATTTCTCATACTCAAATAATGACACGCTATGCACAAGCATCAGGCATTGATCTTGTGCTTTTTATTGAAAAATTTCGCGAATGGAAACAAAACGGCGAAAATAGTAGTTATTATTTTGGCAAAGATGGATTTTATAACCCAATTCAACACGGCTTGCGCCACGTGCATATTGTGCCGGTGATTAATCTTGAAAATAAACAACGCTGGGATAAAAATTGGGAAAGCGGTAGACGTAGAACCAGCGACACTTGCTTGGTTTATGTGCAAGATGATCAGGATTATTTACTTATCACGATTTTGCCAGAACCATTAGCACACCAAATAGCCCAACAAGAAACAGCTGAAGACAAGCAAATTATGGCGCGTTTTTATGAAATCGCCGAACAATTTTTCTATTATCGAAAGATTTTGGCATAAGTTAATCTTTCTCTCACATTCCCCACTGCTCGCACATCTCAAAAGATTCCCACAAAATAGCCCTATCTTTTAATCAGCAGAAACCATAGGGCTAAAATTATGTCTGATGAATATCTCCATGGGGTCAAGGTAACGGAAATTTCCGAAGCCTTGCGAACACTCACCACATCATCCACCGCAGTTATCGGTTTAGTGGCAACCGCACCAGATGCAGATGCATCGGTTTTCCCACTCAACAAACCCACTCTTTTAACTGGCATCACCGCTGAAATGCAATCCAAAGCAGGTAAAAAAGGCACGTTATCTCGTGCATTAGACGGCATTGCGGACATTGTGAATTGTAAAGTTGTCGTCATTCGTGTGGAAGAAAACGAAGATGAAAGCACCATGAAAGCCAATGTGATCGGTTCAGTCGATAACGAAGGCAATTACACTGGCTTAAAAGCGTTCCTCGTGTCTGCTGCAGTTTGTGGCGTTAAACCACGTATTTTCTGTATACCTAAATATGACAGCCAAGATGTGACCACTGAATTGTTAAGCGTAGCGAAAAAACTCAATGGCTTTGTGTATGCCTCTTGCGGCACAGCAAAAACCAAAGAAGAAGCAGTGACATACGGTCGCAATTTCTCACAACGTGAATTAATGCTGATTTTCGGCGATTTCTTATCGTTTAACCCAAACACCAAACAAACCGAAGTGGATTATGCCGTTGTTCGAGCTGCCGCAATGCGTGCATATCAAGACAAAGAATACGGCTGGCATACCTCCATTTCAAACAAAGGTTTAACTGGTGTGACAGGTGTCACTAAACCGCTTTCTTTCGATATTAACGACAGTGCAACCGACGTGAACTATCTCAATGAACAAGGCATTACTTGTTGTGTAAACCACAATGGCTTTAAGTTCTGGGGATTACGCACTCGTTCGGCAGATAAATTATTTATCTACGAAAACTACACTCGCACGGCACAAGTGTTGAAAGACACCATTGCACAATCCTTTGACTGGGCGATGGATAAAGATATTTCCGTGAATCTGGTAAAAGAAATCGTGGAAGCAATCAATGCGAAATGGCGTGAATATGTGGCACAAGGTTATTTAATCGGTGGGAAAGCATTTATCAATGCCAACCTCAATACTGCCGCAACCTTAAAAGATGCAAAATTGCTTGTGTCTTATGACTACTGCCCTGTTCCACCGTTAGAACAACTTGGTTTCAACCAATACATTAGCGATGAATACCTTGTGGAATTTGCCGCAAACATTGCAAAAGTAGGAGCGTAAAAAATGGCATTACCTCGTAAACTCAAATTAATGAATTTTTTGGCTGACGGTAATTCTTACCGTGGCCAAGTTACCGAAATTACCCAACCTAAATTAGCCATGAAACTGGAAGAATACCGCGCAGGCGGCATGTTTGGTCCAGTAAAAGTGAATTTAGGCGTGGAAGGCTTGGAAGCACAATTCAAGATGGGCGGTTATATGACCGAACTTATCAAAGAATTTGGCGGAAAAATTGACGGCACAGCATTACGTTTTGCGGGCGCCTATCAACAAGATGACACCGAAGAAGTGGTTTCAATCGAACTGGTCATGCGTGGTCGTTTCAGCGAAATTGACAACGGCACCAGTAAATCGGGCGATGACACCGAACAAAGCTACACTGTGCCATTAACCTACTACAAAATCATCGAAAACGGCAAAGACCTTGTGGAAATTGACCTAATCAATTCCGTTTTCATTGTCGGTGGCACTGATCGTTTAGCTGAGCATCGTTCTGCAATCGGTATTTAATTCACACACCTTGCCCCGAAAGGGGCTTTTATTAAATCCCCCACCCCTCTTTACAAAAAAAGAGGGATTTTAAAGGAAACATAAAATGAAAACAGAAAACACCAAAATCATCACCTTAACCACCCCTATTACTCGTGGCGAAAACCAAATCACGGAAATCACCGTCAATAAACCAACGGTGCCCGCATTAAAAGGCTTAAAAATGTTTGATGTGTTGCAAATGGATGTGGACGCATTACAAGTTTTACTTGTACGTGTCACCACCCCTGTTTTGCATAAATCCGATTTTGTCACCATGGAAGTGGCGGATTTTACCGAGCTTGCTGCGGCGGCTGTCGGTTTTTTAGGGAAGAACTCGGAAGTGGAAACCGAAGCGACCGAGTAATGATTGCCGCCACAGTGGAAGATGCCATGGCAGACATTGCCATCATCTTCCACTGGCAACCACAAGCCTTTGAGCAAATGACATTTTCCGAATTAATGCAATGGCGAGAAAAAGCAAGAGAACGAAATGAAACAGAAACTGATTAATTACCTGTTTAATTTACCAAGATACATGGTATGGGGAGGGATAATCACCCTCTCAATTATCTTTTGGCTGCTTGTCGTTTTCGGCATTGCGTTTTTATTTTGCTAATTCATCAAGTGCGGTCAGAAATCATGGGATTTTTTGACCGCACTTTTCTTTAGGATTATTTATGTTCCAAAACTTCGCACTTGCCACATTGGGTATGTTTGTTTTTACTCGGCAAACCGTGCCTTTTCAAAGTTTAGACCGCACATCAAATTGGCGACATCCAACCAATGCCATTGTTGGAGCAATGCCAAAAACACAGTTCACCGGCAAAGAAAGCGAAACTGTGACGATTAGTGGCAGATTAATCCCAGAAATCACTGGCGGTAGATTTTCCATTAAAGCCCTGGAATTAATGGCAGACAGTGGCGGTGCATTTCCGCTAATTGACGGTGCAACCTTTGAAATTATCGGTTTTTTTGTGATCGAAAGCGTGCAAGAAACCCGAACAGAATTTTTTGGCGATGGTGCACCTCGTGCGATTGATTTCAGCATGAGCCTAAAACGCACCGATGATCCAATGCTAATCGATATTGCTGAATCTATCATGGGGATGTTTTAATGTTTAATTTTGATAAAACCCACCCCATTCCACAAGTGCATTTAACGGTTCACCCGAAAGCGGAAAAAGGCAAAAAAGAGGATATTTCCCTTTTAATATCCAGCCGTTTGATGAGTTTAACGCTTACGGATAACCGCGGTTTTGAAGCCGATCAGCTCGATATCCAACTAGACGATAGTGACGGCAAATTAGCCATCCCAGCACGCGGTGCTTTATTATCACTAGGTATGGGGTGGAAAGGGGCACCGCTGATTTTTAAAGGGGAATATATCGTGGATGAAGTCGAACATAGTGGCGCACCAGATAGCCTCACCATTCGAGCGCGTAGTGCGGATTTGCGCGGTTCACTAAAAAATCACTTTGAGCGCAGTTTTCATCACACCACATTAGGTCAAATTGTTCGCCAAATTGCCCAAGAAAATCAACTCACCGCGCAAATTAGCGAAAGCCTCGCACAAATTGAGATTTCTCACTTAGATCAAACCAATGAAAGTTCGCTCAATTTATTACAACGCCTTGCGGAAGCCTATGATGCCATTGCTGGTGTAAAAAATGACTACTTGCTGTTTATGAAAGCTGGTGAAGCCAAAACCGTGAACGGAAAGCCCATACCGCCGTTGATGATTACGCGTCAATCGGGCGATAGTCACCATTTTTCCATTTCAGAAAGCGAAAACTATGACGGTGTGAAAGTTTATTGGCACGATAACAACACTGGCAAGCGCGGCGAAGTACTTTGGGATAAACATTCCCAACGCATTCAAATCAAAAAAGCCACAATGCGAAAAGTAACACGCGCCCGACGCAATCAACAAGGCGAACTTATCAAAGGTGAAAATGGCAAAAGCATTAAAGACACCCGCTATCAAACTGGAAAGAGCAGAATGATTAATGATGTAAAAGGCACACAAATCAAAAGTGATGCCGAAAGCATTAAAACCTTACCACACACCTATGCCAGCCGAAGCTATGCCATTCAGCTTGCAGAAAAAACCTTCAAAAAACTGAAACGAGGCACAGCAAAATTTAACCTGAATTTAGCTCTAGGCAATGCAGAACTGATACCAGAAATGCCAGTTGAAGTGAGTGGGTTTAAAACAGAAATTGATGGTTCTCTCTGGCTAATCACACGCGTGACACATAACATCACACCAGAAAACGGCTTCACCAGCCAAATAGAATGTGAATTAATGTTAGAGGAAATGAACGAAAAAGCATAGTAGGGCGAATCTTCGCCCTAGAATTGACGAAACCGTTTACGCCCTAAATAACCTTTTTCAATTTGAACATCAGAATAATCGCCCCCCATAATTTTCTTGCATTCCTCGCGGCTAATTTGCCATTTCACGCCCTGATTGCCAGATAAATTTTCCACACGAATGCGATTAAACTGCACATCACGCCATTCATCAGAAAGTCCAGCAATTTCACACGCGCCAAAGGCATAATATTTGCCTAATTGTTTAGAAAGGCTTTCGTGCGTCGTATGCACCGTCAGCTCCCTATGCATTAATGATACATCTTCCACGCGTTCAAATTCATCAAATTCCGCAATCGCCGCATTGGGTAGAATCGCAGCGTGCGAAACAAACGGCAGTAAGGCAAAAAGTGCGATGAGTTTTTTCATGGGTTTTCCTTGTAAAAAAGCCTACGTGTTGCGTAGGCTATCTGTTACCAAGTATCCATTTGGAATAATCTTCCTGTATTATCTTCTGCATCATTTAATGCAAGAGTAATTTCATCAGGTTTAACGCCCTCATCTAATAACGAAACAACTTCATCTGACAATAATGTAATAAAGTGCTGAATACCAAATTGTGAATACTCACGAATAACATTTAATAAATTCCTTTTAGGATTATTATCAAGCGATTCTAAGATCCCATCATGATAAATAAAAGAATGATAACCTTGCTCAGCATAATAACGAGCGATTGCCATATCAAATGCAATACATAGTAACTTTTTAAATGATGTTCCTTTATCTTTATGATTTTTTATACCTTGATTCTCGAAATAAGCATCAAAATCAATATATCCTTTTGTATTTTGCTCAACCTTAATAATTGCCTGCTCTCCAACGACATCCATAATAATTGAAACAAAATAATCCCGAATTTTGATGAACTGACTATTTGAATCATTTCGCACTTTATATGTTAGGTCTTTTTCAATAGATTGAACCAAATCACCACGTTTCTGTTTTTCTTCAGTTAAAATAGTATTTGCATTAGAGAGATCTTCAATAACGCTTTTTTGCTGTTCTAAAAGAATGAGCTCAACTCTATTTTTATCTAAGAACGCAGATGTTTGTTTATATTTTTCAAAAATTTCCTTTTCATTAAGAAATGATAATTTTTCACTTCTTTCTTGATTTAGTTCCATCAAGCGAGATTGAATACTTCCTATTCTAGAATTTGTTTTTTCCAAATCATCAGATAAGTATTCATTTCTCTCTTGGTTAATAGCCTGATTAAACCTAATCAGTTGATCAAAATCTTTTTTCAACTGATTAGAAAAAAACACGCCTGCTTCTTTAAAAAGAGAGTCAGCCTCTGTTGTATCAAAAAGAATCTTTGTTGGCTTTAAGGAGCTTTCAAGGCGTTGTTTTCTCCCTTCTAGTTGGTACAACTGAGCATTTAATGAAACAATATTATCATCAATATTATCGACCAATTTTCGGATACTTTCTTTATCTTCACTTCCAAAATCAAGTTTTGACAATGCAATTTCAGCATTAGAAATTTGTGTTTTAATAAATGCAATTTGTGCCTCGATTTCTGAAAATCCTTTATTATCTATCCGATTAATTTTTTTTCTTAATTTAATTTCTTCATTTAACGCCTTGATTTCATCTTCTTTATTATACAGACGGCTCAATAGCTCATCATCAAACCCCAACAAACGAGATAGAAAAGGTTTCCAATCCTTATCTTTTGAACGGCTATTACGACTTAATTTGAATACATCTGTAAAATCAGACTGCGTACGAAGTAAGTAAGCAAAAAATTTACGATAAGAATACCCTCTTAGAAATTTAAATCCTAACAGACCTTCTAAATAGCTACGAGCCTCCCTGGAACTTAGTTGATAAGCTGACCACTCATCCGGCATTAATCCCCGAAAATCTTGATTTGGGGAAGTATGCTTCTTAAAACTTATTTTTGAAGGATTACGCACAGTTCTACAAATTGTTAAATACTGGGGGATTTCTTCCGTTTTTGAATCATTTAAATATATTTCAAGGTAAAACTCAAAGTCATTAAGCTTATCTACGGATAATAAAACATGTTTTTGATGCTCACAAATCAAACAAAAATCAATAATTTGGGCTAATGTAGATTTACCTAGATTATGGGAATGCTTTTTTCCATCATCTAAATATTTCTGTTCACTCATAACTGTTCCAACAACTGCATTAACACCGTTATTGAACATTAAGGTTTTAAAAATATTCTCTTTATTTGAGTAAAGCTTCATTAATCGCATTTTATTTTCCTATATATTCAAAGGAATCATTTGTTGAGTGATACTCAACCAAACCCAATAAATAAAGTAAATTTATTGCTGGCATAAATAAAACATAATCGCAATCCGTTGCTTTTTTTACAACGGAAAGTAATTCATCAAAAGAGATGTATCTACCTTCCTTTAATGATTTCAACATTAAAGTTGCAGCATACATAACTGATTTGTCAGGATCCGTATATTTATCAGGTTGAATTTTTATCATATCCTACTCTTTGCGACCTATATCACAATTCCAATACATATAATAAACCAATACTCGAACTCTTTTCTCAAAATCTTTGCCATGGCTCTTTTCACTTTCAACAAAATGAGAAATTAAATCTTCCAATCTTCTATTTATATAATTATCACTATAAAGGGCTTCAAGTTTGGCTTTAGTATCTAAAACAAGATCTTTATAGTCTTCTTTTAACGCACTATTCTCTGGATTGCGTAATACATCATCAATCTGTTTAATGTAAGGGTCAAAATAACGCATCATTATTTCAGCAAAATTAGGTGACGCATTGTTTTTTTCGTTCTTTGTGGCTAAATCACAACGTTCTAACAGGCTGTTATCGTCTTGCGTTTGACTATTTGTTAGTGCAACTAATAACTTACATTTTCTTATTACATCTGCAATATGACTAGTTGTCAATAACTCCGCATAAACTTCAATTAAGTGCTCAAGCCCTGCTTCCCTGATAATTTCTGGATAGCTACTAATTAAACGATCAAGATATTCTCTGCCTAATATTGCAATATTTTCATAAGGCAACCCTGTTTCTTGATGAATAAGATCAATAAGAGTTGAATGAGGCTTACCAGTTTCTTTTCTATTCGTTATCAATAAATAGAAACCGATTTTTCCTTCTTCTACCATTTTTTTCAGTTTAGGAAGTTCCCCTTCAATAATATCTCTAAAATCTTTAAGTCCTGTCGTGAGGTTTAATTTCTGGGTATGTTTTGCCTGAATAACAACTATCTTACTTCCTTCTGTTTTCCAAGGTTTGGCTGCACTTGGAAAATCATTTGCTGTTCCAGAAAATAAGCCATCACGCCCACCATCTGGACCTTTAGAAAATCCGACTACACCACGCCCAAGAATCTTAGCACAACAGGCAACCGCAAAAACCTCAAAATCAGCATCATTTGTAATAAGTGAAACAAAGTTCATTTTCTCTATCCATTTTTATCTTTTGTTATGTCGATGATAATTTTCCCCTACAAATCCCTCGAGTTAATCGCTACCACTTCTTCATCTTCATCGGCAAACTAAACACCACGCGTCCGTGAATATAGACAGGATCATCCTGTTTTATCTCCCACTCTTTATACTCTTCTTTATTATCAGAAATCGCCCACATTTCACGTCCACGTTTTTGCAAGCGTTTAATGAATGTGTGATCATCAAACGTGAACACATAAAGCCCATCCGCACTAAAATAATTTTCTGATACATCGACATAAAGCAAATCGCCGCTTTCCAATGTCGGCGCCATGCTATCGCCTTTCACCGCAATAATTTTTAAATTTTTAGCATCGGTGCGCCCAAATTGGCGACGAAAGAAATCCAGGTCGAACTCTTGTGCTAATAAGCCTTGTTCTGTCCGAGTTAAAAACGAGCCATTTCCTGCACTGGCTTCAATATCCAATATTTCTACTCGGATAGTGTTTTCAACTTTCGGTTCATACATACTGACGACACGAATATAATCGGAGTTTGGCTCCCCCTCCCCAGTTTTTAACCAATTCACATCCACACCAAGTGCGGTCGCAATTTCAACGATATTTTTTGGTGACTTCGTATCGCCATTCACAACTTTTGCAATGGCTTGTTGTGAAACACCGACTTGTTCTGCTAACCATTGTTGTGAAAGACGTTTTTTACTTAATTCAATGCGTATGCGATCAGCTAAAGTTTGCATAATCAATCTCCTATTTTTTAATTTTACAACTTAAGTAGTATAAAATAAATCAACAAAAGTAGTTGATTTTTATATATTAAGGTTGTAAATTACAACCATAAGGTTGTAAAATGCCTTTTGAATAGCAAAGGTGGACTATGACTGGAATTAAAAAAGCAGTTGAAATCTGCGGAAAACAGAAGTTATTAGCTCAAGCTTGCGGAGCAAGTCAGCAAGCTGTGAATAAATGGGTCTGTGGTAAAAATATGATGGATGTGAAATATATTCCCCCCATCATCCAAGCCACAAAATTTGAAGTAAACCCAACCGAACTCAGACCCGATGTAGATTGGTCAACAATTTACGAAAGTCTGAAACAGGTGTTTGAAAGGAATTAAAGACTTTTAAACCAACGAACGAAACGAATGATTTCTTGTTTTATGCAGTGGCGTTCTTTGTAAGTGAATAAACCCATTAACAACGCATTAAAAAAACACAGTTGACGTGGGTTAAAAGTGTAATCAAGCAGGGTAAGAGTGGGATTGTTACTTAATAAGATGAAATTAAGCCAAACAATTCCAGCAACAATAGACCAGTTAAGGATAAATATGAGAAATCGTAAAAATCGAGTCAGCATGGCATACCTCGTGGCGTTATTTTCAATGGTGTCGTGCTTTATGGTGTTGATTATCTTTTAATTTTAATAACCGTGCAATCCATATTGGGGAATGTGGAGAGCGTAGAACAAAAAAGAAGGTGTGTATGTGTGAAAAAAAAGAAAGCCCAGCGGGGACTGAGCTTAGTAATACAACATCAGGAATGAATATTACGGTTCAAGGAGATCTTTTAGTGAATGTATATATTCACGGGCAACCGTATCTTCCAGAGCAAGCTCAGATAACATCTGATCATATTGGGCGAGTTGTTGCTCAAGAAGTGGCGCAAATAAAGGATCGTATCCAAGCAACGTCTCGCGTGTCTTTAAATGATGCAGAATAATGCTTTGAAGTTTTACTTGTTGATAAAGCAAGTCTGATAGCAAAGCATAACGTTCAATGCGTTTTTGCATTTGCGCTTCAAGTTTTTCAATGCGTTGTTCTAATGACATAAAAATTCCTTTTTTAACGAAATGGGATAATCAGTATAACAAAAGGTGGTGTGTGTGTCTCAATATCCAAGTTTTACCGTTAAATCATTAGTGAAATGCCCAATTTGTGAAGGGCCTTTAAACATTGATACATCAAGTGCAATTAGTTTGACCTATTTTAAAGGTCATCTCGTGTGCTGTAATCCGCGTTGTCGTGATTTTGAATGCGATTTTGAAATCATTCTGTCCAATTTTAAACGCAGCCTTGGTATGCGTGATGCTCATGAGATTGCAACGTGGACAGCATCAGAAAAATCACGCAAGAATATTGACCCTCGGCAGATTCAAATCGAAACCGATTAATTCTTAATTTTCCAACAGTAATTTAACCGCCGTCGTTTGAAGAAATTCATTCGACAGGATTTTTGCAACCAAAATTTAGGAGTTTGAGCAAATGACAAGCAAAAAATATGTGTACAGTAAAGAAAAAAACACGCCGCGTAGCCGTGTGAATGTGTGGCAGTTACAACAAAAATTGAATGAACAAACGCGCCATATTTTACTTTTACAACGGGCTATTTCGCACCAAGCAGGCGTGAACTCACAGCAAGTATTGCTGAATGAATCACTCAGTGATCGCATTGCGTTACTTGAAGAAGAACAGTGGGCACGTGAACAAAGTATTTTCCAACGCGTTGCACGGTGGTTCCGTAAATAAATGAATGGGGGTGAGTGATGGCCTTAATGCCTTATTGCTTTGACGATGAAACGGAATCACTGGCAGAGAAATGGTGTTGGGCGCATAAGGTGGCGGTACCGAAGGTGCGCAGTTATGCCGATGCGCTGCATTTCACCGGCAAAAGCCGTTATCGCGTAGAGCGTGCATTCAATGAGCTTTCGCCTTATTTACGCACCAAATTGCTGCAGTGGGCTGGCATTGACATTACACCAGAAAACAAAAATGCGGACGTAGTGCGTAGCCTGTATCTGATCAACCGTTACAGCCGCGGTAATAAGCTAGCTCAATTTAACGATGATGGAAAACGTAAGATTGCCAATGCCTTATATGAAGTGCGGGAACTTTCCAAGTCTTTTCCGCAAGGCATCACTGCCAGTGAATTTTTCCAAATCGACAAATGGGGAGAAAAAGATGACCAACCTTGCCAATAAATCCGCGCAGAAATGGCACCTCAAATATCGTTATTTTCGCGCGCTGTGGCTGCAGTTGAAAGCACAAGGGTGTGATGACGACGCCGATTTGATTTTTCCCAAAATGATTGATGCTGCCGACGCGGTAATTTACTTAGCGAGAAATGCAAAATGAAAAAATTAGCGATTAAAACTTATTTAGACCATGCGCAACACGCAAAAGAAAGTGAGCAACAAGGCAATTATGGCTTAGCCGCCAAACAATGGCGTTCAGCGTGGATAGCGGCACCAACCGAAACTCAAACAAACTGGAGTTTTGCACGCGCTGAATATTGTTTCAAAAAAGGGATTGAGGAAGGGCAAATCAAACAGGAAAAGACCCGCCAATATGACTTTAAGCAATTTATGGGGAAACGTGATGAGTGAGCTTTTTATGATTTTTTTAATGGCCGTATTTGCTGTGCTTGGCGCGGCTGTGACGGTAATGGGATTAATTGCGTTGATTGTCGATTGGTTAGATAGACGCTGGTAAGGAGAAATGATGGAAAACAATATTTGTATCGCGCTAGATTGTGGCGCAACGCTAGAAATTTTACCGATTGGCACCCGCTTTCAAGTGGTTGAAGTGATTGGCGATCAAGATAGTTGGTATGGCAAACAAAAAACAAGAACGGTGGGCAATTTACACAATACCATTTGGGGCGCAATCGAAGAAGTACGCCGTTATGACTTAGCCCAATATGAAGTGTTGAGTTTGGAAGAATTACTCAGTGCAGTGAGTTCGACCAACAACAAAATCAAAGAATATTTTGAATATCACAGTGAATATTTAGCCAATACGGCAATGTAAGGATTCTTGATGATGAACTGGGAACTTGAGTGCAATGCCAATCTTGCCAAACGTGAGCAAGCGATGGCAGATGCACGTGCAGTGATGATGCAAAGTGCGGTGAATATTGACCGCACTTTCGATACTGTTCAAGCGACATCGGCGCAAATGGAATTATTTTCTGTTGCGCCGCACCAGTTCGATTATGTTGAAAAACTGCTTTCTACGCTCCCTCGCAAACGCCAACGTGAGCATTTTCGCCATGTTTGGTTGCGTGCGTTCAACGGTGTGAAAGATGATGGTTCTATCGGGTTTAAATTTGGTAATAAACAGGCAGCGTATGCCAATACCTATTTGCGTGAAATCCTCACTAATCGCTTGAAAGCCGTTTTTCAACATTATCAGGTTAGCCTTGATTGGTTGATTGACCGTGATACGCATTCACAAGTGGTCGCACTTTCTAAAGGCAAAAAGGCGGCTAACTTTCCGTTTTATTTGTTAGGTGATCATCAGCTAAAAGAAATGGCAGACAAATTAGCCCTGTTGTTTACGAAATTACAGTCTGATTTTGTCACTGAACAAGCCGAGCGGAAAGAACGTGGGGAAATATCTTTTGATGATTTTACCGCACTTTCTCGTGACCTTTATCGTTTAGTGGGCGAAGTGTGTGCAGATATTGGTTTTCCGTTGAAGCACTGGTTCGCTTATCAAGATAACCGTTTCTTAGATGTAAATGACATTGAGGTTGATCTGAATAAATCAGTTTGCCCAAAACATTGGAAACGCCAACTTACTACGGCACAAAAACGATTGAAAGAACATGTGGAGATTGGCTGTGGTGCAGTATCGGCAAAAGTGAGCCCTTATGTGTCGCAAAGTGCTTTAAATGAATATAAAACGCAACGCGCGGCAAATATGGAATATCTCGAACAAATGATGCTTGTGAATCTCGAAGATGAAACAGAACAGTTGCCATTGATAGAAATGTGGAAAAAATCTGTCGCGAATCCGCTCATTAAGTTCTATGAAACGATTAATAAATTGCGTGGTGTCGATGACTATGCAGAAAAAAATAATGATGTCGCACTATTTTTTACATTAACCGCCCCATCGTCTTTCCATGCTACGCACAGTAATGGAACCAGCAATAAAAAATGGCAAGGAGCAAGTCCGCGCGATACGCAGGCTTATTTAAATAAAGTTTGGGCACAATTACGGGCTCAATATGCTAAACGTGGTATAGGGATTTATGGCTATCGTGGCGTGGAACCACACCACGACGGCACACCACACTGGCATTTATTAGTTTATACATCGCCGAAATATCAAGATGAAGTGATCCGACTATTCAAGAAAAAAGCCTTGGAAATGGACGGTCATGAGTTTGGTGCTAAAAAATATCGCTGCAAAGTAGAAGTTATCGACCGCGAAAAAGGTTCAGCGATTGGCTATGTAATGAAATACATGTCAAAAAATATTTATGCTGGTAATCAAGCAGATGAGAAATCCGATGAAGTAAAAAACTTAACTTTACGTGAAAACGTGATACGTGCAACAGCTTGGAATCATATTTGGGGGCTTCGTCAATTCCAATTCTTTGGACTTCCTTCTATTTCCGCGTGGCGTGAGCTACGCAAAATTGATGATTCTATGTCTGAGGTAGCAGATGATGAAACGTTGGATATTGCACGTGTTGTGGCAGATGTAAGCTGTTTTGCAAGCTATATAGAAGTGCAAGGTGGCGCAATGACAAAACGTTGTGATCAGCCGATTTGTATTGACTACGAGGAATGCGAACCGAATAAATACGGGGAGATTCGTAAGAAAATTGTGGGGGTAAAAAACAGATTCACAGAAAAGAAAATCATCACCAAATTAAAAAACTGGGTGATTAAATCAGCGAAAAGTGCGTTGGGTTCCACCGCACTTAATTCGGAGCCCACCGAAACAAACAAGGCGCATCGCGCCGCTTGGACTTGTGTCAATAACTGTAACCGTTCAAAAATTGAACAGCAAGCTAATTTATTGATGTTGCCTATTGGTGCGCCATTAAAACCGTCACAAATTGATCTTTTAATACGCCATGGACGGTTACGGCTTAATGACTATCGGTGGATTTGTTGTGAAAACGATGAAGTTTTCATTAAAGAAGAAAAAATTCCGTTGGCTCAAGCCTTTGGTTGGGGCGAGAGCTTGGGGGATTTTAGGGTTAATTAGTGTAAAAGTGAGGTTAAAAATGAGAAAAATTGTTCAAATTGTTATGCATAACCATTCGGTAAAAGGCGATAATCGACCTTATCCACATATCTTATATGGGCTTTGTGATGATGGTTCCGTTTGGTGGCTTGAGGCGGATAAGGATGGTCAAAGTCCATTCTATGGAAGTCATAAACCACAATGGCAACAACTAGCAGATATTCCACAGGATTAATTAGGTGACCATTTATGAGAAAGAAAATTGACAATATGATTGAGCCTATTTTATTAGATTTATTTAATTCATTTGACTATGGTGGTCGTTATTCTATTAAGGAAATAAAATCTATCTTAGAGGAATTTTTCAATTTAATAGATAATAAAAAAATTAAATTCGGTAAATTATCGGATGATGAGTATTTTTATTTATGTAGATTTTATATATATCGGTATACAACACCTAATGAGTTTATGCACATTCTTCGCTGTATCCTTAGAATACAAAGAGATATAAATAATAAAGAATCTATTCTGCGTGAAACTTACGCAATGTTGTCGTGGGTAAAAAGCTTTTATAGATTAATGGATAGAGAAGATTTAATAAATGATGAGGTGAATTATGGAAATACATGATCGCACTTTAACAATCAAGGAGGTCGCCAACCTCCTGAATTTAAGTTACAGCACTGTTTTCGCTAACCGTTTTAAATGGGGCTTTTTTCAGATGGAAGGTTCGAAAGCTTGGCGAGTTTTTAGGGAAGATCTTGACCGTTGTAGAAAAAGAAAAAATAATGTCATCCGATTGGTTGGATTGACTGATATAAAAAATGGAGGAAAGAATAAATGTCAATCTACAAGAGAGGAAACACATATTGGCTCGATATTACAACACCGAGTGGCGAACGAATTAGACGAAGCGCTGGGACTGAAGTAAAGAAAAAGGCACAAGAATTACACGATAAGATCAAAGCAGAACTATGGGATATTGCACACCTTAACAAGAAACCGCCTAAACTCTTTGAAGAAGCCTTGTTATTATTTGTGGAAGATGCCAAGTTGAAAAAGGATTTTGATACTAACCGCAGACACGCCATTTATTGGCGTGCTGTTTTTGGCGGTTGGAAATTGAGTGATATTACAGGCGAAGATATTATGACTAATTTGCCGACATACTCAACCACTCATAAAAAACCATTGTCGCCTTCGACAAAAAACCGCTATCGCACGTCCATTTTGCGGGTGCTTTCACTGGCTTATAAAAATGGTTGGATTGATAGAATCCCTTATGTTAAAAAATTCGTTGAGCCAAAAGTCCGCGTGCGTTGGATTACAAAAGATCAAGCCACAACACTGATTTCAAATCTGAATTTAGCGTGGATGAAAAATGTTTGTTCTTTTGCTTTATTCACTGGCGCGCGTATGACAGAGATTTTATCAATGACATGGGATAAAGTGGATTTTGAACGTAGTATCGCGATTGTTTCAAATGATGTAGCAAAATCAGGTAAAGCAAGAGCATTACCGTTGAATAACACCGCTTTGGATTTATTGCAAAAATTACACCAAACTCGCCGCAGTGAATTTGTTTTTCATCGTGGTACTGATAAACAAATTGGGCGTATTGATTGGCATGATTTCCATCAAGCATTAGAAAAAAGCAATATTCATAATTTCCGCTTTCATGATTTGCGCCATACTTGGGCAAGCTGGCATGTTCAAGCAGGCACACCACTTTATACGTTAAAAGAGATGGGCGGTTGGGAAACATTAGAAATGGTAAAGAAATATGCACATTTAAATGCAGATCACATGATAGAGTTTGCGAACAATGTCACATTTACGCCACATGAAGACGATGATTTCTCACAAGAAAATTTTCACAATGTAGTAAATTATTGAAAATAAAAGGTTTTTTAATGGCAGGGGCGGAGAGGCTCGAACTCCCAACACCCGGTTTTGGAGACCGGTGCTCTACCAATTGAACTACGCCCCTATTGGTATGAATAAATTGGCGGAATGGACGGGACTCGAACCCGCGACCCCCTGCGTGACAGGCAGGTATTCTAACCAGCTGAACTACCACTCCGCTAAATGTGGTAATTGGCAGTGCCTTACTCTCACATGAGGATACCCCACACTACCATCAGCATTACAACATTTCACTTCTGAGTTCGGTATGGTATCAGGTGGATCTATTGCACTATCTCTGCCAAAAATTTTTATTTTTTTAATTTACTCAATGAATAAACTAAAAAAATAAACCTGGCGGTGCCCTACTCTCACATGGGGATGCCCCACACTACCATCGGCATTACAGCGTTTCACTTCTGAGTTCGGTATGGTTCAGGTGGTTCCACCGCACTATCGCCGCCAGGATAATTCTTTGATAACTTGTCTTTTCTCTTCTATCTCTCGCTACTCAGCTCTTACTCGACCTTTCACTCGTTCTTATTGGCCACAAGCTGAATCCGATTTTCTTTTTATTGAGTCTTCTATATCTACTTTTCTTTGTTTAGTCTTTTACTTCTTTTCCGCTCTATTTTTATTTGCTTCGCTCCGCTTTTCATCTCTTACTTCACTTTAGCTCCCAAAAACACTTGAGCGTTGTATAGTTAAGCCTCTCGGGCAATTAGTATGCGTTAGCTCAATGTATCACTACACTTACACACCGCACCTATCTACGTCTTAGTCTTAAACAACCCTTACACACTTGA
>NZ_QQJW01000002.1:0-254181 GCF_003493685.1 Haemophilus haemolyticus
AATTACCAGAAGGCGTGGAAATGGTAATGCCTGGTGATAACATCAAGATGACAGTAAGCTTAATCCACCCAATCGCGATGGACCAAGGTTTACGTTTCGCAATCCGTGAAGGTGGCCGTACAGTAGGCGCTGGTGTTGTAGCAAAAATT
Source organism: Haemophilus haemolyticus (assembly GCF_003493685.1). Classification (GTDB taxonomy): domain Bacteria; phylum Pseudomonadota; class Gammaproteobacteria; order Enterobacterales; family Pasteurellaceae; genus Haemophilus; species Haemophilus haemolyticus_O. The sequence goes on from NZ_QQJW01000002.1 coordinate 150, forward strand.
ATCAAATAATTGATATATTCTTGAATGTCTTAAAGACAGAAAGAAGACAAAAGAAAAGTGCGGGGGAAATTCTCCGCACTTTTTGTTTATTCTATATCTGATACTTCGTTGAGTATTTACTAAATTATTTGATTTTTATAGTGATAGCTGTGGTGAATAATTCTCAGTGATTCCAACAAGTTCTTCTATTGAAATTAATTTTATCTTGCTGCTTTGAGGTAAAAGTGTGGTGAGATTTCTTGCTAAAATATCTTGTTTCAATATCATGCAATTCCCTTTACATTTTGCAAAATAATCAGGATATTTTACCGCCAATAGCACACCGTCTTGCCATAATACTACAGCATCTTTTTCTGTAATATATGAAAAATAGTCATCTAGTTCAGTTTTTGGATAATCTGATTGAGAAAATGTATAAAGCATAATATTCCTTAGAAAGTAAACAACTTTTCTGCTTGATTAAGCTTTTTTATCAATAAAGAGCGGTCAATTTTTTCACAAGATAGGATGAGTTCTTTATCCTCTAGCTTAAATTTCTGTAAAGACTCCGTACAGATAAAGCGTTGTTCTACATCATATAAATCTAATAATTTAAAGGTTCTAATGAAGTCTTTCTGTTGAATGATCTCAGGTTGTTGATGATTAATAAGATTTAGTACACCATCATCTATAAAAAATACGCCAATGTCATCTGGATCACAAAAAGCTGTTGCGGCAAGAATTGCATCTAAGCCTTCTCGTGAAATGGATGTGCCATGTGGAGATGTGCGAAATAAAAAGGCTATTTTCATAGGGTTATTACTCGATCTGCTTTTAAACTTGCTGCCATAAATTCACCAAGGCCTGCAATTGTGAATCTCTCTGCAAGATTGTAATGATCTGTGGTTGATGTGGTTAAGTTATCGACGACGCCTCGTCTTTGAGATGCTGTAACACATAAATGCAAAGGAACATTGTAGGTGATGGAAAACATTTGCCAATGTTTTTGTAAATTAACTTCATCATTAGCTGGATACACGAATGCATTTCCGTTACTCACGCCATCTTGAAAGAAAAAAATCTGTGAGATTTTGTGTCCTTTTTTGATTAAGGCGTCTGCAAATTGATAAGCTAAAAATGCCCCTTGTTTTCCGTAAATAGGGCTTTTGACGGCGATAACATAGCGCATTATTCTTGCTCTTGTTTGATTTGACGGATGTACAGGTAAACCGTATGTCGGGATATATCTAAACGTTCTGCGACTAAATTAATCGCATCTTTAATATCAAAAATACCTTTTTCGTAAAGAGAAAGGACGATTTGTCGGTTTTTAGTATTATTGGCAACAGAGCGATCCGCATTGACTTCTTCTATTGTTTTTTCAATAGTCTGCGCAACCAAGTCTTCAACTGAACTCGCAAAGTTCACTGGAGATGTTTCATTCGTATGCTCCGTTGGCATAAAGCATTGCAAAAATTGAGACACGGGTACATCTAAATTGATATTGATACAAAGCAAACCAATAATACGTTGAGTTTTATTACGAATGGCAATGGTGACTGATTTCATCAGTACGCTGCCTTTTGCTCGTGTAAAATAAGGCTTTGAAACACTTTCGCTTTGCATATTTCGTAGCGAACGTAAGGCAAGATCGGTGATTGGCGAACCAACTTGTCGATTAGTGTTATGTCCGTTAGCAATACAAATAGCAGAATGTTCAATATCTTCTAGAGAATGAAGTACGATTTCGCAGTGTTCGCCAATCAGTGCGCTTACACCATCAACGACCGCTTTGTAGGAGTTTATGATAGTGCGATCTTCGTCGGTGAAAGGATATTTGTCGTTTAAAGTCATGGTGTTAGGTTAAAAGTGCGGTAAAAATTTCGCTCGTTTTTATAATAAAAAGCACGCGTTAAAGAACGCGTGCTATTAAACTTATTAATTATTTTGTAGCTTTTGGATTGACGTCTAATACTTCCACATCAAAAATTAATGTTGAATTTGGTGGAATAGATGCGCCAGCACCTTGTTCGCCATAGCCTAATTCAGGTGCAATAACTAATTGAATTTTTCCGCCTTTTTTCACTAATTGAAGACCTTCAGTCCAGCCTTTAATTACCTGATCAAGTTGGAATTCTACAGGTTGACCACGCTCTACGGAGCTATCAAATACTTTTCCATTTGGTAATTTACCAGTGTAATGTACTTTAACCGTATCTGTTGCTTTGATTGCATCGCCTTTACCTGCGTTTTCAATTTTGTACATTAAACCAGATTGTGTAGTTTTTACATCTTTACCTTTAGCAAATTCAGCACGGAATTTATCACCTTCTTCTTTTGCTTGTTTAGCAATAGATTCTGCTTTTGCTTTTGATGCAGCCATTAATTTTGCTTCAATAGATTCTAAGGTTTTTTGGATTTTTTCATCTTTACGAACATCCACTTTACCTTCTAAGGCATCTTTTAAACCATCTAAAATACGCGCATTATCATATTTGATGACTTCTTTGTGTGAATCTACAAGATCTTTCATTTGACCACCCATGAGCGTACCTACGGCATAAGATGCAGCTTTCTCATCGAATGCGCTATCCTCTGCAAAAACTTGGCCAGAAATCACCGCACTTACCATTAATGCTGCGATAGATAATTTTTGAATTTTTAACATATGAGTTAATCCTTTATAATGAATGGAATAATACGAGGAATAGATTAAATGGCTTTCTATCTATTCTCAACTTTTTTTTAGAATTTAGAGAAAATTTATGCAAATTCAACAAATGTTAGAAAATCGCATCGAGGAACTTGAAACGAAAATTGCATTTCAGGAACAGTTATTAGATGAATTAAATCACGCTTTAGTTCAACAGCAATTTGATATTGATAAAATGCAAGTCCAATTGCGTTATATGGCAAATAAATTAAAAGATTTTCAACCCTCTAACATTGCAAGCCAATCTGAAGAAACGCCACCGCCCCATTATTGATTTTTGCAATAAATTCGAACAAATGAAAAGGGCGCTTAATGCGCCCTTTAAATTACATTCCCAAATAATAATCAGCTAAATACTTGCCTGCTTATGCAAAGTATTTTTCCAAATCGTCGCTACCGCCAATGTGTTTACCACCGATAAACACTTGTGGAACAGTAGTACGACCTGAAACTGCACGTACGCTCACGATTGTTGCATCGTGACCTAATACGATTTCTTCGAAGCTTAAGCCTTTATCGTGTAAAAGTTGTTTTGCTTTTGCACAGAAAGGACAGCCAGGTTTTGTGAAGATTGAAATAGACTCTTGCACTTGGTGTTGTGGCGCAAGGTATTTCAACATAGTGTCAGCATCTGATACTTTGAACGGATCGCCTGGTTCGTTTGGTTCGATAAACATTTTTTCAACTACGCCGTTTTTCACAAGCATAGAATAACGCCATGAACGTTTACCGAAACCTAAATCTTCTTTACCAACTAACATACCCATGCCTTCGGTAAATTCACCATTACCATCTGGAATGAAAGTGATGTTTTCAGATTTTTCATCTTCTTTCCATGCGTTCATTACGAAAGTATCATTTACAGATACAACAAGAATATCGTCTACACCGTATTTTTTGAATACTGGCGCTAATTCGTTGTAACGTGGTAAGTGTGATGATGAGCAAGTTGGAGTGAATGCTCCCGGTAATGAGAACACGATCACTGTTTTGTTATCAAATAATTCAGAGGTAGTTACATCAACCCATTTATCACCCTGACGAGTGCGGAATGTCACTTGAGGGACTTTTTTTCCTTCCATACTAGACATTGTTTTTTTCTCCTATTGGTTGTTAATTTAAATTTTACGCGCTGTATTATAGGGAAAATTATGATATAGTCATAATCAATTAATTCTATTCTTTTAATTGAATTTTTCTATAGGGAAAATCTCATGAATATCCGTGATCTAGAATATCTTGTTGCATTATCTGAATATAAACATTTCCGCCGTGCTGCCGATTCTTGTAATGTGAGTCAACCAACATTAAGTGGTCAAATTCGTAAATTAGAAGATGAGCTCGGTATTATCTTGTTAGAGCGCACCAGTCGTAAGGTGTTGTTTACTCAATCTGGGATGTTATTGGTTGATCAGGCTCGCACAGTTCTTCGAGAAGTAAAATTATTGAAAGAAATGGCAAGTAATCAAGGTAAAGAAATGACAGGGCCATTACACATCGGTTTAATCCCAACAGTTGGTCCTTATTTGCTCCCTTATATTGTGCCAACGTTAAAAGCGGCATTCCCTGATTTAGAAGTGTTTCTTTATGAAGCGCAAACACATCAATTATTAGAACAATTGGAAACGGGGCGTTTAGATTGCGCCATCGTTGCCACTGTTCCGGAAACTGAGGCTTTTATTGAAGTACCTATTTTCAACGAGAAAATGTTACTCGCCGTATCAGAGCATCATCCTTGGGCTCAAGAAAGCAAACTTCCAATGAACCAATTAAATGGTCAAGAAATGTTAATGCTTGATGATGGTCATTGTTTACGTAATCAAGCGTTAGATTATTGCTTCACTGCTGGCGCAAAAGAAAATTCCCATTTCCAAGCAACTAGTCTTGAAACTTTGCGCAATATGGTGGCAGCAAATGCAGGTATCACTTTTATGCCTGAATTAGCGGTATTGAATGAAGGCACTCGCAAAGGTGTGAAATATATTCCTTGTTATTCGCCAGAGCCATCACGTACCATTGCGTTGGTTTATCGCCCTGGTTCACCATTGCGTAATCGTTATGAGCGTGTGGCAAGTGCGGTCAGCGATAAAGTTAAATCTATTCTAGGTGGGTTGAAATAATGGCTGGTGTTCGTGCTGTTCAAAAAGAAAAGACTCGTCGCGCTTTAGTGGATGCGGCATTTAATCAACTTAGCGCAGAAAAAAGTTTTTCTAATTTGAGTTTGCGAGAAGTTGCTCGCGAGGCTGGAATTGCGCCTACATCTTTCTATCGCCATTTTAGCGATATGGATGAACTCGGCTTAGAAATGGTGGATGAAGCTGGTTTGATGTTGCGTCAATTAATGCGTCAAGCGCGTAAGCGTATCGATGCTGGCGGTAGCGTTATTTCTGTTTCTGTGGATACATTTTTTGAATTTATCACTAACAGTACGAACGTTTTCCGCTTGCTATTACGCGAAAGTTCCGGCACTTCTCAAGCTTTTCGTACTGCGGCAGCACGTGAAATTAAGCATTTTGTTGATGAGTTAGCAGAATATATTTCCTACAAACATCAATATTCGCAATATGTTGCTTATGTTCAAGCGGAAGGCATCGTAACAATCGTATTCACTGCAGGGGCTAATGCTTTAGATATGAGTAAAGCTGAACGTGAGCAACTTAAAGCTCGCGTGATTTTGCAATTGAGAATGCTTGCAAAAGGTGCTGATTTTGCAGCGAATAAGGAAAGAGGCAAGTAAGATAGTTTATATCTAGCCTATTAGTTTTCTCTTTGGGCTTAGATATTCACTATCTTTTATTTTTCCGAGTTATTTCTCATACCAAATTTTATTCACATAAAGTGTGATAAAACCTGAGGGCGTTTCTACCCGCACTTCGTCGTCTAATGTCTTTCCGATTAAAGCCCGAGCAACTGGGGAATCAATGGATATCCAATTTTTCGCAGGGGCAAATTCATCGCAACCGACGATACGATATTGCTTGATTTCACCATCTTCATTTTCCAATTCTACCCATGCCCCGAAGAAAACTTTTCCTTCTTGCTTTGGGTTGTAATCGACAATTTGTAGCACTTCCAATCTTTTAGTTAAAAAACGTACACGACGATCAATTTCACGTAAGCGGCGTTTACCATAAATATATTCGGCATTTTCGCTACGATCGCCTAAAGCAGCTGCATCTGAGACTGCTTGAGTGACTTTTGGGCGTTCTTCTTTCCACAAAAACTTGAGTTCTTGGTCAAGCTCATTCCAGCCTTGACGGGTAATATAATTTGATTTTGCCATAATAAAAATAAAAGAAAGTTTTTCGAATTATATTTGAGCCAACAGCCTAAAACCAGTATTCTATCCCCGTTTTTTCTCGAATCCTTTCATAACAAAGAAGTATGACAATGTTAAATCAACAAATTAGCCAAATTATTGCGGCTGAATTAACCGTTCAACCCCCACAAATCCTCGCCGCCATTCAATTATTAGATGATGGCAACACCATTCCATTTATTGCACGTTATCGTAAAGAGGCCACTGGTGGCTTGGATGACACCCAACTTCGTCATTTTGAAACCCGTTTAATTTATTTGCGTGAATTAGAAGATCGTCGTCAAACTATTTTAAAATCTATTGAAGAGCAAGGGAAATTGACTGATGAATTACGTGACAAAATCCATGCGACACAAAGCAAAACTGAATTAGAGGATTTATATTTACCGTACAAACCAAAACGCCGTACCAAAGGCCAAATTGCCATTGAAGCTGGTCTTGAGCCATTGGCTGATTTACTTTGGTGCGAGCCAAAAAATGATCCAGAATCAACCGCACTTTCCTTTGTTGATGCTGAAAAAGGCGTAGCTGATAGCAAAGCTGCGTTAGACGGTGCACGCTATATTTTAATGGAGCGTTTTGCTGAAGATGCGGGCTTATTAGCGAAAGTCCGTGATTATTTAGCGAAAAATGCCGTTATCGTATCCAAAGTGATCGAAGGCAAGGAAACGGAAGGCGCAAAATTCCAAGATTATTTCGACCACCAAGAATTATTGAAAAATGTGCCGTCTCACCGTGCATTAGCGATGTTCCGTGGACGTAATGAGGGGATTTTACAATTAAGCTTAAATGCTGATCCTGATGCAGAAGAGGGAAGTCGTCAAAGCTATTGTGAAGAGATTATTCGTGATTATTTAGATGTGCGTTTCACGGGACAGCCTGCGGATAAATGGCGTGAGCAAGTGATTGCGTGGACGTGGAAAATCAAAGTGTCGTTGCATTTAGAAACGGAATTAATGGCAAGTTTACGTGAAAAAGCGGAAGAAGAAGCCATTGATGTTTTCGCTCGAAATCTGACCGCACTTTTAATGGCGGCACCCGCTGGTGCGAAAAGTACTATGGGCTTGGACCCGGGCTTACGTACAGGTGTTAAAGTTGCGGTGGTGGATAACACAGGTAAATTATTAGATACCACCACCATTTATCCACACACGGGGCGTGAAGCTGAAGCGCAAGTGGCGATTTTCAGCTTAATCCGCAAACATAACGTGGAATTAATTGCCATTGGTAATGGTACAGCTTCTCGTGAAACCGAACGTTTTGCGAAAGAAGTGATTAAAGAAATCAAAGAGAATAAACCGCAAACCGTTGTGGTGAGTGAAGCTGGCGCGTCCGTTTATTCAGCTTCTGAATTTGCCGCAAATGAATTCCCGAATTTAGATGTATCTTTACGTGGTGCGGTCTCTATTGCGCGTCGTTTACAAGATCCATTGGCAGAATTAGTGAAAATCGAACCGAAAGCCATTGGTGTAGGGCAATATCAGCACGATGTAAACCAAACTCAACTTGCGCGTAAACTTGATGCGGTGGTGGAAGACTGTGTAAACGCAGTAGGCGTAGATTTAAATACCGCATCCGCACCATTGCTTGCTCGTGTGGCTGGAATGACGAAAACCTTAGCGCAAAACATTGTGGAATATCGTGATGAAAATGGTCGTTTTGAAAGCCGTAGCGAATTGAAAAAAGTACCGCGTTTAGGGCCAAAAGCCTTTGAGCAATGTGCGGGCTTTATGCGTATTGCAGACGGGAAAAATCCACTTGATGCTTCAGGTGTTCACCCAGAAGCTTATCCTGTGGTCGAAAAAATTTTGCAAGCCACTGCGCAATCTATCCAAGATTTAATGGGTAATGCGGGTGTGGTACGTCAGCTTGATGCAAAACAATTTATTGATGAGCAATTTGGTTTACCGACCGTCCAAGATATTTTCAAAGAGTTGGAAAAACCAGGGCGCGATCCGCGTGGTGAGTTTAAAACTGCTGTATTCGCAGAAGGCGTGGAAGAAATCACTGATTTAAAACCAGGTATGATTTTAGAAGGTACCGTCACCAATGTGACTAACTTCGGCGCATTTGTGGATATCGGTGTTCACCAAGACGGTTTAGTGCACATTTCATCATTAAGCGATAAATTCGTGGAAGATCCACATCAAGTGGTGAAAACTGGCGATATCGTAAAAGTGAAAGTCTTGGAAGTAGATGTGCCGCGTAAACGTATTGCCTTGACGATGCGATTAGATGAAAGTGCGGTCAAAAATGACGGCAAATCTGACCGCACTTTAAGTGCAAAACCAAGAAGTAATGCGCCTCGCCAAGATCGTAATCCAAGAGGAAATAGTATGATGGGCAATGCCTTTGCTGATGCGCTAAAAAATTGGAAAAAATAACAAGTTATAGGGCGAAATTAATCGCCCTTTTTTTATCGCTTTCCTTTCCCGAAAAGCATCGCCAAAACAGCGATTTTTTGCTATAATCCCGCCCAATTTTTATTTACAAAAGAATGAGATAAATTATGTCAGAAACGACCAATGATAACTATGGTGCATCGAGCATTAAAGTATTAAAAGGCCTTGATGCGGTGCGTAAACGTCCTGGTATGTATATCGGTGATACTGATGACGGTACTGGTTTGCACCATATGGTATTTGAAGTGGTGGATAATGCCATTGATGAAGCCCTCGCTGGCCATTGTTCCGATATTATTGTGACAATTCATGATGATAATTCTGTATCGGTGCAAGATGATGGGCGCGGGATTCCTGTGGATATTCACCCAGAAGAAGGTGTTTCTGCAGCAGAAGTTATCATGACTGTGCTTCATGCAGGCGGTAAATTTGACGATAACTCTTATAAAGTATCGGGCGGTTTACACGGTGTGGGCGTATCAGTGGTAAATGCGCTTTCTGATAAATTACAGTTAACCATTCGTCGTCAAGGTCACGTTCATGAGCAATTCTATCATTTAGGTGAGCCACAAGCGCCATTAACAGTGATTGGCGACACAGATGCAACGGGGACAACAGTTCGTTTCTGGCCAAGCTCAGATATTTTTGCTATCACAACCTTTGATTACAAAATCTTAGCAAAACGCTTACGCGAGCTTTCTTTCTTGAACTCAGGCGTATCTATTCGTTTAATTGATAAACGTGATGGCTCTGAAGATCATTTCCATTACGAAGGCGGTATTCAAGCATTTGTAGAATACTTAAACAAAAATAAAAACCCAATTCATCCAAAGCCATTTTATTTTACCGCTGAGAAAGATGGCATCGGTGTAGAAGTCGCATTGCAGTGGAATGATGGTGTAAATGAAAACGTGTATTGCTTCACCAATAACATTCCGCAACGTGATGGTGGTACTCACTTAGCAGGTTTCCGTGGGGCTTTAACCCGTAGCTTAAATAGCTATATGGAAAACGAAGGCATGCTGAAAAAAGAAAAAGTGGCGACTTCAGGTGATGATGCACGTGAAGGTTTGGTGGCGATTATTTCAGTTAAAGTGCCTGATCCAAAATTCTCATCGCAAACTAAAGACAAGCTCGTGTCGTCAGAAGTTAAAAGTGCGGTGGAATCCGCGATGAATGAAAAAATGCAGGAATATTTATTGGAAAATCCGGCAGATGCAAAAATCATCGTAAACCAAATTATTATGGCCGCTCGTGCGCGTGAAGCAGCACGTAAAGCTCGTGAAATGACACGCCGTAAAGGGGCATTAGATATTGCAGGTTTACCGGGTAAACTTGCAGACTGCCAAGAAAAAGATCCTGCGCTTTCTGAACTTTACTTAGTGGAAGGGGACTCCGCGGGTGGTTCTGCAAAAGTTGGTCGCGATCGTAAAACTCAAGCAATTTTGCCATTGAAAGGTAAAATTTTAAACGTAGAAAAAGCACGTTTCGACAAAATGTTGTCTTCCCAAGAAGTGGGCACATTAATTACTGCTTTAGGCTGCGGTATTGGTCGTGATGAATATAACCCAGATAAATTACGTTATCATCATATCATTATTATGACCGATGCTGATGTGGATGGTTCTCACATCCGTACGTTGCTTTTAACCTTCTTCTATCGTCAAATGCCTGAGCTTATTGAGCGTGGTTATGTTTACATTGCTCAGCCGCCACTTTACAAAGTGAAAAAAGGAAAACAAGAACGCTACATTAAAGATGCGGATGAAATGGAGCAATATGAATTAACGCTTGCGTTAGATGGCGCAGAATTACATATTAGCGCAAATGCACCAGCAATGAATGCCCTTGTATTTGAAAAATTGGTGGCAGAATATAATAGCGTACAAAAACTTATCAGTCGTTTAAGTCGCCATTATCCAACTCCAGTGTTGCAAGGATTAATTTATCAGTCGCCAATTTCTGTTGAAATGATGAAAGACGAAAGTGCGGTTGAAAATTGGGGTAAATCTTTTGTTGAACAACTGACTGCAAAAGAAACAGAAGCGCATCAATATTCAGTACGTACACAATTTAATGCGGAACGCCAAGTGTATGAAGCGGTGATTACTGTTCGTAAACACGGTATTGATACCGATTATTTCTTGAATTTTGATTTTGTTCACGGCAATGAATACGCGAAAATTGTTTCTCTTAATAAACAACTCAATGGTTTATTGGAAGAAGGCGCTTATGTTACACGCGGTGAAAAAGTACAACCAGTGCGTAGCTTTGAACAAGCCGTTGAATGGCTAGTGAAAGAATCTCGTAAAGGCCTTGAAGTACAACGTTATAAAGGACTTGGTGAAATGAACGCAGACCAACTTTGGGAAACTACAATGGATCCAAATTCACGTCGTATGTTGAAAGTTTCTATTAAGGATGCTGTTGCAGCGGATCAACTCTTCACGACCTTAATGGGAGATGAAGTTGAGCCACGTCGTGAGTTCATTGAGCTGAATGCGTTAAGAGCAAATCTGGACGTGTAAATTTTCGTCTATTTATATTAATAACTGAAAGGGCACTAAAGTGCCCTTTCTTTGTTTATCTTGTTATTTCATATCAGGATTACTATTGGTTTTTTGAACTTAAATGAGTAAACTAAATGCACTCATTTTCTCAACGGAGAACCTTTATGAAACCTTATCTTATCGCCCCATCAATTCTTTCTGCCGATCTCGCTCGTCTTGGTGATGATGTACAAAACGTACTTAATGCGGGCGCGGATGTTATTCATTTTGATGTAATGGACAATCATTATGTACCTAATCTCACTTTTGGGCCTGCGGTATGTCAAGCTTTACGTGATTATGGTATTACCGCACCGATTGATGTGCATTTAATGGTAAAACCCGTTGATCGCATTATTCCCGATTTTGCTAAAGCTGGTGCGAACTATATCACTTTCCACCCAGAATCTAGCGAACATATTGACCGCTCTTTGCAGCTTATTCGTGATTGTGGTTGTAAATCTGGATTAGTTTTTAATCCTGCAACGCCGTTGAGCTATTTAGATTACGTTTTGGATAAAGTGGATGTGGTTTTATTAATGTCAGTTAATCCTGGATTTGGCGGACAATCTTTTATTCCTGCAACATTGAAGAAATTACAACAGGCTCGTAAGATCATTGATGAAAGTGGTTATGATATTCGTCTTGAAGTAGATGGTGGTGTGAAGGTTGATAATATTGCAGAAATTGCAGCAGCAGGTGCTGATATGTTTGTGGCAGGTTCCGCAATTTTTGGTAAGCCAGATTATAAACAAGTTATTGACCAAATGCGTACACAGCTCGCGAGTATGGGCGCATAACCGTCGTTTTAATGAAATGCGATTGCAATAGAACAGAGAAAAACAATGAATACACAATTTAAACTTATTGGCTTTGATTTAGATGGCACCTTGGTAAATAGCCTGCCTGATTTGGCATTATCAGTAAATTCTGCCTTGGCTGAATTTGATTTACCGAAAGCGCCAGAAGAATTAGTGTTAACTTGGATCGGTAATGGTGCGCCTGTATTAATTGCCCGTGCGTTAGATTGGGCGCAAAAACAAACAGGAAAAGTGTTAACTGAAGAAGAGATTAAGCAGGTAACGGAGCGTTTTAATTTTTATTATGGCGAGAATTTATGTAATGTCAGTCGCCTGTATCCTAATGTAAAAGAAACACTAGAAACCTTAAAAGAAAAAGGCTATGTCCTAGCAGTTGTTACTAATAAACCCACAAGACATGTTCAACCTGTGTTGGCAGCATTTGGCATTGATCATTTATTTAGTGAAATGTTGGGTGGTCAGTCTTTACCTGCCATTAAACCACATCCAGGTCCGCTTTATTATTTATGTGGAAAATTTGGTTTTGAACCACGCCAAGTACTTTTCGTGGGCGATTCTAAAAATGATATTATCGCAGGGCATGCTACGGGCTGTGCGGTTGTTGGTTTAACTTACGGCTACAATTACAATATCCCTATCAGTGAATCCAATCCAGATTGGGTGTTTGATAATTTTGCCCAGCTATTAACGATTCTTTAAGTTTCCTATCTAACAAAAAAGTGCGGTGAAAATTCACCGCACTTCTTTTATCAAATGAATTGTTTTTTAAAGAATATTTGAAAATTCTTCTAACATTTCTTTTGGCCATACGCTTGATTGCACTTCACCGATATGTTTTTTACGAAGTAAAAGCATTGCTAAGCGAGATTGACCGATACCACCGCCGATAGTTAATGGTAATTTTCCGTTTAATAAATCTTGGTGCCAATCCATTTTTAAACGGTCTTCATCACCCGTTAGGCCAACTTGTAAGCGTAATGCACTTTCATCTACGCGAATGCCCATTGAGGAAAGTTCAAAGGCTTTGCCTAATTGGTCGTTCCATACCAAAATATCGCCGTTTAAACCTTTGTAGCCATTTTCAGATTCAGTTGTCCAGTCGTCATAGTCAGGCGCACGACCATCATGAGATTTGCCATCTGAAAGTTTGCCGCCAATGCCGATTAAGAATACTGCGCCGTATTCTTTACAAATTGCGTTTTCACGTTCTTTACTGCTTAAATCTGGATAGCGTTTTACTAAATCTTCGCTGTGCACAAAGGTAATGTGTTTTGGAAGAATTGAAGGAATATCAAAACGTGCTTCTACGGCTAATTCTGTTAAACGAATAGCACGATAAATAGAATTTACCGTTTCTTTTAAGTATGCAAAGTTACGACGACCTTCAGGAATCACTTTTTCCCAGTCCCATTGATCCACATAAACAGAGTGCGTTGGATCAAGAGAATCTTCATCTGGGCGTAATGCTTTCATATGAACAAACAAGCCTTCGCCTTCTTTAAAGTTGAAGCGAGCAAGGGTATGGCGTTTCCATTTAGCAAGAGAATGTACAACTTCAAATACAGCATTTGGAATACATTTCACGTTAACCTGAACGGCTTTCTCAATGCCAGATAAGTTATCTTGCATTCCGTTACCCACTTGGCTCAAGATAGGACCTTGTACTTCAATAATACCAAGTTGTTCAATAAGATTTTGCGTGAAAGTGTTCTTCACAAAGCTGATTTCTTGTTGTTGTAAAATAAATGTCTTTTTCATTTTGATAACCTTTTTTAATGAGGAATAATATTTTTAAGTATTATTCAATAAATTATGATTTTATTTCAAGTATTTTATTTACTTTCTTGTTTTGATTGAATAATATCTAATTCAGTAATGAAAAATTAAATAAAATCTAAAGGAGGCTATTTTATGCACAATATTGACAGTTTAGATCGGCAAATCTTACGTGTACTTACCAAAGATGCCAGAACCCCTTATGCAGAAATGGCAAAAAATTTCGGTGTTAGTCCAGGAACGATTCATGTTCGAGTCGAAAAAATGCGTCAATCTGGCATTATTGAAGGCACGAAGGTGATCATTGATGAGCGTAAATTAGGTTATGACGTATGCTGTTTTATCGGTATTATTCTAAAGAGTGCAAAAGATTATGAGAAGGTGATTAAAAAGCTAGAAAGTTTTGATGAGGTAGTGGAAGCCTATTATACAACGGGCAATTACTCCATTTTCTTAAAGGTGATGACACACACAATTGCAGAATTACATTCTGTTTTGGCGACCAAGATTCAGTTAATTGATGAAATTCAATCCACTGAAACCTTGATTTCAATGCAAAATCCAATTTTGCGAGATATTAAACCTTAAGAAAATAGAAAGTGCGGTGAAATTTTTATTCAAATTTATCCTGATGTTTAAATTTCAATAAATCTCTCCGCTCTTTTTTGTTTGGGCGACGATCAGGATGGGGCATGGAAAGCGAATTGTTTTTTCTTGCCCACGCGATTTCTTCTCTTTTTTTCACGCTACTTTCGGTTTCTTGATAGAGTAATTGTGCTTCTGGCGCACCTCGGCGTTGATCGCTTAAGGCGATAATTTTTATTTCTTTTTCTTCGTTTCCTTGACGAAGTTTTAACATTGCGCCGACTTCCACAATTTTACTTACTTTCGCACGTTGATTGTTGTAATGCACTTTGCCACTTTCAATCATCGCTTTAGCAATGCTACGTGTTTTGTAAAATCGTGCAGCCCACAACCATTTGTCTAAACGAATACCTTCTTTTTCTGCCATTATTTTCTCCTTATTTTAATTCGACAAAATAGTACCACAAAGTATGCTAATGAACTGTTATTAAAAATTTTATTCTTTAATAGGATTTTTATTAAATGAAAAAAATCAAAACAGGTTAATTTAAACATTTTTCAATAAAACAAAATTTATGTTAAAAAAACTTGAAAAATGGTCAAATTTTTGACAAGGTTGAGCGGTTTTCTTTTTTTACTCAAGGAACATTTTTATGCATAACGAAAACTTAAAAGAATTAACCGTTCGAGGAATTATCCTCGGCGCATTGATTACAGTGATTTTCACTGCATCCAATGTGTATCTCGGTCTAAAAGTGGGGATGACATTCGCGTCATCTATTCCGGCTGCCGTCATTTCAATGGCTGTGCTCAAATTTTTCAAAGATTCCAGTATCCTTGAAAATAACATGGTGCAAACACAAGCATCTTCAGCGGGGACACTTTCTTCTGTGATCTTCGTCTTGCCAGGCTTATTAATGATGGGTTACTGGCAAGACTTCCCATTCTGGCAAACTATGTTGATTTGTGCTGCGGGTGGTACATTGGGCGTGTTATTCACCATTCCATTACGCCGTGCGATGGTGGTAAACAGTGATTTACCTTACCCTGAAGGTGTAGCGGCTGCAGAAATCTTAAAAGCGGGTAATCATGCAGATGGCGATAGCGGTGTGAAAGATATTGCTTACGGTGGTGTTTTAGCAGGATTAGTTGCATTTTTAACGAACGGTTTACGCGTGATGGCTGATGGTGCAAGCGCTTGGATTCAAACTGGTAAAGCGGCTTTCCAATTACCAATGGGCTTTTCACTTGCCTTACTTGGTGCGGGTTATTTAATTGGTATCGTAGGCGGTATTGCGATGTTAATCGGTGTTATTTTGACTTGGGGTGTGGCTGTGCCATATTTCACTATGTCAGGTGATATCGCGGCAGACGCAAGCTTAATTGATGCTGCAATGATGGTTTGGAAAACGAAAGTGCGTTTTATTGGTGTAGGTACAATTGGTATTGCAGCGATTTGGACATTACTTATTTTAATGAAACCAATGATTGAAGGGATGGTACATTCTTTCCGTATGTTGAAAGGTGGACAAGCTGAATCTGAGCACCGCGTTGATATCGATCTTTCTCCAAAAACAATGATTTATATCTTAATCGCGACAGTTGTGTTAATTGTTATTTCATTACACCACTTTATCGCGGCTGCACCGATTTCACCTGAGCTTTCCATTTTATTAGTGGTAGTCTGTACTTTCTTAGCTGTATTTATCGGCTTCTTCGTGGCTGCAGCTTCTGGTTATATGGCAGGTTTAGTGGGTTCATCTTCAAGCCCAATTTCTGGTATCGGGATTATTTCTGTTATCGTGATTTCATTGGTATTGGTGTCAATCGGTAATGCATCTGGCTTATTTGAAACCGTGGATGGTCAGAAATTTTTGACCGCACTTACACTCTTTACTGCGTCAATTGTATTAACCACTGCAACGATTTCTAACGATAACTTGCAAGATTTAAAAACGGGCTTATTAGTGGATGCGACACCTTGGCGTCAACAAGTCGCATTAATTATCGGCTGCTTTGTCGGTGCGCTTGTTATCGCGCCAGTATTAGAAATCTTATATCACGCGTATGGTTTCAGCGGTGCATTACCACGTCCAGATATGGATCCTTCACAAGCCCTATCTGCACCACAAGCAACATTAATGACCACCATTTCTCAAGGTATTTTCACAAATAAATTGGAATGGACTTATATCTTAACTGGTGTCGGCTTAGGTGCGGTGTTAATTACGATTGATGCATTCTTGAAAAAAGTCAGCAACAAAGTCTTTGGCTTGCCAGTTATTGCTGTGGGGATTGGTATTTACTTACCACCATCAATTAATATGCCTGTGATTGTTGGTGCATTCTTAGCATGGATCATGACTCGTCATATTGCAAAAATTGGTAACAAAGAAGTATCAGCTAAAGCAGAACGTTTCGGTACGCTTTTCTCTGCAGGTTTAATCGTAGGTGAAAGCTTAATGGGTGTGATTTTAGCATTCATTATTGCGGCTTCTGTTACCACCGGTGGTTCTGAAGCACCATTATCCTTAAATCTTGAAAACTGGGATGCTATTGGCGAGTGGTTGGGTTTAATCGTATTTATCGTGGGCATTGTGATTTTTGCATCTCGCGTATTACGTGCGAAAAAATCTGATTAATTCTTAAATTTATTTTAGAATAGGCTACCTTTTGGATAGCCTATTTTTTTATTATGAAATCTTATTTAAAAACACTTATTTTTTTCCCTCTGATTTTACAGGTAATCGTCACCGCACTTTTGATTTGGTTTGATGATGATTCAAGTGGCGTTATCGTTCCTTTTTCTAGCTATGCTCTCACAGCATTTCTTCTCGCCACCATTCCCGCATTTTTAACCGCACTTTTAGCTGCAAAATTCCGTTACACACGTTATAACATTGCTTCGATTGTATTCGTTTCATCGATCATTTCATTTGTTTACTGCAATATGGCATCTTATTTTTATTTGTTATTGCTCGGTGAACAAGACACTTCGTTTTGGGGCTGGTTGACCGAAGGGGGATTATCCCTCGGCCTAATAAGCACATGCGGAATGGTATTTTATGCTCTGTTTGTGATGCCGTGGTTGCTACCAAAAACAAGAGAATAATTTTATGCTCACGCTAAACGAACACTTACTTAACCAAGTATTGCTAATTGCTTACCAAGCAGGTAAGCATTTGCAACAGTTTTATCAAAAACAGGTTCATGTTGAATTGAAAGAAGACAACACACCTGTGACGGAAGCGGATCTTTTTGTGAGCCAATTTTTAACAGAAAAATTGACCGCACTTTTCCCTAATGTCCCTGTTCTTTCGGAAGAAAATTGCCATATTTCCTTTAAAGAACGTAAAAATTGGAAAGAATATTGGTTGATTGATCCTCTTGATGGTACACAACAATTTATTAATCGTACCGATCAATTTTCTGTTTTGATAACCTTAGTTCGTAAAAATAAACCAGTGTTAAGCGTTATTCATGCGCCAGTTTTATCGACAACTTATTATGCAATGCGTGATTTCGGCACGTTTAAAAAACAACTCGATCAGGTAAAAAAACTTACTAAAAACACGACAAATTTTGACCGCCCTTTACGAATTGCGGTAGGTGCAACCACTTCACAAGAAAAAGTGCGGTCGATTTTGCCGAAGGATTTTCCTTGTGAATTTGTTGTGGTTGGTTCAAGTAGCTTAAAAAGCGGTTTAGTGGCTGAAGGCGCAGTAGATTGTTATGTTCGTTTAGGACAAACTGGTGAATGGGATACTGCTGGCGCTGAAGTGTTACTGGGTGAAACTCACGGTGCCATTTTTGACTCTCATTTTGAGCATTTAACTTATAACCAACGTGAAACCTTGATTAATCCGCATTTTGTCATGGTGGGTGATCAATCGCTCGATTGGCGTTCTGTCTTTCAATTTAATTGATTGGTTCGATTGGTTTTTTTCTCTAGAATACGGCATTATTTTCGACATTGCTCGGAATCTTATAAGGAATAATTATGCAAACTGATAATAACTGTATCGTCATCTTTGGCGCGTCTGGTGACTTAACTCACCGTAAACTCATTCCAGCTCTTTATAATCTCTACAAAATCGGGCGTTTGAGTGAAAACTTTTCCGTTCTTGGTGTTGCACGTTCTGAGTTGAACGATGAAACTTTCCGTAAAAAAATGCGTGAAGCGTTAATTCATAATGAAGAAACAACACCAGAAACCTTAGATGCTTTTTGCTCTCATCTTTATTACCAAGCAGTGAATACATCTGATGCGCAAGATTATGGCAAACTTGTTCCACGTTTAGACGAACTTCACGATAAATATCAAACTTGTGGTAACACGCTTTACTATATGTCCACTCCGCCAAGTCTTTATGGCGTAATTCCTGAGTGTTTGGCTGCACATGGTTTAAATACGGAAGAATATGGCTGGAAACGTATTATCGTTGAAAAACCGTTTGGTTATGATGAAAAAACAGCGCAAGCATTAGACGTACAAATCCACCGTTTCTTTGAAGAACACCAAATTTATCGTATCGACCATTATTTAGGTAAAGAAACCGTTCAAAACTTGCTCGTATTACGTTTTTCAAATGGTTGGTTTGAACCGCTTTGGAACCGTAATTTCATTGATTATGTAGAAATTACGGGTGCAGAATCTATTGGCGTGGAAGAGCGCGGTGGCTATTATGATGGTTCTGGCGCAATGCGAGATATGTTCCAAAACCATTTATTGCAAGTATTAGCGATGGTGGCAATGGAGCCGCCTGCGATTATTAATGCGAATTCAATGCGTGATGAAGTGGCAAAAGTGATGCATAGTTTACGTCCATTAACTGCCGAAGATATGGAGCATAATCTCGTTTTAGGTCAATATACTGCGGCTGAAATTAACGGCAAAATGGAAAAAGGCTATTTAGAAGAAAAAGGCGTACCGGCAGATTCTCGTACTGAAACTTACATCGCATTACGTTGTGAAATTGAAAACTGGCGTTGGGCTGGTGTGCCGTTCTATGTTCGTACAGGTAAGCGCTTACCAGCTCGTGTGACTGAAATTGTAATCCATTTTAAAACTACACCACATCCTGTATTCAGCCAAAATGCACCAGAGAATAAATTGATTATTCGTATTCAACCTGATGAAGCGATTTCAATGCGTTTTGGTTTGAAAAAACCAGGTGCAGGTTTTGAGGCGAAAGAAGTATCAATGGATTTCCGTTATGCAGATTTAGCTGGCGCACAAGTATTAACCGCTTATGAACGCTTATTGTTAGATGCGATGAAAGGTGATGCTACCTTGTTTGCTCGTACTGATGCTGTGCATGCCGCATGGAAATTTGTGCAACCGATTTTAGATTACAAAGCTAATGGTGGTCGTATTCATGAATATGAAGCCGGTACTTGGGGCCCTGTGGCAGCCGATAAATTAATTGCAAAACAAGGCAAAGTTTGGCGTAAACCGACAGGTTTAATGAAGAAAAAAGTTTAATTAATCTAATGTAGGGTGGGCTTTAGCCCACCGCTCTTAATATCGAATATAATAAATTGTGGGCTAAAGCCCACCCTACGGAACATCAATGAACACTATCAGCTTCCCAACTGCTCAACATGCAGTCGATAAAATTTCACAAGAATTTTTGATTTATAGTCAATTAAATCATCCCGTACATATTTCCCTTTCTGGTGGTTCAACGCCTAAGTTGTTATTTAAAACCTTAGCCAAAACGCCTTATGCGGAACAAATTAACTGGAAAAATCTGCATTTTTGGTGGGGAGATGATCGTATGGTTCCGCCATCTGATCCTGAAAGCAACTATGGCGAAGTACAAAAACTTTTATTCGATCACATTCAAATTCCAGCAGAAAATATCCACCGAATTCGTGGTGAAAATGAACCGCACTTTGAGTTAAAACGCTTCGAAGAAGAATTAAGTGCGGTCATTCCAAACGGTATTTTTGATTGGATTATTTTAGGCATGGGAACTGATGGTCATACCGCTTCTCTCTTCCCACATCAAACCAATTTTGATGATGAAAACCTTGCTGTCATTGCTAAGCACCCTGAAAGCGGCCAAATTCGCATTTCTAAAACAGTCAAACTCATTGAACAAGCCAAACGCATTACCTACTTGGTCACTGGAGAAAGCAAAGCGGATATTTTAAAAGAAATCCAAACTACTCCTGCAGAAAACCTGCCTTACCCTGCAGCAAAAATTAAAGCAAAAAATGGGGTGACGGAATGGTATTTGGATAAGGCAGCGGCGGAGTTGCTATAATAAGTTTAGAATCAAATATCTCAGGCTTGCAAAATGATAGACTACAAAGTGAATGAACCGATTTCAGTTAAACAATTTATTGCACTGCTAAATAAAACAACGCTCGGGGCACGCCGTCCGTTAGAGGATGAAAAACGCGTCGCGGCGATGTTGCACCATGCAGATTTATTAGTTACTGCTTGGGATGGTGAACAATTAGTGGGCATAGCACGTTCCGTGACGGATTTTGCCTATTGCTGTTATTTATCTGATTTAGCGGTTGATGAACAATATCAAAAACAAGGTATTGGATTGCAATTGATTGAACACACTAAACAAGCCTTACATCCACAAGCTAAAATTGTGCTGTTATCAGCTCCACAAGCTGTAGATTATTATCCGCATATTGGATTTACACAGCATATGAGTGCGTGGACGAGGAGTTAATTTATTAGCATTGTACGGACTAAAATAAGATATAGATACATCAGATGCGGAGTTACTTTAATGTTAAATTTAGATAATAAAAAATTTATTGCTGTTGAAAACACCGCAAATGGTGAGGTCAGCAGCCAAACCGAATTTCATTACCATCAGCAAGGTAAAATGATTTGGGCAGAATATGGTGGCGGTGAAATTTTAAAAGGTTTTTTAATTGGAAAATGGATTAACGATACTCAAGTTCAATTTACGTATCAACATTTAAATCAATCACTAGAAAATCGTTTGGGGCGTTGCTGTACAACATTTTCTTTAGAAAAAAGTAAACTCGTCGGTCATGAAAAATGGCAGTGGCTAGACACATTAGAGCAAGGCAGCTCTTTAATTAGAGAAATTTAAAATAAGTTTTGCTATAGAATATCTGAAACAAGCTTCTTATACTTTACAATAAATACTAAATGATAGGTGCATCGGTACCTCACAAACAGGAGAAAACAATGTCAGTAAAAGGCGACATCGGTGTTATCGGCTTAGCCGTAATGGGGCAGAACCTCATTTTAAATATGAACGACCACGGGTTTAAAGTGGTGGCGTATAATCGTACCACGTCAAAAGTGGATGAATTTTTACAAGGTGCAGCAAAAGGCACCAATATTATCGGCGCATACTCGTTAGAAGATTTGGCTTCTAAATTAGAAAAACCACGCAAAGTGATGTTAATGGTGCGCGCAGGTGATGTGGTGGATCAATTCATTGAGGCATTATTACCGCACTTAGAAGAAGGCGACATCATTATTGATGGTGGTAACTCAAACTACCCAGATACCAACCGTCGTGTAAAAGCGTTAGCGGAAAAAGGAATTCGCTTTATCGGTTCGGGTGTTTCTGGCGGTGAAGAAGGTGCACGTCATGGGCCATCTATCATGCCAGGTGGTAATCAAGAAGCATGGCAATATGTGAAACCAATTTTCCAAGCAATCTCAGCTAAAACAGAACAAGGCGAACCTTGCTGTGACTGGGTGGGCGGTGAAGGCGCTGGCCACTTTGTGAAAATGGTTCACAACGGTATCGAATATGGCGATATGCAATTAATCTGTGAAGCTTACCAATTCTTAAAAGAAGGTTTAGGCTTAAGCTATGAGGAAATGCAATCGATCTTTGCAGAATGGAAAAAAACTGAACTTGATAGTTATTTAATTGATATCACCACCGATATTCTTGGTTATAAAGATGCAGATGGTGAGCCATTAGTTGAAAAAATCTTAGATACCGCAGGCCAAAAAGGGACAGGTAAATGGACGGGTATCAATGCATTAGATTTCGGTATTCCATTAACCTTAATCACTGAATCTGTCTTTGCTCGTTGCGTATCTTCATTTAAAGATCAACGTGTTGCCGCTAACCAATTATTCGGCAAAACAATTCAACCAGTTGAAGGTGATAAAAAAGTTTGGATTGAAGCAGTGCGTAAAGCATTATTGGCGTCAAAAATCATCTCTTACGCACAAGGCTTTATGCTGATTCGTGAAGCCTCTGAACAATTTGGTTGGGATATTAACTATGGTGCAACGGCATTATTATGGCGCGAAGGTTGCATCATTCGTAGCCGTTTCTTAGGTAACATTCGCGATGCGTACGAAGCGAACCCAGATTTAATCTTCTTGGGGTCAGATAGTTACTTCAAAGGTATTTTAGAAAATGCATTAAGCGACTGGCGTAAAGTGGTGGCAAAATCTATCGAAGTGGGTATTCCAATGCCTTGTATGGCATCAGCTATTACCTTCTTAGATGGCTACACTTCAGCACGTTTACCAGCAAACTTATTGCAAGCACAACGTGACTACTTCGGCGCACATACTTATGAGCGTACTGATAAACCACGTGGTGAATTCTTCCATACTAACTGGACAGGTCGTGGTGGGAATACCGCTTCTACCACCTATGATGTGTAGTTAAAAATATCGATAAAAATTACCGCACTTTTGAGATATTAAAGTGCGGTATTTTTTTATCTCTTTTCTTTTTATATTTAGGAAATAAAAACGGTGCTATTTCAGCACCGTTCTTTGTTATGAAATCACATTTTAAAGAATAACGTGAGAAAGACCTAAACCGATTAATAAGCAGAAAAGCATACTCAATAAACCAGGAAGCATAAAGCTGTGGTTTAAAATGTATTTACCGATTCTGGTTGTACCTGTGGTATCGAAGTCAAGAGACGCGATGATTGGGCCATAGTTAGGGATAAAGAAGTAACCATTTACAGCAACAAATACACCGATTAATACTGGTGCTGGGATACCTAATGCGATACCAAGTGGGAACAATGTCGCTACTGTTGCACCTTGGCTGTTTACTAATACTGAAAGTACAAATAGCGCGAAAGCAAATGCCCATGGTGCAGTTTCAACTAAGCCTTTCACCATTTCTTTTACTTCAGTCATGTGCGCTTGCATCAATGTATCACCTAACCATGCAATACCGAAGATTGCGATTACTGCACGCATACCTGCGTGGAACACAGAACCTTTAGTGATTTCAGTGCCATCTGGTTTACAAGTTAAGATGATTAACGCACCAATCGCTAACATAATGATTTCGATAGTGTGTGCCATCCCCATTGGTTTACCATCAAATACTGGACGTAAAGATGGAACCGCACCCATGATTACAACAAGTAATGAACCAAATAAGAATAAAGAAACAGAAATCTTAGCTGTTTTGCTCACTTCTACTTCTTTGACTGAAGTGGTAGAAGCAAAAATATCTGCATATTTTGGATCATTTAAACGACGTTGATATTCTGGATCATCTTTTAATTCTTTACCCATTTTGTTTACGAATATGCAAGCAAGGAAAAGTCCTAAAATAGTTGAAGGAATGGTTACCATTAAAACATCGCCAAGATGAATGCCTTGTGGTTCAAGGTAAGCAACGACCGCTACAACAGCTGCCGCAATAGGGCTTGCTACGATAGCAAATTGTGATGCGATTACCGCCATTGACATTGGACGTTCTGGACGGATACCGTTTTGACGGCTCACTTCAGCGATAACTGGTAATACAGAATATGCTACGTGACCAGTACCCGCTAAGAAAGTGAATAACCAAGTTACTGCTGGCGCGATAAAAGTAATATGTTTAGGATTACGACGTAAGATTTTGGTTGCGATTTTGATCATGTAGTCTAAACCGCCAGCCGCTTGCATTGCTGCTGCTGCAGAAACTACAGCCATAATCATAAACATAACATCAATAGGTAAACCTGCTGGTTTTAGGCCAAAGCCAAAAGAAAGAATAGCAAGGCCTAAACCACCAAATACACCTAAACCGATACCACCTACTCGTGCACCCACAAAGATACACAATAATACGATGGCAAATTGTAGTAAGAACATTGCAGACATACTGCCCCCTAAGTTAATTAAAAAACATCTTTGTTTTATTTGTTAAAACAGCGCTTAATATAGCAACAAATAGGTATCGATTCCATAACATGGATCAATAAATTGTGGTCAAAAGTGCGGTTATTTCTAGTTTAGTTATAGATGTATAATTCAAGGTATTTAACGTTCATAAGAATTTTTTTGAAAGATAACCCAAGTGCGGTTATACTTGAACCCTATTTTGACGTACTTAATCAGTAGAGAAAACAATGCAAGAATTTATCCCAATGGCAATAGAGTTTGCTCAAAAACATTCTCTTTTAGCGGTTTCTTGGTTTGCGATTTTCGTGATGGTAATTTATACCTTCTATAAAGGCGCAACGAGTAAATTTAAAGTAATTACTCACAATGAGGTAATTCGTTTAATCAATGCGGATGAAGCTATTGTGGTGGATTTACGTAGTATTGAAGAATTTCAACGTGGTCATATCATTGATAGCATTAATTTACTTCCAAGTGAAATTAAAAACCAAAACATTGGTAAAATTGAACAACACAAAGAGAAAGCAATTGTGTTGGTTGATATTAACGGTGTTTCCGCACCAGCTTCAGCTACACTTTTAGCGAAACAAGGTTTTAACCGTGTGTTTGTGTTAAAAGAAGGCATTTCTGCATGGGCAGCGGCAAATTTACCTTTAGTTAAAAAACATAAATAATAAGGAATAGAAAATGTCAGAACAAAAACAAGACGTTGCAGCAACAGAAGAACAACAACCTGTTCTTCAAATTCAACGTATTTATGTGAAAGATGTGTCTTTTGAAGCACCAAATCTTCCACATATTTTCCAGCAAGAATGGAAACCAAAACTTGGTTTTGATTTAAGCACCGAAACAACCCAAGTTGGTGATGACTTATATGAAGTGGTATTAAACATTTCAGTTGAAACTACACTTGAAGATAGTGGGGATGTCGCATTTATTTGTGAAGTAAAACAAGCTGGCGTGTTCACTATTAGCGGTTTAGAAGATGTTCAAATGGCGCATTGTTTAACTTCTCAATGCCCGAATATGCTTTTCCCTTATGCGCGTGAATTAGTGTCTAACCTAGTAAATCGCGGCACGTTCCCTGCGTTGAATTTATCTCCAGTAAACTTTGATGCATTGTTTGTTGAATATATGAATCGCCAACAAGCAGAAAATGCAGAAGAAAAATCTGAAGAAGGTCAAACTAAACACTAATTAAGTGGTAAAACAAAAGGCAAGCTAGGAATCCTAACTTGCCTTTTTTGTTGTTAAAGTGCGGTCAATTAATAGCTTGAATTGATTAACACTTCTTCACCGTAGCCACCTAAAGTCGGCATTGGTTGGTAAGTTGAGTTTGCTGCACGCATTAAACGAATACCACGAATACCTGCTTCTTTAGCTGCTAATACATCATCATCGCTGTCGCCATAGTGAATGGTAACTTTGTGCGCAATAATACCAGGGGTTTTGTTGTATTTAGTTGTGCGCTCACGTCCGCCCATAAATTCAACAGGGTGCATATTTTTAATATCAAACGCTTTTTGTAATATAGGTGTTACACCATCCACGTTCCCTGCAGTACGACCTGTAATAAAATAAATTTGGTCTCCGCGTTCTTGGTGCATTTTGATCAAATCAGCAGCGATTTGTTTTGGAATGGAATATTTATCACAACCTGCGTTAACTTCATTCCAGAAATCTTGGTTTTTCAAATAGTCTTGTTTACCTGGAGAATATTTTTGTTGACCATAATAGAAACAAGAGCTGGTGAAAAGTACGGTATCATCAATATCAAAGCTGACATTAATTGGGCCTTTACCTTCTAATTCTTTTTTAATTTGATCTACTGAAATCCAGTGAATTGGTTGCTCTTGCAACATTTCTCGCGCATTTGTACCTGATTGGGTATAAGGCTCAGTTTTTCCTGCCATAGCTGGAATTGCTGCTGCGGTTAATAAAGCTACAACAGATAGCTTGATCATCTTTTTCATAAAAAAACTCCTAGTTGGATGGTCATTAAACGCGGAACATCATACACGTTTTATGCTTTATATCAATTTAAAGCAAACGTTTGCTATCTTGAAGTATGATCAGGCTCACATTTTTTGATTATTTTTGGCGAATAAATCGGCAAAAGAGTATTTTCCCTTGAATTTTGTTAATTTACCGCCATATAACGAACAACTTTTCACTTTATAAAGGACAGAACAATGACAACGATTGTAAGCGTACGTCGCAATGGACAAGTCGTCGTAGGCGGTGATGGACAAGTTTCTTTGGGAAATACCGTCATGAAAGGCAATGCACGAAAAGTGCGCCGTTTATATAATGGCAAAGTGATTGCTGGTTTTGCGGGTGGTACCGCAGATGCATTTACGCTTTTCGAATTATTTGAACGTAAACTTGAAATGCACCAAGGGCACTTACTAAAAAGTGCGGTGGAATTAGCAAAAGATTGGCGTACAGATCGTGCACTCCGTAAGTTAGAAGCGATGCTAATTGTGGCGGATGAAAAAGAAAGTTTAATCATCACGGGTATTGGCGACGTGGTTCAACCAGAAGAAGATCAAATTTTAGCAATCGGATCTGGTGGTAACTATGCGTTGTCTGCAGCACGTGCGTTGGTGGAAAACACCGAACTTTCTGCTCGTGAAATTGTTGAAAAATCTTTGAAAATTGCTGGTGATATTTGCGTGTTCACAAATACCAATTTCACTATTGAAGAATTACCGAATTAAGGAAAAAGCTATGTCTGAAATGACTCCTCGCGAAATAGTTTCTGAATTAGATCAACATATTATTGGTCAAGCCGATGCAAAACGTGCAGTGGCGATTGCGCTGCGTAATCGCTGGCGCCGTATGCAGCTTCAAGAACCTTTGCGTCATGAAGTAACCCCAAAAAATATTTTAATGATTGGCCCAACTGGTGTGGGTAAAACTGAAATTGCGCGCCGTTTGGCAAAATTAGCTAACGCGCCATTTATCAAAGTAGAAGCAACGAAATTTACCGAAGTGGGTTATGTGGGGAAAGAGGTAGATTCCATTATTCGTGATTTAACGGATAGTGCGATGAAGCTTGTTCGCCAGCAGGAAATTGCGAAGAACAGAGCAAGAGCTGAAGACGCGGCTGAAGAGCGTATTTTGGATGCTTTACTTCCTCCAGCAAAAAATCAATGGGGCGAAGTTGAAAGCCATGATAGTCACAGCAGTACTCGCCAAGCGTTCCGTAAAAAATTACGTGAAGGTCAATTAGATGATAAAGAAATCGAAATTGATGTGTCTACAGGCGTGTCTATGGGCGTTGAAATTATGGCTCCTCCGGGCATGGAAGAAATGACAAACCAGTTGCAATCATTGTTCCAAAATTTGGGTTCAGATAAAACGAAAAAACGCAAAATGAAAATTAAAGATGCGTTGAAAGCATTGATTGATGATGAAGCAGCGAAATTAATTAACCCTGAAGAACTTAAACAAAAAGCGATTGATGCGGTAGAACAAAATGGTATTGTTTTCATCGATGAAATTGACAAAATTTGTAAGAAAGGTGAATACAGCGGTGCAGATGTATCGCGTGAAGGCGTGCAACGTGATTTACTTCCGTTAGTGGAAGGCTCGACAGTTAGTACCAAACACGGAATGGTAAGAACTGATCATATCTTATTTATTGCATCTGGCGCATTCCAAGTTGCTCGCCCTTCAGATTTAATTCCAGAGTTGCAGGGGCGTTTGCCGATTCGTGTTGAACTTACCGCATTAAGTGCGGCTGATTTTGAGCGTATTTTAACGGAGCCACATGCCTCTTTAACCGAGCAATATAAAGCCTTGATGGCAACAGAAGGGGTGAATATTGAATTTACAACCGACGCAGTGAAGAAAATTGCTGAGGCTGCATTCCGTGTGAATGAAAAAACGGAAAATATCGGTGCGCGCCGTTTGCATACGGTAATGGAACGTTTAATGGATAAAATTTCTTTCAGTGCAAGCGACATGAATGGTCAAACAGTCAATATTGATGCGGCTTATGTTGCGGATGCACTTGGCGAAGTAGTTGAGAATGAAGATTTGAGTCGTTTTATTCTTTAAATATTTTCTTTTCTGATACAAGAAGTGCGGTGAATTTTCACCGCACTTTTTTGTTTTTTGAATTGAGAAATTAATTGGTTTTTAATTTGCTCCAATATTTTTCATAAATATCGACAGCTTCACCAACATCACCTTGCATAATCCCTTTTTCTATTTCTGATGCTGGTGGAAATAGTTTAGGATCATTGGCAACTTCTGGACTGAGTAATGCTTTGACTCCTTCATTTGGCATAGAAAAGCCCATGCGTTCTACTACAACTTTGGCATTTTCTGGACGAAGTAAGAAGTCAATGAACTTATGCGCGCCTTCAACATTTTTTGCTGTAGTTGGAATCGCATAGTTATCCATCCAGAAAATTGCGCCTTCTTTTGGATACACAAATTGGAGAGATGGATTTTCTTTATGTGCTAAATAAGCAGAACCATTCCAAATCATACCAATTGCAGCTTCACCTTGTACGTAAGGGACTTCTGGTGAGTCAGAGTTAAAGGTTGCCACATTTGGTAAAAGTTTTTCTAAACGCTCATAAGCTGTTTTGATGTCTTCTTCATTTGTGGTATTAGGCGATTTACCATCAAGCAATAATGCTACGTGGAACACTTCACGCGCATCACTGGTCATAAGAACTTTACCTTTAAATTCAGGTTTCCATAAATCCGCCCAGCTGGTGATGGTTTTAGGATCAATTTCATCTGCATTAACTTCAATACCTGTTAAGCCGTAAACATAAGGTAATGAATATTTATTTTCTGGGTCGAATTCTTTATTTAATAAATGTTTAGGGATTTGATGAATATTGGTCAATTTACTTTGATCAATCGGTTGAAGCATCTTTTCCTTAATCATTTTATTTACGTAGTAACTTGATGGAAACACCAAATCATAGCCAGAGCCTGTATTCTGAGTAAGTTTGAGTTTCGCGTACATTTCTTCGTTGCTTTCAAAGGTAGAATAAATCACCTCGATGCCGGTTTCTTTAGAGAACTGTGCGACTAAATCAGAAGGTACATAGTCTGTCCAGTTATAGACGTAAAGTTTGTTATTAGCAAAAGCGGAAGCCGCGAAAAGTGCGGTGGTGGAAAGGAAAAGATTTTTGAGTGAGTGAGCAAAGAATTTTTTCAATTTATTGACCTCCGAGGGTTATCGTTCATCATAAAACGCACAAATTTTGTGCGCGCGCAGTATAGCATTTTTTTCGTAAAAGGTTTGACATATTTCCCTTTCGGGGTAAGATTTTGCCAGTTTTTTCCTAAGAGATTTTTTATGCTTAATTTTGCCTATCAAGAACACGTTCGCTCTTATTATTTCGACTCTCGTAACCAAGATTTTCAATTCCCGCCGTTAACTCAAATTGAACATGCTGATGTATGTGTGATCGGGGCTGGATTTTTTGGTTTATCTGCGGCATTAGAACTGGCGGAGAAAGGAAAAAAAGTCATTGTATTAGAGGGCGCTAGAGTAGGCTTTGGTGCTTCTGGTCGTAGTGGTGGGCAGGCAATTAATGGCTTTGAAGAAGGCATTGATGAATACGTTAAACAAGTTGGCGAAGATAAAGCGCATAAACTTTGGAATATGTCATTAGAGGCCATTGATATTATTGATGAACGCATTGAAAAATATGGCATTCAATGCGACTGGAAAAAAGGCTATGCCACATTGGCATTAAATGAACGTCGAATGAATGACTTAATTCAAATTGAAAAAGAAAGTCATGAGAATTTTGGCTATCAGAATATGCAACTTTGGGATAAAACTAAATTAAAACAACACTTAGGCAGTGATATTTATGTGGGCGGCTTATTTGATAGTAACTCTGGGCATTTGCATCCACTAAATTATTGTTTAGGTTTAGCAAAAGCTTGTGTCGATCTGGGTGTTCAGATTTTTGAACAATCTCCCGTAGTGGATATGGTCGAGAAAAATGGTTGCGTTGAGGTTAAAACAACTAAAAGTGCGGTTATTTCTCAAGACGTTATTTTAGCCACCAATGCTTATATTGATGCTCTCCCGAAATCGATTCACCACGGAATTAATCGTAAAATATTGCCTGTGGAAAGTTTTATTATCGCCACAGAACCGTTAAGCCAAGCGGTTGCTGATTCTGTCATTAATAATGGCATGTCGGTGTGCGATAACAATTTATTATTGGACTATTATCGTTTAAGTGCGGACAATCGCCTGCTTTTTGGTAGTGATTCTAGCTCAGAAAAAGATATGGTCGCGATTATGCGGAAAAATATGTTGCGCGTATTCCCGCAACTTGAAAATGTAAAAATCGATTATGGCTGGGCTGGTCCGATTGATATGACGTTAAATTCAACGCCACATTTTGGTCGTATTTCTCCGCATATTTATTTTGCTCATGGTTATTCTGGTCACGGTGTTGCTTTGACTGGTCTTGCGGGGCGAATTGTAGCGGAGGCAATTTTGGGTGACGATGAACGTTTATCTATTTTTGAAAGCCTAAAAGTGCCTTCTGTTTATGGTGGTCGAATTATCAAAGATCTCACAACAAAGATTGGTGTGCAGTATTACAAATTTCTAGATAAATATCGTTAAGATATAAAAATGACCTAGTTTAAAAGCTAGGTCATTTTTTATAAGTGGACTTATTTATATTACATCACATGCTTTAATTGTTTCTGTTCAAGAATCAAAGAATGAATATTCGCTAAAAAATAAGTTTGTTCTGCTTCTGGAATAGAAAACGGCATTAGTTCGAGTAAATCTTGATGGATGGCTAAAACTTGTGGAAAAATGACCGCACTTTGAATCTCTTCAAGCATTTCTGGATAAAGTGGTGAAACGCAACCCCCTCGTTCTATTCGACCTAAACTGCAAGCAATGTGGAGTAGCATAAAATCCACTTGAGGCGTATTCACATCAACTTGCCAGTAATGAGCTAATCGATCTCGTAAACGAAATACTACATCAATAATAGATTGATTTATTTGCTTGCGAATTTTCCAACGTTCTAGTTGCTTAAATAACCGCATTTGTTTTTGTTAGTTCAAAATTTGTTCATTAATTTACCGCACTTTACTGAAATAAAACAGTGCACAGATCACAGTTTTGTAGCAAAATGGTAAAAAATTTGTAAGGATGTAAAAATGTTAGATTATGCGATGTTCAATCCATATGAAGGATTGATTTTTGATATGGATGGAACTTTAATTGATACAATGCCCGTGCATGCGCAGGCTTGGACGATGGTGGGAGAGCGATTTGGCTATGAATTTGATTGCCAAATTATGTATAACTTCGGCGGGGCGACGGTTCGAACCATTGCGGGAGAAATGATGAAAGCGGCGAATATGCCACTTGATCGAATTGAGGATGTGTTGGCTGCAAAACGAGAGTTGTCTTATCAACTTATTCCAACTCAATCAAAGTTATTGCCAACCTTTGAAATTGTTAAATCTTTTCATCAGAAAAAGCCGATTGCTCTGGGGTCTGGCTCACACCGTAAAATTATTGATATGTTGATGGATAAACTGGCTATTGCACCTTACTTTAATGCCATTGTCAGTGCAGATGATGTAAAAGAACATAAACCACATCCAGAAACTTTTTTACGTTGTGCGGAATTAATTCAAGCTAATCCAAGTCGTTGTATCGTATTTGAAGATGCTGATTTAGGCGTGCAAGCGGGATTAAATGCGGGAATGGACGTGTTTGATGTTCGCTCTCGAGAAATCATTTCGCCAAGATAATGGATATTTTTTCATTTTTTAGTGCTGATTTTTGGCAAACTCATGCGTTATGCCTTATGTTTGTCAGCGCATTTCTGAGTGCAACGGTATTACCAGGTAATTCAGAAGTTGTGTTTGTTACTCTTGCAGTCCCTAAATTGTCGTTGGGATCTTTATTTAGTATAGATATATTAGCACTCGTTTTTTTCGCCACGCTTGGCAATGGATTGGGGAGTTTAACCACTTACGGGATTGGGCGATGGATGCCAAAATTTGAT
The DNA here is from genome assembly GCF_003493685.1 of Haemophilus haemolyticus. Taxonomy (GTDB): domain Bacteria; phylum Pseudomonadota; class Gammaproteobacteria; order Enterobacterales; family Pasteurellaceae; genus Haemophilus; species Haemophilus haemolyticus_O. The sequence continues at coordinate 32,450 of NZ_QQJW01000002.1, forward strand.
CCAAAAAATCACCGCACTTTATGGGCAATAAATCAGCTACGGCGTTATGGGGCGATAACTTTACTTTTGAGCTGGTTACCTGTCGTTGGCGATTTATTTTGCGCTATAGCAGGTTGGTTAAGATTAAATTTTGTGGCAAGTAGTCTCTTTATCTTTCTTGGAAAACTGGTTCGTTATGTTGCGTTATTGTTTTTTAGTGCACCATTCTTATTATAAAATGCGCAAGAAAAAGCCCCACAATGAATGCAGGGCAAATAACCTAAGGAACCAATTTTATTAAAACAACTGCAAGTTGCTTGTTCTGTGAGACTAGCACTTTATAAGAAAGTTCAAATTTTCTGAAAATTTTTTAAATAAAAATTTGGGATAAAAAAAGCCCCACAATGAATGTGGGGCAAATAACCTAAGGAACCAATTTTATTAAAACAACTGCAAGTTGCTTGTCACATAAGACAATGAGCCTTGCCATAAAGTTCATTAGAATTTGCAAAAAATGAACATTTATTCAAATTTATTTTTAATTTACTGATTTATAAGGAAAATTTCATGCCATTACTTGATAGTTTTAAAGTGGATCATACCAAAATGAATGCACCAGCAGTACGTGTAGCAAAAACGATGCGTACGCCAAAAGGTGACGACATTACCATTTTTGATTTACGTTTTTGTATTCCAAATAAAGAAATTCTTCCTCCAAAAGGTATTCATACTCTTGAACATTTGTTTGCGGGTTTCATGCGTGATCATTTAAATAGCGATAGCGTTGAAATTATTGATATTTCTCCGATGGGATGTCGCACGGGATTTTATATGTCCTTGATTGGTACGCCAAATGAACAGCAAGTAGCACAAGCTTGGTTAGCTTCAATGCAGGATATTTTAGATGTGCAAGATCAAGCGACTATTCCTGAATTAAATATCTATCAATGCGGTACTTATACCGAACATTCTTTGGAAGAAGCACACGAAATTGCAAAAAATGTTATCGTACGCGGTGTAGGCGTGAATAAAAATGAAGATTTGGCACTCGATGATTCGTTATTAAAATAGGAGAAATCATGACAACACTTGGCACAGCATTAACCCCTAATGCAACCAAAGTAATGATGTTGGGTTCTGGTGAACTGGGTAAAGAAGTAGTGATTGAATTGCAACGTTTAGGCGTTGAAGTTATTGCAGTTGATCGCTATGAAAATGCCCCAGCACAACAAGTAGCACATCGTGCATACACCATTTCTATGTTAGATGGTAATGCATTGAAAGCGCTTGTGGAGAAAGAAAAGCCTGACTACATTGTTCCCGAAGTTGAAGCTATTTCGACAGCCACTTTGGTTGAATTAGAACAAGCCGGCTTTAATGTTGTGCCGACTGCAAAAGCAACTCAACTTACGATGAATCGTGAAGGGATTCGTCGTCTGGCTTCAGAAGAGTTAGGGCTACCAACTTCGCCTTACCAATTTGTGGATAATTTTTCAGATTTTCAAAGTGCGGTAGAAAAAATTGGTATTCCTTGCGTGGTGAAACCGATTATGTCTTCTTCTGGACATGGGCAAAGCATTTTAAAGTCTAAAGATGACATTCAAAAAGCTTGGGATTACGCGCAAGAAGGTGGGCGTGCGGGTGCTGGTCGAGTAATTGTTGAAGGTTTTGTCAAATTTGATTATGAAATCACGTTACTGACAGTACGCCATATCAATGGTACAAGTTTCCTTGCGCCAATAGGTCATCGTCAAGAAGATGGTGATTATCGGGAATCTTGGCAGCCTCAAGCTATGTCGGATATTGCATTATCAAAAGCGCAATCGATTGCTGAGAAGGTTACTGGTGCATTGGGTGGATTCGGTATTTTCGGTGTGGAGATGTTTGTGTGTGGTGACGAGGTGATTTTCAATGAAGTATCGCCTCGTCCTCATGATACGGGAATGGTAACGCTGATTTCTCAAGAGCTTTCTGAATTCGCTTTACATGCTCGTGCGATCTTAGGTTTACCAATTCCCGAAATTACGTTGATTAGCCCATCGGCATCTAAAGCTATTGTTGTTGAAGGCAAATCACAAAATGTGCAATTTGGTGGAATCGAAAAAGCACTGGCACAACCTCATACTAATATTCGATTATTTGGTAAAGGTGAAGTGAATGGTCATCGACGCTTAGGCGTTTTACTTGCGCGTGATGTATCCGTTGAAAAAGCGTTGGAAAAAGTAAAACAAGCTTATAAACAGCTAGAAATTAGTTTATAAAAATCGAAAGTGCGGTAAAAATTTATCGCATTTTATTAAATGACTAACAGTCGATTTTTTAGAGATATTAGGGACATAAAAAACGCACTTTCTACAAAGTGCGTTTTATTTTTAGAAGTGATTAATTAGCAAGCTTGTTTGCCATAAGCATCTTGACGAAGAATGTGACGAACACCTTCATCAAATTCTGCTAATACGCGATCTGCATCTTTTGGATCTTTACCGCGCGCATCCAAGTAGAATTTAATTTTTGGTTCAGTGCCTGAAGGACGAGCAATTAAGCGTCCGCCATTTTCCAAGTTAAATACAAGGATATCGCTTTGACGATCTGTTTTAGTATGATCGATAAATTGTGCCACTTTCACGCCAGCGATTTCTGCTGGTGGATTGTTACGAAGTGCGGTCATTAATTTTCCAATTTCTGAAAGATCGCTGACTCGAATAGAGATTTGTCCACTTACATAAGCACCAAATTCCTTGGTAAATTCATCAGCATAATCCGCTAAAGTTTTGCCTTGTTTTTTCAAGTTACGCACAAGATCTAAGAACACGATTGCTGCAGAAATACCGTCTTTATCGCGTACTTTGTCTGGGTCAACTAAATAGCCCAATGCTTCTTCAAAACCGAACAATAAGCCAGATACTTTACCGATATATTTGAAACCGGTTAAGGTTTCTTCTGATTGGAAACCATATTTTTTCGCAATTTCAGCAAGCGCAGGGGAAGAAACAAGTGAGCAAGCCAATGTACCTTGTTTACCTTGATATTGTTTTGCCAAGTACCAACCTAAGAAACAGCCTACTACGTTGCCGTGTAGTGATTTCCAGTTGCCTTGCGCATCAGGCACAGCAACGGCTAAACGGTCTGCATCTGGGTCATTAGCAATGATAAATTCAGCATTCTTTTCTTTTGCCACTTTAATTGCTAAATCCAACGCGCCTTTTTCTTCTGGATTTGGGAAGTTCACAGTTGGGAATGTGCCATCTGGCCAAACTTGATCTGCGACTACGTGAGGTTGTGGTAAGCCTGCTTTTGCCAGCGTTTTACTTAAAACTTCATAGCCAACACCGTGCATAGCGGTATAAACATAGTTAATGTTGCAAGCTGGCTCTTTAGCTAATGATGCAGTTTTTGCAATGTACGCATCTACCACTTCATCATTTAACACCACATAATTATCGCTACGTGGTAAATCTTGGATATTGCCAGCCGCAACTTTATCAATTAATGCTGCGATGTCTTTATCTGCTGGTGAAACGATTTGACCGCCACCATTTGCTTTACCTAAATACACTTTATAGCCGTTATCTTCCGGTGGGTTATGGCTTGCTGTTACCATTACACCTGCAGTGGTATCAAAATATTGGATAGCATAAGCTAAAACTGGCGTAGGTAATTTGCGTGGTAATAAATAAGCTTTTACGCCTGCACCCGCCATAATTTCAGCCGTGTCACGGGCAAAAACATCAGAGTTTTTACGTCCGTCGTAACCAATTACGATTGATGGTTCTTTATCGTAATCTTTTAAATATTCCGCTAAACCGCCAGCAGCTTGAGAAACTAAAACTCGGTTCATCCCCATTGAGCCAGCTTGTAAACGGCCACGTAAACCTGCCGTACCAAATTGTAAACGACCATCAAAGCGCGCATGTAATTCTGCTTCTGCTGCTTTATCTCCGCCTTTTGCCGCATCTAAAAGTGCGGTTAATTCTGCACGAGTTTCTGCGTCAGGATCTTGGTTTAACCAATTTTGCGCTATATGAAAAAGAGTTGTCATAGGATCATCCTTATTCTCTTGAAATAAATAAATCGCTGCTAGACTAGCCGAAATCACCCAAAATGGGAACGGATAATTATCAAAATTTTGATCTACTTAACATTTTTTGTTCACGCAATCGGTTATCCGAGCGAATTAGGAAAGCCGTTTGTTGCATAGGCATTTGTTTGAAAAATTCGCTATAATATCGCCTCAATATTTACGGCAAAATTTAACCGCACTTTAAGGATTTTCAATGTCATCCCAGCCTCGTTTCGTCCATCTTCGTACGCACACTGATTTTTCGATGATTGACAGTATCGTCAAAGTGAAACCTCTCGTGAAAGCTTGTGCAGCCAATGAAATGGTCGCAATGGGATTAACAGATTTTACTAATTTTTGTGGTGTGGTGCGTTTTTATGGGGAAATGATTTCTTCGGGTATGAAGCCTATTATTGGCGCTGATGTTAAAGTGAAAAATGCACTATGCGGTAATGAAATGTTTGATTTGACGCTTTTGGCAAAGAACAATGAAGGTTATAAAAACATTACATTATTACTCTCAAAAGCCTATCAGCGCGGTTACGATGACTATCCTTATATCGATCAAAATTGGTTAATTGAACACCGAGAAGGGTTGATTATTTTATCTGGTGGCACACAAGGCGATGTGGGTAAAAAATTGTTGAAAGAAAACGCAGCAGAAATTGAAAGTGCGGTCGCTTTTTACCAAGAATTTTTTGCGGATCATTTTTATCTTGCACTTACTCGTACTGGCAGACCCGATGAAGAACGTTATATCCAAGCCGCATTAAAATTAGCTAAAAGTCATGGATTGCCCTTGGTGGCGACGAACGATGTGATGTTTTTGAGATCTGATGATTTTGAGGCCCATGAAATTCGTGTTGCGATTCGTGATGGCTATACATTAGATGATCCTAAACGTCCAAAACGTTATACCCCACAGCAATATTTCCGCAGCGAAGACGAAATGTGTAAATTATTCGCTGACATTCCTTCCGCTCTCGAAAATACCTTATTAATTGCTCAGCGTTGTAGTGTGACTTTGCGCCTTGGTCAATATTTCTTGCCTCAATTCCCGACGGGAGATTTAAGTACAGAAGATTTCTTAGTGCAAAAAGCTAAAGAAGGTTTGGAAGAACGTTTAGCTTTTTTATTCCCTGATGAAAAAGTGCGGTTAGAAAAACGACCAAAATATGATGAGCGCTTGCAGGTTGAGCTGGATGTAATTAACCAAATGGGGTTCCCGGGTTATTTCTTGATCGTAATGGAATTTATTCAATGGTCTAAGGATAACGACATTCCTGTTGGGCCGGGTCGTGGTTCTGGTGCGGGCTCATTGGTGGCTTATGCATTAAAAATCACTGATTTAGATCCGCTAGAATTCGATTTGCTTTTTGAACGTTTCTTAAATCCAGAACGTGTATCTATGCCCGATTTTGACGTGGATTTTTGCATGGATGGTCGAGACCGAGTGATTGAGCACGTTGCTGAAACTTATGGCCGTGGCGCTGTATCACAAATTATCACCTTTGGAACCATGGCGGCGAAAGCTGTTATTCGAGATGTAGGACGAGTGCTGGGGCATCCGTATGGTTTTGTTGATCGTATTTCGAAATTAATTCCGCCCGATCCTGGTATGACGCTTGCGAAAGCATTTGAAGCTGAACCACAATTACAGGTAGCCTACGATAGCGATGAAGAAGTGCAAGCGTTGATTGATATGGCGCGTAAGCTGGAAGGCGTGACGCGTAATGCAGGTAAACATGCTGGTGGCGTGGTCATTTCACCAACCTTAATTACTGATTTTGCACCGCTCTATTGTGATAATGAAGGCTTACATCCTGTTACTCACTTTGATAAAAATGATGTGGAATATGCGGGGCTTGTGAAATTCGACTTCCTAGGCTTGCGTACTCTCACCATCATTAAATGGGCATTAGATATGATTAATGCTCGTATGGTGCGTGAAGGCAAGCCTCGAGTAGATATTGCCGCCATTCCACTTGATGATCCTGAATCTTTTGAATTACTTAAACGTTCCGAAACTACAGCCGTGTTCCAGTTGGAATCGCGAGGAATGAAGGATTTGATTAAGCGCCTGCAACCGGACTGTTTTGAAGATATCATCGCGTTGGTGGCATTGTTCCGTCCTGGTCCTCTGCAATCAGGCATGGTGGATAACTTTATCGACCGTAAACATGGGCGAGAAGAAGTATCTTACCCTGACGCAGAATATCAACATGAAAGCTTGAAACCTATTCTCGAGCCGACTTACGGTATTATTTTGTACCAAGAACAAGTGATGCAAATTGCGCAGGTATTGGCTGGCTATACGCTGGGTGGTGCTGACTTATTGCGTCGAGCGATGGGTAAAAAGAAACCAGAAGAAATGGCAAAACAGCGTTCTGTATTTAAAGAAGGTGCGGAGAAAAACGGCGTTGATGGCGATCTATCTATGAAGATTTTCGACTTGGTAGAAAAATTTGCTGGTTATGGTTTTAATAAATCGCACTCCGCTGCTTATGCCTTGGTGTCTTACCAAACCCTTTGGCTCAAAACCCATTTCCCTGCAGAATTTATGGCTGCAGTGATGACATCTGAAATGGATAACACGGATAAAATCGTAGGGTTATACGATGAATGTTTACGTATGGGCTTAAAAGTAACGCCACCAGATATTAATATCGGCAAACACCATTTTAGCGTTAATGAACAAGGTGAAATTGTATATGGGATTGGCGCGATTAAAGGTGTGGGGGAAGGCCCGATTGACGCACTTGTGACGGCAAGAAATGAAGGTGGGATTTTCAAAGATTTATTCGATTTATGCGCTCGTGTAGATTTGAAAAAAATTAACCGTCGTACCTTTGAAAGCCTAATTATGTCGGGCGCCTTTGATAAATTAGGCCCACATCGCGCCGCACTTTCTAAGAATTTAGAAGATGCACTTAGAGCTTCCGATCAGCATGCGAAAGATGAAGCAATGGGGCAAACGGATATGTTCGGTGTACTGACTGAAACCCATGAAGAAGTGGAAAATGCTTACGCTAATACACCGCCTTATACCGAAAAACAAATCCTTGACGGTGAACGTGAAACCTTGGGACTTTATTTAAGCAGCCATCCTGTTAGCCGTTATTTGAAAGAACTTTCTCATTACACATCGACAAGGTTGAAAGATCTTGCACCAAATCGTCGTGGACAAATTAGCACTGTAGCGGGGCTAGTCGTGGCATCGAGAATTGCGATGACGAAAAAAGGCAATCGGCTAGGTATTGCTACATTGGATGACCGTTCAGGTCGCTTAGATTTAACATTATTTGGTGAAAGTCTAGAACAATTTGGTGAGAAATTGCAAAAAGATACGGTGATTGTTGCTTCTGGGCAAGTGAGCTTTGATGATTTCTCTGGTGGCTTAAAAATGACGGTGCGAGAGTTAATGACCTTAGATGAGGCTCGTTCTCGTTATGTCAAATCCTTAGCTATTAGTCTTTCTGAGCATCAAATTACACCAAGTTTTATTAAACAACTTAAAGCATTACTTGAGCCGGTGAGTGGTGGAACGTTGCCGATTAACGTGTATTATCAAAGTCCGAAAGGCCGTGCGTTGTTACGTTTGGGCGTGCAATGGTCGATCATTCCAACGGATGAAATTCTGACGGAATTGGTGAATTTACTTGGCGAAAGTGCGGTGGAATTAGAGTTTGAATAATACAAAGGCGTGAAAAATATCACGCCTTTTTTATAAGATTAACGTAAGAAATAACGATAAGATTTGCTTTCTGTTACATCTTCAAAAACATAATTGAGTTGGGCAAGTGCCTGTTCAAATTCTGCTTGTTCGCATTCTTCAATTTGAAACCCAGCAAGGATATTTCCATAGTCTGCGCCGTGGGCACGATAGTGGAATAATGAAATATTCCAACGATTTTGTAATGTTTCCAAGAATTTTAATAACGCACCTTTTTGCTCTGGGAATTCGAACGTATATAAGCGTTCATTATCATTGGCTGCGCGACCACCCATTAAATAGCGAACATGCGTTTTAGCAATATCATCATCCGACATATCCTCAACATCAAAACCATTTTTAGTGAGGTCTGCAATAATGTCTGCTTTTTCTTGCTCATTTGTCGTTCTTACCCCAACAAACACACAAGCGCGTTTATCATCTGCATAACGATAACTGAATTCGGTTACAGCTCGGTTACCTAATACATAAGCAAATTTTAAGAAACTACCTGGTTGCTCAGGCATGGTCACAGCTAATAAAGCTTCTCGGTTTTCACCAATTTCACAACGTTCAGATACATAACGTAATGTGTGGAAATTCAAGTTCGCACCAGACAAAATTGCCGCCATATTTTTGCCTTCAATATGGTTTTGTTTTGCATATTTTTTCAAACCGGCTAAACCTAATGCACCTGATGGTTCTGCAACAGCACGAACGTTCTCAAACAAATCTTTCATTGCTGCGCACACTTCGTCACTATCGACTAATACCATATCATCAAGATATTGCTGACATAGACGGAATGTTTCGTCACCAATGCGTTTTACGGCAACACCATCCGCAAATAATCCAACATGGGTTAAATCTGTTGGTTCACCTTTATCGAGAGCGGCTTTTAAGCATGCAGAATCCTTTGATTCTACACCGATGATTTTAATTTCCGGCATAAATTGCTTAAGCAACATTGCCACACCCGCAGCTAAACCGCCACCACCGACTTGTACAAACACATAATCCAAATCTGCCACTTGTTGTAGCATTTCCATCGCTAACGTGCCTTGTCCTGCGATCACTAATGGATGATCGAATGGAGGAATAAATGTCATATTTTTTTCTTTTGAAAGCTCAATCGCTTTTGCTTTGGCTTCATCGAAATTAGCACCATGCAACAATACCTCACCACCAAAACCACGCACTGCATCCACTTTAATGCTTGGGGTGTTTTGTGGCATGACGATCAATGCTTTTAAGCCTAATTGTTTCGCTGATAATGCCACGCCTTGCGCATGGTTACCCGCAGATGCCGCTATTACGCCTGCTGCTTTTTGTTCTGCTGAAAGGCTAGAAATCATTGCGTAAGCGCCGCGTAGTTTAAAGCTATTTACTGGTTGGCGATCTTCGCGCTTGATCCAGATATTATTGTGCAGTCGTTCAGAAAGTTTTCCCATTTTTTGTAAAGGGGTCACTTGCGCAGCTTCATATACGCGCGAACCAAGTTTAACAATGGCATTGATATAATCGGATTGAGAGGGTTGAGGATTAGTGAGTAGGTTTTTCATAGTGTTTGTTTTGATGATGAAGTGCGGTTAGTTTTTCCTTTGTTTTATCCCCCTCTTATGAAGGAGGGGGAACCGTTAAATTATTTTAATAATGTTTTATCGCGTACCGCACCTTTGTCCGCTGAGGTCGCAAAGTGACCGAATACTTTCAATGCGAAAGATACTTCACGTTCACGGTGAGCGGGTTGCCAACCTTTTTGATCTTGTTCGGCTCTGCGTGCTGCGAGTTCTTCATTACTGATTTCTAAGTTAATTGCACGATTTGGAATATCAATGTTGATAATATCGCCATCGCGTACTAAGCCGATTGCACCGCCAGAGGCAGCTTCTGGTGAAGCATGTCCAATAGACAAGCCTGATGTACCACCAGAGAAACGGCCATCCGTTAATAAAGCACATTTTTTGCCCAAGCCCATCGATTTTAAGTAACTGGTTGGGTATAACATTTCTTGCATACCTGGTCCACCTTTAGGGCCTTCGTAACGGATAACAACGACATGACCTTCTTTGACTTTTCCACCTAAAATGCCTGCAACAGCATCTTCTTGGCTTTCAAATACGATAGCAGTGCCGGTAAATTTCCAAATAGATTCATCTACGCCCGCGGTTTTAACGATACATCCGTCTTCCGCGAGATTACCAAATAATACGGCTAAGCCACCTTCTTGAGAGATCGCATTTTCTTTATTGCGAATACAACCGTTTACACGATCATTATCGACAGTATCCCAGCGGCAATCTTGTGAGAATGCTTGAGTTGTGCGGATGCCTGCAGGGCCTGCACGGAAGAATTTATGTAATTCTTCATCTTGATTGCGAATAATATCGTATTGGTCTAGTTGTTCTCCCATGCTCATTCCAAGCACGGTGTGTGTATTTTTATGAATTAATCCAGCGCGATCTAATTCACCCAACAACCCCATAATACCGCCTGCACGGTGTACGTCTTCCATGTGGTATTTATTGGTGTTTGGCGCAATTTTGCTTAAACAAGGTACTTTGCGCGATAAACGGTCAATATCCTCCATTTTAAAATCTACGCCTGCTTCTTGTGCTGCCGCTAATAAGTGTAAAACAGTGTTACTTGAACCACCCATTGCGATATCGAGGCTCATTGCATTTTCAAAGGCATCAAAAGTACCGATTGAACGAGGCAATACGCTTGCATCATCTTGTTCGTAATAGCGTTTGCACAGCTCAACAATTTGACGACCTGCTTTTAAGAATAATTCTTTTCGGTCTGCGTGAGTGGCCAACATGGAACCATTGCCTGGTAAAGATAAACCTAAGGCTTCAGTTAAGCAGTTCATAGAGTTTGCGGTAAACATACCTGAGCATGAACCACAAGTTGGACACGCACTGCGTTCGATGGCATCAATACGTTCATCTGATACATTCGGATCGGCTGCCTCAATCATCGCATCTACTAAATCTAAGCGGATTAATTGCTCAGAAAGTTTAGTTTTACCTGCTTCCATTGGGCCGCCTGAAACGAAGATAGTTGGAATATTTAAACGCATTGCCGCCATTAACATTCCCGGGGTGATTTTGTCACAGTTGGAAATACACACCATCGCATCAGCACAGTGCGCATTGACCATATATTCTACGCTATCAGCGATTAAATCACGGCTTGGTAAGGAATAAAGCATCCCACCGTGACCCATTGCGATACCATCATCCACCGCAATGGTGTTAAATTCTTTTGCTACGCCGCCCGCTTTTTCAATTTCTGCGGCAACAAGCTGTCCCATATCTTTTAAATGTACATGCCCTGGCACAAATTGGGTGAAAGAGTTCACCACCGCAATAATCGGTTTACCAAAGTCATTTTCTTTCATTCCTGTTGCACGCCATAAGGCACGTGCGCCTGCCATATTACGACCTTGTGTACTGGTCGCTGAACGTAGTTTTGGCATAAATAATCTCTCCGAGTTTTAAAAGTATATTTTATTTGTTAGACTTTACTTAAAAGTAGTCTGAGGTATTGAATCATTTTTCTTTTAAATCAAAACGTTAGCTCTTAAGTTATTACTTCTGAGTAACTTCATAGTTTCGATAGAAAAAATCAGTTAGTCTGAACCGCTGTTTCGGATTATTATTACTTTCTTCTGTTTTCTCAATCCAGTTTTTTAAAACTAAAGGTTCTATAAATTTTTGGTATGAATAAGTGCTGTTAGCTTTATTGAGTAAAGCTAAAATATCTTTACGGCTTTTTTCTCCCGTAAGTAGAAACTCAATAATTTTTTGTTCTGTTTCGGTACATAAGGGTAAATTAGATTTTATATGTTCATTTTTTGCTGTGAATTCAATAAGAAAAAAAGTTCTATCCTCATCAAACTCAAATTTTGCAGGCTCAGATCCATTTTTACGCAATTCATTTTTAATCGTGGGTAATCCTGTTCCTTTTCCTTCTGATAGCTTAAGTTCTTTCAAAAAATCTCCAAGACGGCGATTTTTATAACGTCTCGCTCTAACATTACCCGCAATTAAATCTGCTTTTTGAATTGATTTATCAGGTCCATTATAACTAATGATCTCTAGTGAATTTGGTTGAATAATGATCTCTACTGGCTGTCTTTCTTGATAATTTCGATGATATAACGCATTAACTACAGCCTCTTCAAGAGCTTGATATGGATAATTAAATAACCGAATAGATTCTGCTTGTTCTTTTGGTTTTAATATAAATTCCTTGATTAGATTATTTCTGAGATAGCGTAGCGTATCATTAATAATAGAATCAATAGGGCCCTTTATTGATGGAATTTCCACAAAATAATCTGGGTTATTTACTTTCCCTTCAGGAAAAATAGTAATATCAACCTGAGTTTGAGGGAAAAATTGATCGGGAGTATCACAAAACATCATTAATGCAATATTTTTAGGATAATATACACCACCTATATTTTCTACTAAGTCTAATTGTTTTAATAAGGATATTTTATCTGTTTCTAGTACATAAGATGCTAATTTACTTTCTGTTTTGACTAAAAAATCATTAATACGGAGTAATGAAATATCATTGATATTAGCCTGTCTATTAATACGATCATCAAAAGGAATTTTATTTGCTAATTCCTTTAATTCTTGTTCCTGTTCGCTATTAGCAATGATAGATGATGTATTATATCGAATATAATATTCATATTGCTTTTGTCTAGATGTAATTGATTGAGGAACCTGATAAGGCCGATTTGAGCCACTAATAACCCATAAAATAATAACTTTTTTACCATCTAGTTCTTCTACATAAGTTTTTGGGAAATAATTAGGTGTTATCAAATGATTAAAACCCAACATCTCACGCTGAATACGATCTATATCAGAATCATCAAGTCCTTTAACTGGTCTTTTTGCAATTCCATTTTCTTCTTCAACGCCAATAAAAATATATCCTCCGCCAATATCCTCAATATCATTTGCAAAAGCACAAATAGAACGATAAATCGAATCTGGGTTCCAACCAGATTTAAATTCAATCCGATTACTTTCGATCGTTTTATGTGTGAGCAATGATTCAATATTGATTGGCAACATAATAGTATTTCTCTTAGTATGTTGGAGCAGTAATTACATCTGGCAATTTCGCCAACTGATTCACTAATAGATCTAAAGCGCGGTCAGATTTTACGGTGATTTTTAACCGCACTTGGGTTTCAATCAGTGTCATTTCCATCGTTGTAACGGTAAACCCGCGGTGACGTGCTACGCGTAAAATGCGTTCTAGTACCTCAGGACGATGGCGAGCGACGAGTTCAAGTTTATATTCATTCATTAATTCATCTCCTCTACCATATCCGCGTTACAGGCACCCGGTGGCACAAGTGGCCATACACATTCATCAGGTGGAATACATACTTGTAATAAATAGGCTGTTTTGCTGTTTAATAATCGGTTGAGTGCTGCATCCACATCATCGGCTGACTCAATACGTTCTGCAGGAATACCGAACGCGTTAGCAAGCATCACAAAATCTGGGTTGTCATCTAAAATGGTTTCACTGCGACGTTTATTCCAGAATAAATCCTGCCATTGACGAACCATACCTAAGCGTTGGTTATCCAATAGCAAAATTTTTACAGGTAAATTACCACGTTTGATTGAACCCAATTCTTGAATGTTCATCATTAATGAGCCATCGCCCGTAACCAAAATGACTTCATCTTGCGGGCGTGCTTTTTTTGCCCCTACTGCAGCGGGTAAGCCAAAGCCCATTGTGCCGAAACCTGCCGATGTAATGTAGTTCTCTGGTGCAAAATGTTTCATGTGTTGCGCTGACCACATTTGATGCTGCCCCACATCGGTACAAATTATTGCATTATTTGGTTTGCGATTAGATAGGGTGTTGAGTAATGCCCAAGGATCAATCGGGCGATTGCCTTGATTTTCAATATAAGTGAAATCTAATTTTGCTTTGAAATCTCTGATTTGCTCACGCCAAGGTTCAATATCAAGCTCTTGTTTGAGAGCATTAAGTGCTTGGATTAAATCTCCTTGTAGGGCAACATCTGCACGGCGTAATTTATGGATTTCTGCTGCATCAATATCACAATGAATCACTTTAGCATGAGGCGCAAAAGTATCAAGTTTACCTGTTACACGATCGTCAAAACGCGCACCGCATACGAGTAATAAATCGCTTTCTTGCACAGCAAAATTAGCAGCTTTTGTGCCGTGCATACCAATCATTCCCATATACACATCATCATTTGGATTAATTGCACCTAAACCTTTTAAAGTTGAGACTGATGGCATTTGGGTCTGGGCTAAAAATTCGCGTAATGCAGGAACAGCCTTCGCCATACCAACGCCGCCACCCACATACAGCACCGGTTTTTTAGCATTTTTTAATAATTCTTTTGCTTCAGCGAGTTTATCTACTGAAAGTGCGGTCGGTTTTTCTGGTTTTTTAACGTAGGCTTTTACATTCTCAGGCACTTCACCGATTTGGATATCGCGAGGCACATCAATAAGAACAGGGCCTGGACGTCCGCTTTGGGCAATTTCAAAGGCTTCCGCAAATACATCGGCTAATTCATCCGCACTTTGAACGATAAAGCTGTGTTTAGTACAAGCAAGGGAAAGACCAAGAACATCCGCTTCTTGGAACGCATCCGTGCCGATTAATGGCGAGGAAACTTGACCAGTAATAGCTACAACTGGAATGGAGTCCATCATAGCATCGCCTAATCCTGTGACTAAATTAGTCGCACCAGGGCCTGATGTTGCAATACAGACGCCCACTTTTCCTGTAGAGCGAGCATAGCCAATCGCAGCCATTGCAGCCCCTTGTTCATTACGACAAAGTAAGTGATCTAAGCCTGCGTCATAAAGGGCATCGTAGGTTGGCATGATTGCACCGCCTGGATAGCCGAAAAGAGTCGTGACATGGTGTGCTTTCAGGCACTCCATGATGAGTTGTGCACCTGTCATTGTGTTTGCGTCCTGTTGTTTTTATTTTGGGATAAGTTCAGCATTGTAGCGAAATTTCGAGTCATTGGTAGGGTTTGGGGCGAAAAAAAACGAAAAAAGTGCGGTGAAAATTGGCTTTTTTTGAATGTTTATGTTCTTTTTATTAAAAAATTTGTGAATTTTTACCGCTCTTTAAGCTTGCTTATTGACTGATTGTTAGATTTCATTATATTGAAACTCTTTTCATTTTTTTATATAGGATAATTTATGGCACACTCAGCCCAAAAAGCGCAAAAGCGTGAGACTTTTTCTGGTCGTCGTGCATTTATTATGGCCGCGATTGGCTCGGCCGTCGGTCTTGGTAATATTTGGCGTTTCCCTTATACCACTTATGAAAATGGTGGTGGAGCATTTATCATCCCTTACCTTATCGCGTTGTTAACCGCAGGGATTCCTCTTTTATTCTTAGATTATGCCATTGGGCACCGTCATCGTGGTGGCGCGCCACTTTCTTATCGCCGTTTTAGTGCACACTTTGAAGTGTTTGGCTGGTGGCAAATGATGGTAAATGTCATCATCGGATTATATTACGCTGTAGTATTAGGCTGGGCGGCAAGCTACACCTATTTTTCTTTCACTGGCGCATGGGGCGATAAACCTATTGATTTCTTCATCGGCGAATTTTTAAAAATGGGCGATATTAAAAACGGTATCAGCTTTGAATTTGTTGGTATGGTAACCTCACCATTAATTGCGATGTGGATTGTTGCCTTAGGCGTACTTTCTATGGGTGTTCAAAAAGGAATTGCTAAGGTCTCTTCCGTATTAATGCCAGTGCTCGTCGTGATGTTTATGGCGCTTGTGATTTATTCCTTATTCTTACCAGGCGCAGCAAAAGGTTTAGATGCATTATTTACGCCAGATTGGTCGAAACTTTCTAATCCAAGTGTGTGGATTGCGGCCTATGGGCAAATCTTCTTCTCTCTTTCTATCGGCTTTGGGATTATGGTGACTTACGCCTCTTATCTTAAAAAAGAATCCGATTTGACGGGTAGCGGCTTAGTTGTAGGTTTTGCTAACAGTAGCTTTGAAGTGTTAGCGGGTATCGGTGTATTTGCAGCATTAGGTTTTATTGCAACTGCGCAAGGTCAAGAAGTGAGTGAAGTGGCAAAAGGTGGAATTGGTTTAGCATTTTTCGCGTTCCCAACCATCATCAACAAAGCACCATTTGGTGAAGTGCTAGGCGTATTGTTCTTTGGATCATTAACCTTTGCGGCATTAACTTCATTCATCTCAGTAATTGAAGTTATTATCTCTGCAATTCAGGATAAAATTCGTATTAGCCGTGGGAAAGTGACATTCATCGTAGGCGTACCAATGATGTTAGTTTCTGTCATCTTATTCGGTACGACAACAGGCTTACCAATGTTAGATGTGTTCGATAAATTCGTGAACTATTTCGGTATCGTTGCCGTAGCATTTGCGTCTTTAATTGCGATTGTGGCAAATGAAAAACTCGGTTTATTGGGTAATCACTTAAACGAAACATCATCTTTCAAAGTGGGTTTCTTCTGGCGTTTATGCATTGTATTAACGAGTGGTGTTTTAGCATTTATGCTTTTCAGCGAAGGGGCAAAAGTCTTCTCTGAAGGTTACGAAGGTTATCCAAACTGGTTTGTAAACACCTTTGGTTGGGGGATGTCCATTAGCTTACTTGTCGTGGCATTCTTCCTTTCTCGCTTAAAATGGAAAAGCGAAACCAAGTTAACCATTGATGAAACTAAAGGAGAATAAAATGAGTACTGGTGCAATTATTATGATGATCGTGTCTCTCGCTTTGGTATGGGGTGGATTGGTTTACGCCCTGATTCGATTACCAAAAGAAGAATAATCATAAATCTGACCGCACTTCTAAGGTGCGGTTATTTTTTTACGCTCATGGAATGAAAATGAAAAAATATTTTTTGTCATTATTTGCCTTACCTATTTTTTGTTTTGCTCAAGAAGAACCCATAAATCCGGCATTGCTTGGATTGGGTCAGGCTTTCTTTTTTGATAAATCACTTTCTCACAATAAAACGCAGAGCTGTTCTACTTGCCATATGCCTGCAGCCGCTTTTGCGGATTTACGTCAAAATGATATCGATAAAATGGTTTCGCAAGGTGATGACCCTACAAAGTTTGGTAATCGCAATACACCAACGGCCATTTATGCAAAGTATTCCCCGGATTTTCATTTCGATGAAAAAATTAAGGATTATGTTGGCGGCCAATTCTGGGATGGTCGAGCAAAACATTTAGCGGAACAAGCGGGCGGACCTCCACTCAATCCTGTTGAAATGGGCATGAAAGATAAAGCCAGCGTGGTAAAACGTATTGCCGAAAATCAGGCAGTGAAAGACTACATTACCAAGCATTGGGGCGAGGAAATTTGGCAAGATGATGAGAAAATTTACGCCATTATGGAACAGGCACTGGCTGCGTTTCAGCAATTAGATTTGTTTGCTCAATTCAGTTCTAAATATGACCGCACTTTGGCAGGGCAAGATAAATTTACTGAGCAAGAGGCATTAGGCAAGGCGTTATTTTTTGATAAAGAAAAAACAACTTGCAGTAATTGCCATCAGATGAATGAAAAAGATCATCCTGAAGAAACTTTTACAAATTATCGTTATTTCAATCTCGGTGTGCCGAAAAATGAGGCATTGATTGCTCACAATAAATTAAGCGAAGATTGGGTGGATAATGGATTGTTAGATAATCCAATGGTGAAAGGTGATATTGCTCAAAAAGGAAAATTTAAAGTGCCGACATTGCGTAATGTCGCCGTGACCGCACCTTATATGCATAACGGCGTATTTAAAGAGCTGCGCACCGTATTATTATTTTTGGATAGCCATAACAACCCTGAGCGTAAGATAAATCCCGAAACGGGTAAACCTTGGTCGGCAGCAGAATATACTCCAACGATAAGTCATAGTGATCTTAAAGGTAAACCGCTTACTGATACAGAAATTGATGCGTTGGAAGCATTTCTGAAAACGCTGACTGATGCAGCCTATGATAAGGGCGGTGAGTAAGATAATTTCACCGCACTTAAAGCTAAAATTTAAGTCACATTTCTATGTTACAATTTATAGCATCATTTTAAGGGGGATATATGTCAGAGAATTTGTGGCTTTTTAGCTTGTTAGCAATCGTTGTTCTATTGATTTTATTACTTATTCTACGCCAGCAAAAATATACACATCTTCATCAAGAATTATCGAAAACGACTCAAGATTACAATCAACTTGCCAGTAAATTTGATGAGCTCAGCGGTATTAAAAACCAGTTTGAACAACAAATAATTAAGGTACAGACTGAAAATCAAGGGCTGCAATATCGTTTAACTGAACGTGATGAACAAGTACATCATCTCACACAAGAACGACAAAATTTGACTGAAAAATTGACCGCACTTTCTCAAGAATTAACGGGGTTACAAACAACCTTAGCTGAGAAAGAAAAACATTTTTCAGAGCAACAACAGAACTTTGAACAATCTAAGCAACAGTTGGGCGTGGAATTTCAAAATCTAGCTAATCGGATTTTGGATGAAAAAAGTCGATCATTTAGTCAATCAAATCAAACTGCTTTGGAAACGTTACTCAAGCCTTTCCGTGAGCAAATTGAAGGTTTTCAAAAACGTGTCAATGAAATTCATTCCGAATCCGTGAAAGGTAATGCTGGATTGGAAGCTGAAATTAAAAAAGTGCTGGAAATCGGTCTGAATATGTCGCAAGAGGCGAGTAATTTAACCTCTGCGCTGAAAGGCGAAAAGAAAACGTTAGGCAACTGGGGCGAAGTGCAATTAGAACGAGCATTGCAACTGGCAGGACTTGAAGAAAATGTACATTACCGTGCTCAAGCACATTTTAAAGATGAACAAGGCGGGCGTAATTATCCTGATTTTGTGTTGAATCTACCTGATGAGAAACACTTAATTATCGACAGCAAAATGTCGTTGGTGGCTTACGAAAGTGCGGTGAATTCTGACGATGATTTTGAACGTGAGCGTTTACTCAAAGAACATATTTCTGCATTAAAAACCCATATTAACGATCTGCATAAAAAAGATTACAGTAATCTTATTGGCATGCGTAGCCCGAATTTTGTTCTTATGTTTATTGCAGTAGAACCTGCGTATATTGAGGCTTTAAAAGCTGATCCTGCTTTATTTAATTATGGTTATGAACGTAACGTCATTATGGTTTCTCACACTACATTAATGCCGATTTTACGCACCGTGGCAAACCTCTGGCGTATCGAACGTGGTAATGCTGAGGCAAAAGAAATTGCTGAAAAAGCGGGCGAAATTTATAACCAAATTTGCTTGGTGGCAGAACGTTTAAGTAAGCTTGGCAATACGCTTTCCACCGTCAGCAACCAATACAACAGCACAGTCACCGCACTTGTAGGCCAACAAGGTTTAGTTGGCAAAGTAGAACGATTTAAAACCCTTTCCGCAAAAGCGAATAAAACGATGCCAGAAGTGGAATTATTGAATAATCAGATCGATTTGGCTAGGTTGGATACGTTGAACTAAGGTAATTTCAAATAATTTATTCTCCGATTGAATGTGAATTTGGTCGGAGAATTTTTTATTTTATCTAAACAAAAAATTTTGTGATTAATATCTCAAATTTGAAATTTCTCAGTTGTTTTTCTGTTTTGATTCTTTATATTTATTCCATCGAAACGTTTCGATTGGAATAGAAAGAGAAAATATATGAAAAAAACGATGTTATTAAATGCACAACTTTCTCGTTGTATCGCTTCTCTTGGTCACACAGAAAGTTTGACGATTTGTGATGCGGGGCTTCCTATTCCATTAAGTGTGGAACGTATAGATCTCGCATTAACTGCGGGAGTACCAAGTTTTTTACAAACTTTAGATACCGTGATCACTGAGATGTATGTCGAAAGAGTAGTGATTGCTGAAGAAATTAAAGAAAAAAATCCTGAAATTTTTACCGCACTTTTATATAAACTTAGTCAAATTGAGACTAATCAAGGTAATAAGCTTCAGATAGAGTTTGTATCACATGAAACTTTTAAAAAATATACACACCAAAGCAAAGCGATTGTTCGAAGTGGTGAGTGTTCTCCTTATGCCAATATAATTTTATATTCTGGTGTGCCATTTTGATTTAGGTGAAATTATGGAAACCTTACTTAAAATTTCTAGCATTGATAAATCTTTCCCTGGCGTGAAGGCTTTAAGTAATGCCTGTTTATCAGTTTATTCTGGTCGAGTTATGGCATTGATGGGTGAAAATGGTGCAGGTAAATCTACTTTGATGAAGGTGCTTACTGGTATTTATTCTAAAGATGCTGGCACTATTGAGTATCTCAGTAAGGAAGTGACCTTTAAAGGCCCAAAAGAATCACAAGAGGCAGGTATTAGTATTATTCACCAAGAGCTGAATTTGGTCGGCAATCTCACGATTGCTGAAAACATTTTCCTTGGTCGTGAATTTAAAACCTCGTGGGGGGCAATTAATTGGCAAAAAATGTATACCGAGGCAGATAAGCTGTTAGCTCGTTTAGGTGTAACCCATAGTAGTAAAAAATTATGCTCAGAACTTTCTATTGGTGAACAGCAGATGGTTGAGATTGCAAAAGCACTAAGTTTTGAATCTCAAGTAATCATTATGGATGAACCAACGGATGCATTAACCGATACTGAAACAGAGTCTTTATTTAATGTTATTCGTGAACTTAAAGCTGAAAATCGTGGCATTGTTTATATTTCCCATCGTTTAAAAGAAATTTTTCAGATTTGCGATGATGTAACGGTTCTGAGAGATGGGCAATTCATTGGTGAGCGTGCAGTAGCTGATATTGTTGAAGATGATTTAATTGAAATGATGGTTGGTCGTCGTCTTGATGAACAATATCCGCATTTATCACAAGAAAAAGGCGAATGTGTATTGGATGTGAAACATGTGAGCGGAAGCGGCATTGATGATGTTTCCTTCAAATTGCATGCCGGTGAAATTGTCGGCGTATCGGGCTTAATGGGCGCGGGTAGAACGGAACTCGGCAAGCTACTTTACGGTGCTTTGCCAAAAACGGCGGGAAAAGTGCGGTTAAAAAATCAGGATATTGAGAATCACACTCCTCAAGATGGTTTAGATAATGGCATTGTGTATATATCCGAAGATCGTAAAGGTGATGGCTTGGTTTTAGGAATGTCAGTAAAAGAAAATATGTCGCTCACATCGCTCGATCATTTTTCACAAAAAGGCAGTATTCGTCATCAAGCGGAAAAAATGGCAGTAGATGACTTTATTCTGATGTTTAACATTAAAACACCTAATCGTGATCAACAAGTAGGTTTGCTATCTGGTGGAAATCAACAAAAAGTGGCAATTGCTCGTGGATTAATGACTCGCCCAAATGTGTTGATTTTAGATGAACCAACTCGTGGCGTAGATGTTGGCGCGAAGAAAGAAATTTATCAACTTATTAATGAGTTTAAGAAGGATGGTTTGAGTATTTTGATGATTTCATCGGATATGCCAGAGGTGCTTGGTATGAGCGATCGAGTGTTGGTAATGCGTGAAGGTAAAATTAGTGCAGAATTTTCTCGTGAAGAGGCAACACAAGAAAAGTTATTAGCAGCAGCTATTGGTAAATAAGAGTAGGTAAGTATGATGAAAAATGAAACATCTAATTTTCAAATAGGAAGATTTTTGATTGAACAGCGTTCTTTTATTGCGTTGATTATTCTTATCGCGATTGTATCAATGATTAATCCTGATTTTTTTAGCGTAGATAATATTTTGAATATTTTACGCCAAACTTCGGTTAATGCGATTATTGCAGTGGGTATGACTTTCGTTATTTTAATTGCAGGTATAGATCTTTCTGTTGGATCTGTATTGGCATTGACTGGCGCTATTGCAGCCTCAATGGTAAGTATTGAATTGCCTATTTTTTTAGTAATTCCTGTGGTTTTATTGATTGGAACACTTCTTGGTGGCATAAGTGGTGTAATTGTGGCAAAAGGGAAAGTTCAAGCATTTATTGCTACCCTTGTTACGATGACATTATTACGTGGGGTGACAATGGTTTATACAGACGGTCGCCCTATTACGACAGGTTTTTCGGATAATGCTGATCTATTTGCTAGCATTGGTACAGGCTATGTTTTAGGTATCCCAGTACCAATTTGGATTATGAGTATCGTGTTTGCGGTTGCTTGGTATATTTTAAAACACACACCAATCGGTCGCTATATTTATGCTTTAGGTGGAAATGAGGCAGCGACCCAACTTTCTGGTATTAACGTCAATAAAATCAAAGTATTTGTTTTTGCGGTGAGTGGATTTCTTTCTACGCTGGCGGGTTTAATTGTAACTTCACGTTTATCTTCCGCTCAACCCACTGCTGGCGTATCTTATGAATTAGATGCAATTGCCGCCGTGGTAGTCGGTGGAACCAGTTTGATGGGGGGAAAAGGTCGTGTAATGGGAACTCTCATCGGTGCATTAATCATCGGATTTTTAAACAATGCATTAAATTTATTAGATATTTCATCTTACTATCAAATGATAGCAAAAGCGTTGGTTATTTTGGTTGCTGTTTTAGCCGATAACTATCTTGGTACAAAAAAACTGTAACTCACTTTAAGGAGAAACTATGAAAAAACTAACCGCACTTACTTCTGCTGTATTATTAGGTTTGGCTGTTTCTGGCTCTGCTTCTGCGCAAGACACAATTGCTTTGGCAGTATCTACATTAGATAACCCATTTTTTGTAACGTTAAAAGATGGCGCACAGAAAAAAGCGGATGAATTAGGTTATAAGTTAGTAGTGCTTGATTCACAAAATGACCCTGCTAAAGAACTTGCTAATGTCGAAGATTTAACTGTGCGTGGTGTAAAAATATTATTGATCAATCCGACTGATTCTGAAGCTGTTGGCAACGCAGTGGCGATTGCAAACCGTAATCATATTCCAGTTATTACATTAGATCGTGGTGCAGCTAAAGGAAAAGTAGTAAGCCATATCGCATCTGACAATATCGCAGGTGGTAAAATGGCAGGTGATTTTATCGCACAGAAATTAGGCGATAATGCCAAGGTGATTCAACTTGAAGGTATTGCGGGAACATCTGCAGCACGCGAACGAGGTGAGGGTTTCAAACAAGCTATTGATGCCCATAAATTCAATATGCTTGCCAGTCAGCCAGCAGATTTTGATCGAACAAAAGGTTTGAATGTAACGGAAAATTTGTTGGCATCTAAAGGTGATGTTCAAGCAATTTTTGCGCAAAATGATGAAATGGCATTAGGTGCATTGCGTGCAGTGAAAGCAGCAAATAAAAAAGTCCTTATCGTAGGTTTTGATGGTACCGATGATGGAGTAAAAGCTGTAAAAAGTGGCAAAATGGCAGCAACTATCGCACAACAACCCGAGCTTATTGGTTCATTAGGTGTTGTTACCGCTGATAAAATCTTAAAGGGCGAAAAAGTTGAAGCGAAAATTCCAGTAGATTTGAAAGTAATAAGTGAATAATCTATCTACTGAATGAGCTCGTTATATTACATTATGGGGCAAATTATATTTGTCCCATTGTATAGAAAGAAAAAATATAACAATACAGGATAAAATAATGAGAAAAACCCTCACGATTCTCGGTAGTATCAATGCTGATCACGTTATTTCTGTGCCTTACTTTGCTAAACCCGGTGAAACGCTAACTGGTCAAAATTATCAAATTACCTATGGTGGCAAAGGTGCCAATCAAGCAGTGGCAGCCGCTCGTTTAGGGGCAAAGGTCGCGTTCATTAGTTGCATTGGATCAGATAGCATTGGCAAAACAATGAAAAATTCGTTTGCGCAAGAAGGAATTGATACAACCCATATTAATACCGTTTCACAAGAAATGACTGGAATGGCATTTATTCAAGTTGCCCAATCAGGCGAGAACAGTATTGTGCTGGCTAGCGGTGCAAATGCACATTTGGGTGAGATGGTTATTCGTCAAAGTGAGGCGCAAATTGCACAATCGGATTGCTTGTTAATGCAATTAGAAACCCCACTTTCTGGTGTGGAGCTGGCTGCTCAAATCGCTAAGAAAAATGGTGTTAAGGTTGTGCTAAATCCTGCTCCAGCGCAGATTTTATCGGACGAATTATTGAGTTTGATTGATATTATTACACCAAATGAAACAGAAGCTGAAATCCTGACGGGGGTAGCGGTAACCGACGAGCAAAGTGCGGTGAAAGCTGCGAGTGTTTTTCACGATAAAGGAATTGAAACCGTAATGATTACCCTTGGCGCGAAAGGTGTGTTTGTCAGTCGAAAAGGTAAAAGCCACATCATTAAGGGCTTTTGTGTGCAAGCAATAGATACTACCGCAGCTGGAGATACATTTAATGGCGGTTTTGTTACGGCTTTATTGGAAGAAAAATCCTTTGATGAAGCCATTCGTTTTGGGCAAGCTGCGGCGGCGATTAGTGTGACAAAAAAAGGGGCTCAATCCTCTATTCCAACGCGTCAAGAAACTTTAGATTTTCTTGAACACGCTTAAAGTGCGGTGAATTTTTAGGGTGTTTTTATGGCGACAATGAAAGATATTGCACGACTGGCTCAAGTTTCGACTTCTACAGTATCTCACGTAATTAATGGGTCGCGTTTTGTCAGCGATGAAATTCGTGAGAAAGTGATGCGTATTGTCGCTGAACTGAATTATACCCCTTCAGCTGTTGCACGAAGTCTTAAGGTGCGCGAAACCAAAACTATCGGACTACTTGTCACCGCAACAAATAATCCATTCTTTGCGGAAGTGATGGCTGGGGTGGAGCAATATTGTCAGCAGCATCAATATAACCTTATCATTGCGACCACTGGCGGTGATGCCAAACGCCTACAACAAAATCTGCAAACTCTAATGCACAAACAAGTGGATGGTTTGCTTTTGATGTGTGGTGATAGCCGTTTTCAGGCTGATATAGAGTTAGCCATTTCGCTGCCACTCGTTGTGATGGACTGGTGGTTTACTGAGTTAAATGCAGATAAAATACTCGAAAATTCAGCACTTGGTGGCTATTTGGCGACAAAAGCATTAATTGATGCAGGACATCGTAAAATTGGCATTATTACGGGGAATCTCAAAAAATCTGTCGCACAAAATCGTTTGCAAGGTTATAAAAATGCACTGTCGGAAGCAAAAATTGCGTTAAATCCTCATTGGATTGTTGAAAGTCATTTTGACTTTGAAGGCGGTGTACTTGGCATACAATCTTTACTTACTCAATCTTCACGTCCAACAGCAGTTTTTTGTTGTAGTGACACCATTGCTGTTGGTGCATACCAAGCTATTCAGCAACAAGGCTTACGTATTCCGCAAGATCTTTCAATTATGGGCTATGATGACATTGAATTGGCTCGTTATCTCTCGCCTCCTCTCTCCACCATTTGCCAACCGAAAGCTGAACTTGGCAAACTTGCTGTAGAAGCACTATTGCAACGAATTAAAAATCCTAATGAAAATTACCGCACTTTGGTTTTAGAACCGACTTGTGTGCTAAGAGAGTCTATTTATACTTTCAAATAAAATTAGAATAACTCAATTTCCTTATTGCTATTTTCAAAAAAACTGCTATTTTCTTGCGGTTTTTTTGTTTATTTAACCCACTATTTAATTTAGGAATAAAATCGAATGGAAGAAAATAAACCTGTTGATCCTTATGCGAAATATAACGAACAATCGAATATTATCGCGAAAATAATTTTTGCTAGTCGCTGGTTGCAAGTGCCGATTTATTTGGGTTTGATTGTAACCCTTGCGATTTACTCTTATAAGTTTATTAAAGGCTTATGGGCGTTGGTGATTAATGTGAACGATATGGATTCAAACGCTATTATGTTAGGCGTATTGAATTTGATTGATGTCGTGATGATCGCAAACTTGCTTGTGATGGTGACTATCGGAGGTTATGAAATTTTCGTATCCAAATTGCGTACGCGTAATCACCCAGATCAGCCAGAATGGATGAGCCATGTAAATGCGACAGTGTTGAAGGTTAAACTTTCTATGTCTATTATCGGCATTTCATCTATCCATATGTTGCAAACTTTTGTGAATGCAAGCAATATGCCAGAAAAAACGATGATGTGGCAGTTATTGTTGCATTTGGGCTTTTTAGTGTCGGCAATTGCTTTAGCTTATACGGACAAAATTTTGTATAGCACAAGCCATAAAACGCATTAAAAATTTACCGCACTTTAACGCCATGATTAAATATAAAACGCCGTTCATTATTGAACGGCGTTTTGCTTTATGGAGATCAAGAAGTGCGGTAGGGTTTTCCTTGTTTTTTAACCTACTACAAATGGCAAGTAACCCGCACGAATCGCAAATGGAATGGATGTAATGATTACGCCTAATACCAATACGATAATTAAAGTCAGATTTCCTCCCCATACTTTGTATGGCAAATTAGCGTGGGCACGACGAGCTTTCCAAACAAGGCTAACTGGCAATACTACGGCATAGAATGCAAACATTTGACCTGCATAGCCTAGCGCTAAAATAAAGCCTTCAGGATAGAAAAGCGCAAAGACGAGTGGTGGAATGAACGTCATTAATCCAAGGGATATGCGCCCTGCGGAAATATTAAAAGATCGTTTTAATAAATCTTCGATACATTCCAACAAGCCAAGCCCTACGCCTAAGAAAGAAGTAACCAGCGCCAAAGTTGAGAATAATTTTACCGCACCTGCGATCAGGTTACTGCCAGTGATAGCAAGCGTTGCTTTTACTAAGCCATTTAAGGTGGCATCTTCTTTTAAGATTTGTAAGAACTCATTTTGTGTGAGCAAGCCGTGCGTCGACATTTGCCACAAAATATAAGCGCAAAGGGTAATGGCTGAACCGACCAAAATAGAAATGCGTAATGCTTTTACGTTGCCGTCTAAGTATTTATTTAAACTTGGAATGGAACCGTGGAAACCAAATGCTGTGAAAAATACAGGGCTTGCAGAGATAATTAAAGCGTTATCAATTGGCGTTGCCATTAAGTTATCAAATTTGATTTCTGGCAACATTAAGCTTAACACTACGGCAAAGGCCGCAAGCATCACAAAAAATAACACGCGATTAATTTTATCTACGCTATATGTGCCGATGACGATAAATGAACCGAAAATCACAGTGAATAATAAGATACTAACTTTATCGCCAAAACTTTCTGGTAATAAATCTTTTAGTAGTGAACCGCCACCGCTGATATAAGCGGCAATTAATGCGTATAAGAAAATAATTAGCACGGCTGTGGCAATAATGCGTCCTGCTTTACCAAAATATTGTTCAGCGAGTGTACCGATACCAGCATCACTTTCCGCAGTTTGATAGAGCTCAACAAATAAAAGTGCGCTAAAAGTTAATAATGCCCAAAGCCCTAATAATAAGACTAAAGTAAAGCCGAATCCGATGCCTGCAGAAGTGAGTGGCATAGCCAACATCCCCGCGCCAATCATCGTACCAGCAACGAGAAGTGTGCTGCCTACAGTTTTGTTCATGCTTGCTTCCTTATTGTGTAATAATAAATTTACGGTGATTGTATTTTAAAATTTACAGCATGTAAACAACAGAATACAAAATATCTTTATTATTTACCGCACTTTTCTTTTCCCTTTCTGTGTTCATCTCGTTAAAATACTTAGCGAATCAACTAAGACAGAGATAAGACAAAATAGGAGAGCTTATGATTTACAGTATGACCGCCTTTGCGCGCCTTGAAGTAAAAAAAGATTGGGGCGATGCAGTATGGGAAATTCGTTCCGTTAACCAACGTTATTTAGAAAACTTTTTCCGTTTGCCAGAGCAATTTCGTGGATTAGAAAACACGTTGCGTGAGAAACTTCGTCAAAGTCTTACTCGCGGTAAAATTGAATGTTCTTTGCGCATTGAAACGAAAAAACAAACAAATGCAGAATTGAATTTAAATAAAGAGCTTGCGAATCAAGTGATTCAGTCTTTGCAATGGATTAAAACTCAAGCTGGAGAAGGTGAAATTAATTTGACAGACGTGTTGCGTTATCCTGGTGTGGTGGAAGCGCAAGAGCAAGACTTAGATGCGATTAGTCAAGATTTGTTGACAGCCTTTGATGATTTACTGACAGATTTTATTGCAATGCGTGGTCGCGAAGGGGAAAAACTGAACGATATTATTCAACAACGCTTAGATGCCATTGCTGTGGAGGCCGATAAAGTGCGCTCACAAATGCCGACAGTTTTACAATGGCAACGTGAGCGTTTATTGCAACGTTTTGAAGATGCTCAAGTTAATCTTGATCCGCAACGTGTGGAACAAGAAATGATTTTATTGGCTCAACGCGTTGATGTGGCGGAAGAGCTCGATCGTTTACAAATGCACGTGAAAGAAACCACGAATATTTTGAAAAAAGGCGGCGCGGTTGGCCGTAAATTAGATTTTATGATGCAAGAGTTGAATCGTGAATCGAATACGCTTGCGTCTAAATCCATTAATGCGGATATCACGGCTTCTGCGGTTGAGCTAAAAGTGCTTATCGAACAAATGCGTGAGCAAATTCAGAATTTAGAATAGGGAAGCAGAATGTCTCAATTTATTTCTCTTACTCAATATCAACTGATTGAGGCCCATGGTGCGGATGCAGAAAAATATTTGCAAGGGCAGTTAACCACGGATGTTGTGCGATTAGCAAGTGGAGCAACAACTCTTACTACTCACTGCGATCCAAAAGGTAAAATGAATGCAATTTACCGTTTGTTTAAAGTAAGTAGTGAACAATTCTTTTTGCTGATTAAGAAAGATCTATTGCCAAGTGGGCTAGATGCCTTGAAAAAATATGCGGTATTTTCAAAAGTCAGTTTTGATTTACGTGATTGGCAAATCATTGGCGTGATAGGTGAAAAATGTGGAAAAATTACACCGCACTTTTCATGGGAAATTGATGGGCAGCGTTCAATTTTATTGAATGAAAATGAATTATCTGTGAATTTTAATGGTGATGAAAAAATTTGGGATGTAGCAGATATTCAAGCAGGATTGCCAAATTTAAGCCCGCAAACGCAAAATGAATTTATCCCACAAGCCCTAAATTTACAGGCTATTGAGCAAGCAATTTCTTTTACCAAAGGTTGCTATATTGGACAAGAAACGGTAGCTCGTGCGAAATATCGTGGGGCGAATAAACGCGCAATGTTTATCTTTAAAGCACAAACCCAGCAGGAAGTGGAAATTGGCAGTGAAATCGAAATGCAGATTGAATCCAATTGGCGAAAAACAGGCACGATTACAAGTGCGGTCAATTTATATGGTGTTTTATGGTTGCAAGTTGTGATGAATAACGACATTGATTCGGAACAACAATTTAGATTGCCGAACAGTGAAATACTGTTAGATCGAGTGCAGTTACCTTATTCGATTACTGAATAATAAAGCAAAAAAGATCAGGCATTAACCTGATCTTTTTTCTATTTAGTAAAGTACCCGCGCACGAATTGTGCCATCAATTTCCTTCAATTTTGTCAGTAATGGCGATGCATCATTCGTTTCTACATCAACGACAACATAACCAATTTTCGGGTCAGTTTGTAAATATTGCGCCGCAATATTGAGGTCGGCTTCGACGAAAATTTGGTTCAGTTTGTTCAATATACCAGGACGATTTTCGTGAATATGCAATAAGCGTTTTGTTCCCTCGTGTTCTGGTAAAGAGACCTCTGGGAAGTTTACCGAAGAAAGGGTTGAGCCATTGTCTGAATATTTAACAAATTTGCCTGCCACTTCAAAACCGATATTTTCCTGTGCTTCTGCTGTTGAACCGCCGATATGTGGAGTTAAAATCACATTATCAAATTCGCGTAACGGAGAGACAAATTCTTCATTAATTGACGCAGGTTCAATTGGGAATACATCAATGGCAGCGCCGTGAATTTTCCCGTCTTTTAATGCTTGAGCGAGAGCATCAATATCTACCACTGTACCGCGTGCAGCATTGATCAAAATTGCACCTTGTTTTAATTGTGCGATACGCTCAGCGTTCATTAAGTTTTTGGTAGATGGCAGTTCTGGCACATGTAATGAAACCACATCGCAAGAAGTGAGTAATTCTTCAAGGCTACGAACCTGTTTGGCATTGCCAAGCGGAAGTTTATTTTCAATATCGTAGAAATATACATCCATGCCTAATGATTCAGCAATAATACTTAACTGTGAGCCTATGTGGCCGTAGCCAATAATTCCTAGTTTTTTACCCCGCACTTCATGAGATCCCGCCGCTGATTTATTCCAGACGCCACGATGTACTTCGGCATTAGCTTGGGGCACATTGCGCATAAGTAATAAAATCTCACCTAATACAAGTTCTGCGACGGAACGAGTGTTTGAGAATGGGGCATTAAATACAGGGATTCCACGCGCTTTTGCTGCATTTAAATCCACTTGGTTGGTACCAATACAGAAACAGCCAACCGCGATTAATTTGGGTGCGGCTTCAATCATTTCTGCCGTTAAATGGGTGCGAGAACGCAAGCCGATAAAGTGTGCATCTTTAATGGCTTCTTTTAATTCATCACCATCTAGCGCTTTTTTATAGTAATCAATATTGGTATAGCCTGCCGCATGGAGCGTATCAAGTGCGCTTTGATGCACACCTTCAAACAATACAAATTTGATTTTTGATTTGTCTAGAGAGACTTTGTTTGTCATGTTTGCTTCCTTATGATTTTTATTATGAATTAGTCAATAATTTTGGCGCCTTCAGGCGTACCGACGATCACAACGTCTGCGCCACGTAACGCGAATATCCCGTTAGTGACGACACCCGCAATGTTGTTTAATTCTTTTTCCATTTCAACTGGATTTAAAATAGTGAAGTTGTGTACATCTAAAATCACATTGCCGTTATCAGTCACCACACCTTCACGATACTCAGGTGCGCCACCAAGTGCGGCTAATTTTCTGCCTACTTGTGAACGAGCCATTGGAATAACTTCAACGGGTAATGGGAAGGTCGAACCTAACACATCCACTTGTTTACTAGAATCCACAATACAAATAAATTTTTTGGCTAATGCCGCGACGATTTTTTCACGAGTGAGCGCTGCGCCGCCGCCTTTTATCATCATTTTTTGTGGATTGATTTCATCTGCACCATCCACATAAATATCTAAGCTAGAGACATCATTTGCATTAAATACTTCGATACCTTGTTTACGTAATAATTCTTCTGATGCTTTTGAAGCTGCCACGGCGCCTTGAATTTTATCTTTGATTGTACCCAAAGCCTCAATAAAGTAGTTCACCGTGGAGCCGCTTCCCACGCCAACAATTGTGTCAGCTTTTACATATTGTAATGCGGCTTGTGCGGCGAGTTTTTTCATTTCTAATTGATTCATTTCTTTTCCTTATTTTAATAAGTAAACGATTGCGTTACTTTATTACGGGAGTATTGAATAAACAAGTGTAATTTTCAGCAATGAGAGGTTTAACGGATAAGCTACGATTCCGTTAAAAATAATTCCAATAGTTCATTGAGAAATAACTTGCCATGCTCAGTGATTTGCCAAGAATCAGCGTTTTCCACAATATAGTTTTGTTGAATGGCAAAATCAATTTGATTTTTCACCGCACTTTGCGATAAACCCGTGTAATCTTCAAATTCTTGTTTGGGCACCGCTTCTAACAAACGAAAGCGATTCATAAAAAATTCAAAAGGGCGGTCAATTTCTAGCACGTTTTTTTCTTCGTAAAGATATTCGCCACGCAAATAACCTTTCGGGTGCTTGGTTTTAGAAAAACGGGTAATTTCACCATTCGGAAACGTCAATTTCCCGTGTGCGCCACAGCCAATGGCTAAATAATCCCCAAACCGCCAATAATTCAAATTATGTTTACATTGAAAACCCGCTTTTGCGTAAGCCGAGGTTTCATATTGCTGGTAGCCTGCTGCGGTTAAAAGTTGGTGGCCTTGCTCAAAAATATCCCAGAGCTCATCATCATCCGGTAATTTAGGTGGGCGGTAAGCAAACATCGTATTTGGCTCAATAGTAAGCTGATACCAAGAAAGATGGGGAGGGGATAGTTCAATTGCTTGACAAAGATCATCTAAAGCTTCTTGCAACGTTTGGTTCGGCAAACCGTGCATTAAATCTAAATTAAAACTGTTTAGCCCAGAAACTTTTGCTAAACTGACCGCACTTTTTGCCTCTGCTGCATTATGAATCCGCCCAAGACGCTGTAATTTATCATCATTGAAACTTTGAATTCCCATAGAAATTCGCGTAATGCCTGCTGAAACATAACCTTTAAAACGTTCAGCTTCTACCGTGCCAGGATTCGCTTCTAATGTGATTTCAATATTATCTTCAAAATCAATCTGCTTTTTTATTTCTTTTAATAAATACGCAATGCTTTCTGCCGAGAACAAACTTGGCGTACCGCCACCAATAAAAATTGAATGGAGTTTTCGTTGTTGAATAGAATAGTTAAAGCGATGTAAATCGGTCTGCAGATCTTGCAAAAGGTGATGAATATAGTCTTGTTCTGGTATATCGCCTTTTTGTGCGTGCGAATTAAAATCACAATAAGGGCATTTTTGAACGCACCATGGAATGTGTATATAAAGGGAAAGTGGAGGAAGTTTGAGCATGCTGTTATTTACAAGTTTTAAATGTGAGAACAGTTAGAAAAAGTACAAATCAATGTTGTGTAAAGATTAAATCGTATAGCGAAGATTGATAAAAAGGGCCTGTTTTCACAAGCCCTAAAACGTTCAATTAATTGACCGCTCTTTCTGTCTTACTGGTCGCTTTACGGCGGGGTGATTTTGCCGCTTTAGCTTCAACTTTGACAAACTCAATGCCTTCAGGTGGATTTTCCAATGCAAGACCAAGTACTTCATCAATGGTTTCTACTGCATGAATCGCAAGATTTTGTTTTACGTTTTCTGGAATTTCTTCGAGATCTTTAACATTCTCTTTTGGAATTAATAAGGTTTTAATTCCGCCACGATGTGCAGCAAGAAGTTTTTCTTTTAATCCACCGATTGGTAATACTTTACCGCGTAAACTGATTTCACCTGTCATGGCTACATCCGCACGTACAGGATTGCCTGTTAAACAAGAAACTAATGCAGTACACATTGCAATACCTGCACTCGGGCCATCTTTTGGTGTCGCACCATCTGGCACGTGAATGTGAATGTCGCGTTTTTCATGGAACTCAGAATTAATACCCAATTTATCCGCACGAGCACGTACAACCGTCATGGCTGCTTGGATGGATTCTTTCATCACATCACCTAATGAACCGGTAAATGTGAGTTTTCCTTTACCGACAACGGAGGCGGTTTCAATAGTGAGTAAATCACCGCCCACTTCTGTCCAAGCTAGACCTGTCACTTCACCAATGCGGTTTTGTGTGTCAGCTTTGCCAAATTCAAAGCGTTTGACACCAAGATAATCGTGCAGATTATCTGAATTTACCGTGATAGATTTAAGTTTTGGATTTACTAATAAATTTTTCACTGCTTTACGGCAGATTTTTGAGATTTCACGTTCTAATCCACGAACACCCGCTTCACGAGTGTAATAGCGAATAATATCTAAAATTGCACTTTCTTCGACAGTAAGCTCGCCTTTCTTCAAACCATTACGTTCAATTTGTTTCGCTAACAAATGATGCATCGCGATATTAAGTTTTTCATCTTCTGTATAACCAGAAAGACGAATAACTTCCATACGATCCAATAATGGGCCTGGAATGTTCATGGAGTTTGATGTAGCCACAAACATCACATCAGAAAGATCATAATCCACTTCTAAATAGTGATCGTTAAATGTAGTATTTTGCTCGGGATCTAATACTTCAAGCAATGCTGATGCTGGATCTCCTCGCATATCGGATGCCATTTTGTCGATTTCATCAAGCAAGAATAATGGATTTTTTACACCTACTTTTGCCATCTTTTGAATTAATTTACCTGGCAATGCACCAATATAGGTTTTACGGTGACCACGGATTTCTGCCTCATCGCGAACACCGCCTAATGCCATGCGTACATATTTACGACCAGTGGCATTAGCAATAGATTGACCAAGAGAGGTTTTACCTACGCCTGGAGGGCCAACTAAGCAAAGAATGGGTCCTTTCACTTTGTTTAAACGTGCTTGTACTGCAAGATATTCAAGAATACGTTCTTTCACTCGTTCTAAGCCATAGTGATCGGCATCTAATACTTGTTGTGCTTTCGAAATGTCTTTTTTCACTTTAGAACGTTGATGCCAAGGCACTTGGATCATCCATTCAATATAGCTACGAACAACGGTCGCTTCAGAAGACATAGCTGACATCATTTTGAGTTTTTGTAACTCATTTTCCACTTTGTCGCGTACCTCTGCCGGCATGCCTGCTGCTTCTACTTTTTGACGAAGTTGTTCAACTTCATCAATCGTGTCTTCATTTTCGCCACTATCCATTTCTTTACGAATGGCTTTAATTTGCTCGCTTAGATAATAGTTACGTTGGCTTTTCTCCATTTGTTTTTTTACGCGACCGCGAATGCGTTTTTCAACTTGGAGAATGTCCGCTTCTGATTCCATCATACCAAGCAAATATTCTAAGCGGTCTTGCACGTTAGCAAGTTCCAAGACGCTTTGTTTATGGCGAACACTTACTGGTAAATGAGCAGCCATTGTGTCTGATAAACGATCTGCATCACCAAGGCGATGAAGTGCATTTAATACATCAGCAGGGATTTTTTTATTTAAGGTGAGATAATTTTCGAATTCAGAAAGTACCGCTTTTTTCGCAACATCTAACTCTTTTTCATCACCATAAGTGGTTTCGATAGGGGTAATTTTTGCGGAAAAGCACTTTTCGCCATCTTCAAGGCTGTTAATTTTCGCGCGATTTTGACCTTCAACTAGCACTTTCACTGTGCCATCAGGTAATTTTAGTAATTGAATAATGTTAGCAATGGTACCCACATCAAATAAATCTTCAGGGGTAGGTTCTTCCAAGTCTGCTTCTCTTTGAGATACCAAAAGAAGCTGTTTATCATCGTTCATCGCTTCTTCAAGGGCATTAATTGATTTTGCACGCCCTACAAAAAGTGGCATCACCATATAAGGGAAAACGACGACATCGCGTAATGGCAATACGGGCATCGTACGTTGGGTATTCTTCGCCATAATTTATCTCTCTTAATTCTTTCCGATAATTTGGGTAAATATGGGGGTGGGGAAAAAGGAATTCAAGGAAAAGATTATAACAAAATCTGAGTTGTAAAGTGGGTTTTAAACAAAAAAGAATTTTGGCAAATGAAGTGATAATCGCTAAAATAACTGACAATTTTATTAAATTTCACAAAATATTGAGTTATGTCCACGAAAAATAATTTTATTTTCCCCACTTACGTTCAAATGTATCCTTATTCCAAGGATCGCCCTTTTCTCAAACAAGTGCGGGAAAAATTACGTTATTATGGCTATAAATGGTTGTATCAAAAGCAATGTAGCCAATTAGTGGATTTTCTTAATACAGAAACTCAATGGCAGCCTTTATTTACACAAGATTATTATCGTGTAAATACAGTGCTGACTACTTTTTGCGATAAACGCTTTTCTGCTTTAGAACGTTTAACGGCGATTACGGAGAATTTACGTTTGGCAGAAGAAAAAATGGGACGTTCGCTTTGCCAACAATTATTAGATCAACAAAATATTGTGTTAACACAATTAACTGATGATTTGCGTTTATTTTTGAGTATCAATCATATCGATCCCTTTGAAGGGTATTTTTCTATTAATATTCGTAATCAACATAATGAGCGAGTATATGATGCGTCTTTCACTTTTTTGAGCCCGAATAAATTGCTTATCGCCTCGATTCAAGGCCCCTCAAGTGACAATGCTCAAGAGCTTGTGAAACAGGCTACGAAAGCATTGCATGGTATGCGTCCAATGTTTATGTTGGTTAATGCGTTCAAAATACTTGCTGAAAAATGGCAATGTGAGTTAGTGGGCATTCCGCACAAAGCGCAAGGAAAATATCGTCTTTCTGCGCGCAGTAAGATTTTGTTTAATTACGATGAGTTCTGGCAAGAGAATCAAGGGGAATATCGCAATAATTATTGGCAATTACCTTTAGATATTGAACGCAAACAGTTAGAAGATATCGCAAGTAAAAAACGTTCTATGTATCGTAAACGTTATGAAATGTTAGACCAAATGGCATTGGATATTCAGCAACTTTAACGAAGAAAGTGATCTGCACCCCAAAACCTGGACACCTAATTTGAGGTGCAGATTATGTCCTACTCGTATCAATTTCGTTTGAAAATTATCAAACTCGTCACTGAACAGAATTATGGTATCCGTGAGGTGGCTAAACTTCATAAAATTTCCCATGCTCTCGTCATTTATTGGCTAAAAGCATTTCGAGAAAGAGGGCTTGATGGCGTAAAATCGCCTTATACAAATCTTCAAACCCCGAAAATAGTGAAGCCAAAGATGAAAAAGAAAGACATTGAAATTCCAGAAACTACAGACTTTTCACCTAAAGCGTTTAAAAAGTTACAACGAGAGCTCGCCTTGGCTCGTGCGGAGATTGCTTACCTAAATGAGTTGGAGGCGCTCGACCGTTAAAAACAGCGACAGAAAAAAGAAAAATCATTGAAAGATTGAAGCCAAACCACGCATTAAATGATTTACTTCGTGTGGCTAAAATGCCTCGCTCAAGCTTTTACTATAAAGAGATTAAGCGAAATTATCACGAGGCTAAAGAAGCTATTTTATCGCTGTATAAAAAGAACAGAAAACGAGATGGTTATCGCCCCATGACGTGTAAATTACGTCAAATGGGTTTTAATTTGAATCATAAAACGGTGTTAAAGCTAATGAACGAGTTAGGTATTCATTCCATTTTACGCAAGAAAAGCTTTATTTTTCACCGTTGATGGACTTGGCTAACCGAGAAATTATTGCCTATAACTTTGCGACACGCCCGAAGTTTTCATTGGTAAAAAAGATGTTAGAACAAGGGCTTAGTCGGCTTAAACCGACAGAATACCCGATTATTCATAGCGACCAAGGTGTATTGTATGGCTCGGCGGAATAGGTAAAGCGGTGCAAAGTATGATCCGCCGAGGAAATTGCTACGATAATGCGGTGATTGAAAGCTTTTTTGCGATATTAAAATCAGAGTGTTTTTACTCACGGACTTATCATTCAATTGCTGAATTGCAGGCTGAAATTGAAGAATATTTAGTGTATTACAACCAAAAACGCATTAAACTTGGTTTAAAAGGATTGAGCCCAGTGCAATACCGAGCTCAATATTTAAGTTAACTAACCTGTCCAACTTTTTGGGGGGCATATCAAAGTGCGGTAAAAATGAGAGAAATTTTTACCGCACTTCTCAATTAGTTTTCTTGTTTTTTCACTTCATCCCACAACAAATCTAACTCAATAAGTGGCACATCATTAACTTGATTACCTTGTTGTTGAACCGCTTGTTCTACTGCTCGAAAACGACGTTCAAATTTTAAATTCGCTTTCCGTAATGCATCTTCAGGATCACATTTTAAGTGGCGAGCAAGATTGACGGTTGCGAACAATAAATCGCCGATTTCTTCTTCCGCTTTATTTTGTTCAATCGACGTGCGGTGAATTTCAACTTGAACTTCTTCTAATTCTTCCCGCACTTTGTCAAATACGGGTGAAATTTCTTCCCAATCAAACCCTACTTTTGAACAACGTTTTTGCAATTTTGCCGCTCGCGTAAGAGAAGGTAAAGCACGAGGCACATTATCTAAAATAGAGGTTTCTTCACTTTTACCTTGTTTTTCTTTGGCTTTCATTTCGTTCCAACGGGAAAGGGCTTCTGTTTCGTCCCCCGCTTTTGCATCACCAAACACGTGAGGATGACGGCGCACAATTTTTTCAGCAACATCTTGCAATACATCATCAAAAGTAAAGTATTTATCTTCTGTAGCAAGCTGGCTGAAGAAAACGACTTGTAACAATAAATCCCCTAATTCTTCGCGTAAATTTGGTATGTCTTTTTTCTCAATCGCTTCGATTACTTCGTAAGTTTCTTCCGTTAAGCAAGGAATCATGGATTCATAATTTTGTTTTAAATCCCAAGGGCATCCGCCATTTGGATTACGAAGTTGGGCAATGAGTTGAATAAAATCTTGAATGGAGTAGCGCATAATTTTATTTCCTTTGATGGGATGTTTTGGATAGTATAACGAAGGATAAAAATGGTGCAAATACCATCGCTTTTTAGGCGTATTTTCTTTATACTTTGCGCATTAAAACATTATTGATAAAGCTGGGAAAAATGGAAAAAATTATTATCGACCACGATCGTTTTCTTCGCACGATTTCGCGTATTTCTCACGAAATTATTGAAAAACATCAAACGTTGGATGATCTTGTTATTGTTGGGATTAAACGCCGTGGTGCGGAAATTGCGGAATTATTACAACGTCGAGTTGAAGAATTAAGTGGTATAAATTTACCCTCAATGGAGCTGGATATCACCTTTTATCGCGATGATTTAACTTTGGTTGATCAGGAAGATAAAATGCCAGTTTATAGTGGTTCATCACAATATTTGAATATTCAAGATAAAACCGTCATTTTGGTTGATGATGTACTGTTTACTGGTCGAACCATTCGAGCGGCAATGGATGCTCTGACTGATTTTGGTCGTGCTGCAAAAATTGAATTAGTGATTTTTGTTGATCGTGGTCATCGTGAATTACCCATTCGTGCTGATTACGTAGGTAAAAATGTGCCAACAAGCCGTGATGAACTTGTACAAGTTCGAACTGAAAAACAAGATGGCTGTTACGAAGTTGCTATTCTAGGGAAATAAATCTTATCTATTGTGAACCTTCAGTAGAATTGTTACTCTAACCAACGTTATTGACTCTTTTTGGATGAAATGAAAATGAAAAAATTTGTTTTAAGATCTTTTTTATTGGCTGCTTTGGGATGTGTCGCTTTTGTTTCTATGACACAAGCGGAGGAACATGTTGTAGCAACGGTGGATGGTATTCCTGTATTAGAAAGTCAAGTACGTGCGAATATGGGTAAAAAAGGCGATCGCCAAAGCGCACTTGATAAAATTATTGATGATCTTTTAGTACAAAAAGCGATTCAAGAATCTGGTGTAAAAATTGATCCGCGTGAAATCGATCGTGTTGTGGAAGATACTGCGGCAAGAAATGGTTTAACTTATGGTCAATTTTTGGATGCGTTAGATTATCAAGGCATTTCATTAAATGCATTTCGTCAGCAAATTGCCAATCAAATGGTGATGGGGGCTGTACGTAACAAAGCTATTCAAGAAAGTATTGATGTAACGCGTGAAGAAGTGGTTGCACTTGGTCAAAAAATGTTGGATGAAGCAAAATCACAAGGCACCGCACAAAAAGTTACAGGTAAAGAATACGAAGTACGTCACATTTTGTTAAAACTTAATCCATTGTTAAATGATGCTCAAGCAAAAAAACAATTAGCTAAAATTCGTTCTGATATTATTGCAGGTAAAACAACTTTCGCTGATGCCGCATTAAAGTATTCTAAAGATTATTTATCAGGTGCAAATGGTGGAAGTTTAGGTTATGCGTTCCCAGAAACTTATGCACCACAGTTTGCGCAAACCGTTGTGAAAAGTAAACAAGGTGTGATTTCTGAACCATTTAAAACCGAGTTCGGTTGGCATATTTTGGAAGTAACTGGCACACGTGATGGCGATCTTACAGCAGAATCCTACACACAAAAAGCATATGAACGTTTAGTGAACACTCAATTACAAGATGCGACAAAGGATTGGGTAAAGGCATTGCGTAAAAGAGCGAATATTCAGTATTTTAATAAATAACAAAGTATCAAAAAGAAAGGGGCTTTAATTGCCCCTTTTGTTGTTTTTTATTTTCTCTTTCTTATACCTTATGAAGAAATTTTTAATTGCGATTTTACTTTTAATTTTGATTTTAGCGGGCGTGGCTAGTTTTGGTTATTACAAAATGACTGAATTTGTAAAAACACCAGTAAATGTGCATACAGATCAACTTTTAACTATTGAACGTGGCACAACAGGTTTAAAATTAGCCGCACTTTTTGAGCAAGAAAAATTAATTGATGATGGGAAATTATTGCCTTATTTGCTTAAATTGAAACCCGAGCTAAATAAAATAAAAGCAGGCACTTATTCTCTTGAAAATGTTAAAACTGTGCAAGATTTACTGGATTTGCTTAATTCAGGTAAGGAAGTGCAGTTCAATGTAAAATGGATTGAAGGAAAAACTTTCAAGGATTGGCGAAAAGATCTTGAAAATGCACCGCACTTAAAACAAACCTTGCAAGGTAAAAGTGATAAAGAAATTATGGCGTTATTGGATATTCCAGCCGTTGCAAAAGCCGTTTACGAATGGAATAACATGGAGGGGTGGTTATATCCAGATACCTATAACTACACGCCAAACTCGACTGATCTTGAATTATTAAAACGTTCAGCTACTCGTTTACAAAAAGCCTTAGATAAAGCGTGGAATGAGCGCGATGAAAATCTCCCATTAGCGGATCCGTATCAGATGCTGATTTTGGCTTCTATTGTGGAGAAAGAAACGGGGATTGCAGAGGAGCGTCCACAAGTGGCTTCGGTATTTATTAACCGTTTAAAAGCTAATATGAAACTACAAACTGACCCAACGGTGATTTATGGAATGGGTGAGAGCTATACCGGTAATATTCGTAAGAAAGATTTGGAAACGATAACTCCTTACAATACCTATATGATTGAGGGGCTACCACCAACACCGATTGCGATGGTGAGTGAAAGTGCTTTGCAGGCTGTGGCGCATCCAGCGAAAACGGACTTTTATTATTTTGTTGCCGATGGCAGCGGCGGCCATAAATTTACCCGAAATTTGAATGAACATAACAAAGCGGTACAAGAATATTTACGTTGGTATCGCAGTCAGAAAAATGCCAAATAAAAGTGCGGAAGAAAATATGAAAGGAAAATTTATTGTCATTGAAGGGTTGGAAGGCGCGGGGAAAAGCTCCGCTCATCAGTCTGTTGTGCGAGTCTTGCATGAACTGGGGATTAAAGATGTGGTGTTTACTCGCGAACCGGGCGGAACACCATTGGCAGAGAAATTACGTCATCTAATTAAACATGAAACCGAAGAACCTGTGACAGCGAAAGCAGAGTTATTAATGCTTTATGCAGCGCGTATTCAGTTGGTGGAAAATGTGATTAAACCTGCTTTAATGCAAGAAAAATGGGTGGTAGGTGATCGTCACGATATGTCATCTCAGGCGTATCAAGGTGGTGGACGTCAATTAGACCCGCATTTTATGCTTACTTTGAAAGAAACCGTATTAGGCAATTTTGAGCCAGATCTCACGATTTATTTGGATATAGATCCGAGTGTCGGTTTAGCGCGAGCTCGTGGACGTGGCGAGTTAGATCGTATTGAACAAATGGATTTGGATTTTTTCCATCGCACTCGAGCACGCTATTTAGCGTTAGTAAAAGATAATCCAAAAGCAGTCATAATTAATGCAGAGCAGAGTATTGAACTTGTGCAAGCTGATATCGAAAGCGCGGTAAAAAATTGGTGGAAATCAAACGAAAAATGACCGCACTTTTAAAATAAAAAAATCGGCAGTGAATTTCCCTGCCGATTTTATTTTGTTACAACTTAACTTAAAACGTCCACTGTAAATTCAGCGCACCTTGTTTAGCGTGATGATGTTTGCCTGTTTGGCGATTGAATGTGGCTTGTAAGGTTAAGCCCGTAGGGTGGGCGTAAGCCCACGAAAAAAAAGAATATTATTAATAATACGCGTGGGCTTACGCCCACCCTACATTGACTGGCATTGAAAGTGCGGTAAAAAATTGGTGGAAATTACACGAAAAATAACCGCACTTTTAAAATAAAAAATCGGCAGTGAATTTCCCTGCCGATTTTATTTTTTACTATTTAACTTAAAACATCCACTGTAAATTCAGCGCACCTTGTTTAGCGTGGTGATGTTTGCCTGTCTGGCGATTAAATGTGGCTTGTAAAGTTAAGTGAGATTTGATTTTCACTGCTATACCAAATTGGCTTTCAATCGTGGTTTTGTTGTTTATCACTCGACGTTCACCGTCTATTTCAACACCGAAAGGTTTTTGTTGGTAGATTGAATTGACGGCAACAAATGGTTGGAAAATGACTCCATTAGTGAAAGCAAATTGTGCTTTAGCTTGAACGCCCACTCGGCTTTGTAATTGGCGAGAGCCAAGTAAATTCACTTTACTATTACCACTATCGGTTAAGCCGCCATTTACACCCAAATAAGTCAGTTGTGCCTGTGGTTGTAGGTAAAAACGAATTTGAGTCCCTTTCCCCGTTAAGTGTTCTGCCAATAAAGCATTGTAACCTGCTTCAATTGAGGCGGTGATACCTTTTGAAGTAAAGTGTTCTACCCCCTCTTCACTATTGATGTTATGGCGGAAGCGTTGATATTGTGCCCAGCTATCAACATATGCCCCTGTTTGTTTATCTTGAAGTTGATGCCAAGTGGCATAAATGCCCGCACCAAAGCCTTTCATATTTCCTGTTGTAAGATTGCCTGTATCTGTGTTACGGAAAGTGCTGTGTTGTTCTGCTTGTCCGCCCATTAAGCCAATAGAAAGTTGATTATTTTCGTTTTGCCATGTGAATACTTCGCCGCCGAGTTGCACACCTTTTCGATAGCTTTCTACAGGTGCTGTTTTGCCTTGCACCCATTGCTTAGAATGTCCGTCAATCACACGCAACCACAAGCCTTTGCGTGGCAAAGTGCGGTCGAAAATATCGCTGTTTTTATCGTTCAAACGCAAGGCGAATAACGTATTGGCAGCCTGAGCCTGTTGTGCATAAATCGCAATATCATCGCGTTCTTGCACTTTGGTAAAAAAGCCCTCTGGGCGTTGTTGTAAAGAGAGCGTATAAATTCCCTTTCGGTATTTACCAGAAAGTCTAAATGCATTTTTATCTGCGGTGCCATTTACTTTGACAATTTGATGTCCGTCTAGGTGTTTCAAATTATCCAACGCTTTTCCCTCAAAAATAATATCTGATGTGCCAGTTATCTTTTTTTCAAAAGTTAAAACTGGTGTTTCAGGGACTTTATCTTTTAGATCGTAAGCAAAACGAAAACGAGCTCCGCCAGCATAATCTTCTTTTACGAGTAAACTTTCATTTTTAGTATTAAAACGGATGTCTGCATTTTCTGTTTCCAATAGTTCAACATCAGAGTCCCAACGGGGTTCCCAGAGAGAGTTATATAGATTAAATTCTACTAAATCAATTGTTTGCCCTATAACATGTGAATTGCCAACAGTAAGAAAAAATGGGTTGCTGTAGAAATGTTTTATAAATGCATTATAACGGCGTTCAAGTTCTTTTTTTACCAGGTGGGTATAATTTCCGACTGCCAAAATTTCACTGTTAATATTGCTATCTTCGATATATATATATCTTCGGAAAAGGTTGCTGTACAACCTAATTTTTCTCAAAAAATCATCTGTCGTTCCTGAATTATGGGCGGTTGGGTTTTTACAGTGGCTACTGGAATTAAAAGCATCCCCCGAATTTAAACATTCCTTAAGATATTTTCGTATCGGTGCCTCTTCCTCCCCATTTCTTCTTTCAACCCCTAAACCTTCTGCAAACCCCACAAGATAATCTTTAGTATATTCTTTATCATAAAAAGAAATTTTCTTTTTTTTATCTATAATTATGTCGTTCGAGGTAGGACCCGTAGATAGAGGATGATGAAGCCAAGCAATTGCAGGTGCCTCAGGAGGAAGATTAC
Source organism: Haemophilus haemolyticus (assembly GCF_003493685.1). Classification (GTDB taxonomy): domain Bacteria; phylum Pseudomonadota; class Gammaproteobacteria; order Enterobacterales; family Pasteurellaceae; genus Haemophilus; species Haemophilus haemolyticus_O. The sequence continues at coordinate 76,093 of NZ_QQJW01000002.1, forward strand.
CTAAAGAATAAGTTTCTTTTTTCCAGTATTCGCTGTTTTTATCTCTCAATTTTTTTAATCGTTCAATTTGGTCAGGTGTCAGTTTGGCTGAGTCGTAAACATAATCAACAGCCAAAAGCGGGGAAGAATAAAGAACAGAAAACAATAGACTTAAAATAAATGATTTTTTAAACTTTTTGCTTGCTTGCTTGCTTGCTTGCTTGCTTGCTTGCTTGCTTGCTTGCTTGCTTGCTTGCTTGCTTGCTTCGAGTTTCATAATAAATTTTCCTTTGTCAAGTAAAAATGAGGAATAACTATTTTAGCAAAAAAAATGAGGGAAATATGTGATTTAGTTCATATTTTCTGTATTTAGTTCCTACTTATAAAAGAAAACGTTTGTTTTTGCTATTTTGTCAAGCCAGTTTGAAAATGTGTATAATTGCCCTCGTTATTCTCAAAAATTTCTGGAAAAATGACCGCACTTTACCCTTGGCTAATGCCAATTTATCATCAAATTGTTCAAACCTTTGACGAAGGTTTGGGGCATCATGCTGTGCTGATTAAAGCGGATGCTGGTTTAGGCGTGGAACGTTTATTTAATGCACTTGCACAGAAAATAATGTGTGTGGCTCAAGGTGATAAACCTTGTGGTCAATGCCATTCTTGTCATTTAATGCAAGCCCATAGCCATCCAGATTATCATGAATTAAGCCCGATTGACGGTAAGGATATTGGCGTTGATCAAGTACGCGACATTAATGAAATGGTTGCTCAACATGCACAACAAAACGGCAATAAAGTGGTGTATGTGCAAGGAGCGGAACGTTTAACGGAAGCGGCTGCTAATGCGTTATTGAAAACATTGGAAGAGCCTCGTCCAAATACTTATTTTTTGCTTCAAACGGATAGTTCAGCAAGTTTATTAGCAACCATTTATAGTCGATGCCAAGTGTGGAATCTTTCCGTGCCTAATGAACAAATGGCTGTTGATTGGTTGAAATCAGAAAGTGCGGCTGAAAATCAGGAAATTTTGACCGCACTTGCGATGAATCTTGGACGACCACTTTTAGCATTGGAGACTTTACAACAAGGGCTGATTGAACAGCGTAAAAACTTCTTGCGTCAATTTTGGGTGTTCTATCGTCGACGTTCACCATTGGAATTGCTTCCGTTGTTTGATAAAGAACGCTATGTTCAGCAAGTGGATTGGATTTTAGCTTTTCTTTCCGATTGTTTAAAACATAAACTTGAAATTGATAGTCATCGACAAGTGGCTGATCTCGGGCGTGGTATTGAACAATTCAGCGATGAGCAAACCGCTCTTGGTTTATTACAAGCCATTAAAATTATGCAAAAAGTGCGGTCAGATTTACTGACGATTAATGGCGTGAATGTGGAATTGATGCTATTAGATGGTTTGACGCGATTAGTCACCGAAGTATTTGAAACGCAATAAATTAAAGATATATCGCCTATGGCGTTCAAGCCTTAGGCATAAGGAAAAATAATTATGTTCATTGTTGATTCCCACTGTCATTTAGATGCGTTGGATTATGAAAATTTACATAAAAACATCGCAGATGTGGTGGAAAAAGCGCGCGCGCGTGATGTGAAACATTTGCTCGCGATTGGTGTAACCTTAAGCCGTTTTGAGCAGGCTTATGACTCTTTACGCGAATTTAATAATGTCTCCCTTGCTTGCGGTGTTCATCCCCTCGATTTTGAAGAAGAACCTTATGACGCAGAACGCTTGTTGCGTTTGGCGCAAGATCCAAAAGTGATTGCGATTGGCGAAATTGGCTTAGATTATTATTACAGCGCGGACAATAAAGCGGCGCAACAAGCGGTGTTTGGTAGCCAAATCGATATTGCAAACCAATTAGATAAGCCTGTAATTATTCATACACGTTCAGCAGGTAATGACACCATTGCAATGTTACGCCAGCACCATGCTGAAAAGTGCGGTGGCGTTATTCATTGTTTTACGGAAACCATGGAATTTGCGAAAAAAGCGTTGGATTTAGGTTTTTACATTTCTTGTTCTGGCATTGTAACCTTTAAAAATGCCGAAGCGATTCGTGAGGTTATTCGTTATGTACCAATGGATCGTTTATTAGTGGAAACGGATTCGCCTTATCTTGCGCCAGTGCCTTATCGCGGAAAAGAAAACCAACCAGCTTATACGAGAGAAGTATGTGAATACGTGGCAACCTTAAAGGGTGTTTCGGCTGAGGCGTTTGCTAGAATCACTACGCAAAATTTCGAGCGTTTATTTAAAATTCGTGTAGAATAAATGCACAGTTCTGACAAGGGAAAAGTATGCGAAAGTTTTTTAAATATTTCTTATTTATTGTTGTTTTTTTATTCCATGGTTTTATGTTTTCTGTGGTGAATTATGTGTTCCCTCATTATGATGTGACACGTGTTACTGGCGTAGAAGTAAAACGCGTTGATAAAGACGGCCCGATCACAAAATCGAACCCAGCTGATGGCCCAACACGTGATGTGTATTACATTAATACGCAAAATGACGATGGCAAAATTATGGTGTATCGCAATGAAGATACACGTTGGGGTTTTCCGTTCTACTTCAAATTTGGATCAGCCAATTTACAGGCTGAAGCGCAGGCTTTGGGTAATGACAACAAACTTGTGCAAATTAAATACTATGGTTGGCGTATTACGATGATGGATGAATACCGTAATGCAACCTCAATTAAAGAAATTACTGCTGATGACACGCCAAGTCATCCAATCGTTTCTTGGATTTTCTATGCATTCCTGTTAGCTACTTTATTCTTGTCTATTCAATTTGTTCGCGGCTGGTTTGACAGCGAAGAGTAATATCCTGAACGGCCGCAAAGTGCGGTCGTTTTCTTTCATATTTTTGAGTAATGATTATGGAATTATTTCATACTATTTTGGCGATTATTGCCTTAATTCTAATTAGTGCAGTTGTTTCTTCCGCAGAAATTTCACTGGCGGGTTCGCGTAAATTGAAACTACAAACCCTTGCGAATGAAGGGGATGTGCGCGCGCTTCAAGTGCTTAAATTGCAAGAGCATCCCGGTCGTTTTATTACTGTGGTTCAAATCGGTTTGAATATGGTGGCGATTCTTGGCGGGGGAATTGGTGAAAGTGCACTAAGCCCTTATATCGCGGAAATTTTAAGTCGTTCTTTTGTGGGAGATTGGATTGAACCAACCGCTTCTACAATCGCATTTGTATTGGTTACTTGTTTCTTTATCTTATTTGCTGATCTTATTCCAAAACGTATTGCCATTACTTATCCTGAAATGGTGGCGCTGCGCGTTGTCGGCATTATGAATTTCAGTATGTTTGTCTTTAAGCCGCTTGTATGGTTTTTTGATACGATTGCTAATGTATTTTTCCGCTTATTTCGTATTTCCACTGTGCGTGAAGATGGCATGACATCTGAAGATATTTTCGCCGTAGTAGAAGCGGGTGCAGAGGCTGGAGTATTAAAAACTCAAGAGCATTATCTCATCGAAAATATTTTCGACATGCAATCCCGTACAGTGACTTCCACCATGACTACGCGTGAAAATATCGTGTATTTAGACCGCACTTTTTCTCGCCAAGAAGTCATGGATACGCTTTCTCGTGATTCTCATTCTAAAATTGTGATTTGTGACAATAGCCTAGACAAAATATTAGGTTATGTAGAATCCCATACGTTGCTCACCATGTATTTGCAGAATGAAAATGTGGTGCTCACAGATCCTAAACTACTCCGTAAAGCATTATTTGTGCCGGATACGCTTTCTCTTTACGAAGTATTGGAATTGTTTAAATCGACTGGCGAAGATTTTGCGATTATTGTAAATGAATACGCCCTTGTAGTGGGTATCGTTACGCTAAATGATGTGATGAGTATTGTTATGGGTGAATTGGTTTCTAACGAAGAAGAATATATTGTGAGTCGTGATGAAAATTCGTGGCTTATTGATGGCGCAACGCCATTAGAAGATGTGACACGAGTGTTAGATATTGAATCTTTCCCAGATGAAGAAAATTACGAAACCATCAGTGGCTTTATGATGTATATGTTACGTAAAATCCCGAAAAAAACCGATTCTGTGGTTTACGGAAAATACAAGTTTGAAGTGATCGATACAGAAAACTTTAAAATCGATCAGATTTTGGTGTCTTTAGTAAAAGAGCAGGAGTAGAAGTGCGGTAAATTTTTATCCATTTCTCTACAAAATTATGTTATAAAACCATAAAAATATGAGGTTAAATATGGAACTAAGACAACAAATTCCAACAGGCTGTATTAAGCAATTCGGGCAATTTGGCGTGCCTTATGTGGTTGGCGAGGTTGCGGAATTTTTGCCAGATGGCGATGCGTTGGTGAATATCACATTGTTACAATCTGGAGAAAAAGACATTTATCGCTTATCTCACCTGCTTGAAGATCCCGAAGCTGAATAAGGAAAATTATGTACGCGATTGCTTTTGATTTAGTTGTAAAAGACACTCAAGATTATCATCCAAAGGGCGTTCAACAGGCTTATACAGACATTGGCGCAACCTTAGCAAAATTTGGTTTTGTTAGAACACAAGGAAGTTTATATACCAATACGAATGAAGATATGGCGAATCTTTTTCAGGCAATGAACGCACTAAAACAGTTGGCGTGGATTTCTCAGTCTGTACGAGATATTCGCGCTTTTCGTATTGAGCAATGGTCTGACTTCACTGACTTTATACGAAATTAAGCATTTGTTTAAATGGAGCTTATAGGCTTCCTTGCTTAATCACGCGCAGCCAGTATAATGGCTGCGTTTTTATTGATTCTCAATTAGGTATGACTATGTTTAAAAAAATCTCTGTTTTATTTTTTACGTTAATGTTGGCAGGTTGTTCTTCTTGGTCATCGGTTACCAACTATATTCCATTTATGGGGAACGATAAAAAAGTGATTGATTTAGATAAAGATAAAATCGATCAGAAATCCTATGCAGCAGCTTATGAAGCGACAGTGGTGACATATAAAGGTCGTGTGAATGAAAATTTCTTTGTAGATAATTTTGCAAGTGGGGCGAATGACTGGTATTTAGGCCGTATTTTAGTTCCTGTGAAACAAATTCAGGATAAACTTTACACTGGCGGCCATGATTCTGATGTATATGCTTACTATAGCGGTGTGTTACATGCTGAAGCCTTGCAAGCGAACCTTAAACGTTTGAGCGCAAATTGTTGGGAAAAAGTGGATTCGCAAAGCATGACTCAAGGTATTTATGATGCGATGCGTGATTTGCAAAAAGGCAAAGAGCGCGGTGAAAATGATGAATATATTGCGCAAGGTAGTGAAGCACTGCTGAAAGCCTGTACATCTAAATAATTGTTTTTCAACAAGCTGCTGGTCGATTTATTTCACCAGCAGCTTTATTTTTAAATTATTAAGGAGCAAGAATGTTAGAACTTTCGGAAAGCAACATTCATTTAAATGCTAACGCAGCGGATAAACAACAAGCGATTGAAATGGCAGCGTCCGCATTAGTTCAAGCAGACAATGTGGAAAATGGTTACTTACAAGGAATGTTAGCGCGCGAACAGCAAACTTCAACCTTTTTAGGCAATGGCATCGCTATTCCTCATGGCACTTTGGATACTCGTTCGATGGTAAAGAAAACGGGTGTGCAAGTGTTTCAATTTCCTCAAGGAATTGAATGGGGCGAGGGCAATATTGCTTATGTCGTGATTGGTATTGCGGCGCGATCTGATGAGCATTTGTCTTTGTTGCGCCAGCTTACTCATGTGTTGAGTGATGAAGATACCGCAGCGAAATTAGCAAAAGTAACGGATGTTGCTGAATTTCGTGCGATTTTAATGGGTGAAACTATCGAACCGTTTGAAATTCCTGCTGCTAATATCAGTTTAGATGTGGATACCCAAAGTTTATTAACTTTAGTCGCGATTAATGCGGGGCAATTGCAGGTGCAAAGTGCGGTAGAAAATCGCTTTATTTCTGAGGTGATTAATAATGCGGCATTACCGCTTGGAAAAGGGTTATGGGTAACGGATTCTGTCGTCGGAAATGTGAAAAATGCCTTAGCATTTAGTCGTGCCAAAACGATTTTTAGCCACAATGGCAAAGCGGTAAAAGGCGTGATAACCGTTTCAGCTGTTAGTGATCAAATTAATCCAACTTTAGCGCGTTTATTAGATGATGATGTTCAAACAACCTTGCTCAATGGTAATTCAACAGAAATTTTGACCGCACTTTTGGGTTCATCGAGTAATGTTGAAACTCAATCCGTAGAAGGTGCTGTTGTAGGAACCTTTACGATTCGTAATGAACACGGTTTACATGCGCGTCCAAGTGCCAATTTGGTTAATGAAGTGAAAAAATTCACTTCGAAAATTACTGTGCAAAATCTTACTCGTGAAAGTGAAGTCGTCAGTGCAAAAAGCTTGATGAAGATTGTTGCGCTTGGTGTAACACAAGGTCATCGTTTACGTTTTGTGGCAGAAGGGGAAGATGCCAAACAAGCTATTGAAGCATTGGGCAAAGTGATTGCCGATGGCTTGGGAGAGAATGTTTCTGCGGTGCCACCATCTGAACCAGATACTATTGAGATTATGGGGGAACAAATTCACGCACCAGCGGTAAGCGAAGATCATAACTTGCCAGCAAATGCTATTGAAGCCGTGTTTGTGATAAAAAACGAACACGGTTTGCACGCTCGCCCAAGTACGGTGTTGGTAAACGAAGTGAAAAAATATAATGCCTCTGTAGCGGTTCAGAATCTTGATCGTAATTCTCAATTAGTGAGCGCTAAAAGCTTGATGAAAATTGTGGCATTAGGCGTAGTGAAAGGGACTCGTTTACGTTTTGTTGCGACGGGCGATGAAGCGCAACAAGCTATTGATGGAATCGGTGCTGTGATTGAATCGGGTTTAGGTGAATAGTATGGCAAGCGTCGTAACAATTACTTTAAATGCCGCCTATGATTTAGTCGGCCGTTTAAATCGTATCCAACTTGGTGAAGTAAATACCGTAGAAACCCTTGGCTTATTTCCTGCTGGGAAAGGCATTAATGTCGCAAAAGTACTAAAAGATTTAGGCGTTGATGTTGCAGTAGGCGGTTTCTTGGGCAAGGATAATTCAGCTGATTTCGAGCAAATGTTTAATAAGCACGGTTTGGAAGATAAATTCCACCGAGTTGATGGCAAAACGCGTATCAATGTAAAAATTACCGAGACTGAAGCTGATGTGACAGATTTAAATTTCTTGGGATATCAAATAAGCCCACAAGTTTGGCAACAATTTGTGACGGATTCTTTGGCTTATTGTTTAAATTATGACATTGTCGCAGTGTGTGGCAGTTTACCTCGAGGTGTGTCTCCTGAATTATTTGCTGATTGGTTGAATCAGCTTCACCAAGCTGGCGTTAAAGTGGTGCTTGATAGTAGCAATGCTGCGCTCACCGCTGGATTAAAAGCGAAACCTTGGCTAGTAAAACCCAATCATCGAGAACTTGAGGCTTGGGTTGGTTATCCATTAAATCGTCTTGAAGAAATTATTGCCGCTGCACAGCAACTCAAAGCGGAAGGCATTGAAAATGTGATTATTTCAATGGGCGCAGAAGGTTCTTTATGGATTAATAATGAAGGCGTGCTCAAAGCCGAACCACCAAAATGTGAAAATGTAGTGAGTACTGTTGGAGCAGGGGATTCCATGGTAGCAGGCTTAATTTATGGTTTTGAAAAAGGTTTATCGAAAGCTGAAACCTTAGCGTTTGCTACGGCTGTGTCCGCTTTTGCAGTGTCTCAAAGTAATGTCGGTGTGAGTGATTTGAGTTTACTTGACCCCATTTTAGAAAAAGTACAAATAACGATGATTGAAGGATAGTATGAAGTTATTTTTAACCCAATCAGCTAATGTAGGCAATGCGAAAGCCTATTTATTACATGAAGTTTTTCGAGCAGCTGCGCAAAAAGCGAATGTCTCTATTGTAGAAACACCAGCCGAAGCAGATCTTGTTCTCGTATTTGGTTCTGTATTACCAAATAACCCCGCTTTAGTCGGTAAAAAAGTCTTTATTATCGGAGAAGCTATCGCCATGATTTCTCCTGAAGTCACGCTGGCAAATGCCTTAGCGAATGGGGCAGATTATGTTGCACCGAAAAGTGCGGTGAGTTTTACAGGTGTTTCTGGTGTAAAAAATATTGTTGCGGTAACTGCTTGTCCAACAGGCGTTGCACATACGTTTATGTCAGCCGAAGCGATTGAAGCCTATGCGAAAAAGCAAGGTTGGAATGTAAAAGTTGAAACCCGTGGTCAAGTTGGGGCTGGCAATGAAATTACTGCAGAAGAAGTCGCAGCGGCTGATTTGGTATTTGTTGCAGCAGATATTGATGTGCCTTTAGATAAATTTAAAGGTAAGCCAATGTACCGCACTTCAACAGGATTAGCCTTGAAGAAAACCGAGCAAGAATTTGATAAAGCATTTAAAGAAGCCAAAATTTTTGATGGTGGAAATAATGCGGGATCGAAAGAAGAAAGCCGTGAGGAAAAAGGTGTGTACAAACACTTAATGACAGGTGTTTCTCATATGTTACCGTTAGTGGTTGCGGGTGGATTGTTGATCGCGATTTCCTTTATGTTCAGTTTTAATGTGATTGAAAATACTGGGATTTTGCAAGATCTTCCAAATATGTTGATGAATATCGGTAGTGGTGTGGCGTTCAAGTTAATGATTGCCGTGTTTGCCGGTTACGTTGCATTTTCTATCGCTGATCGTCCAGGGCTTGCAGTTGGTTTGATTTCGGGGATGCTGGCAAGTGAAGCGGGCGCAGGGATTCTTGGCGGTATTATTGCGGGTTTCTTAGCGGGCTATGTGGTGAAAGGGCTGAATGTGATTATTCGATTGCCAGCAAGCCTGACTTCATTAAAACCGATTTTAATTTTACCGCTCTTGGGTTCGATGATTGTTGGCTTGACGATGATTTATCTCATCAATCCACCAGTGGCTGAAATTATGAAAGAGCTAAGTAATTGGCTTACTTCAATGGGCGAAGTGAATGCGATTGTGTTAGGCGCAATTATCGGCGCAATGATGTGTATCGATATGGGCGGACCGGTAAATAAAGCAGCGTACACTTTTTCTGTTGGATTGATTGCTTCCCAAGTTTATACGCCAATGGCTGCGGCAATGGCCGCGGGTATGGTTCCTCCAATTGGTATGACAGTGGCGACTTGGATTGCTCGCAATAAATTCACAGTTAGCCAACGCGATGCGGGGAAAGCATCATTTGTTCTTGGTTTATGTTTTATTTCTGAAGGTGCATTACCATTTGTGGCAGCAGATCCAATTCGAGTCATTATTAGCTCTGTGATTGGTGGTGCCGTGGCTGGTGCGATTTCAATGGGATTAAATATTACATTACAAGCTCCACACGGCGGATTATTTGTTATTCCATTTGTATCTGAGCCATTGAAATATTTTGGTGCCATTGCGATTGGTGCTTTATCAACAGGTGTGGTTTACGCCATTATTAAATCGAAAAACAATGCGGAATAATATCGCACTTTGAATGTAAAAAAGCCGATTCATTTGAATCGGCTTTTGTTTTGGAATAGATTTATTTTTCACGATCGTCGATCGTTTGTAGCAAATAATTTCCTTCGGCGTCAGCAAGACTACGGAAACCTACATTCGTGATTTTGTAGGGATACTTCGTTCGATAAGTAAAGTTTTCGTGATGATGTCCGTGGAATACTTGCTTAACTCCCATTTTCATCGCCAAATCATTGATTACTTGGAAACCCATCGGATGTGGTTTAGGGGCTTCGTGACAAATCAACACATCCGCTAGTTGGTTTTCTAAGATTTCAATATCTGATGGAAAAATTGACGTGCGATGACGCAAAGGCACACCGCCTCGCCAGATTTTCTCTTGTGGACTATATTGGCAATAATGAATAGGATCAAAAAACATGGGGCGATTTGGCGGCATCCAGATTTGCCCGCGGAATACGCCGCCTAATCCCGCAATGCGGGTTCCTTGAATATCAACTACGCGATTGTGTAAATTCCGTGATTGCCATTCAGAACCCCAAATCGCATCAAAAGCACTAATTGTTTTGCTATCATGATTTCCATGAATAAACCAAATATCACAATGTTGAGCAAGTTTATCCAACTCATCTGTTGTGGTGAGCTGTAAATCGCCTAAAATTATGAGTGCGACATTTTCCTGTTCTCTCACAAAAGGGTAAATATGATCGTAGCTTCCGTGTGGATCACCGGCAAATAAGATCATTGATGTTTTCCTTTTATAACAAATGGACTATTTTGTAATTCACTGATTTCTTCTTCATTTAACACTTTCTCAATGACTGCTTTCACTTGGTTATAGCGATCAAGATAACTTGGCGATTCAATCTCTATGTAAGGGACTTTATATTTATCTAACAGTTTTTTGAGTAGTTGTTGAAATTGTTGGCGTTGCTTTTGTGAACCTAAACTGCGCAAGCCATCATCCACCCATTCAGTATTATTTTTAAGCAAAATAGTGACATCGAAGGGATATTCTTTAATCATCGAGTCTAAAAATGGATGGGCTTTTCCTTCATATTGAATGCAGAACGCTTGCGTGGTGATGAAATCCGTATCTATAAACGCAATTTTATGTGCATGGCGCACGGCATAATCAATGTATCGTTGATGACCAAGAGCCATTTGCGGATAGTCAGAATATTGCATAGCCTGCTCATTACCACCGAGCTTTTCGAATACAAATTCACGCCCGTATTCCCACGCGGAAGTGGTATTAAATACGGCGGCTAACTTATTCACCAGCACGCTTTTACCACTACTTTCTCCCCCTAAAATTGCCACCGTTTTGGCAAAGAAAGGACGAACTTCTTTCGGAATAAATTTCCAATATTGGAATGGTGTCGTACGAATTTTTGTGGCGGACACATTAAAGAAAGTGCGGTCAGGATCGACTAACGAAACTTCTAAACCTAAGTATTTCTCGTAAGGCGCTTTATCTTGAGGTTCGCTACTAAATACGATTGAAGGTTCAAAATGTTTTTCATGGAATAGGGTTTTAACCGCTTCACTCCAAGATTGCCAGCCGTTTGGATAACTTGGAATACCGTCTTCAACCAAATGATGAATAAAAATCTGATTTTTTTGATATTTGAAAATTTGCTGCATCCAACGTAAACGATCCTGCACGGTTGGCATGCGTTTCATTTTACTATCGTAAAACAATTTCAAATCGCGCTGCGTATCGCTACATACTATAACGTGTAGTTCATCTACTTTACTGAACGCTTCATAAATCATATTTATGTGGCCTGTGTGTACGGGATAAAATTTCCCGAAAATGACACCGACTTTTTTCTCTTTTGCTTTTGACATAATCCGCTCTTGGTAGCGTAAGAATTGAGTGCGTTTATTGTAGGCTAAATGAAAATATTTTTCACGTTCTGATTTAGTGACTAGGTATTTTGCGCTATACTTAATTCGCATTCTCAGGGCAGGGTGAAATTCCCTACCGGTGGTAAAGCCCACGAGCGTTTAAAAGTGCGGTCAAATTTTGGCAAATTTTTCCTGCTAAATTGTCCTGATTTTCACTTTTAAAGTCAGCAGATTTGGTGAAATTCCAAAGCCGACAGTAAAGTCTGGATGAAAGAGAATAAAACGGTTGGCTTCCCAAATCGTTTATTTTATTTGCATTTCTCAGCCCTGATTCTGGTATTTAATTGAAATCTCAAATTAGGAAATTACTATGAATCAGTCAATTTTATCTCCATTCGGCAATACCGCTGAAGAACGCGTACTTAACGCAATTAATGCCTTCAAAAATGGAAATGGCGTATTAGTTTTAGATGATGAAGATCGTGAAAATGAAGGCGATTTAATTTTCCCAGCAGAAACAATCACGCCAGAACAAATGGCAAAATTAATTCGTTATGGCAGTGGTATCGTTTGTTTATGCATTACTGATGAACGTTGCCAACAACTCGATTTACCGCCAATGGTAGAACACAATAATAGTGTAAATAAAACGGCTTTCACTGTGACGATTGAAGCTGCAAAAGGTGTTTCTACAGGCGTATCTGCCGCAGACCGAGTAACAACCATTCAAACGGCTATTGCTGATAATGCAGTTCCAACAGATTTACATCGTCCTGGTCATGTCTTCCCACTTCGCGCAGCAAATGGTGGCGTACTTACCCGTCGTGGACATACTGAAGCTTCCGTTGATTTAGCGCGTTTGGCAGGATTTAAAGAAGCAGGCGTTATTTGTGAAATCACGAATGACGACGGCACAATGGCTCGCGCCCCTGAGATTGTAGAATTTGCGAAAAAATTTGGTTATTCTGTGCTAACCATTGAAGATTTGGTTGAATATCGTTTAACGCATAATATTTAGCATGAAGAAGTGCGGTGAAAATTTCTATGATTTTTGATCTGACCCCAAAAAGTTAGACTGTCATTTAAAGGATTATTTTCGATATTGTATCGGACTCAGTCCTTTTAATTTTAGTTGAATCCGACGGTGGCTATAATAGTCCAAATAATCCTTTACTGCTTCAACTATCTCTTCTTTTGTTTTAAATTCCTTGCCATAAAAGTATTCTGTTTTTAATCGCCCAAAGAAACTTTCCATTGCTACGTTATCTAAGCAATTCCCTTTTCTTGACCGCACTTGAAGCCCAAGTACCTGCATTAAACGTTGGACTTTTTTATGATTCACACCAGGCAAACAGGCATGAACGCGTCGGTAGCCATAATCAGGATGATTGGCTTTGATGCGTTTAATGGCCTCTTTCAGCGGCTCATCCTTATCCAGTTTAATCTGACGTTTAGCAAAAAACGTACTACGCGCTAACTGTGCAAAGCCTAAAAGCCATTTTAACGGATAGCGTGTTCTTAACCTTTGGATAATTTCTGTTGCTCGGCTTCGTCCTGAAGCCTGAGCCTTCTCAACTCCTTTAGGTAGGCTACCTCCGCTTCAAGCTGTAAAATTCTCAAACGTAAACGGTCTTCTTCAGTTTTGGGTGGCGGTGGTATTTTTGCATATTTGGGTTTCATTGGCGGTCGTCCTGATGGTTTACGGGGAATCAGTCCTTTTATGCCACTTTTTTCAAACCGTTTCAACCATGTTCCGACTAGGGCGTTGGAAGGAATATTGTAAAAACGAGCCGCTTCTCTAATACTCATTTTCCCATTCAAAATAGGTTGGAGAACCTGTAATTTAAATTCGATTGTGTAGTGTTTACCCGTAAAAAATCTGCACCTTAATTGTTGGTTGGTTAGTCCAGCTTTTGGGGTGCAGATCACCGTACTTTTTTATTTAAGCTGTTTATTGTATCGTTCTAAACTATAAACAAACTGAAGTGATTAATAAATGGCGAGAATCTAATTCAAATGAAACTAATGTTTTGGGCACGCGTAGGAAACGCGCCATCGTGGAGGTTGTTTGAAAAACCGTAGGGTGGGCATTCTTGCCCACCTTTTTCATTTTAAGCGATAAAGAGTATGCTAAAATAATTAAAATTTATTTATTGAACAAAGAATAAAATGAAATTTACTCAAGCCGATATTGATTCCATCATAACCGCTCAAGAAAACGATAACCTGACTGTTTTTATCGGGGCGGGATTTTCCAAATTTTCTGAAACGGCAACAATCAAATTTCCCTCTTGGGGAGAGTTGATGATTGCTTTAAAGAATGATTTAAATACCCAAGAAACAGATTTTCTCAAAATAGCACAGCTATACTATCTTGAATTTGGTGAGTACAAGCTATATCAAAAATTGAGAGAATTTGTACCTTTGCATGCAGAACCATCAGATCTTCACCTTCAAGTATTTCAATTATTAAAACCCAAATATGTTATCACCACCAATTGGGACAACCTGCTGGAAAAAACAGTTTCCAATAATGGATTATTTTATGATGTTATTAAGACAGAAGCTGATTTAATAAAATCTAACCTGCCCAAAAAACTAATTAAAGTTCATGGTAGCTTTGATACCCATAATATTGTATTTAAAGAAGATGATTATTTAAATTACAACATCAACAATTCCATCTTTGATAACTTTTTAAAGCATATATTATCTACTACTACAGTCTTGTTTTTAGGCTATTCATACAGTGATAGCAACTTGAAGCAAATCATTAAATGGATTGAAAAAAATTCAGAAGTTTCCCCACCGAGATTTTTGTTGCAAAAAGAAAATTATTCTTCACAAAGAAAATATCTTGAAAATCATGGTATAAAGTTGCTTACCCCTGTATCTTCTTCTAAAAATTATGAGTACAAGCACTTATATGAACATTTCTTTTCCTTTACAAAAAATACGAAAGGCGGAATCAAATTAGATAATAATGAAGAGCCAGATACGGATGTAATAAACTATTTTTATAAAAAATTAGTTGGATTGGCTGAATTAAATTGTTTATTACCAGAACAAATTACATATTTATTCTCAAATTGTACAGTTGAGTATCATAAAAATTGCTTTGGGCTATATTTTCATAGCAATCTTCTGACAACAGATTATGATCCAGATGTGAGAAAAATATACAGCAAATTTTTTGATATAATTAAAACCCCTGAAAAATTAGAACAATATTCAGATAAGCTAAATACTATTTTTAGTTGTTTCCTTTCTGCCAGAGTATTTTTTATAAAAAATTCTGAGATGCCAATTAATATTTATGATTTAATTGAAGATAAAAGCAATGAATCAGAAGATTCGGATTGCTTCTATGACTTTATATCATTTTCTAAGTCTATATCTAAAACCTTATTTAATCTGCTCACATATAACGCCAATTCTATAAATAAAGATGAAACTGAAGAACGGGAGCTATTAAATAAAAATATAGAATTATTTAACCAGCTATCCTCAGAAATTATAGATAATATGGCTAATAAGCGGTATTTGTCTGCAATGATTTCCAAATTTAACAAATCAATAATAGCAAAAAAATTAGCAAATGACTTAAATCTAGATAATAATATTCGAAATGAATTTTTAAAAGAGCAGCATTATGATTTCACAGGCGAACTAATTGATAATAATTATCCATCAATATATAGAGGATATATTCAACCATTAGTTGATTTATTAGGATTTAAGTCTATATATAAATTCTACTATGATTCAGCTTCTGACAATGAAGAACATCTAAATTTAGAAGAAAATAAAAATAATGGCGGTTTTGGGTTTACTGATAAAGAGCAACGCTCTAATGACAGATTAATTCAACTGCTAAATTTTTGTGCCTATAATGATGTTGCTTTGGATGCTTATACAGAATTTCAAAAGCTGATGCAATCGTATGTTTTGGGAAAAATTAAAATTCATGAAGTAAGAGAAAAATTTGAATTAACAAAAGTCGATCTATTTATTCTTATTAAATATTTTAAGTTCAAAGAGCTTTGGTCGGTTATCGTTAAACGTATTTTAGGTTTTGTTAAAGATGAACCCCAAGAGGGAAATGGTGGTAAATTTTTATCATTTTCTCAGGATGAAAAAGATTACCTAGCAGATGCTTTTAAGAATTTATCAGATTTATTTATCATATATGGTCATTACTTTTATTCAAATACGATTTCCAATTCATTTCTAAATTTAATTATGATTATAGGGTTGGTTAAATGGGTAGATACGGAGTTAGATAAGTTTTTAAGCTCTATAAAATCTATCTTCTTAAAAATAAGTGTTCCTATTGATTATATTAGTTCAGTGAATTATTTCATCTTAATTCAGTATAAACTGTATAAGACGACCAACCCCAAAATTTTAGAATTGGTTGATGTTATATTAGAAGGTTTTATATCAGGTGAATTTAGAAAACCTTTTTACCAAAGAATAAACAATGATCTCTCATCTGTTTATCGATATGCCTATGTAACTTCTATGCAATATACAAATGTAAAATTAGTAGAAAAAGCATTATTTTCTCTTAATAATGATTTTGAGAAAAATCTGGAGATGCAACGATATTTCTTGGAAAAAATTTTTCTACCGATTTATCAAATATCAAATGCAGGCATTAAAGAACTGTTCACACCGTATTTTGATAAAATACGAATTTCAGATTGGAATCAAATCAGTAAAGGCCAGTTGTACGAAGAAATACTCCGTGAATTAGACTTTTTGCAGTATGGTTTTGAAGTGAAACAAGAATTTATAGATTTTATGACTCATTGGATAAAAAATGATTTAAACAAGGATATTTTTTCCAGTTTAGCTTTATTAAAGGTAGGTGGAGCAGAAGAACTTCTTAATTTTATTGACTTTTTGATTACTTCCAGAAATATTTCTCAGTTGGAGGAATTGAGAGGGTTATTAAAAGAAAAAATACAGTCTATTATTGACAGTGCTGAGAACACCCAACAAACCACATAATCCATTAAAGGGTGTATAGAGATAAAGGTCGTCTGAAAACGAACGAAGTGAGTTTCGCTAAAAACCAATCCGTTTTCAGACGACCTTCCATTAACCCTTTCTGCCCAACCACACAAACACGTCCAAGCCGATGAATGAGAGTAGCGCTCCTACGGTGCCGACGTAAGCCAAGCCGAAGTGGTTGATGACGAGCCTGCCTGCAAACGATCCGAAGGCGATGGCGAGGTTGAAGCCTGCGGCGACACTGTCGGAGGTGTTGTGCCGGTGTGCGGTCTGCAATAAAACGTCTTATAAGGACGGTACGATGGCGAAGGTGAAGAGGCCCAATACAGCGACCAAAATTTTCATCAGAATCGGCGAGCCACCAAGCCAAGAAATTAGCAATGAAGAGAGGGCAAGCATTGAGATTAAGGCGATGTTGGCACGGCGGATACCGAATCTATCGGTGAGTTTGCCGCCTTGATGGCGCAAGCGTCCACGCTTGTGCCATTACAATCTATTATAGTTCTGGAGTTAGCAAAATCCCGAGGCAAGCTCACGGATAAAGTTTACTGGAAAATATAGTGGTATTTGGTGATAAAGTGATTACCTGTTCAAGTTCTTCATTTTCTCCCACATAGCGCGCGTCTCCTGACGCGTGCTTATATCTATCTAAAAATAAACAAAATGAAGTTATTAATGAAAATAGTATAAATCTAAATTAAACGAAATTAATGTTTAGGCACGCGTTAGAAAACGCGAGCCATCACGCATAGCATCTTTTGTGGCTACCTTAAAATTAGTTTAATGTTTTCCATAAAAAATCTGCACCTCAATTGTTGGTTTATTTAGTCCAACTTTTGGGGTCAGCTCAAAAATCTTATTAAATTTTAACCGCACTTTTTTGTTTATTTTACTTCTGGCAAATTTACTGCACCTTCATAGCCTAATTGTCGCCAAGCTTCATAAACCGTTACTGCGACAGAATTAGACAAGTTCATACTGCGGCTATTGGCTGTCATTGGAATGCGGATTTTTTGTTCCATCGGCATTTCATTTAAAATTGACATAGGAATGCCGCGAGTTTCTGGGCCAAACATTAAATAATCCCCAAGTTCAAATTTCACTTGGCTATGGGCTGGGCTACCTTTTGTTGTAAGTGCAAAGAGACGTTTGGGTTTTTCGCTTTCTAAAAAGGCTTCAAAAGTCTTGTGACGTTTGATTTCTGCAAATTCGTGATAATCCAAACCTGAGCGGCGTAAGCGTTTATCATCCCAAGTAAACCCTAGCGGTTCAATTAAGTGCAAGCGAAATCCTGTATTGGCACAAAGGCGAATAATGTTACCGGTATTTTGTGGGATCTCTGGTTCATATAAAACGATATCTAACATAATTTTTTCTCTAATTCTGATATAAACGATAACTCACCATTCCCGTTGTTTTTTCTTTCAATAACGTCCAGTTTTCAGGCGTGGTGAGTGGTTTGTCTTTCTCTGTTTCTACGTAAATTAACGCATTGGGTTTTAGCCAATTATTTTCACAAAGCAAGTTAATTGCTTGTTCTGCCAAATTAAAATGAAAGGGTGGATCTAAAAATACCACATCAAAGTGCGGTTGATTTTGTGGCTGTTTTAGAAAATCCAAACTACTTTGATTAATCACTTCAGCCTGTTCTGATGAGCATTTAAGCGTTTGTAAATTCTTTTTTAATTGATTGGCGACGATTTTATCTAGTTCTAAAAAAGTCACCTTCTTCGCTTGGCGGGAAAGTGCTTCAAAACCTAACGAACCACTCCCCGCAAAGCCATCTAAACATTTAGACTGATGGATATAAGGCATTAACCAATTAAAAAGCGTTTCTTTCACTCTATCACCAGTTGGGCGTAAGCCTTCTGAATTTAATACGGGAAGTTTTCGCCCTCGCCACAGTCCAGCAATAATGCGAACTTCGCCCTTTGCATTTGGCGTTTGTATTTTTTTCATAAAGATTCGATTTTTATTGAAAATTGTGCTTAGTTTAGACGATTTTTTGCTAGAATAAACGACATTTTTATCGGATTACAGTTAAGAGAGCATTTTATGGCTGAAGAAAATAAAAAAGGCGGATTTTGGGCATCGTTATTTGGGCGTAATAAAAAGCAAGATGGCCCTAAAATTGAGCCAATAATTGAAGAAGAAAAGATAAAAGATATCGAGTCGTCTATTGAAAAACTTGAAACGCATGATTTAGTTGAAGAACCGTCTGAATTAGGGGCAGTAGAAAGTGCGGTGGATTCTGAGCCGTTTTTAGTAGAAAGCATTGAAACGAATGAAATCGTTGAAGAAGAAAAAATACAGGAAATTTCAACCGCACTTGAGCCGATTGAAGAAATCATCGAAGCGAAAAATTTAGAAGATGATCTTCCGATTACAGAAACCGTGGTTGAATCTGAAATTGTTGAAGATATTAAAAATGAGCTTCAGCCTGTTGTTGAAATTGAAACTCGCGAAAAACCAAGTGAAGGGGGCTTTTTTAGTCGTTTAGTTAAGGGATTACTGAAAACTAAACAAAATATTGGCGCAGGTTTTCGTAGTTTTTTCTTAGGAAAAAAAATTGATGATGAGTTGTTTGAAGAATTAGAAGAACAACTGTTGATTGCGGATATTGGCGTGCCGACAACAAGTAAAATCATCAAAAATTTGACTGAACATGCAAGCCGCAAAGAATTACAAGATGCTGAGCTTTTATATCAACAATTAAAAGTAGAAATGGCTGATATTCTTGAGCCAGTAGCACAGCCGTTAAAGATTGATAGCTCGAAAAAACCTTATGTGATTTTAATGGTGGGCGTAAATGGCGTGGGTAAAACGACGACAATTGGTAAGCTTGCACGTAAATTTCAGTCTGAAGGAAAATCAGTGATGCTTGCTGCGGGCGATACTTTCCGTGCAGCGGCCGTTGAGCAGCTTCAAGTTTGGGGAGAACGCAATCACATTCCAGTTGTTGCCCAAAGCACAGGTTCTGATTCTGCATCGGTGATTTTTGATGCGATGCAATCAGCGGCTGCCCGCAATATTGATATTCTTATTGCGGATACGGCGGGTCGTTTACAAAATAAAAATAACTTAATGGACGAACTGAAAAAAATTGTTCGTGTTATGAAAAAATATGACGAAACTGCGCCACATGAAATTATGCTTACGCTGGATGCTGGCACGGGACAAAATGCGATTAGTCAAGCGAAGTTATTTAATGAGGCTGTCGGTTTAACAGGGATATCTCTAACAAAATTAGATGGCACGGCAAAAGGCGGTGTGATTTTTGCCATAGCCGATCAGTTTAAGTTGCCTATTCGCTATATCGGTGTAGGCGAGAAAATTGAAGATTTACGTGAGTTTAATGCTAAAGAATTTATTGAGGCATTATTCGTTCATGAAGAAGAATAAAAAGAATAAGGAAAAATTGTGATTAAGTTCTCAAATGTTTCTAAAGCCTATCATGGTGCAACGCAGCCAGCGTTACAGGGCTTGAATTTTCATCTTCCTGTGGGAAGTATGACTTACTTGGTTGGGCATTCAGGCGCAGGGAAAAGTACATTACTCAAGCTTATTATGGGAATGGAAAAAGCCAACGCGGGGCAAATTTGGTTTAACGGGCATGATATTACTCGCTTGTCAAAATATGAAATTCCATTTCTGCGTCGCCAAATTGGTATGGTTCACCAAGATTATCGTTTACTAACAGATCGTACGGTGGTGGAAAATGTGGCATTGCCATTGATTATTGCAGGTATGCATCCAAAAGATGCGCATACACGTGCGATGGCATCTTTAGATCGTGTAGGATTGCGTAATAAAGCGCACTATTTGCCACCACAAATTTCTGGAGGGGAGCAGCAACGCGTTGATATCGCGCGTGCGATTGTGCATAAACCTCAGCTCTTACTAGCAGATGAACCAACGGGTAATTTAGACGATGAACTTTCTTTAGGCATTTTTAATTTGTTTGAAGAATTTAATCGCCTTGGAATGACGGTGTTAATTGCTACTCACGACATTAATTTAATTCAACAAAAACCAAAACCTTGTCTTGTGCTTGAACAAGGTTATTTACGTTATTAAGGAATAATCATGAGCCGACCAACGGATGCATCCTTTTTTGTTCAAACAGCCTATACTTTGCGTGCAGTATGGGCGGATTTATGGCAACGTAAATTTGGCACGCTGCTCACGATTTTGGTGATTGCTGTATCTCTGACGATCCCAACTGTTAGCTATTTAATGTGGAAAAATTTACATTTAGCGACCACACAATTTTATCCAGAAAGTGAATTGACGATTTATCTTCACAAAAATTTAAGTGAAGAAGATGCGAATTTAGTGGTAGAGAAAATCCGCCAGCAAGAAGGAGTAGAATCACTGAATTATGTCTCTCGTCAAGAAAGTTTAAAAGAATTCAAAAGTTGGTCTGGCTTTGGTGAAGAATTAGAAATTCTAGATGATAATCCATTACCTGCAGTCGTGATGGTAAAACCAACGAGCGAATTTAATGTTTCAGAAAAACGTGATGAGTTACGTACGAATTTAAATAAAATTAAAGGCGTGCAAGAAGTTCGCTTAGATAACGATTGGATGGAAAAATTAACCGCACTTTCTTGGTTAATAGCCCATGTGGCAATTTTCTGCACTGTATTAATGACGATAGCGGTATTTTTAGTTATTGGTAACAGTATTCGCTCTGATGTGTATAGTAGCCGATCAAGTATTGATGTGATGAAATTGCTTGGTGCAACAGATCAATTTATCCTTCGTCCTTATCTTTATACAGGGATGATTTATGCTGTGTTAGGTGGGTTAGTTGCTGCAATTTTTAGTAGCTTTATTATCAGCTATTTTACTTCTGCCGTGAAATACGTAACGGATATTTTTGCCGTTCAATTCAGTTTGAATGGATTAGGCGTTGGCGAATTTGTATTCTTATTAGTGTGCTGTTTAATTATGGGATATGTTGGTGCGTGGATTATAGCAAAACGACATATTGCACTATTAGATAACCATCAGTAATTTTAATATGCTAAGTGCGGTGATTTTTCTAGGTATTTTTCGATTAGAAAATATGGCGATAAATGACCGCACTTTTTATTTGCTTTGAATAAATCCCTTGCAATTTGTTTAACTTTTGTGTAGTATTTGCAGGCTTTCAGTATGAAAGCCGTTTAATGTAATCATTTATTAAACGAGCATGACGATATGTCACGCTAAACAATGTTTCCGATTTGGAGACTATATAACAGGTAACTTGCACCTCCTTTTCTATTTTGAAGTTAGAATTGTGATTGGTGTTAGTTTTTTTATTAGCTAAATTTTATTGGAGCTCTGGTCTAATGCAGAACCAAAGAATCCGTATCCGCTTAAAAGCTTTCGATCACCGTTTGATCGATCAATCTACTGCGGAGATCGTAGAAACAGCTAAACGTACTGGTGCACAAGTTCGTGGTCCAATTCCTTTACCAACTCGTAAAGAGCGTTTCACCGTGTTGGTTTCTCCACACGTAAATAAAGACGCACGTGACCAATACGAAATTCGTACTCACAAACGTTTAGTAGATATCGTAGAGCCAACAGAAAAAACTGTTGATGCATTAATGCGTTTAGATTTGGCTGCCGGCGTGGACGTGCAGATCAGCCTAGGTTAATTAAGAGGTTATTACAATGATTGGTTTAGTCGGTCGTAAAGTTGGTATGACCCGTATCTTCAATGAAGACGGTGTTTCTGTACCAGTTACCGTTATCGAAATCGAAGCCAACCGCGTAACTCAAGTTAAAACTCTTGAAAACGATGGCTATACTGCAGTTCAAGTTACTACTGGTTCTAAAAAAGCGAATCGTGTAACTAAACCTGAAGCAGGTCATTTCGTGAAAGCAGGTGTTGAAGCTGGTCGCGGTTTATGGGAATTTCGTACTGAAGGTGAAGAATTCACTTTAGGTCAAGAAATCAATGTTGACATCTTTGCAGATGTTAAAAAAGTAGATGTTACTGGTACTTCTAAAGGTAAAGGTTTCCAAGGTGGTGTTAAACGTTGGAACTTCCGTACTCAAGATGCGACTCATGGTAACTCTTTATCACATCGTGTACTTGGTTCTATTGGTCAAAACCAAACTCCAGGTCGTGTGTTTAAAGGTAAAAAAATGGCAGGACATTTAGGTGCTGAACGTGTAACTGTTCAATCACTTGAAGTTGTTCGTGTAGATGCTGAGCGTAAATTGCTATTAGTAAAAGGTTCTGTACCTGGTGCTATCAATGGCGATGTTATCGTTAAGCCAGCAGTTAAAGCATAAGTCTAGGAGATAGAGATGGAATTACAAGTTGTAGGTGCAAACGCACTAACTGTTTCTGAAACTACCTTCGGACGTGAGTTTAACGAAGCGTTGATCCACCAAGTTGTTGTTGCTTATGCAGCAGGTGCGCGTCAAGGTACTCGTGCGCAAAAAACTCGTGCTGAAGTGTCTGGTTCAGGTAAAAAACCTTGGCGTCAAAAAGGTACAGGTCGTGCTCGTGCTGGTGATATTAAATCACCAATCTGGCGTTCTGGTGGTATAACCTTCGCGGCTAAACCACAAGATCACAGCCAAAAAGTGAACAAGAAAATGTACCGTGGTGCTATCAAAAGCATTCTTTCTGAATTAGTTCGTCAAGACCGTTTGGTTGTTGTTGAAAAATTCGAATTAGATGCACCAAAAACTAAAGTTTTAGTACAAAAATTAAAAGATTTAGCAGTTGAAGATGCATTAATTATCACAGCAGGTTTAGATGAAAATCTATTCTTAGCAGCACGTAACTTATATAAAGTTGATGTACGTGATGTTCAAGGTATCGATCCAGTTAGCTTAATCGCTTTCGATAAAGTGATTGTTACTGTTGACGCTGTGAAACAAATTGAGGAGATCCTAGCATGAGTCAAGAACGTTTGCTAAGCGTGCTACGTGCACCGCACATCTCTGAAAAAGCAACTAACAATGCTGAAAAATCTAACACTGTTGTACTTAAAGTTGCTTTAGATGCGAACAAAGCTGAAATTGCTGCTGCTGTTGCTCAATTATTTGAAGTAAAAGTTGACTCTGTTCGTACCGTGGTTGTTAAAGGTAAAACTAAACGCCGTGGTAGCAAAATGGGTCGTCGCAGCGACTGGAAAAAAGCTTATGTAACTTTAGCCGAAGGCCAAAACTTGGACTTCGTGGACAGTGCAGAGTAATCGGAGGAAATTAGAGAATGGCTATCGTTAAATGTAAGCCGACCTCCGCTGGTCGTCGTCACGTTGTTAAAATCGTGAACCCTGAATTACACAAGGGTAAACCTTACGCACCTCTTCTAGATACTAAATCTAAAACTGGTGGTCGTAACAACTATGGTCGTATTACTACTCGTCACATTGGTGGCGGTCACAAACAACACTACCGTTTAATCGATTTCAAACGTAACAAGTTAGACATCCCAGCGGTTGTTGAGCGTTTAGAATATGATCCAAACCGTTCTGCTAACATTGCTTTAGTGCTTTATAAAGATGGTGAACGCCGTTATATCTTAGCACCTAAAGGTCTGTCAGTAGGCGATCAAATCCAAGCTGGCGTAAACTCACCAATTAAAGTGGGTAACTCATTACCAATGCGTAATATCCCAGTTGGTTCAACAGTACATAACGTTGAATTAAAACCAGGTAAAGGCGGTCAAATCGCTCGTTCTGCTGGTGCTTATGTACAAATCATCGCACGTGAAGGCAACTATGTAACTTTACGTTTACGTTCTGGCGAAATGCGTAAAGTATTAGCTGAATGTGTTGCCACA
Organism: Haemophilus haemolyticus; assembly: GCF_003493685.1. Lineage (GTDB taxonomy): Bacteria > Pseudomonadota > Gammaproteobacteria > Enterobacterales > Pasteurellaceae > Haemophilus > Haemophilus haemolyticus_O. The sequence continues at coordinate 100,294 of NZ_QQJW01000002.1, forward strand.
ATCGGTGAAGTTGGTAACTCAGAACATATGCTTCGCGTATTGGGTAAAGCTGGTGCTAACCGCTGGAGAGGTATTCGCCCTACAGTTCGTGGTACTGCAATGAACCCAGTAGATCACCCACACGGTGGTGGTGAAGGTCGTAACTTTGGTAAACACCCAGTAACTCCTTGGGGCGTTCAAACCAAAGGTAAGAAAACTCGTCACAACAAACGTACTGATAAATATATCGTACGTCGTCGTGGCAAATAATAGATTAAATTAAAGAGGATTAGCCATGCCACGTTCTCTCAAGAAGGGTCCTTTCCTTGACCTACACTTGTTGAAGAAGGTAGAGAAGGCGGTGGAAAGCGGGGATAAAAAACCAATCAAAACTTGGTCCCGTCGTTCAATGATCATTCCATCAATGATCGGATTGACCATCGCAGTCCATAATGGTCGTCAGCACGTTCCTGTTTATGTATCTGATGAAATGATCGGTCATAAGCTTGGTGAATTTGCACCGACTCGTACATACCGCGGTCACGCGGCAGATAAGAAAGCTAAGAAATAAGAGGTAAATAGATGGAAACTATCGCAAAACATCGTTACGCTCGCACTTCTGCCCAAAAAGCTCGCTTAGTTGCCGATTTAATTCGTGGTAAAAAAGTTGCGCAAGCATTAGAAATCTTAACTTTCACTAACAAAAAAGCAGCAGCTTTAGTGAAGAAAGTTTTAGAATCAGCTATTGCAAACGCAGAGCACAATGACGGTGCAGATATCGATGATCTTAAAGTTGCTAAAATCTTCGTTGATGAAGGTCCTAGCATGAAACGTGTTATGCCACGTGCTAAAGGTCGTGCAGATCGTATTTTAAAACGTACTAGCCACATTACTGTGGTTGTGTCAGATCGTTAATAAGTAGAGGAATAGCAATGGGTCAAAAAGTACATCCACATGGTATTCGCCTAGGTATTGTTAAACCTTGGAGCTCTACTTGGTTCGCGAATACACAAGACTTCGCTGACAATCTTGAAGGCGATTTCAAAGTACGCAAATTCTTAAATAAAGAATTAGCAAATGCTTCAGTTTCACGTATTACTATTGAGCGTCCAGCTAAAAGTATTCGTGTAACTATTCACACAGCTCGTCCTGGTATCGTAATCGGTAAAAAAGGCGAAGATGTTGAAAAATTACGTAACGCAGTGTCTAAAATCGCTGGCGTTCCTGCTCAAATCAACATTGCTGAAGTGAAAAAACCTGAATTAGATGCGAAATTAGTTGCAGATAGCATCGCTTCTCAATTAGAACGTCGTGTAATGTTCCGTCGTGCAATGAAACGTGCGGTACAAAGCGCAATGCGTTTAGGTGCTAAAGGTATCAAAGTTGAGGTTAGCGGTCGTTTAGGTGGTGCAGAAATCGCACGTTCAGAATGGTATCGTGAAGGTCGCGTACCTCTACATACTCTTCGTGCGGACATCGATTATAACACTGCAGAAGCTCATACAACTTACGGCGTAATCGGCGTTAAAGTGTGGATCTTCAAAGGTGAAATTCTTGGTGGAATGGCTGCCGTTGCGCAATCAGAACAACAACCTGCCGACAAGCCTAAAAAGGCTCCTCGCGGTAAAGGTCGTAAGTAAGGAGAAACGCTAAATGTTGCAACCAAAACGTACAAAATTCCGTAAAGTTCACAAAGGCCGCAACCGTGGTATCGCGGGCGGTACTGAAGTTAGTTTCGGTACTTACGGTTTAAAAGCAGTTGGTCGTTGTCGTTTAACCGCTCGTCAAATCGAAGCGGCACGTCGTGCAATGTCACGTGCAGTAAAACGTCAAGGTAAAATCTGGATTCGTGTATTCCCAGATAAACCAATTACTGAAAAACCATTAGAAGTCCGTATGGGTAAAGGTAAAGGTAACGTTGAGTACTGGGTAGCCTTAATCCAACCGGGTAAAGTGCTTTATGAAATGGATGGTGTGTCTGAAGAAGTAGCAAGAAACGCATTTGCATTAGCAGCTGCTAAATTGCCAGTTAAGACCACTTTCGTAACTAAGACGGTGATGTAATGAAAGCTCAAGATTTACGTACAAAAAGTGTTGAAGAGCTGAATGCTGAATTAGTAAACCTTTTAGGTGAACAATTCAAGTTGCGTATGCAGACAGCCACCGGTCAGCTTCAACAAACCCATCAGGCTAAACAAGTGCGTCGTGATATTGCACGTGTAAAAACTGTATTAACCGAAAAGGCGGGTGAGTAATGACTGATAAAATTCGTAGCGTACAAGGTAAAGTTGTTAGCGACAAAATGGAAAAATCTTTCGTTGTTGCTATTGAACGTAAGGTAAAACACCCTTTATATGGTAAATTTATCCGTCGTACAACTAAATTACACGTACACGATGAGAACAATGAAGCCAAAGTTGGTGATACCGTAGAGATTCGCGAATGTCGCCCTCTATCAAAAACCAAATCTTGGACTTTAGTTCGTGTTGTTGAGAAAGCGGTAATCGCTTAATTCACAATGTAACAATAAAAGGCCAATGGTTAATTCCATTGGCTTTTTTTACATTTAAAGTATTGTAAATTTCAACCGCATTTTTAGTAAATGGGTTAAGAGGATAAAGGTAAATTATCATTGCCTTTCTCTTTTTCTTTTGATAGAATCCGCCACCTATCCGCCATTCTGTCTCAGTAGTGCGGATGGGTTCGTCCCGAAAGGGTGTTTTTTTAATCTTAACGGAGCACTAATATGATCCAAGAACAGACTATGCTGGATGTTGCTGATAATTCAGGCGCTCGCAGCGTAATGTGTATCAAGGTTCTAGGTGGATCGCACCGTCGTTATGCTGCGATTGGTGACATCATCAAAATTACTGTAAAAGAAGCAATTCCACGCGGTAAAGTAAAAAAAGGTGATGTATTAAAAGCAGTTGTTGTGCGCACCAAGAAGGGTGTTCGTCGCCCAGATGGCTCAGTTATTCGTTTCGATGGTAATGCTTGTGTAATTTTAAATAATAACACTGAGCAACCAATCGGTACTCGTATTTTTGGACCAGTGACTCGTGAACTTCGTTCTGAGAAATTCATGAAGATCATTTCTTTAGCTCCAGAAGTACTGTAAGGGGAATGTAATGGCTGCTAAAATCCGTCAAAATGATGAAGTAATTGTTCTTACTGGTAAAGATAAGGGCAAACGTGGCAAGGTAACTAAAGTGTTACCAAACGGTAAAGTGTTTGTTGAAGGTATCAACATTATTACTAAACATGAAAAACCAGTTCCTGCATTAGGAAAAGCTGGTGGTTTAGTGAAAAAAGAAGCTGCAATTGACGCTTCAAATGTTGCGATTTTCAATCCTAAAACAAATAAAGCTGACCGTGTAGGTTTTAGATTCGAAGACGGCAAAAAAGTACGTTTCTTCAAATCTAACAATGAAATTATCTAACAAACTGGAGTAATGCGATGGCGAAACTGCATGATTACTACAGAGATCAAGTAGTAAGCGAATTAAAAAATAAATTCGGCTACAAATCTGTCATGCAAGTCCCACGAATCGAAAAGATTACCCTGAATATGGGTGTGGGTGAAGCATTGACCGACAAAAAATTGCTAGACAACGCAGTAGCGGACTTAGCAGCAATCAGCGGTCAAAAACCTTTAGTAACTAAAGCTCGTAAATCTGTTGCTGGCTTTAAAATCCGTCAGGGATATCCAATCGGTTGTAAAGTAACACTGCGTGGTGAGCGTATGTGGGAGTTCTTTGAACGTTTAATTACAATTGCTGTTCCACGTATTCGTGACTTCCGCGGTTTAAGTGCGAAATCATTCGATGGTCGTGGTAACTATAGCATGGGTGTGCGTGAACAAATCATCTTCCCTGAAATCGATTACGATAAAGTAGATCGTGTACGTGGTTTAGATATCACTATCACAACTACTGCTAAGAATGATGAAGAAGGTCAAGCACTACTTGCTGCCTTTAATTTCCCATTCCGTAAATAAGGCAGGTTATAATGGCTAAACAATCAATGAAAGCACGCGATGTAAAACGCGTTAAATTGGCTGAAAAATTCTACGCAAAACGTGTTGAATTAAAGAAAATCATTTCTGATGTCAATGCCTCTGATGAAGATCGTTGGGATGCAGTGTTAAAGTTACAAACTTTACCACGTGATTCTAGCCCATCTCGTCAACGTAACCGTTGCCGCCAAACTGGACGTCCTCATGGCGTTTTACGTAAGTTTGGTTTAAGCCGAATTAAGGTTCGTGAAGCTGCAATGCGCGGTGAAATCCCAGGCCTTAAAAAAGCGAGCTGGTAATATACCACTTTATTTTGGAATCGGAGAAAAAGTACAATGAGTATGCAAGATCCAATCGCAGATATGCTGACCCGTATTCGTAACGGTCAAGCTGCGAACAAAGTTGCAATCAATATGCCTTCTTCCAAGCTAAAAGTGGCAATTGCCAACGTATTAGCTGCTGAAGGTTATATCGAAAGCGTAAAAGTTTTAGAAGGTGCTAAACCTGAATTGGAAATTACTTTAAAATATTTCCAAGGCAAACCAGTTGTAGAAAGCATCCAACGTGTAAGTCGTCCTGGGCTTCGTATTTACAAACGTAAAGATGAATTACCAAAAGTTATGGGCGGTTTAGGTGTTGCAGTTATTTCTACATCTAAAGGTGTTATGACTGACCGCGCTGCTCGTCAAGCAGGTTTAGGCGGTGAGATCATCTGTTATGTAGCTTAATAGAGAGGTAGGAAAATGTCTCGTGTTGCAAAGGCACCTGTTAATATTCCTGCCGGCGTTGAAGTTAAACTCGACGGTCAGCTATTAACAGTAAAAGGTAAAAATGGCGAGTTATCTCGCAAAATTCATGAATCAGTTGAAGTAAAACAAGATAACGGACAATTTACGTTCACTCCACGTGAAGGTTTTGTTGAAGCAAATGCTCAATCGGGTACTGCACGTGCATTAGTTAATGCAATGGTTATCGGTGTTACTGAAGGTTTCACTAAAAAATTAGTATTGGTGGGTGTAGGTTACAGAGCTCAACTTAAAGGCAATGCAATTGCATTAAGTTTAGGCTATTCTCACCCAGTAGAGCACACTTTGCCGGCAGGTATTACTGCAGAATGTCCATCTCAAACCGAAATCGTGTTGAAAGGTGCAGACAAACAGTTGATCGGTCAAGTTGCAGCAGATATTCGTGCTTATCGCCGTCCTGAGCCTTATAAAGGTAAAGGGGTACGTTACGCTGATGAAGTGGTGCGTATCAAAGAGGCTAAGAAGAAATAATTAAGGTAACACTATGGATAAGAAATCAGCTCGTATCCGTCGTGCAGCTCGTGCACGTCATATGATGAGAGAGCAAGGTGTAACTCGTTTAGTTATTCACCGTACTCCGCGTCATATCTACGCACAAGTTATTGCACCAAACGGTTCAGAAGTGCTTGCCGCTGCTTCAACTGTTGAAAAAGCAATTCGTGAGCAAGTAAAATACACCGGTAATAAAGATGCTGCTGCTGCAGTAGGTAAAGCTGTTGCAGAACGCGCATTAGCAAAAGGCGTTCAAGCTGTTGCTTTTGATCGTTCCGGTTTTAAATATCATGGTCGTGTCCAAACTTTAGCGGACGCTGCACGTGAAGCTGGTCTACAGTTCTAATGAGGTAAATTGAGATGTCAAACATCGAAAAACAAGCTGGTGAACTGCAAGAGAAGCTAATCGCAGTAAACCGTGTATCAAAAACTGTAAAAGGTGGTCGTATTATGAGTTTCACTGCATTAACTGTGGTGGGCGATGGTAATGGCCGAGTAGGTTTTGGTTATGGTAAAGCACGCGAAGTTCCAGCAGCGATCCAAAAAGCAATGGAAAAAGCACGTCGTAATATGATTAACGTTGCTTTGAATGAAGGTACATTACAACATCCAGTTAAAGGTGTTCATACTGGTTCACGTGTATTTATGCAACCAGCAAGCGAAGGTACAGGTATCATCGCTGGTGGTGCAATGCGTGCAGTATTGGAAGTTGCAGGTGTACGTAACGTTCTTTCTAAAGCGTATGGTTCTACCAACCCAATTAACGTTGTTCGTGCAACTATTGATGCATTAGCAAACATGAAATCACCAGAAATGGTTGCTGCAAAACGCGGTAAAACTGTTGATGAAATCTTGGGGTAATGAATAATGGCTAAAACTATTAAAGTAACACAAGTTCGTAGCTCAATTGCTCGTTTACCGAAGCATAAAGCTACCTTGCGTGGTCTTGGTCTTCGCCATATGCACCACACTGTTGAGTTGATTGATACGCCTGCAGTACGTGGTATGATTAACCAAGTTTCATACATGGTTAAAGTGGAGGAGTAAGAGATGCGTTTAAATACTCTATCTCCGGCTGAAGGTGCAAAGCATAGCGCTAAACGCCTCGGTCGTGGTATTGGTTCAGGTTTAGGCAAGACTGGTGGCCGTGGTCATAAAGGTCAAAAATCTCGTACTGGTGGCGGTGTTCGTCGCGGTTTCGAAGGTGGTCAAATGCCGTTATACCGTCGTTTACCAAAATTTGGTTTTACTTCAATGAAAGCTGCAGTAACTGCAGAAGTTCGTTTGAATGAGTTAACCAAAGTTGAAGGTAATGTAGTAACCTTAGAAACATTAAAAGCAGCAAATATCTTAACTAAAGATATCCAATTCGCTAAAGTAGTTTTAGCGGGTGAAGTGAAATCTGCAGTAACAGTTCGTGGTTTGCGTGTAACTAAGGGTGCAAAAGCAGCAATTGAAGCTGCTGGCGGTTCAGTTGAGGAATAATTAGCAAATGGCTAAACAACCAGGTTATCAAGCAAGAAGTACTAATAGCGGTAAAGGTGAATTAAAAAGCCGATTACTTTTCGTTTTAGGTGCGCTTATCGTTTACCGAATTGGTTCTTTCATTCCGGTTCCTGGTATTGATGCGGCTGTGCTAGCTCAATTAGTTGAACAACAAAAAGGCACCATCATTGACATGTTTAACATGTTCTCTGGTGGTGCATTAAGCCGTGCATCTATCTTAGCATTAGGTATTATGCCGTATATCTCGGCATCTATTGTAATTCAGTTGCTTGCAACGGTTTCTCCTGCTTTAGCAGAATTAAAGAAAGAAGGTGCTGCTGGTCAACGTAAAATTTCTAAGTATACACGGTATGCGACAGTTGTTTTTGCAACCATTCAGGCAGTAGCTATTTCAACAGGTTTACCAAATATGTTACCTGGCTTAGTGCCAAATGTTGGATTTGGTTTTTACTTCACTTCAGTTGTTAGCTTAGTAACTGGAACGATGTTCCTCATGTGGTTAGGTGAACAAATCACTGAAAGAGGTATTGGTAACGGTATTTCAATTCTTGTTTTTGGCGGTATCGTAGCTGGTTTACCATCAGCTATACTTCAAACTATTGAGCAGGCTCGTCAAGGACAGATGCATCCATTAGTGCTTCTTCTGATCGCAGCTATTGTATTTGCAGTAACTTATTTCGTTGTTTTTGTTGAAAGAGGACAGCGCAGAATTCGCGTTGAATATGCAAAGCGTCAACAAGGTCGTCAAATTTTAGGTGGTCATTCGACACATTTACCATTGAAAGTAAATATGGCAAACGTAATGCCGGCAATTTTTGCCTCAAGTATTATTTTATTTCCAGCTACCTTAACTCAATGGTTTGGACAAAATGATAAGTTTGAGTGGTTAAATAACTTATCTATGTTGTTGAATCCTGGTCAGCCTCTTTATTTACTTGTTTATGCTGTAGCAATTATTTTCTTTAGCTTCTTTTACACTGCAATGCAGTATAATCCGCGAGATACAGCAGATAATCTAAAAAAATCTGGTGCATTTATTCCAGGAATTAGACCAGGGGAACAAACCTCTCGTTATATTGATAAAGTTATGACTCGTCTTACACTAATTGGCGGTCTTTATGTAACGTTTGTGTGTTTAGTTCCTTATATTATGACATCGGCTTGGGATGTTAAATTTTACTTTGGTGGAACATCTCTTTTAATTGTAGTCGTTGTAATTATGGATTTCATCGTGCAGGTTCAGAGTCACTTAATGTCGTCTCAATATGAATCTGCGTTGAAAAAAGCAAACCTTAAAGGTTTTGGACAATAATTGTTCATTTAGTAGAAAAGGATAAGCAATGAAAGTTCGTGCTTCTGTAAAGAAAATGTGTCGTAACTGTAAGATTGTTAAACGTGAAGGTGTTGTACGTGTATTGTGCAGCGATCCTAAACATAAACAACGTCAAGGTTAATTCATATTTTTTCTTGCAAAGAACCAGTTGAGCAGTTATACTGCTCAACTCATTTATGTCCTTGGCATTCTGTTTGAGTATCCTGAAAACGGGCTTTTCAAGATCAGAGTGCCAAATTAGTTAAAATAATAGGAGTGCATAGTGGCCCGTATTGCAGGCATTAACATTCCTGATCACAAACACGCTGTAATCGCTTTAACTGCAATTTACGGTATCGGTAAAACTCGTTCTAAAGCTATTTGTGCTGCAGCGGGTATTGCTGAAGATGTTAAGATCAGAGAATTGTCTGAAGAGCAGATTGACAAACTGCGTGACGAAGTTGGTAAATTTACCGTTGAAGGTGACTTACGTCGTGAAGTAACACTAAACATCAAACGTCTTTTAGACTTAGGTTGTTACCGTGGTTTACGTCATCGTCGTAGTTTACCGGTACGTGGTCAACGTACTAAAACTAATGCGCGTACCCGTAAGGGTCCACGTAAGCCGATCAAAAAATAGTCGGGGTAAATAAAGAATGGCTAAAACACCAGTTCGTGCACGTAAACGTGTAAAAAAACAAGTTGTAGATGGCGTAGCACATATTCACGCGTCTTTCAATAATACAATCGTAACCATTACTGACCGTCAAGGTAATGCACTAGCTTGGGCAACTGCTGGTGGTTCAGGTTTCCGTGGTTCTCGTAAATCAACTCCATTTGCTGCTCAAGTTGCTGCAGAGCGTTGCGCAGAAATGGTTAAAGAATTTGGTTTAAAGAATTTGGAAGTTATGGTTAAAGGTCCGGGTCCAGGTCGTGAATCAACAATTCGCGCGTTAAACGCAGCGGGTTTCCGTATCACGAACATTACTGATGTGACTCCGATTCCTCATAACGGTTGTCGTCCACCGAAAAAACGTCGTGTTTAAGACGTAATAGGATTGTTGGAGAAAGAAAATGGCAAGATATTTGGGTCCAAAACTCAAGCTCAGCCGTCGTGAAGGCACTGATTTATTCCTTAAATCAGGCGTGCGTGCGATTGATTCAAAATGTAAAATTGATACAGCACCTGGTCAACACGGTGCTCGTAAACCGCGTTTGTCTGACTATGGTAGTCAATTACGTGAAAAACAAAAGGTTCGTCGTATCTATGGTATTTTAGAACGTCAATTCCGTAACTACTATAAAGAAGCAAACCGTTTAAAAGGTAACACTGGTGAAAACTTATTAGTGTTATTAGAAGGTAGATTGGATAACGTTGTTTATCGCATGGGATTTGCTGCAACTCGCGCAGAAGCTCGTCAATTAGTGAGCCACAAAGCGATTGTTGTAAATGGTCGTGTTGTTAATATTCCATCATTCCAAGTTTCAGTAAATGATGTTGTTGCTGTTCGTGAGAAATCTAAAAAACAAGCACGTATTAAAGCATCATTAGAATTAGCAGAACAAAGAGAGAAACCAACTTGGTTAGAAGTTGATTCTGCGAAAATGGAAGGTGTGTTCAAACGTGTTCCTGAACGTTCTGATTTATCAGCAGACATTAACGAACATCTGATCGTTGAGCTTTACTCTAAATAATAGTTAAGCTTAAAAGCAAAGAGAGGATAAAATGCAGGGTTCTGTTACAGAATTTTTAAAACCACGTTTAGTAGATATTGAACAAATTAGTTCAACTCATGCTAAGGTGATCTTAGAACCGTTAGAGCGCGGTTTTGGCCATACTCTAGGTAATGCATTGCGTCGTATCCTTCTGTCTTCAATGCCAGGTTGTGCTGTAACTGAAGTAGAAATTGATGGCGTATTGCACGAATATAGTAGTAAGGAAGGTGTTCAAGAAGATGTTCTTGAAGTACTTTTAAACCTTAAAGGTCTAGCGGTTAAAGTACAGAATAAAGATGACGTTATTCTGACACTAAATAAATCTGGAATTGGCCCTGTTGTTGCGGCGGACATTACCCACGATGGTGATGTTGAAATTGTGAATCCGGATCACGTAATCTGTCACTTAACAGATGAGAATGCATCGATTAGTATGCGTATTCGTGTTCAACGTGGTAGAGGATATGTTCCAGCTTCAGCTCGTACACATAGCCAAACTGAGGAGCGTCCAATCGGTCGTTTATTAGTGGATGCTTGTTATAGCCCTGTAGATCGCATTGCATACAATGTAGAAGCAGCGCGTGTAGAACAACGTACGGACTTAGATAAGCTTGTTATTGAGTTAGAAACTAACGGTACGCTTGAGCCTGAAGAAGCAATTCGTCGTGCAGCAACAATTTTAGCAGAACAACTCGATGCATTCGTTGATTTGCGTGATGTTCGTCAACCTGAAGTTAAGGAAGAAAAACCGGAATTTGATCCGATTTTACTACGTCCTGTAGATGATTTAGAGTTGACAGTTCGTTCTGCTAACTGTTTGAAAGCAGAAACAATTCATTATATCGGTGATTTAGTACAACGTACAGAAGTCGAATTATTAAAAACACCTAATCTTGGTAAGAAATCTCTTACTGAAATTAAGGATGTACTCGCTTCACGTGGCTTGTCACTTGGTATGCGCCTTGAAAATTGGCCACCAGCAAGTATTGCTGAAGACTAGTTTGGTCATAGGTTAAGATTTTTCTGAGAAGGATAAGATCATGCGCCATCGTAAGAGTGGTCGTCAACTAAACCGTAATAGCAGCCATCGCCAAGCGATGTTTCGTAACTTAGCAAGTGCTTTAGTTAGTCATGAAATCATTAAGACTACTTTGCCTAAAGCTAAAGAATTACGCCGTGTAGTTGAACCGTTAATTACATTAGCAAAAGTAGATAGCGTTGCAAACCGTCGTTTAGCATTCGCTCGTACTCGCAACGTTGAAACTGTTGCAAAATTATTTAATGAATTAGGTCCACGTTTTGCTCAACGTGCAGGTGGTTACACTCGCATTTTGAAATGTGGTTTCCGTGCAGGCGATAATGCACCAATGGCATACATTGAGTTAGTTGATCGCCCAGAAGTTGCTGAAGCAGCTACTGAGGAATAAAAATCAATTCAAAGGAAAAGCTCACTTTATAGTGAGCTTTTTTATTTTATATGTAAGTAAAAGCGCTTTATTTACTGAAATATTATTTAGATAGATAGTTCAAAACCATAATCTTAAATTTAAGAGCAGATTCGTAAATGTCTTGTATTTTTGTCTAGAATTCCTTGTTTCTTTAATTCTTGACTAATACGAATAGCCGTTTCTGTTTCGCATCCACAAAATTCAGCTACTTCTCGGTAGGTCCAAGGGTAATCGGGATAACTTTCAGTTAGATTTTCAATTGCATCAATTATACGCTCGTAGCTTCGTTTATAGGCTGTACTACTTACTCGGTGTTCTGCGTCATATAATTCATTCGAAAGTTGTTTCATAAGATAGCAGGAAAAATCAGGATTATTTGCGATAAAAGTAGTGTGATTTCCAGGAAATATACGAATAATATCTGCTTCTAGTAACACCTTTGCACTACAATGATAAGTTGTTTCACTAAAGATTGTTCTAAACCCAAAATATTCGTTAGCATGATAAAGTCGAATCAAGGTTTCTTTACCATTTTCTAAGCTATGATAAAGCCCGACAAGCCCTCGTTTTAAAAAATAAAATTCTTTAGGTTTTTCACCTTGAGTATAAATTAAGCTGTTTTTCCCTAGTGTTTTACTTTCAGAAATAATGCATTGGTGTAAGTTTTGAGGTAAGTAAGGTGATGAGTTTGACATAATATCCTCTTAATACATAAAATAACTTTAGGTTACTATACAAATTTCTGTTTTTATCCGCTATAAGCAAGTTTTAAAAGTGTTAACTTGGTAACAAAATTTTTATTTTAAATGAATAATATTATTTTGCTTTACCAAAGCATTTTGCAAATTCTTTCAAATAGGGTTCCATGTGAGAGAGCGCCATATAATAGGCTTCACAGAGTTGATTATGTGGTTTTCCAAATCCTTGAACAGTTCGATGTTTTGGGCAACCTCCATGACAAGCAAAACGAAATTTACAGCTTTTGCATCGTTCGGAAAGAAAGGATTTCGTTGAGCCGAAATGTTTTTGTTTTATGTTATCAACTAATGTTATTAGTGGTGTTTCTATGAGGTTTCCCAACTTGTACTCAGGGTAAACATAATGATCGCAACTATAAATATCCCCATTTTGTTCAATAACTAATTGATTACCGCAGGTTTCACGAAAAATACATAAACTAGGTTGTAATCCAAGATAGGCCATAAACCATTGCTCAATAAACTGAATCCCAATTTTTCCTACATCATTAGCGTACCATTCATCAAAAATATTAATTAGAAACTGCCCATAATCCTTTACAGGGGCTTGTTGCTTATAATCTCCCATTAGTGGAATAAATTGCATATATGGCGATCCAATTCGTTTTAGAAAATGATAGATTTCTTTGCCATGTAGGACATTTAGATTATGCACTACCGTGAGAGTATTAAAAGATACTTGATAGTTATGTAGTAAATCTAGTGCATCTATTACTTGTTGAAATGTGCCTTTGCCATTTTTAGTTAAACGATAGGTATCGTGTAAGTGCTTAGGTCCATCTATAGAAAGCCCTACAAGAAAGTGATGATCGTGAAGAAAACGGCACCAATCGGCATTAAGTAATACTCCATTCGTTTGTAGAGAATTTTCAATTTGTTTGCCATTAGCATATTTATGCTGAAAATTGACCGCTCTTTTGTAGAAATCAAGACCTGCTAGGGTTGGCTCGCCGCCTTGCCATAGGAAAGTAACTTGTTGTTGAGGCGTTGTTTCAATATAGGATTTGATATAGGCTTCTAATACTTCATTAGTCATAGCCCGTTGGTTTAAGTGAGGTTTTTCCAAGTAAAAGCAATATTGACAATCTAAATTACAAATTGAACCAGTAGGTTTTGCCATTAATTGAAATGAATTCATATCTACGTATCCTCCTTATTCTTTTTATCATAACAGAATAATTTTAACTGTATATGATAGCGATCATAAGTTGCGCATATGCTCTTACGTCAAAATGAAGTATGATTAAATGAATTTTTAAATAGGATCTAAGATGGCACTTAGCACAATTTTTATCTTACTGATTTGCGGTATTTGTACCAATATGGTTTCTGCTATTTTTGGTATTGGCGGTGGGGTATTGATGGTGCCAATTTTACGTACATTATTTCCCGAATTGCCGATTCAAGTTATTTCAGCTACATCACTTACCATTGTGATGTGTACCGCATTGATTAACTTATTATTTTTCCATAAGCAAAAAATTAAAATTGATCATATCAATATGATTTTATGGTCTATAGCAATGGTTATTGGCGTGCAAATTGGTTTTGAATTAAGTTTTTATTTTTCTACAGCGATAATTAGTTTAATTTTTACAGTAAGTTTGAGTGCACTAGCGATTAAAACATTTTTAAACAGATCGAGAACACAAATAGAAGTGCCTAATATGTCTCCTATAGAACGAGCGAAAGGTAGCATTAGCTGTTGTGGCGGAGGATTAATTGCGGGTATTACAGGTATTGGAGGCGGTTCTATTCTTGCGCCCCTTGTCGGGCAATTAAAGGGGGTAAAAACACAACAAATTGCCGTTTATACGAACTACATGATGATTATTGGTGGGATTGGTAATCTATACGGCTATCTCACTAGAGCTTTTCCCTATGATATCAGCCTAAGTGGTCAATTAGGGTATGTAAATTTTCTTGTAGTTGGTGTCGTTACCTTGGGGTCATTTGGAATGAGTTTCTTCTCAATGAAATTGCGTGGATTAATGAATCCGGCTTTAACAAGAAAATTATTGGCGATTATTTTATTTTGTATTGCAGCTTATATGTGTATTTTGGAATTTGTATTCCATTAAATCGAATAAACTAGACCTAGTTATGCTAGGTCTATTCCCCAATTAGCGTTTTCGCAATTTCTCTTGCTTGTGCATCAATTTCGAGTACATCATCAATATTTTGAATGGTATAAGGCGAAATTTTCTCAATTGTTTTTGCATTAATTTTTGCAATATCCATAAAGCTAATTTGACGATCTAAAAATGCTTGTACGGCAATTTCATTAGCTGCATTCATTGCTGTTGTCGCATATTGACCCGCAGCAAAGGCATCAATAGCCAGTTTTAAATTTGGATAGCGATTAAAATCAGGTTCAATAAATGTTAGTTCTTTGATTTTAAAGAAATCGAGTGGTTCTACTCCCGCAAAAGTGCGGTGAGGATATGCCATAGTTTCTGCAATTGGTGTACGCATATCTGGATTTCCCATTTGAGCAATGACTGAGCCATCAACATAACGCACCATAGAATGAATAATCGATTGCGGATGAATAATGACTTCCATTTCTTCCGCACTTGCGTTGAAAAGCCATCGAGCCTCAATGTATTCCAAGCCCTTATTCATCATTGTAGCTGAATCGACAGAGATTTTTTTACCCATAGACCAATTAGGGTGAGCAACCGCTTGTTCTGGTGTGATACTTGCGAACTGTTCGAGTGGTGTGTAACGAAATGGCCCGCCAGAACCAGTGAGTATAATTTTACTTACACCTAATTCAGAAAGTGGGCAAAAACCGATTTTTTCTTGTGCTTCTGGCGGTAACGATTGAAAAATAGCATTATGTTCACTATCTACTGGTAAAAGCTTCGCACCATAGTTTTTTACAGCATCAATAAAAAGCTGTCCGCAGGTTACCAATGATTCTTTATTTGCTAGTAACACCCGTTTACCCGCTTTAACCGCTGAAAGAGTCGGTAACAATCCTGCTGCACCAACAATAGATGCCATTATCTGATCGGTATCTGGGTGTGCTGCGAGTTCGCAAATAGCTTGTTGTCCTGCTAATACTTCCGTTGGAATATGATGCGTAATTAATTTCTCACGTAAAATTTTAGCCGCATTTACATCATCAAGAGCCGCAAAGTGTGGTCGGAATTTGATACATTGTTCAAACATTGCTTCTATATTTTTTCCGCCTACGAGTGCAAATGCATGATATTTCTGAGGGTTATTTTCGATAACAGAAAGGGTACTCTTACCGATAGATCCCGTTGAACCAAGAATGACAATGTTTTGTTTTTGCATAGAATCTTTACCGCACTTTTGTTGATTATATTTTCATTGGTACGTCTAAATTTGCATACCTAATAAAATAAAGGCAGACAAAACTGTCTGCCTTTCGCATTTTTTATGATTAGAAATCCATTAATTCTTTTTCTTTATCCGCTAATACTTCATCTACTTTTTTAATGTAAATATCAGTAATTTTTTGGATTTCTTCTTCTGCTTTATGTTGTTCGTTTTCGCTGATTTCTTTGTCTTTTAATAATGCTTTGATTTTATCATTCGCATCACGACGCACATTACGAACTGCAACTTTACCTTGTTCTCCTTCGCCTTTTACAATTTTGATTAAATCGCGGCGACGTTCTTCTGTTAATGGAGGAAGTGGAACACGGATTGTAGTACCCGCTGAAGATGGGTTTAAACCTAAATCTGAGGTTAAAATTGCTTTTTCTACCGCAGAGATTAAAGAACGATCAAAAACAGTTACAGCTAAAGTACGCGCATCTTCTGCCACTACGTTTGCTAATTGGCGAAGTGGAGTTGCTGCACCATAATATTCAACTTGAATTGCATCAAGTAAACTCGGTTGTGCACGACCGGTACGGATTTTCGAAATATGGCCTTTTAATGCTTCAAGGCTTTTTTCCATACGATCTTGAGCATCTTTTTTAATTTGGTTAAGCATTGCATTGTCCTTTTAATTGACGAAAGTTAAAACGCGGTGATTTTACTGGATTTTTGTCAATTTTTGAATACATTTATCAGCTTGAAAACAGATAAAAAATGACCGCACTTCAGTTACCCAAAGTGCGGTTAATATTTTTAGTATTTTTAATTAAGCTTTAGGACCAGCTGCAATTAAAGCTTTGCCTTCTTCGTTAGTTGCATATTTAACAAAGTTTTTCACAAAGCGGCCTGCTAAGTCTTCAGCTTTTGATTGCCATTGTGCTTTATCTGCGTAAGTATCGCGAGGATCTAAGATTGCAGAATCTACACCTGGTAATGCTTTAGGAATGGCTAAGTTGAAGATTGGCAATTCGCCCATTTCAGCTTTTTCAATTGAGCCATCTAAGATTGCATCAATGATTCCACGAGTATCTTTGATTGAAATACGTTTGCCTGTACCATTCCAACCAGTATTCACTAAGTAAGCTTCAGCACCGGCTGCTTGCATACGTTTTACTAACACTTCCGCATATTGAGTTGGGTGAAGCGTTAAGAACGCCGCACCGAAACATGCTGAGAAAGTTGGAGTTGGTTCAGTAATACCACGTTCAGTACCTGCTAATTTTGCAGTGAAACCTGATAAGAAGTAGTATTTAGTTTGCTCTGGTGTCAATTTAGATACTGGTGGTAATACGCCAAATGCATCGGCAGTTAAGAAAATAACTTTAGTTGCGTGACCAGCACGAGAAACTGGTTTTACAATGTTATCGATGTGATAAATTGGGTAAGATACGCGAGTATTTTCTGTTTTTGAACCGTCGTCAAAATCAACAGAACCATCTGCACGAACAACCACGTTTTCTAATAATGCATCGCGACGGATAGCGCGGTAAATATCAGGTTCATTTTCTTCTGAAAGGTGAATGGTTTTCGCATAGCAACCACCTTCAAAGTTAAAGATACCAACATCATCCCAACCGTGTTCATCGTCACCGATTAATTCACGTTTTGGATCGGTTGAAAGGGTTGTTTTACCTGTGCCAGATAAGCCGAAGAAGATTGCTACATCGCCATCTTTACCAACGTTAGCTGAGCAGTGCATTGCGCCAACACCTTTAAGTGGTAGGAAGTAGTTCATCATTGAGAACATACCTTTTTTCATTTCACCGCCGTACCAAGTACCACCGATTAATTGAATGCGCTCAGTTAAGTTGAAGGCAACGAAGTTTTCTGAATTTAAACCTTGTTCTTTCCAGTTTGGATTGGTTACTTTAGAGCCGTTCATTACAACGAAATCTGGTTCAAAATTTTTGAGTTGTTCTTCAGTTGGGCGAATAAACATGTTTTTCACAAAGTGTGCTTGCCATGCAACTTCAGTTACAATACGTACTGCAATACGGTCGTGTTCGCTAGCGCCACAGAAACCATCAACCACAAATAAGCGTTTACGAGAAAGTTGGTTAGTCACCAAGTCTTTTAAGCTTTGCCATGTAGCTTGGTTCATTGGTTTGTTGTCATTTTTCGCTGCTTCAGATGTCCACCAAACAGTATCTTTGGTTTTTTCATCTAACACGATATATTTATCTTTTGGTGAACGGCCAGTGAAGATACCGGTATCTACAGCTACTGCACCAGTCGTAGTTAAAGTACCTTTTTCAAAGCCTTCTAAACCCGGTTTAGTTTCTTCTTCGAACAATTGCTCGTAGCTTGGATTGTAGACAACTTCTTTTACGTCATAAATGCCTAGAGCTTCAAGTTCTTTTACTACTTTGTTTAAGTCTGTCATAAGTCACCTCTAATATTCAAGATTAAAATTTAACTGTCACCTATTCTAAAGAATGTCAATGTAAAAAAATGTTAACTAGATCTCATTTTTGAAAAATTATAGCTCTCCATTACCTATTTTTAGGTGTATTAATGATGTAGATCAAAAATCCCGACATGGCGTCGGGATTATTTTTAAAGTTTTGTTGATTTTAATTTTTCAATCGCTTCTTTATTAAAGAAGTAGTGTGTGCCACAACACTCACATTGCATATCAATACTGCCTTTATGTTCGGCTAGTATTTCATCAATTTCTTCATCGGAGATGAGCAGTAATGCAGAACCAGAACGCTCTGTAGAGCAGCCACAGAAAAATTGTACATCTTGTGCTGGATAAAGATTGACGGTTTCTTCATGATATAAACGATAGAGTAACTCTTCTGCTGGGAGGCCAAATAATTCTTCATCTTTTACTGTTGTTGCGAGCGTAGTTAAATGCTCAAAATCTTCTGGTGTACCAGAACCATCAGGCATAATCTGTAATAGCATACCAGCTGCCACCGGCTTTCCTTCATATTCTCCAGTACGAATAATTAATTGAGTTTGAAGTTGTTCTGAGCGTACAAAATAATCTTCTAAGCATTCTGTTATTGTCGGTTTATCCAGACTAATTACTCCTTGATAGCGTTCGCCTTCTTTTGGTGCAATAGTAATGACCAATACGCCTTTACCAATCATATTATGCAGACTCATATTTTCAGTGATGTTGCCATCCACTCGAGCAAGGGCGCGGATTTGTTGTTGATCATTGCCATTTACTAATGCTAAGCGTAATGGACCATCGCCTTGAATTTGTACGGTGATATTACCGTCAAATTTTAGTGTGGCAGTGAGCAAATTAGTCGCCACCATCATTTCACCCAATAAATCCTGTACTGCTTTCGGATACCGATGGGTATTTAATGTATCAGTGAATGTTTTATTTAAGCGAACCCATTCCCCACGAACCGCACGATTTTGGAAAAGATAACGGTAAAGCTTGTCATTGTCTTGAGTATAGTCTCGTTGATTGGTCATTGATCATTCCTAATTGAAATAAAAAGTGCGGTAGTTTTTCCCGCACTTTTTGTTTTTATCATCTTATTTAAGTGTTGCTACTCATAATTGGGGCTATTCAGTGGATTGCAAGGGAGTCTTGTGAAATCCAATTGTGATATGCGCCTTAAAATATGATTAAGCAAATCTTGTTTTGGCTTCTGCAATAGCTTCGGCAACACGCAATGGCGATACACCACCTTTTGCACAACGTTTGTCTAAGCAAGATTGGAGCGAAAGAATCTCGTAAACATCATCTCCCACTACTTCACTAAATTGGTGAAATTCAGGGATAGTAAGATCTTCTAATCCTTTGCCTTTCTCGATGGCATAAACAACCGTTTCACCCACGATATGATGGGAATCTCGGAAAGGTACTCCCTTAGAAACCAAATAATCCGCTAATTCAGTTGCGTTTGAATAACCTTTTAACGCGGCTTCACGAGTACGTTCAACATTTACTTTCAATTCATCTAATACGAACGTTGCCATGTCCACACAGTTTTGCCAAGTATCTAGGGCATCAAAAATACCTTCTTTGTCTTCTTGCATATCTTTATTATACGCAAGTGGCAAACCTTTTAAGGTAATTAACATGCCTGTTAATGAGCCAATCACCCTACCTGCTTTGCCTCGAATTAACTCACATGCATCAGGATTTTTCTTTTGTGGCATTAATGATGAGCCAGAAGTCACGCGGTCAGATAGTTCTACGAAATTTGCCTCTCCGCTGTTAAAGATAATCATATCTTCAGCAAAGCGGGAAAGATGCGCCATACTTAGGGAGGCGATGGAAAGCAACTCGACGATATGATCGCGATCAGAGACGCTATCTAAGCTATTTCTAGTCGCGAAAGAAAAACCAAGATCGTGCGCAAGTGAATCACGATCTACAGCATAAGCTGTACCAGCTAGCGCTCCACTACCAAGTGGACAGGTATTCATACGATTATACGCATCTGTTAAGCGTGAATAGTCGCGGTCGAACATTTCCACATACGCCATACACCAATGGGCAAAAGTTATTGGTTGAGCTCGTTGTAAATGGGTATAGCCAGGCATTACTGCTTGTTGTGTGTTTTCTGCGGTTTGAACTAAGTGGCGTTGCAAATTACGTACTGATTCTTGTAATTCAACCACACGTTGTTTGCACCACAGTTTTATATCTACTGCCACTTGATCGTTACGGCTACGGCCAGTATGTAATTTTTTACCAAGATTACCAACTTTATCGATTAGCTTACTTTCAACCCAACTATGAATATCTTCTGCATCATCTTGTAAAATTGCTTGCGGATTTGACCGCACTTCAATAAGTAATTCATTTAGTGCTTGTTCAAGTTGATGCTGTTCCTCGATAGTTAATACATTCACTTTCACCAAGGCTTTGGACCAACCAATTGAGCCTTGAATATCCTGTTCTGCCAAACGGTAATCAAACCGTAATGAATCATTAAAATCTTTAAAACGTTTATCTGCGGCTTGTGTAAAACGCCCACCCCAAAGTGCCATAATTTTTCCTTTTTATTTTAATTAATTATTTTACTATTATGTATAGTGGCAATATGCTATTGAATAATAAAACAAAATGGACAAAACCTCTCATTTTGTCCATTTTATCTATATTGGTGCTATTTATAGCGTTTTTGCCAAATTTTTGATAAAGGTTTTAAATTCTTTACCTAATTTTTCGTGACGAATACCGTATTCTACGAAAGCTTCCATATAGCCAATTTTATCACCACAGTCGAATGTTTCACCTGTCATATGGAATGCTTCAACAGTTTCTTTTTCAATGAGCATATCAATAGCATCGGTTAATTGGATTTCATCACCAACACCAATTGGCGTCTTTTCCAACAAGTCCCAAATTGCTGCTGAGAAAACGTAACGCCCCACTACAGCAAGATTTGATGGTGCATCTTCAATAGAGGGTTTTTCAACAATGCTATTAATTTTTGCACTTTCACCGCCATTAAGATCTGCGCCAGCACAATCTGCAACACCATAGCTACTCACATTTTCTTGTGGAACAGGCGTTACCATAATTTGGCTTGCTCCAGTTTCATTAAAGCGTCGAATCATTGCAGAAAGATTTTCTTTTTTCTGGTCTGCACTGAAATCGGCTAACAATACGTCAGGTAGTACAACTGCAAATGGCTCATTGCCCACAAGTGGGCGACCGCATAATACAGCGTGTCCTAATCCTTTTGCGTTGCCTTGGCGAACATGCATAATAGTTACATCTTTTGGACAGATAGAACGTACTTCTTCTAGAAGCTGACGTTTAACGCGTTTTTCTAGCATTGTTTCTAGTTCAAAAGAGGTATCAAAATGGTTTTCGATAGCATTTTTTGATGAATGCGTGACAAGCACAATTTCTTTTATGCCAGCAGCCACACATTCATTTACCACGTATTGAATTAACGGTTTATCAACCAAAGTAAGCATTTCTTTCGGAATTGCCTTCGTGGCAGGCAACATACGTGTACCAAGACCGGCTACAGGAATAATTGCTTTCATAATATAAAATCCATTATTTACGATTATGATGAACTGTCTAATTGTTCATCTTGCATCTGTTTAATTCGTTGGTAAATTTCTTCTCGGTGAACGGATACTTCTTTAGGCGCTTCTACACCGAGTTTAACTTGGTTTCCACGTACACTCAAAATCGTGATAGAAATATCATTTCCAATAAGTACACTTTCGCCAACTTTACGAGTCAAGATTAACATCTTTTATCTCCTTAGTTTGCATTTATTAGATATCCCTATCAATCAAGGAAGGGTTGGCATCCCAACAACCGGCTTGTACTACAGATTTTTGTTTAACCAGTCCTGCGCCACTTTAACTGCTTGTGCCACATTTTCTGGTTGGGAGCCTCCTGCCATTGCCATATCCGGACGACCACCGCCTTTACCCCCGACCTGTTGAGCCATTAAATTAACGAGCTCTCCAGCTTTTACTTTGGTAGTTAAATCGTTTGTTACACCAACGACAAGGTTGACTTTTTCATCTAAGATCGATGCGAATGCGATTACGCCTGAGCCGAGCTGATTTTTTAAATCGTCGACCATCACACGTAATGATTTGGTTTCTATTCCATCCAATTGTTGCGCAATAACAGAAACGCCGTTGATTTTCACCGCACTTTTCATAAAATCAGAACCAGCCTGCATTGCGGCTTTTTCTTTTAGACCTTGTAATTCTTTTTCCACTTTCTTCGCTTTGTCTTGAAGTTGTTGGATTTTTTCCACTAAGGTATTTACGTCTGATTTTAATAAGTCTGCGCTTTGGGTCAGAATGCGTTGTTGATTATGCAACCACTCAATCGCATTTTCACCTGTTACTGCCTCAATACGGCGAACACCTGCTGCTACAGCGCTTTCAGTGATAATTTTAAATAGGCCGATATCCCCAGTACGTTTTGCGTGAATACCACCACAAAGCTCAATTGAGAAATCGCCCATGGTTAATACGCGAACGTTATCGCCATATTTCTCGCCAAAGAGTGCCATTGCCCCTTTAGCTTTTGCTGAATCAATATCCATAATATCCGTTTGAACAGGGAAGTTAGCACGGATTTTTTGGTTTACTAATGTTTCAATTTGAGTTAATTGTTCTTTTGTAATTGCTTCAGGTTGTGCAAAGTCAAAACGCAAGGCTTTATCTGAAACAAGTGAGCCTTTTTGCACAACATGTTGACCTAGAACTTGACGTAAGGCCGCGTGCAATAAGTGGGTTGCAGAGTGATTGAGTGATGTGTGATGGCGACGTTCCGAATCCACAATCGCATTCACTGATTGCCCAACTTTTAAACTTCCTTGCGTTAATTCTCCAATGTGTCCAAATACTTGCCCATATTTTTGGGTATCTTTAACATTAAAGAGCACGCCTTGTGCGCTTAAATATCCGCTATCGCCAATCTGACCACCTGATTCTGCATAAAACGGCGTATTTTCTAAAATAACGACCGCACTTTGACCCGCTTCGATACTTTTTACTGATTTACCATCATAGAAAAGTGCGGTGATTTTTGCTTGAGATTCGACTTCAGTATAGCCTTCAAACTTGGTTTCACCATCTACACGAATAATGCTATTGTAGTCCACACCAAACTGACTCGCTGCTTGAGCACGAGTACGTTGTGCTTCCATTTCACGGTCAAACGCTTGTTCATCAATGGTGATATTACGCTCACGACATACATCAGCCGTTAAATCCAATGGGAAACCATAAGTATCATAAAGTTTGAATGCAACTTCACCTGAAAGAACGCCATCTTTCACTTGAGCAAGGGCCTCATCTAATAAGCTCAAGCCACGTTCAAGAGTACGAGCAAATTGTTCTTCTTCTAAACGTAATAGTTTTTCAACATTTACTTGTTTTGCTTTTACGTCTTTGCCCGCTTCAGCCATTACTTCAATTAGAGTTGGCACGAGTTTATAAAAAAAGGCTTCTTTGGCACCTAATAAGTGACCGTGACGAACTGCGCGGCGAATAATACGACGTAAGACATAACCACGGCCTTCGTTTGATGGAATAACGCCATCTGCGATTAAATATGCACAAGAACGAATATGGTCAGCAATAACACGTAATGATTTATTACTTAAATCTGTTGTGCCAACAACTTCAGCCGTTTTTGCGATTAATGTTTTGAAAATATCAATCTCGTAGTTTGAGTTCACATGTTGCAATACGGCAGAAATACGCTCTAATCCCATACCTGTGTCAACTGATGGACGTGGCAATTTTTCCATTGTGCCATCGGCTAAACGGTTGAATTGCATGAACACAACGTTCCAGATTTCAATATAACGGTCGCCATCTTCTTCTGGTGAGCCTGGCGGTCCGCCCCAAATATGATCACCGTGATCGTAGAAAATTTCAGTGCAAGGACCGCAAGGACCCGTATCGCCCATTGCCCAGAAGTTGTCTGATGCGTATGGTGCGCCTTTATTGTCACCAATACGAATAATGCGTTCAGCAGGAACACCGACTTCTTTATTCCAGATATTGTAGGCTTCGTCGTCGGTTTCATATACGGTTACCCATAATTTTTCTTTTGGTAACGCGAGCCATTGTGGAGAAGTCAAATACTCCCAGGCAAAATTAATCGCATCATGTTTGAAGTAGTCGCCAAAACTGAAGTTGCCGAGCATTTCAAAGAAAGTATGGTGACGAGCCGTATAACCGACATTTTCTAAGTCATTATGCTTACCACCTGCGCGCACACAACGTTGTGCAGTTGTCGCACGTGAGTAAGGACGTTTATCCATACCAAGGAACACGTCTTTAAATTGGTTCATCCCAGCATTCGTGAAAAGCAAAGTCGGATCATTTTCCGGCACAAGTGAGCTACTCTCAACTACTTGGTGGCCTTTGCTATGGAAAAAATCAAGGAATGATTGTCTTATTTCTGCTGTTGTTTTCATTAAAAAGAATCCTTGTTACCCATAATAAAAATAAAAACTAAATCGCTCTATTTTGGCATATTTTTGAAATTTATAAAAAGGCTTTTTGCCAAAACTCCAAAATAAAACCGCACTTCACGACGCTATTTGAGAAGTGCGGTTAAAATTTAAGTTATTTCAGATTATTCAAAAAACAATTTCTTGTTAATTATTCATCTCTAAGCGGAACAACCAACATATCAATTTTAATCGTATTCATCACTTGACGTGTTGAAGACATTAACTTACTCCAAAAATCTTGGTGATGTCCCGTCACTAATAAATCTACATCATATTGTTCGATGGCATCACTTAGAACTTGCCCTAAATCACCACTGCCACTCAATTTTTCTGAAATTGGATAATCCGCACTTTCAGCTAAATCTAATAAGGCTTTTTGTGTTTCCGTGGAAATTCTGTCTTGCATTGAAGACATATTCACATCAATCAATCCAGTGTAAAGATCCGAGAAGTTCACATCAACGTGGATGATAGAAAGTTTTGCTTCGTGGCGTTTTGCAACTCCAACTGCTTTTTTAAGTAAAACTGGACTCTCTTCAGAAAGATCTACTGCCACTAAAACGTGTTTGTACATAATCGACTCCTTAACTGATTGGTTCGGCTTTTAACTGGTTCTAATGCTAACATTTTAAGCAATAAAAAACTGTGTACTAGATCACAATTTAAACATTTTTATTAAAAATTCATTAAATTTTCAATGTCTGCAATTTCTTTGGGAGCAGCTGCGGTTAGGATTTTATTACCATATTCAGTCATAAGTAAATTGTCCTCAATGCGCACGCCAATGCCCTTGTATTGCTCGGGTACATCAGCATCTTCTGAAATATAAATACCTGGCTCAACGGTAATCACCATGCCGATTTCGAGTATCCGTTGTTTATCCTGACCATAGCTACCCACATCATGCACATCTAAACCTAGCCAGTGTCCTAATCCATGCATATAAAATTGGCGATAAGCTTGTTGTTCAATGAGTGTATCGACATCACCTTTTAAGATGCCTAAATCCACTAATCCTTGGGTTTTAATACGAATAACTTCATCATTGGCTTGATTAATAGAATTGCCAGGTACAAGTAATTCAATCGCACGTTTTTGGGCTTTTAAAACTAACTCGTAAATTTCACGTTGAGGCTGGCTAAATTTTCCATTTACAGGAAAAGTGCGGGTGATATCGCCTGCATACATCGCAAATTCACAGCCGGCGTCAATGAGCACTAAATCTCCATCATTTAATGGGCGATCATTTTCTGTGTAGTGCAAAATACAGGCGTTACTTCCCCCTGCAACAATGGAATTGTAAGAAGGAAATCTTGCACAATGGCGATTAAATTCATGCAAAATATCGCTTTCAATTTCATATTCAAAGCGATTTGGGCGTGTCGTTTGCATTGCTTTAATATGCCCAAGTGCCGTGATTTGTCCCGCTTGTTGCATTAAGCGGATTTCATTAGGCGATTTTATAAGGCGCATTTCGCTAAGCATTGGTCGCCAATCTAAAATCTCGCTAAAACTCACCGCACTTTCTGTTACTAATTTATCACCCCAAGTATGAATTTCTGGCACATGGTAAAGTGCGGTCAAATTTTTCAGTATTTTTGGTAGTACGGTAGAGAACTCTTCAATAGAATAGGCTTCATTTACATTAAGTTGTTGTGGCGCATGCTCAACACCTAATCTGCGACCATTCCAGGTTTCAAGTAACGGATCGCGTGGACGGAGAAAAATAATGGCTTTTTCTGCTTGTTCTGTTTTTAGTAATAACAGTGCTGCATTCGGTTCATTAAAGCCCGTTAAATACCAAAAATAGCTGTCTTGACGGAAAGGATAGGTACAATCATTATTACGGCGTTTTTCGATTTCAGAAAAAAGCAATAATGCCGAATTAGGTTGCATTTGAGTGAATGCTCGTGTGCGGCGTTCCCCAAATTCTTCTTTAGGCAATTCAGCCATATAAGCCAATTCCATCCTAGATCTCCTTAATGTAATACAGGTTTGCTCTCAATTTCTCCTTCGTTGAAATGAGAATAGAACAACATAGCAATGGTGCGAACATATTCAATGATTTCTTCTAGCGCTTCCGCAAGCTCTTCTTCGTTATCGTCTTCATCATAACCAAGTTGGCAAATATCTTGTAAGTCATCTACCGCTTCGCCAATTTCGCCTTTTTCTTTTACTAATTCAGGTTGCGCTAAGCCAAGACCAAGTAAGAACTGATTTGCCCAGTCAGATAAGCTATCCGCTTGCGCAAAGACATTTTCATCTTCGGTTAAACCAAGTTCAAAGGTAAATCCTTCAACATCTGATAAGGTTTGACTAATTTGTTCATAAAGTTCTGTAACGGGTTGAACTAATGCTGTTGGGTAAGCGTAATTATCATTGCTGAATTGATATAAGAGCGGTAGCCAACTTTGATCTTTTAAACCACCACAAAGTAAACCGCTTAAAAAGCCGTGTAGTTCTGTTGTATTAAAGCCGATTCCAGCAGATTTAAGTTGTTGGTTAAGGTCAGAATGAGAAATGAGCATAACAGATGTCCTGAGTAAATTTGAAATTAGTGTAAACCTTTGTAAATAAAAAAGCGATCGCTTTTCCTTGTGGAAAAACGACCGCACTTTTTATCTGATGATGAGCGAATTACATCATTCCGCCCATGCCACCCATACCGCCCATTCCTGCGCCTAGGTCAGCTTTTTCATCTTTTGGAAGCTCGGTTACCATACATTCAGTGGTAATCATTAAGCCTGCTACAGATGCCGCGAATTGCAACGCAGAACGAGTTACTTTAGTTGGATCTAAGATACCCATTTCGATCATATCGCCGTATTGTTCTGTCCCTGCGTTATAACCAAAGTTTCCTTCGCCATTTTTAACCGCACTTGCCACAACAGATGCTTCTTCACCCGCGTTAGTGACGATTTGACGTAAAGGTGCTTCCATCGCACGTAATGCAAGTTTGATACCCACATTTTGTTCTTCGTTATCACCTTTTAGGCTTGCTGCAACTTTCGCTGCTGCGCGGACTAATGCAACGCCACCACCGGCAACGATACCTTCTTCAACTGCGGCACGAGTTGCATGTAATGCATCATCCACACGGTCTTTTTTCTCTTTCATTTCAACTTCAGTTGCTGCACCGACTTTGATTACTGCCACACCGCCAGCTAATTTAGCCACGCGTTCTTGAAGTTTTTCTTTATCGTAGTCAGAAGTTGATTCTTCAATTTGTTGACGAATTTGAGCCACGCGACCTTTGATTTGAGATTCATCACCGATACCATCAATAATGGTTGTGTTATCTTTATTAATAACAACACGTTTTGCTTGACCTAAATCTTCTAATGTCGCTTTTTCAAGCTCCATACCGATTTCTTCAGAAATCACAGTACCCGCAGTTAAGATCGCAATATCTTGTAACATCGCTTTACGACGATCACCAAAACCTGGTGCTTTCACTGCTGCAACTTTCACGATACCGCGCATCGTGTTCACCACTAAGGTTGCAAGGGCTTCGCCTTCCACATCTTCAGCAATGATTAATAACGGTTTACCTGCTTTCGCAACGCCTTCTAACACAGGAAGTAATTCACGAATGTTAGAGATTTTTTTATCTACAAGAAGAAGATATGGATTATCTAATTCAACCGTTGCAGTTTCTGGTTTGTTGATGAAATATGGAGAAAGGTAACCACGGTCGAATTGCATCCCTTCAACGACATCTAATTCATCTTCAAGACCCGTACCATCTTCAACAGTAATTACACCTTCTTTGCCCACTTTTTCCATCGCTTGTGAGATTAATTGACCCACAATGCTGTCAGAGTTTGCAGAAATAGTCCCTACTTGTTCAATTTCTTTTGCTGTTTCACAAGGTTTAGATAAATTTTTAAGCTCAGAAACAACCGCACTTACCGCTTTATCAATACCACGTTTTAAATCCATTGGATTCATGCCTGCTGCTACTGCTTTTAAGCCTTCATTTACGATAGCTTGCGCAAGTACAGTTGCAGTAGTTGTACCATCACCTGCTGCATCATTGGCTTTAGAGGCAACCTCTTTCACCATTTGTGCACCCATGTTCTCGAATTTATCTTCTAATTCGATTTCACGAGCAACAGACACACCGTCTTTAGTGATAGTTGGTGCGCCAAATGATTTATCTAAAATTACATTACGACCTTTCGGGCCAAGGGTTACTTTTACTGCGTCGGCTAATACATTCACGCCTTTAAGCATTTTTACGCGTGCGTCATTACCAAATTTTACGTCTTTTGCTGCCATTTTCTTTTCCCTTATCTAATTATTCTACAATTGCTAAGATGTCATTTTCAGAAATGATTAATACTTCTTCACCATCGATTTTTTCGCTTTTCACGCCGTAACCGTCGTTGAAAATTACGGTATCGCCAACTTTCACATCTAATGGTTGAACGGTGCCATTTTCTAAAATACGACCTTTACCCACAGCTAATACTTTCGCGCGGGTTGATTTGGTCGCCGCTGAACCAGTTAATACGATACCGCCAGCTGAACGGGTTTCGACTTCTTCACGTTTAATAATTACACGATCGTGTAAAGGACGAATATTCATGATTAATTTCCTTCTTAAGAATTTGTAAGTGCGGTCTTTATATAAGGAGGATTTTTTCGCTTTCAAGGGCTATGAATAAAAAAATTCTGACAAAATGTTTGGGGCTAATCTACTTCAGCCCCTAAAAGAATACAACGTATTATTTACAGAGTAAGGGCCTGAATATATAATCGGAGGATTACGTTAGCTTTAACTCTAATGGGTACAATCATGATACGACATACGACATACGACATACGACATACGACATACGACATACGACATACGACAATATCTAAACTCATCCTCACAGCAGCAGCCACAGGAATCGGCATATCCGCCGTGCCATACGCTCAGGCTGACGGCAGTGGGGCAACGTCGGTCAGAAAGCTGATGATAGAAAACCCAATAGATGATGACAACAATAAACAAGAAGTTGTAGATACATACGATCCGGAGAACGTTATTACATATGGGAGGATTACCATCGGCTATGACGGCGGTGGCACCCTGATTACCAACATTTCAAGGGGTGGGATTGGTCCGGGTTCGACTGATGCGGTTACCGGAGAACAACTGTATCAACTGTATAACCACGTACCTGAAAAGATTGAGGAAAAGCTTGAGGAATTTCGCAAAAATCTAAAGGATGAATTCAGTGAGTCTGAATCAGACGTTAAAATTAAATATTCAGACAAAACTTCAAAACTAACTCTAACCCTTTCCGAAGATTTGAAAGAGAAAATCAACAATATCTCCAACTCCGGAGGAAAAGGCGAGAAAGAGGTGCATGAACGGATTTCCTCTATAGAGCAAAAAGTCGGCAAGTTGGATAAATCAATGAACGGCGGTATCGCTAAAGCAGGAGCGGTCGCACTCCTTCCTCAACCGACTTATGCGGGACACTCGATGGTATCCGCTTCTACGGCACACTACAACGGTGAACAGGCTCTTGCAATCGGTTACTCCAGACTCTCAGATAACGGCAAAGTAATCCTGAAGGCAGGTACTTCGTTCAATTTCTCCGGCAACAATACCAAAAAACCGTTATTTGGAGCGGCTGTCGGCTATCAATGGTGATCTTCCGCCATTAATACGGCTGTGTTTTATTGATTCCGGCGGTTTGTAACGAAAAACCGATTATTTTTTATTTAGATAGAAATCTATTCTTTTGAATAAAAGCTATCTCTTAACTGATAATACGTTGCATCAATACCTATTGGAACACAGCCTATAGTAAAAATGCCGCACTTGCAGACAGGTGCGGCATTTTGGATTTTGTATGCAGGTCATATCCTAAAGTTGCCCATCTGCATACTTCACCTTTTACAACAAATTAAGGATTCAGATGTACTCCAACGATAAAGCAACCTCCAATAATCCGCCCAGTATCAGCTTCATCCTGCCCGTCTATAATGTTGCACCCTATATCCCCCGCGCGCTCGAAAGCATATTGCTTCAAACGGTTCGCAAAGAAATTATTCTGATAGATGACGGTTCGACAGATGGCAGTGCGGAAATCTTGGCGAAATATATGCACCAATATCCCTTCATTACCGTTGTCAGCAGCCAAAACAGGGGCGTGGCGGCGGCACGCAATGCCGGATTAAAACTTGCAACGGGGGATTTCATCATGTTCTTAGACCCTGATGACGAACTTTACCCCATAGATTTCGGTTTGTGGGCAAGACTTGCTCAAGATAACGGACTTCAAGCTATTAAAGGCGTATATCTCCGTCCTCCTTATGAAGAGGGGAAAAATATGTTGAGGTGTAAGCCCGTTTTTCAATTTAAAGAACAGCACAATGGGAAAATCTCATCTATGCAGGGGATATTGATGCAGAGTCTGCCTCATCACTGGCCTCTACACAATATGTGCTTTATGATTGACCGTCGCCACCTTGTCGCTACGGGTGTTACCTATCGCAACGGTATGCGTTTTGGGGAAGATATGGTTTTCATTTCTGAATTTCTGATTGCAGGCGGAAAAATCTTGGAGGTTGACATTCCCTTTTTTATTTATCACCGCAGAAAAGGAAGTCTGACAACCGCCCTACCCGACCACAGGCTGACCGATTACCTTCACAATCTGCTTACCTATCTCGTACCGCTGATGGAAAGGCAGACCGATTCAAGATACGCAGAAACTGTCCGTCAAATCCTACTGATTGAATTTGATAAAATTGGCAGAATTGTTAAAAATTTCCCCGAACTGAAAAAAGAATATGACTGCCTCTTTGCGCAACTGCCGGATAAAAAATATCTTTGACCATATGAGGGCAAATGCCGTCTGGATCGATTTTCAGATGGCATTGTTTTATTTGGTAAGCAACTGTCTGCGTTGTATAATTGCCCATTTTAAAATCGATAATAAATAATAGGAGCCGCCATGACAGAATCCATCACCCGTGACAGTATGCAATACGATGTCGTGATTGTCGGTACAGGCCCGTCGGGTTTGTCCACCGCCATTTACGATGACCGCCAAAATAGCGTTCATCAAGCTCAATTTGACCATCAAAAACCTCATCATCTTCAAGGGCTCAATGAGAGTTAATGACTTCACGAATTTTTCGGTAAAACAAAATCGCTGAATTGGCTTGGATACCGAGTAAATCAGTCGCTGTTCGGGGTGTCACTTCTAATACATAATACAAAAAATTCAAGGAACTTATTTTATATAGATTTCTTTAATTTACAATGAGTTATCTTCATTTTAGACAGCACTCTTGCTAATCTACGTTAGCCTCTTAAATTATCCAGAAACTATTGCTTATATTGCGAGCCATTTACAAGAGGTTGCAAGAGACGGGATGAGCGTGGCTGAAGTGATGTAGTATGGCTCAACACTTTTAACCGTTGATGATGTAATCAGGTTGTACCGTGCGAGTGTTAGGGCATAGGGCAGAGCAAATTCAGAAACTGTTTGAGAAAATTGGTGAGCAATTAAAATCTGAGTAAGATTGATAGATAACTTATTTTTCCCTAAAAAAACTAATCCGAAAAATGAAAATATGTCTTGAGAGCATTTCTTGAAAATGTGATCTTGGTCAAGTTTTTTCTCCTTAAAATTTCTATAATGGCGTCAAATTAACTAACCAGAAAAGGTGATTCAAATGACTCAATTTAGAAAAGAAGTAGATTTACTCGGCGAACGTGATGTACCAGCAGATGCGTACTGGGGTATTCATACATTAAGAGCGGTAGAAAATTTCAATATTTCTAACGTAACCATTTCTGACGTGCCTGAGTTTGTACGTGGCATGGTGATGGTGAAAAAAGCAACGGCTTTAGCCAATGGTGAATTAGGTGCAATTCCAAGTGATATTGCAAAAGCGATTGTAGCAGCTTGTGATGAAATTCTTACTACTGGAAAATGCTTAGATCAATTCCCATCAGACGTATATCAAGGTGGTGCAGGTACTTCTGTCAATATGAATACCAATGAAGTGGTTGCTAATCTTGCCCTTGAAAAAATCGGCCATAAAAAAGGCGAATATAACGTGATTAACCCGATGGATCACGTTAACGCAAGCCAATCAACCAATGATGCGTATCCTACTGGTTTCCGTATTGCAGTGTATAACAGTATCTTAAAATTAATCGATAAAATTCAATATTTACACGACGGTTTTGATAATAAAGCAAAAGAGTTTGCGAATATCTTAAAGATGGGTCGTACTCAATTGCAAGATGCCGTGCCAATGACTGTTGGTCAAGAATTCAAAGCTTTCGCCGTATTACTTGAAGAAGAAGTGCGTAACTTAAAATGTACAGCAGATTTACTCCTTGAAGTAAACCTTGGTGCGACTGCAATCGGTACTGGTTTAAATACGCCTCAAGGCTATACGGAATTAGTTGTAAAACACCTTGCTGAAGTAACAGGATTAGCTTGCGTACCGGCAGAAAACTTAATTGAAGCAACATCTGACTGCGGCGCTTATGTCATGGTTCACGGTGCATTAAAACGTACTGCTGTAAAACTTTCTAAAGTATGTAATGACTTACGTTTACTTTCTTCTGGTCCACGTGCTGGTATGAAAGAAATTAACTTACCTGAATTACAAGCGGGCTCTTCTATCATGCCAGCAAAAGTAAACCCTGTTGTTCCAGAAGTGGTGAACCAAGTATGCTTTAAAGTAATTGGTAACGATACCACTGTGACCTTCGCATCTGAAGCAGGTCAATTACAGTTAAACGTAATGGAGCCAGTGATTGGTCAAGCAATGTTTGAATCTATTGATATCTTAACGAATGCTTGTGTGAACTTACGCGATAAATGTGTGGATGGCATCACTGTAAACAAAGAAATTTGTGAAAACTACGTGTTTAATTCAATCGGTATCGTGACTTACTTGAATCCATTTATCGGTCACCACAACGGCGACTTAGTGGGTAAAATCTGTGCTCAAACAGGTAAAGGCGTACGTGAAGTTGTGTTAGAAAAAGGTTTATTAACAGAAGAGCAATTAGATGACATTCTTTCTGTAGAAAACTTAATGAACCCAACTTACAAAGCGAAATTAAATAAATAAGTCTGAATGATTTATTCAGTCCTCGAATAGAAATAACCGCACTTTGATTACTCAAAAGTGCGGTTATTTTTTATATTGAATGATGGATTAAAGTCTTGCTGAAAGCATGGTTTCCAATTTTTCTTGGTCAACAGCAAATTTACGAATACCCTCTGCTAATTTTTCAACAGCCATAGCATCGCTATTATGTTGCCAGTAGAACTCAGCTTCTGTTAATGGTTGTGGTTTCGCTTTTACTTCGCCTTTGTATTCTAGTTTGCGTACAAGTGCGGTTGAATTTTCTTGTAATTCTTTCAGTAATGCAGGTGCAATGGTTAAGCGATCGCAACCTGCAAGTTCAGTAATTTCGCCTACATTACGGAAACTCGCGCCCATCACAACGGTGTTGTAGCCATATTCTTTGTAGTAATTATAGATTTTGGTAACAGAAATAACGCCTGGGTCTTCTGCTGGCGCATATTCTTTTTTGTCGGAGTTTGCTTTGTACCAGTCTAAAATACGACCTACAAATGGCGAAATTAAGTAAACGCCTGCTTCTGCACAAGCACGAGCTTGAGCTTCAGAGAATAATAAGGTTAAGTTACAGTTAATGCCTTCTTTCTCAAGGATTTCTGCAGCTCGGATACCTTGCCATGTTGAAGCGATTTTAATCAAAATACGATCATTTGAGATGCCTGCTGCATTATAAAGTGCGATTAATTTACGTGCTTTTTCAACCGTTGCTTGTGTGTTGTAAGAAAGACGCGCATCCACTTCAGTAGAAATACGTCCTGGAACGATTTTTAAAATTTCTAAACCAATATTTACCGCTAATTTATCTTCTGCATCAATAAGTTGCTGTGTTTTATCATTGCTTTGAGCTTTTGCATAAGCTACAGCTTCATCAATTAATGGCGCATATTGTAGAAGTGCAGATGCGCTTAGAATTAGTGATGGGTTAGTAGTCGCATCTTGTGGTTGATATTTTTTAATCGCGTCGATATCGCCAGTGTCTGCAACCACAACGGTCATTTGACGAAGTGAATCTAATTGAGTAGTCATTTGTATCTCCTATTCGAGTGAAATGGAATGAATAATGTCGGTTACGATAGCATAAATTTAATCTTAAAAGGAAAAATTTTTCGATAGAAAAAATAGGCGCAGGCGTTGAACTGCGCCATTGTTTTAAAGCTTGAGGGTGTCTTTTATGGTGAGGGTTATTTCATCTAACATGGCATAGCGTTTACGATACATGGAACGTTTTTTACTTGGAATATCATCCAGATTTCTATCCATTTCTAAAGGCAATTCCCAGTAATCTTTTAACTCTCCGCCCGATTCACCAAAAATTGCATCATAGTCTACGGTGTATTGTTTACTTTGGATGAAGCGAGATTTATTTTGGTATTTTTGCGGAATGCCAAGCAATTTATCGTAGCCTAGAATTTTTGTGAGTGATTTCATGGTTTCAACCATTAAATAGGCTGGGCGCAAACCGTGGCATGATTTGGTTAGTTGTTTCACCATTTCCTTTGAACCTTCAAAATTTGGCCCTTGTACAACAGCAATAAGTAGCGCATCGCCCAATTTAGCAAAGGTAAGCAAATAGACTAATTCATTTCTTGGTTTATGCCATAGCTCTAATACCCAATACCCCTCCATTGGTTGATGGGTTGTCATGCTTAATGTCATTTCAAAATCAGGAATGACTTCGCCAAAACTTAATGGTTTTTCCCATAACGGCGTAGAAAGTGCAGTAAGTTTTTCGGGTAAAAATAAAAGGTTATCACAAACAGCATCAAAACGTTGTGATGCATTGAAACGTTTATCCAGAAAACGACAAGCAACGGGATAACTATAATCTAAGTGCGTATTAAAAATATCGACGAGAAAAGGATGTTGATTGATAAATTGTTCAAAGCGACGAATTGAACCACGATTTAAAAAGCTACGTAAGTTATAACGCCAATGTTTTGGTGCATCAAAACGCCCTGGTCGATATGGATAAATATTCTTAGATTGAGGCCATTGGTAAGTTGTTTTTGTTTTCATCTAGATTGCCACGAATTGGTTATAATCTTGGCGTAAATTTTGACATAATTTCAGGAAATTTTCCATTTATGCTATTCTAAGCGCAATTTTAAAAGGAATCCTTATGTCTGAAATTAAACTTAATTACCACAAAACTCACTTTTTAACGAGTGCGCCGAATATTCGTTCCATTCCTGAAGATACTGGCATTGAAATTGCGTTTGCGGGTCGTTCAAATGCAGGAAAATCGACCGCACTTAATGCATTAACCAATCAAAAAAGTTTAGCTCGCACCTCAAAGACGCCCGGGCGTACCCAACTAATCAACTTATTTGAAGTGGAACCAAATTGTAAATTGGTAGATTTACCGGGCTATGGTTATGCTGCCGTGCCAGAGCAAATGAAAATCCAATGGCAAAAATCATTAGGCGAATATTTGCAAAAACGCGAATGTTTGGCGGGATTAGTTGTGTTGATGGATATTCGCCATCCGCTTAAGGATCTTGACCAACAAATGATTGAATGGGCGGTTTCAGCAGATTTACCGGTACTGTTATTGCTTACTAAAGCCGATAAATTGAGCCAAAGCGCACGTAGTAAACAAGTAAAAATGGTGCGCGAAGCGATTCTTCCATTCCAAGGCGATATTCAAGTAGAAGCCTTTTCTGCACAAAATAAAATTGGTATTGATAAATTGGCGGTGAAATTAGATTTTTGGTTTTCGCCACTTTTTGCGGAATAAAATATGAATTTTGCGATCTAGATCGCAAAAAAAGCAAGGAATGAATGATTTCATTATGTGCTTTTTTTATAGTGCAAAAACTATCTTTATTTTTACCGCACTTTAAGGATTATCATGTCCCTTGCAATTGTTTACAGCCGTGCTTCTATGGGTGTGCAAGCACCGCTAGTCACCATTGAGGTGCATTTAAGCAACGGAAAACCAGGATTTACACTTGTTGGTTTGCCAGAAAAAACGGTGAAAGAGGCACAAGATCGGGTGCGTAGTGCGTTGATGAATGCACAATTTAAATACCCAGCCAAACGCATTACCGTAAATCTCGCACCTGCAGATTTACCGAAAGAGGGTGGCCGATTTGATTTGCCTATTGCCATCGGAATTTTAGCCGCATCGGATCAGCTTGATGCGAGCCGCTTAAAGCAATTTGAATTTGTGGCTGAGCTTGCGCTGACGGGGCAATTACGTGGCGTACATGGTGTAATTCCCGCTATTCTTGCAGCGCAAAAGTCAAAGCGAGAGTTAATTATCGCAAAGCGAAATGCCAATGAAGCCTCACTTGTTTCTGATCAAAATACTTATTTTGCGCAAACCCTTTTAGACGTGGTGCAATTTCTCAACAGTCAGGAAAAATTACCTCTTGCCACTGAAATTGTGAAAGAAAGTGCGGTAAATTTTTCGGGCAAAAATACGTTAGATTTAACGGATATTATTGGACAACAGCACGCTAAACGTGCATTAACCATTGCCGCAGCAGGGCAGCATAATTTGCTCTTTCTTGGCCCACCGGGTACAGGGAAAACCATGCTCGCTAGCCGATTGACTGGGCTTTTACCTGAAATGACCGATCTAGAAGCGATAGAAACGGCATCTGTAACGAGTTTAGTTCAAAACGAGTTAAATTTTCATAATTGGAAACAACGTCCTTTTCGAGCCCCGCACCATAGTGCATCAATGCCGGCTTTAGTTGGAGGCGGAACGATCCCAAAACCTGGTGAAATATCCTTAGCAACAAATGGCGTACTTTTTCTTGATGAACTTCCAGAGTTTGAACGAAAAGTATTGGATGCACTACGTCAGCCTTTGGAAAGTGGTGAGATTATTATTTCTCGTGCTAATGCCAAAATCCAATTTCCAGCTCGTTTTCAATTAGTGGCAGCGATGAATCCAAGTCCGACAGGGCATTATACTGGGACACATAACCGCACTTCACCCCAGCAAATTATGCGTTATTTGAATCGACTTTCAGGGCCATTTTTAGATCGTTTTGATTTGTCTATTGAAGTGCCTTTATTGCCACAAGGCAGCTTACAAAATACGGGTGAACGGGGTGAAACCAGCGAGCAAGTACGTGAAAAAGTGTTAAAAGTGCGTGAGATTCAAATGGAAAGAGCGGGAAAAATTAACGCTTATTTGAACAGTAAAGAGATTGAGCGTGATTGCAAGTTAAGTGATAAAGATGCCTTTTTCCTTGAAAATGCGCTGAATAAGCTTGGGCTTTCTGTACGGGCTTATCATCGTATTTTGAAAGTTTCTCGAACCATTGCCGATCTACAAGGAGAACAACAAATTTCTCAACCGCACTTAGCGGAGGCCTTGGGCTATCGAGCAATGGATCGTTTGTTGCAGAAATTGTCGAATATGTAAAAACGCGTGGAAAGAATACCACGCGTGAAAGGATTAGTAAGTGCTTTGGGTATCTTGCGTACCGCTAATAATTGCAATGCCCGCACTTGCACCAATGCGAGTTGCACCTACTTTAATCATTGCAAGTGCCGTTTCAGTATCACGCACGCCACCTGATGCTTTAACACCAATATTGCCGACTGTTTGTTTCATCAATGCAACATCTTCCACAGTCGCACCGCCTTTGTTGAAACCAGTTGATGTTTTAACAAAAGCCACACCGATTTCTTTACAAATTTCGCAGGCTTTCACTATTTCATCTTTAGTGAGCAAACAAGTTTCTAAAATCACTTTTAATGGCGTACCATCACAAGCATTAAATACCGCTTGAATATCTTGTTTTACTACATCCCATTTTTGCGATTTTATCCAACCTACATTAATCACCATATCAATCTCATTTGCTCCCGCTTTAATAGATTCTTGTGTTTCAAATGCTTTTACAGAGGTTAAATTTGCCCCCAAAGGGAAGCCAACTACGGTACAAATTTTTACATTTGAGCCAGCAAGTTTTTCTTTAGCGAGTGGAATATAACCAGAATTGATACATACAGAATAAAATCCGTGTTCAATCGCTTCATTACAGAGTGTCAAAATATCTTGTTCATTTTTTTCTGCAGTCAGTGCAGTGTGATCAATATATTGAGCAAGTTTATTACTATTCATATTTTTCTCCTTGTTTGGTTATGTTTTATTGAAAATTCTTTTTGAGTATAAAGTTTTGAGGTAATTCTTTATCACATATAAGCAGATCGAATTTATTTAGATCATTAATATATGCTTTTCTAACTTGACCTATTTTCATATGATCAAATACCAATATATTTTTTCTACTTTTTTTCATTGCCATTTTTTTTACTATTGCTTCATTATGGTCAAAGCAACTTACACCATATCGATCGCTGACACCAGCTGCAGAAATAAATGCCTTCGTTGTTAATATGTTTTCAATAATTGAGTTATTTATGGGAGTGAAAAATGAGTTGTGGCTTGAGTAAGTACCACCTGTTAGTATCACTTCACAGTTACTTTTTTCTTGCAAAATAGTAAATGTGTTTAATGAACAGCAAATTGCAGTAAATTCTATATCGTCATTTATCTGTGAGGCAATAAATGGAATAGTTGAACCGCAATCAAAGAAAATTACATCACCGTTTTCAATAAGTTGTGCTGCAATTTTACCAATAGCCATTTTTTCTTTTAAATTTTTTGTTTCTTGTTCAAAAATAAAATAGTTGTTTTCTTGATGGACGTGAGGAGCTTTTACTATATGTCCCCCTAATAAGGTCAAAGGGCATCCTTCTATACTTAAATCTCTTCTTAAAGTCATTTCTGATACATTTAGTATGTTTGCAGCGTCTTTTAATTTTATAGAGCTCATTGTCTTTAATACAAATTCTAGACTTTTTATTCTGGTGTTATTTTTTTTTTCCATAATAACCTTACAGGTTGTAACTTTGCTGTTGCTAATAATATCATAAAAATTTTTTCTAGAACTGTGATCTTTGTCACTTTTTTAACATTTTATCCGTATTATACTTTTTAAAAGTGGTTGTTGTTATTTTATTAACATTTGAAATGGAGGTTGTATGGATATTGCTGTTATTGGTTCAAATATGGTTGATCTTATTACGTATATAGATCGAATGCCTAAGTTAGGAGAAACTTTAGAGGCCCCAAGATTTAGTATTGGGTGTGGAGGAAAGGGTGCGAATCAAGCGGTAGCAGCTGCTAAATTAGGATCTGATGTTATGATGTTAACAAAAGTTGGTGATGACTTGTTCGCTGAAAATACACTAAAGAATTTTCAGCGATATGGTATTAATACTGATTACGTAGTCGCAGTTAAAGGAGTATCTAGTGGAGTTGCGCCAATATTTGTCGATAAATCATCTCAAAATAGTATTCTTATTATTAAGGGGGCTAATAATAACTTATCAATAGAAGATATAGAGCATGCAGCTGATGCAATCAAAAAATGTAAGCTTATTATTTTACAATTAGAGATTCCATTATCTGTAGTGTATTACGCGATTGATTTTGGTGCTAAGAATAATATTCCAGTTATATTAAATCCAGCCCCCGCAGTTCCAAATTTAGATATTAATTATGTTTGTAAGTGTGATTTCTTTATGCCTAACGAGACTGAGCTGGAAATTCTTACAGGTTTGCCTGTTTCTAACTTAGAAGAGATTCTTGTTGCGGCTAATTTATTGATTTCAAATGGTTTAAAAAATTTAATTGTTACCTTAGGTGAAAAAGGGGCCGTATGGTTAGATGGTAAAGATATTCATCATATCTCTCCTTACAGAGTTAATGCTATTGATACAAGTGGAGCTGGTGATGCCTTTATAGGATGTTTTGCTCATTACCTTGTTAAAACGCATGATATTTTGAAATCTTTAAATATGGCTTCAGCTTTTTCAGCCTATAGTGTTACAGGGCAGGGAACTCAAGTATCTTATCCAGATAAGACACAATTCGATAATTTTATGAGTAAATTATAAGGAGGACGTTATGAAAGAAATACTGCAAATGCCTGATGGATATTTAGATCGTACACCTATATTTCAATTTATATTGTTATCTTGTTTGTTTCCTTTATGGGGGGCTGCAGCAAGTTTAAATGACATTCTTATTACCCAATTTAAGAGTGTATTTACATTAAGTGATTTTGCCAGTGCGTTAGTTCAAAGTGCCTTTTATGGTGGGTACTTTTTGATTGCTATTCCCGCTTCGTTAGTAATTAAGAAAAGTAGTTATAAGGTAGCTATTTTAATAGGCTTAACCTTGTATATTGTTGGATGTTCAATGTTTTATCCGGCTTCTCATATGGCGACATATACGATGTTTTTAGCTGCAATATTTTCAATTGCAATAGGTTTGAGTTTTCTTGAAACCTCTGCAAATACTTATAGTTCAATGATTGGACATAAAGATTATGCGACTTTGAGATTAAATATTAGTCAAACTTTTTATCCTATAGGGGCAATTTCTGGTATTTTATTAGGTAAGTATTTGATTTTTCAGGATGGGGTGAGCTTGAAGGAGCAATTACTATCAATGACTCCTGAGCAAGCTCATGAATTTAAATTATCTTTGCTTGAGCATACATTGCAGCCTTATAAGTATCTTATTTTTGTTTTAATTGCTGTTACTTTGTTATTTTTATTAACAAAGTTTCCTAAATGTAAGGCTGAAAGTGAAGGGAATAGAACTAATATTAGATTTTTGGAGACATTTAAATATTTATATAAAAATACACAATTTAAAAAAGGTATTGTTGCTCAATTTCTATATGTAGGAATGCAGGTTGCAGTATGGTCTTTTACAATACGTCTAGCATTAAATTTAAGTAATATTAATGAAAGAGAAGCATCAAATTTCATGATATATAGTTTTATTGGTTTTTTTATTGGGAAATTTATCGCAAATTTTTTAATGACGAAGTTTAAATCTGATAGTGTATTATTTTTATATTCTATTTTGGGTGTATTGACTCTTGCTTATACTTCATTTGTACATGATTTTTCGGCTGTTTATGCCGCAATTTTTGCAAGTGTTTTGTTTGGACCATGTTGGGCAACGATTTATGCCTCTGTATTAGGAACTGTTGCTCAAGAGCATAGAGAGGTTGCTGGTGCTGTAGTAGTTATGTCTATTATTGGTGCAGCGGTGATTCCTGCTATCCACGGATATGTTTCTGATACTTTAGGTTCTTTACAAGTAGCATTTATTGTTCCTATGTTTTGCTTTGTTTATGTTGGCTATTACTTCTGGGATAAAATGAAATTAGGAAAAGGAGAAAAATAATGAAAACTGAATTATATCTATTTAAGGAGTCTTTTTCTCAAACAGAAAGAGTGTTGCTTTGCAATGATGAATTTACAGTACTTAGTTTTAAGTATGAATCAGGTATTGAGGCAATTAAAATTTCTAACCAAAAAGGATTTATTGTTGTATTACCTTTTTATGGTCAAATTATTTGGGATGTTGAATTCAATAATCATTCATTAAAGATGAAAAATATGTTTTCTGAGCCCAAGTTTGGTAATTCAATTGTTGATACCTATGGATGTTTTGCTTTCCATTCTGGGCTTATTAGGAATGGATGTCCTGGGCCACAGGATGATCATGTCTTACATGGGGAGATGCCTTGTTCTATTATTAATAAGGCTTGGTTGGTTATTGATGACAATTCAGTGACTCTGACAGGTGAAGTAGAATATGTTAAGGGATTTGGTGAACACTATCTTGCAAGACCAGCTGTTACACTTTATTCAAACAATTCTTTATTTGATATTCAAATGAACGTAACAAATTTAGCCAGTGTCGATATGCCATTACAATATATGTGTCATATGAATTATTGTTATGAGCATGGTTCTGTTCTTAGTCAAAATATTCCAGATTCAGCAATTAGTTTAAGAGAAACGATACCTGCCCATGTTAAGCCAACTCAAAAGTGGATAGAATTTAATGAAATGATTAAAGAAGGAAAATATCAACTGTGTAAGTTAGATAATGATGTTATGTATGATCCTGAAATAGTGTTTTTTATGGATAATCTTAGTAAATATCAAGAACACTTAGAGTATAGAATGGAGTCGCCTAATGGTTATACTTACGTAACTAAGTTTTCTTCTAAAGATTTTAACTATGCAACGCGCTGGATTTTATTTAATGAGGATCAACAGGTCGGCGCATTTGTATTACCTGCAACTTGTAGACCAGAAGGTTTTTTAGCAGCGAAAGAAGCTGGTAGTTTAATAATGTTAAAACCAAAAGAAACAAGGACATTTTGTGTAACAACAGGGATTGATAATTTCTAATATTAAGTTAATGCTCCTATTTTTATAATAGGGGCATTTAATTTATAGATTGACTATTTCTAAAATTTGAGCAATTTATATATTATTTTGTTACTGTTTAATAACCTATTCATTATAAAGCTCTATTATGAAATTAAAGATTTTATTAAAAAATGCTATTTTATTATTAGTTTCATTGATTATTGTAAGTAGCATACTGGATTTTGTTCGTCGTCCTGTGGTGCCAGAGGAAATAAATAAAATCACGTTACAAGATCTTCAAGGGAATACGTTCTCTCTTGAAAGTCTTGATCAAAATAAAGCGACGTTGCTTTATTTTTGGGGAACTTGGTGTGGTTATTGTCGCTATACTTCGCCGGCAATTAATTCTTTAGCGAAAGAAGGGTATCAAGTTGTATCGGTGGCATTACGTTCAGGTAATGAGGCGGACGTAAATGATTATTTAAGTAAAAATGACTACCACTTCACTACGGTTAACGATCCTAAAGGGGAATTTGCAGGACGATGGCAAATTAATGTGACGCCTACAATTGTGCTATTGAGTAAAGGTAAAATGGATCTTGTTACGACAGGCCTCACGAGTTATTGGGGGTTAAAAGTGCGGTTGTTTTTCGCAGAGTTTTTTGGCTAAGCGGTAGAAAATCTATTACAATACGCAGACTTATTTTAAAGAGGACAGAATTATGATTATCGTAACAGGCGGCGCTGGTTTTATTGGTAGCAATATTGTCAAAGCATTAAATGATTTAGGGCGCAAAGATATTTTAGTGGTGGATAACTTAAAAGATGGCACAAAATTCGCAAATTTAGTTGATTTAGACATCGCAGATTATTGTGATAAAGAAGATTTCATTGCTTCTATTATTGCAGGCGATGAATTTGGTGATATTGATGCGGTATTCCACGAGGGGGCATGTTCTGCGACTACGGAATGGGATGGCAAATACATTATGCACAACAACTACGAATATTCTAAAGAGTTGTTACATTATTGCCTTGACCGCGAAATTCCTTTTTTCTATGCCTCAAGCGCAGCAACTTATGGTGATACCAAAGTATTCCGTGAAGAACGTGAATTCGAAGGCCCATTAAATGTGTATGGTTATTCTAAATTCTTGTTCGACCAATATGTGCGCAACATTTTGCCAGAAGCAAAATCGCCAGTATGTGGTTTCCGTTATTTCAATGTTTACGGGCCGCGTGAAAATCATAAAGGTTCTATGGCGAGTGTAGCATTCCACTTGAATAACCAAATCTTAAAAGGTGAAAATCCAAAATTATTTGCAGGCAGCGAGCACTTCCGCCGTGATTTTGTTTATGTGGGCGATGTGGCGGCAGTGAATATTTGGTGTTGGCAAAATGGTATTTCGGGTATTTACAACCTTGGTACAGGAAATGCAGAAAGTTTCCGTGCAGTGGCTGATGCAGTAGTGAAATTCCACGGAAAAGGCGAGATTGAAACCATTCCATTCCCAGAGCATTTGAAATCTCGCTATCAAGAATATACGCAAGCAGATTTAACTAAACTTCGTTCAACAGGCTACGATAAACCATTCAAAACAGTCGCGGAAGGCGTGACTGAATATATGGCGTGGTTGAATAGAAAATAAATTATTAATGTAGTAAATCCCCTATAGACTCTCGGTATAGGGGATTTTATTTAGTATAATTGTGATAAATGTTTTAAATAACGCTCGTAAGCACTTTGATAATTTTTCACCTGTGATAAGTTAGGATAAGTTTTGGAGTTTTCATCTAAGTGAATGAAGGTGTCGCATAAAAATTCAAGTTCTCCTTCTCCATTTGCCCACATAGCTTGAATTGCTCCTCCTAATGCAGCAGCTTCTTCTTCCTGCAAACATACCACTTCGGAATTCATCACATCAGCAACCATTTGCCGCCAAAATGAGCTTTTCGCGCCACCTCCAATTAGGCGAATTTGTGAGGTTTCGAGACCAGCTTGATGAAATAAATCTAAGCCATAGCGAAGCGTAAAAGTGGCACTTTCCATCATTGCTCGACAAAGATTTTCTCGTGTGAAATTACTTGAATCTAATCCTAAAATGCTTGCTTTTGTATTGGGTAAAGGTGGAACTCTTTCACCATTAAAGAATGGTAAAATAGTGATGCCATTCGCGCCGATAGGTGCTTGTTGAGCAAGTTGATTTAATTCTTCAATATCAATATTTAGCAAATTCATTAGCTGTTTATTTGAGGA
The DNA here is from genome assembly GCF_003493685.1 of Haemophilus haemolyticus. Taxonomy (GTDB): domain Bacteria; phylum Pseudomonadota; class Gammaproteobacteria; order Enterobacterales; family Pasteurellaceae; genus Haemophilus; species Haemophilus haemolyticus_O. The sequence continues at coordinate 145,209 of NZ_QQJW01000002.1, forward strand.
GGTTATATTCATCACACAAACTAGTGGTAACCAGCCATTATTACTTGAACAAAAATTTGCGATCATTGGTGGTAAATTAAGTAATGGCTTTTGCGTATAAGCATACAAGGTACCAGAAGTACCGAGACTCATCGTAGCAATCCCTTCTCGAATATTTCCTGTACCAATTGCTCCCATCATATTATCGCCTCCACCCGTGGAGACGATGACATTATCATTAAAACCAAATAAAGTCGCAATTTCGGGTTTAATCACACCGATTTTTTGTTCGGCAGAAAGTAATTTAGGTAACACTTCATCCATATTTAATTCTGGCGCAAGATATTTGAAGACTTCTCTTTTCCATTCTCTTTTCACAACATCGAAATAACCACTACCGGAAGCATCACCAAATTCAGTGCAGAATTTTCCTGTTAGCCAATAATTTAGGTAATCGTGTGGCAGCATAATTTTGCGAATATTGGCAAATTTATCAGGATAATTTTGACGAAACCAACTCAGTTTTGAAGCCGTGTAACCAGTTTGGCAAATGATACCTAATTTTTCAAATGCGGCCGTTTGTCCGCCTAATTTTTCGATCAGTATATCATTTTCCGTAGCGGTTTCTGTATCACACCAAAGCTTAGCCTTATATAGAGGACGATCGTTTTTATCTAACATTACCAGTCCATGTTGTTGTCCTGAAATGCCTATTCCCTTCACTAAATTAGGTGAAAAGTGCGGTGAATTTTTTGCTTGTTTCAATGCAATTTGTAATGCTTGTTGTAATGCCTCAATCCACCAATTTGGTTGTTGTTCACGTCTTCCATTGGATTGTGTAATTAATTCATGTTTTGCGTAGCCAACTCCAATCACTTTTTTTTGGACAGAATCAAGCACTATCGCCTTTGTTCCTTGTGTGCCACAATCAATTCCTATATACATAATGTCTCCTAAAATAAAAAAGTGCGGTGGAATACAACCGCACTTTTGCTTCATTTTTAGCTATAAATAACTTGGTTTACCAAATTTTCCAAATATTCTTGCTGACCTGAAACTGGTTTTGGCGCTAAATCTTTTTGTTGGACAAGTTGCGCAAGTGTTTCAAGTGAAGTTTTACCTTGCAAAATATGCTGGCCAAGTTCACTATTCCAACCTGCATAGCGTTCATTAACAATTTTTTGTAAGGTTTCCTCTTGTAACATTTTTGCTGCACGTTTTAAGGATAATGCCAATACATCAATTGCACCGATATGAGCGTAAAATAAATCATAAGGATCAATACTTTGTCGGCGAATTTTCGCATCAAAATTAAAACCTCCAGTAGTAAAACCACCATGTTTTAAAATTTCATACATAACTAGCGTGTTTTCTTCAACACTATTTGGGAATTGGTCGGTATCCCAGCCTAATTGTGGATCGCCACGATTAGCGTCAATTGAGCCAAAAATATCTAATGCACAAGCTGTTGCAATTTCATGTTGAAAGGTATGGCCAGCAAGCGTCGCGTGGTTAGCTTCAATATTAACTTTAATTTCTTTTTCTAAACCAAATTGTTTTAGGAAACCATACACTGTTGCCACATCATAATCATATTGATGTTTAGTTGGTTCTTGCGGTTTTGGCTCAATTAATAATGTACCTTTAAACCCAATTTTATGCTTATGTTCTACCACCATTTGCATAAAACGACCAATTTGTTCACGTTCACGTTTCAAATCGGTATTCAATAAAGTTTCATATCCCTCACGTCCACCCCATAATACGTAATTTTCTCCACCTAAACGTTGAGTGGCATTCATCGCATTAAACACTTGTGTTGCAGCCCAAGCAAAAACCTCAGGATTAGGATTGGTTGCTGCACCAGACATATAACGAGGATTAGTAAAACAATTTGCAGTTCCCCATAAGAGTTTTACACCCGTTTCTACTTGTTTGCGTTCTAAAATATCAACAATATGATGAAAATTTTGTACATATTCCTGCACTGAATTACCTTCAGGTGCAATATCGATATCATGAAAACAATAATAAGGCACGCCTAACTTATTCAAAAACTCAAAAGCAATATCGGCTTTTTGTTCTGCGCCAGCAAGCAAATTTGGATTTTTCTGCCAACTTCGTTCCAAAGAACCTAGCCCAAACATATCATTCCCATTCCAACAAAAGGTATGCCAATAACACACAGCTAAGCGCAAATGTTCAGCCATAGTTTTACCTAAAATTACTTGATTAGCATCATAATGTTTGAAAGCAAAAGGATTTGTGGATTTTTCTCCCTCAAAGGAGATTTTTTCAATTTTATCGAAATAGGTTGTCATAACATTTTCCTCTCTAGGTGATGAAATTTTTCGTATTTTTGTGAAAAACTAGCTTTTCATCAATTATGTTATTTAATTTTTCTATGTTGATTATTTGCAACTGTGGAGTGGATCACAGTTGTGAAAAAACGTAATAATGGAGAAAGATTTTATAATTGAAAGCCTTTTTTAAAGTGTGAAAACTAACAACTGGAGCAATAACTAGTCCTTCACTTAACTATTGAGGTATCAATATGAAAATCAAATCAGCTTTACTTACCCTTGTTGGTGCATTAACTGTATTTAGTAGTTCTGCCCATTCCAAAGATCTTAAAATTGGTTTATCCATTGATGATTTACGTTTAGAAAGATGGCAAAAAGATCGAGATATTTTCGTAAACAAAGCAGAATCAATGGGTGCAAAAGTATTTGTCCAATCTGCGAATGGTGATGATTCAGCACAAATTTCTCAAATCGAAAATATGATCAATAAAAATATTGATGTATTAGTAATTATTCCTCATAACGGTGAAGTATTAAGTAACGTTATTTCTGAAGCTAAAAAGGAAGGAATAAAAGTATTAGCGTATGACCGTTTAATCAATAATGCAGATTTAGATTTTTATGTTTCCTTTGATAATGAAAAAGTAGGTGAACTACAAGCTAAAAGTATTGTGGCTGTAAAACCAGAAGGTAATTATTTTTTAATGGGGGGATCTCCTGTAGATAATAATGCGAAATTATTTAGAAAAGGGCAAATGAAAGTATTAGATCCTTTAATTGCCAGTGGGAAAATTAAGGTTGTAGGAGATCAATGGGTTGATTCTTGGTTAGCTGAAAAAGCGTTACAAATTATGGAAAACGCATTAACAGCTAATAAAAATAATGTGGATGCTGTTGTTGCATCTAACGATGCTACTGCTGGAGGTGCGATTCAGGCCCTTAGCGCACAAGGCTTATCTGGGAAAGTCGCAATTTCTGGGCAAGATGCAGATTTAGCTGCAATTAAACGTATTGTCAATGGCTCGCAAACTATGACTGTTTATAAACCAATTACGAAACTTGCAAATAAAGCGGCAGAAATTGCGGTTGAATTAGGTAAGAATGAAAAAGTAGAAGCTAATGCAGAACTGAATAATGGCTTAAAAAATGTTCCTGCGTATTTACTTGATCCTATCGCTGTTGATAAACGTAATATTAATGAAACTGTAATTAAAGATGGTTTTCATACTAAGGAAAGCATTTATCACTAACTTTAAGAGGGAAGAGATAACTCTTCCCTTACCTCTTAGGGAGTTACGATATGGCATTGTTGGAAATGAAACATATCACAAAAAAATTTGGTGATGTGACCGCACTTCATAATATATCTATTGAATTAGAAGCGGGGGAAATTTTATCTTTATGTGGTGAAAATGGATCTGGAAAATCTACATTAATGAAAATACTTTGCGGTATTTATCCTTGTGGAGATTACAGCGGTGATATTTACTTTTCAGAAAGTGAACTAAAAGCAAGGAATATTAGAGATACTGAAGAAAAAGGCATTTCAATTATTCATCAAGAACTTACTCTCGTAAAGAATATGTCTGTATTGGAGAATATTTTTTTGGGTAACGAAATAACTCATAAAGGTTTGACAGCAGATAATGAAATGTACTTACGTTGCAAAAATTTATTACAGCAGGTGCAATTAGATGTCGATCCCAATACACGAGTAGGAGAATTAGGTTTAGGGCAACAGCAATTAGTTGAAATAGCTAAGGCTTTGAATAAACAAGTAAGACTTCTTATCTTAGATGAACCAACGGCTTCACTTACCGAAAAAGAAACGGAAATTTTGTTAAATCTTATTAAGGATCTTAAAGCACACAATATCGCTTGTATCTATATTTCCCATAAACTCAATGAAGTTAAGGCGATCTCTGACAAAATTTGCGTCATTCGTGATGGTGAACATGTTGGTACGAAAGACGCTTCAACAATGACACAAGATGACATTATCACCATGATGGTAGGTCGGGAAATTACCTCACTTTATCCACATGAACCTCATGAAATCAAAGATGAAATTTTACGAGTAGAAAATCTCTCTGCTTGGCATCCAATCAATACACATATTAAGCGTGTTGATAACGTAAGTTTTGGTCTTCATGAGGGGGAAATTTTAGGTGTTGCAGGTTTAGTTGGTTCAGGTCGTACAGACATGGTGCAATGCTTATTTGGGTCTTATGAAGGTAAGTTTGAAGGAAATATTTTTATCAATCAAAAACAAGTAAATATCAAAAATTGTGCCCAAGCGATTGAACATAAAATTGTGATGGTTCCTGAAGATCGGAAGAAACACGGCATTGTTTCTATTATGGGAGTTGGCAAAAACATTACGCTTTCTTCTTTGAAATCTTATTGTTTCGGAAAAATGGTAGTTAATGAAGCAAAAGAAGAGCAAATAATTGGCTCAGCCATCAAACGACTAAAGGTAAAAACTTTTTCACCAGATTTGCCAATAGGACGACTTAGTGGCGGTAATCAACAGAAAGCGATCCTAGCCAAATGTTTATTGTTAAATCCTAAAATACTGATTTTAGATGAACCAACAAGAGGAATTGATGTTGGTGCGAAATATGAAATTTATAAGTTAATTAACCAATTAGCACAAGAGGGGATTGCTATTATTGTCATTTCATCAGAACTACCAGAAGTTTTAGGCATTAGTGATAGAGTTCTTGTTATGCACCAAGGTAAACTTAAAGCTAGTCTTATCAATACTGCTCTTACTCAAGAACAAGTTATGGAAACAGCACTTAAGGAGTAATCTATGTTTAAGTTAAAATCCGTAAATTTACAAGTTTACATTATGTTAATAGCTATTGCAGTCATTATGGCATTCTTTAGTGTTGCTACTGATGGCGCTTATTTAAGTGCAAGAAATATTTCTAACTTGTTACGCCAAACTTCAATTACTGGCATTCTTGCAATTGGAATGGTTTTTGTCATTATTTCTGCTGAAATTGACTTATCTGTTGGTTCACTTATGGGCCTACTGGGCGGATTTGCAGCTATTGCCGATGTTTGGTGGGGCTTCCCATTACCTGTAACTATTATTGCAACAATTGCTCTTGGTTTAATTTTTGGTATTTGGAATGGTTGGTGGGTGGCTTATCGTAAAGTGCCATCCTTCATTGTTACACTTGCAGGTTATCTCGCATTCCGTGGAATTTTGATTGGTTTGACTAATGGCACAACTGTATCTCCTATTAGTGGAACTATGACAGTTATTGGGCAAGGTTATTTATCAGATATTGCAGGGGTTATCTTAGGTGGTATTGCAGTTATTGGATTTGTTCTTTGGGGAAATTATCAACGTAGAAGTCGCCAGCAGCTTCAGCTGGAAGTGTCTGCATTATCAAAAGATTTTACGAAATATGCTTTGTTTGCAGTAATTGTATTAGGAGCAATTTATTTACTTAATGATTATCGTGGCATTCCATTTCCTGTTTTAGTACTGTCAGTTCTTGCAATCTTAGGGTTATTCCTCTCTCGTAAAACTTCATTCGGTCGCCACGTTTATGCGATTGGAGGCAATATTGATGCGGCAAAATTATCTGGTATCAATGTAGAGAAAACAAAACTGATTATATTTGCAATGAATGGTGTGTTAGTTGCAATAGCAGGGTTGATTTTAAGTGCTCGTTTAGGTGCAGGTTCACCATCTGCTGGGCAAAATGCAGAACTAGATGCGATTGCAGCTTGTGTCATTGGAGGGGCAAGCTTAGCTGGTGGTGTAGGAAGTGTGTTTGGGGTCGTTATTGGCGCACTTATCATCGCATCGCTTGATAATGGTATGAGTATGCTTGATGTGCCAACTTTTTGGCAATATATTGTCAAAGGTGGCATTTTGTTACTTGCTGTATGGATAGATACTAGTAATAAGAAAAAGATGTAATTATTAATTTAAAACCGTCATTTATAAAATGGCGGTTTTTTAATTTTATAGAAATGGTTACCTAACATACTGCTTTCTAGATGATGAAATTTTTCATCTTTTTATGAAAAAAAACAAGTTCTTATCCGTTACATTATTTAATTTTTTATAGTGATTATTTACAATTGTGGACTAGATCACAGTTGTGAAAAAACGTAATAGATAAAGTAGTTTTAGTAATTTTAATTCTTTCCTTCTTTGACTAAAGTAAATTTGCCTTATACATCAGGAGGAATAATGAATAATTTTTATAATTTTGATGTGATTATTGATCGCCTAAATACATTTAGTGCTAAATGGAATGTAGATAATGATATTATTCCAATGTCTGTCGCGGATATGGATATTCCAGCACCTCAATTGATGATAGATGAATTAGAAAAATTTAATCGTTTAGGAATTTATGGTTATACTGAATTACCAGCCGACTATCACAAGATAATCAGTGATTATATTTTTGAACAATATCATTATTCTGTTCTCTCTGAAAAAATTGTATTTTGCCCAAGAATAATTCAAGCTATATCTATTTATATACGAGCATTTACAAAAGAAATTGATGGAATATGTATTCTATCACCTTCATATAGTCCAATATTAAACACGATAAAATTAAATGACAGAAAATTATATCAATGTCCTTTGGTTTATGAAAATAGAAAGTATCATATTGATTTTCATTTATTAGAGGAATGTTTTGAACATTCTAAAGTATTTGTTTTAATTTCTCCTCATAATCCAACTGGAACGATTTGGAACAAAGAAGTCCTTATTGAAATTATAAACTTAGCTAAAAAACATAATGTATTTATCATTTCTGATGATGTCCATGCAGACTTTACATTAACAAATAATTCCCACTATCTAATATCATCATTAGATGAATGGGTAGCAAATCATTCAATGATCTGTTTATCCCCAGCAAAAACTTTTAATATTCCTGGATTGGAAATAGCTAACCTAATTATTGAGAATAAAGAAATTCGAGAAAAATTTATAAAAGAAATGATGGCATTAGGTATACATAATCCAAATTATTTCTCTATACCAGCCATCATTTCGTTGTATAAATATTGTACTGATTGGGTAATCTATCTAAAAGAATACATAAAGAATAATAAGAAGATAGTAAAAGAATTTTTCAATGAGTATATTCCATTATTAGATATTACTGAAAGTGATGGAACTTATTTACTTTGGATAAACTATAAAAAGCTAAGTATAAATGAAAATGAATTAGCTTATTGGATTAATAATTTATCAAGAGTAAAAGTATCTTTGGGGAGTGAATTTGGAAAAGAGGGAGACGGTTTCTTTCGTATGAATGTCGCTATGCCTAGAGAAAAATTATTAGAAGCATTGAATCGAATCAAAAATGGGTTTTGTTTATTAAACAATAGGGAGATTTAATATGAAAACCACTCATCGCACAAGAATGCCAACAACATTAGAAGCTTTTTCACCAATCATAGTGATGCTATTACTGTTAGGGCTTGGGTATGCTTTATTTGATTTGCCAGCAGAGCCATTAATGATTATTTCAACGGTATTTGCTGGTTTTTTAGTTATTAAATTAGGTCATTGCTATTTAGATATTTTAGACGCCATTTCAGAAAAAATAGCTAAAACAATGCCTGCGCTATTAATTTTAATTACTGTAGGATTATTAATTGGAACTTGGATTAGTGGAGGAACAATTCCTATGATGATCTACTACGGACTAAAAGCGATATCACCAGAATATCTTTATGTGACAGCCTTATTCCTTACTGCTATTGTTTCCATTTGTACTGGAACCTCTTGGGGGTCTGCAGGGACTGTTGGTGTGGCATTTATGGGAGTTGCGATTGGATTAGACGCCAATTTGGCTGCTACGGCAGGTGCTGTGGTCGCTGGTGCGTATTTTGGAGATAAATTATCGCCACTATCTGATACAACCAATATTGCATCCGCAGCTGCTGGCGTAGATTTATATGAGCATATCGCTCACTTACTTTATACAACATTACCATCTTTTATTCTTTCGGCTACTGTCTATGTGGTATATGGTTTAAACTACGATTTTTCTAATGTGGCGACTCCAGAAAAAGTAAATACAATGATTCATGAGCTAGAGCAAGTTTATCATTTTAACTTTCTATTACTTATTCCAGTCGCTATTGTATTATGGGGCTCTATTACTAAGAAACCGACTATTCCAGTGATGTTATTATCAGCATTTATCGCAATTATTAATGCTATCTTAATTCAAAAATTCTCTCTATCTGATGTGATTAATAGCGCAGTTAATGGATTTGATACCTCAATGATTCACCATACTTCAGTTAGCTCTGATTTAAGTCGTTTGTTGAATCGTGGTGGAATGAATTCAATGATGGGAACACTATTAATTTGTTTCTGTGCATTATCATTTGCTGGTGTATTACAATTGAGCGGTGCATTAACTGTAATTATTCAAAAATTACTCACCTTTGTTCATTCAACTCTTTCTTTGATTATTACAACGATTCTTTGCGGTCTAACAATGATTGGGGTTACTTGTAATGGGCAAATTTCTATTCTAATTCCAGGAGAAATGCTTAAAGATGCGTATGTAGAAAAAGGATTACATCCAAAAAATCTAAGTCGAACAGCAGAAGACTCCGCAACAATTATTGAACCTATTTTGCCATGGACTGCCGCAGGTGCATATATGGCAGGCACATTAGGTGTTGCAACATTGTCTTATTTACCTTGGGCAATTTTATGTTGGAGCGGTATTATCTTTGCTATTATTTATGGTGCAAGTGGAATAGGTATTGCGAAGCTAAAAAAATAAATGTGGTATTGGATATAAAAATGGCCAGTTATTCTGGCTATTTTTATCTTGAAGCTAAATATCTTTTCTATTATAACTTAAACAGAGGTTTCCCATAGATAAGGATATAAAATGACGGAACAATACTACAAAATTGCCCTCTTATTTAATGCAAACAAGGTGTATGATCGGCAGGTGGTGGAGGGTATTGGACAATATATTCAGGCATCGCAATGTATGTGGGATATTTTTGTAGAGGATGAATTTATCTATCATACTGATACCATTAATCAACTTTCTATTGATGGCATTATTGCAGACTTTGATGATCCAAAAACTGTTGAATTATTGCAACACACTCTTATTCCTACTATAGCAGTTGGTGGATCTTATAAACAAGCTGATTTTTATCCGCACTTTCCTTATGTAGCAACAGATAATATGGCATTGGTTGAAATGGCTTTATCTCATTTACAGGAGAAAGGACTGTCACAGTTTGCATTTTATGGTTTGCAAGTAAATACTCATAAGCATTGGTCTATAGAACGAAGAGATGCTTTTGTAGAGTTGATGGAGAAAAATCATTACCCTATTTACCTATATGAGGGTGTGCAGGTTCATGCTCAAAATTGGTTGGAAGAGCAACAAAAGCTAATTGTCTGGTTAAAATCTCTTCCTTCTCATACTGGTATTATTGCTGTTACGGATGCGCGTGCTCGTCATTTATTGCAGGCTTGTGAGTACAGTAAAATTGCTGTACCTGAAGAGCTTTGTGTGATTGGTATTGATAATGAAGAATTGATCCAATATTTATCGCGAGTATCTCTTTCTTCTGTAGAGCAAGGAGCAAGAGAAATTGGATATCAAGCAGCAAAGTTATTACATAAATTACTTAATGGACAAAAAGCTCCTAGCACACCTATTTTAATTCCGCCAATTACAGTTCATACACGAAATTCTACTGATTATCGTTCCTTGAGCGATCCTCTTGTTATACAAGCTATGCATTATATTCGTCACCGGGCATGCCATGGCATTAAAGTAGAACAGGTTTTGGACCATTTGGAAATATCGCGCTCTAATCTTGAACAACGTTTTAAAAACGAAATGGATAGAACAATACACCAAGTTATTCATGAAGAAAAAATCGCTAGAGCTAAAAATTTATTAGAACAAACTGATATTTCTATTCAAGAAATTGCAGATATTTGTGGTTATCCTTCTGTTCAATATTTTTATTCTGTGTTTAAGAAAGAATTCGAAATGACTCCTAAAGAGTTTCGACTAAATTGTTAAAGGAGCATATTTTTATTCAACTCTATGCCATAATAACAAGTATTTTTGACCGCACTTTTATCTGAAAGACAGAAAATGAATATTCTAATTATTGGCCCATCTTGGGTTGGCGATATGATGATGTCGCACAGTTTGTACCAGCAACTGAAAATTCAATATCCAAGCTGCAATATTGACGTGATGGCACCGAATTGGTGTAAGCCTTTGCTTGCGCGCATGCCAGAGGTGCGTAAGGCAATTGAAATGCCATTAGGGCACGGGGCCTTTGAATTGGGAACGCGTTATCGCTTAGGGAAATCTTTGCGTGAACAATATGATATGGCGATTATTTTGCCTAATTCATTGAAATCGGCGTTTATTCCTTTCTTCGCCAAAATTATCTATCGTCGTGGTTGGAAAGGCGAAAGCCGTTATATTTTATTGAATGATTTACGAGCCAATAAAAAAGATTATCCAATGATGGTGCAGCGTTATGTTGCATTGGCTTTTGAAAAAGATGCTGTACCAAAAGCTGATGATATTCCTGTCTTGAAACCCTATTTGACGGTTGAGCCAGCGCAACAAGCTGAAACCTTAAAAAAATTTGAAAAACAAACCGCACTTTTAGGCGAACGTCCAATTATTGGTTTTTGTCCTGGTGCAGAATTTGGCCCTGCAAAACGTTGGCCACATTATCATTATGCTAAATTGGCCGAAATGCTCATTGAAAAAGGCTATGCGGTAGAATTATTTGGTTCACCAAAAGATGTGGAAGCAGGAGAGCAAATTCGTAATGCATTACCAGCCGAGCTACAATCATTTTGTTTAAATTTAGCGGGGCAAACTAATCTGAATCAGGCGGTGGATTTAATTGCTCACTGCACGGCGATCGTGAGTAACGACAGTGGTTTAATGCACATTGCCGCTGCTACTGATCGTCTGTTAGTGGCGCTTTACGGCCCAACCAGCCCAACGTACACACCTCCACTATCCGATAAAGTAGAAATCATCCGTTTAATTGAAGGCGATTTGATTAAAGTGCGTAAAAGCACCGACAGCGCTGAAGGATATCATCAAAGTTTGATCGATATTACGCCGGAAAAAGTATTGGAAAAATTGACCGCACTTTTAAGTGCTAACAAAAAAGGAATATAAAATGGAAATTACATATCAACCTGTATTAGATAAAAGTTATTCTAAAGTAGCTAGGAAAGTAAGTCGTGATATTTATAAACATAATAAATTTCGTAAGATAATGCATATTGGTGATTTCCTATTGTATTTATTATTTCTGATTCCAAGCTGTTTTATTGCCTTTGTAATGATGGATTGGTCTGAATATTTTTATGATTATTATGAAAATATTTTGGCTTATTATGTGGGATATATATTACTTGTCATTTCTCTATTAGCATTTATATACGCAGTTTTAATTCGACCTTATTTAAATAATCGAGCAATTCAAAGCCAAGTACTTAATAGAATAGAGCAAGAAAAGAGAACCGTACGTATTCAAGATGATGGTTTATATTCTGAAATAGCGCTCTGCCAAACTTTATATAATTATCGGTACATTCATCATATCGAAAATCATTATGGTTACTTAATGATTCGAGTTGATACAGGCTTGTTTTTCTTAATTCCTCATTCAGCCTTTCAAGATGATGCTCATCGAGCAGCATTTGAAGCCGCTTTACGAGAAAAAATAAAAGCTTACCAAGCAGAGCCTTTAAGTAAATAGAAAAGGCGTAACTGGATATGTTAATGATATGAACCCTCTACGCATACATTTACAATTAATTGGAATGGTGATTTTATGGGGCGCCTCTTGGCCTTGGGGACGAGTGGTTGCCCAAGCCATGCCGACGTTTATTGCTTCAAGTTTGCGATTTTTTTTCGCCATTATTCCACTCATTATTTGGCTATATGCGACGAATCGTTTCAAATATGCTAAACAACTGCGATCTAATCAATGGGTGGGGTTATTGTTAACGGCTTTGCTTGGGATCTTTGGTTATTCGACTTTTTTTATTTGGGGTTTGAAATATGTTCCAGCAGGGCAAGGAACGATGGTCGTTGCCTCTAATCCTGTCTTTACGATGTTTTTTGCTATTTTATTATTTAAAGAAAAATGGAATCGCTGGGTTGTATTAGGGATGATTATTGCCATTAGCGGTTCTTTGTTAGCCATGACAAAAGGGAATCCAACTAACCTCTTACAAAATTTTGGATTCGGTCAAATGTTATTGCTTTGTGCTTTAGTTTGCTGGGTTGCTTATACTTTATTGGCTCGTAAAGTATTAATCGGAATTGATTCTCTCACCGCTACCACGATTTCTTCTACTTTTGGTTTTTTCATGCTGACGTTGGCAGCATTATGGACGGAAAGTGCGGAAGATTGGGCAACCGTATTTCAATTAAATGGATCGCAATGGTTTAGTTTACTTGGTCTTGCATTTGGTGCAACGGTATTGGCTTATGCATGGTATTTTGATGGTGTGAAACACTTAGGGGCAGGCAATGCCTCGGCTTACATTATTCTTGTGCCGATTTTAGGTATTTTATTTTCAGCCGTTTGGTTGAATGAACAAGTGGATTCCTCCTTAATTATTGGAGGCATTTTAGCCGTATCAGGGCTTGGAATTATGCACTGGGGAAGAAGGTTAATTAAATGAAAGTATGTGTGATTAAGACTTCCTCTATGGGCGATGTGATTCATACTTTGCCGGCATTGACTGATGCACAGCGTGCTATTCCTAATTTATCTATTGATTGGGTGGTGGAAGAGAATTTTGCCGAAATCCCACGTTGGCATTCTGCCGTGAATCAAATCATTCCAATTGCCTTAAGACGCTGGCGAAAATCACCTTTTTCAGCTCAAACAAAAAACGAATGGAAATCTTACCTCACTTTATTACAAGCCAATCAATATGATGCCGTGATTGATGCACAAGGGCTTTTTAAGAGCGCTTTTTTTGCGACACGCTTAGCCAATGGCGTCAAACATGGCTATGATCGCAAGAGTATCCGTGAGCCGATAGCTTCCTTGTTCTACGATAAAAAATACGCGATTTCTTATCAACAACATGCGGTGGAACGAATTCGTCAGCTTTTTGCTCAGAGTTTAGGTTATGAATTGCCCCAAGTTCAGGGCAATTATGGCATTGCTCGTCATTTTCTTCATCAAACTTCAGAAAAAAACTATGTGGTATTTATTCATTCTACAACTCGGGCAGATAAGCATTGGGAAGAATCAGAATGGCAAAAATTGATTGAAAAAATGACCGCACTTTCTGATTACGAAATTCGCTTGCCTTGGGGAAATGAACAAGAAAAAGCGCGAGCAGAGCGTTTGTCTCAAGTTCATTCTAAAGTGATTGTATTGCCAAAATTAACTTTAACGGAGCTTGCAAAACAGCTTGCAAATGCAAAGGCTGTTGTATCAGTGGATACAGGTTTGGCGCATTTAACAGCTGCTTTGGATAAGCCCAATATTACGCTTTATGGCGCAACGGATCCTAAATTGATTGGCTGTTATGGTAAAAATCAGCATTACTTATCGGCAAGTTCAATGAAAGAGATTTCAGCTGAACAAGTATCCTCAAAATTACTTCCTTTTATTTCATAAAAAATGCTCGCACTTGGCGAGCATTTTCATCCTTTATATTTTCTTAGTCTAAGGCTTTACCTTTTAATTCTGGGATTAAGAAAATTGTCGCTAACATATCAATTACGTAGATAATCGCAAGTAGGGCGATGGCCGTTTGGAAAGAGTAGGCGAGTACAACTGAGCCCACAACCACAGGTCCAAATCCCCCTACGGCACGACCAATATTGAAAAGTACGTTTTGTGCGGTTGCTCGAGCCTCTGTTGGGTAGGCTTCAGCCATTAATGCACCGTAACCGCCCATCATTCCGTTCACAAACATACCTAAAAATGCCCCAGCAAGAAGCATGATGTCAGGATCGGTAAGTTGTGAGTAAACCACGATACTTATCACTGCGCCTAATTGGAAAAGTAAGAAACTTGGTTTGCGTCCGATGCGGTCAGCGAGTTGTCCGAAAATCCAAATGCCAGCCATCATGCCACAGACGGTAACGGCGGTCCAGAGCCCAGATTTAGTTAAACTGAATCCAAGTTGTTTTGATAAGAAATTAGGTAGCCAAATCATAATGCCGTAATAACCGAAGTTTTGTACGGAGGTGAGTACGACGATACCAAGGCTAATTTTGCTCGTTGCTTTGTCTTTAATCAGAAGCTGAAATGAACGTAATTTATCAGTAAAGCTGGATTGCGTTGAAAGTGCGGTTTGTTTTTGAGTGAAAATTTCAGGTTCGTGCAGATGAGAACGTAAGAACCAAGCGACAAATGCAGGGAAGATACCCACTAAGAACATTCCACGCCAGCCAATATGCGGGAGCAATAATGGTGTAAGTAATGCAGCACCTAACACACCAGCTTGCCAACCCAATGCAACATAAGATGCTGCTTTCGCTCGGTGGCGTGCGGGCCATGCTTCTGCTGCTAGAGCCATCCCAATTCCAAATTCACCGCCTAAGCCAATGCCAGCAATTGTGCGATAAATCAGTAAATCCCAGTAACCTTGTGCAATCGCACATAAACCAGTAAACACCGCAAAGAGAAGAATGGTCCAAGTCAGTACGCGTACACGACCGTATTTATCGCTTAATGCGCCAAATAAAATACCGCCAAATACGGCACCAATAAGCGTCCATGTCACGAGAGAGCCACTCTGGGTGGGGGGTAGATTTAAGTCTGCGGAAATTGCGCTAAGCATGAAACCTAAAATGAGAAGATCGAAACCGTCCATTGCATAGCCGACGGAAGAGCCAATTAAGGCTTTCCAGCCATAACTGTTTACTTTGTTTGTCATGATGTGTCCTTTTGTTACTCGCGGGTAACATTTAAAGTGAAAAGAAAGGTGATTAAAAATCGGTGGCTAGTTTACTGCATTGATGAAAAAATTCAATGAACAGAATACGAAAAGAAGAATAAAAAATTGATTTTGAATAAGAAGGAAAATAAGGGAATAAAATTAGGATGGTGTGAGAAATGACGTTAGTTTCTAAATGAAAGATACAATGCGTGAACGATAAATTATCGGACACGCAAATATTTAAGATAAATTAAGCCTCTTCATCTAAAGTTTTATAAGCCAATAACCCTATACATGAAGCTATTATATCGCCACAATAACCTAGAACTTTCCAAAAGCTTGGTTCTAAAACAGATATAGCGTAAACGAATAATCCAACATAAACTACGGCCATAATTATCGCAATAACTCTAGTTGTCGCCATTTTATAAGTTGGAGCAACAAAGAAAGCCGCATAGACAAGAGCTGAACTCATCAGGGCATTCTTAATTAAACCATACCAATAAACATCGAAAGAACCTAAAGTGTAAGCATATCTGCTATACCCAATTGTTTCACCTTCATATCCACCAATAAAGAAGTTTGCAATTATGCCAGTTAGAATGTAAGCCAGAACACAAGCAAATGGCAATAGAATCCAGCGAATGATATTAATAAACATAATAACCTCTAATTCAAATATAAAATTCCATATAAGAACAACACCTTTCTTCTTGCTTGCTTGAATGAGTCATTGAACTCAAAATTATGTTTAAGATCATGATGAACATCATTAAAGTTCTTTTCTGTTCTGTTCTCGCCGTATATAAAGAGAGTAATAAGCCCAAGCATTGCAAATGAGATATCTTCTGCAAAAAACTCTTTTTCTTCATGTGATAATGTTTGAGTTGCCATTTGAAAGTCTTTGAATAATTCGTAATCCCTCAAAATTCTTTTTGAGGTAGGGAAGTTATCACCTTGCTGGCAAAGACTTTTTAAAACACCATAAGGATCTTCTGCGAAAATAATGAAAGCCTTTTCACTTGCAATGATATAGGTATCTGTTATTGCTCTACCTTTCTTATACATTTTGTAAACAATAAATCCAATAATCAGAATAATACCGACAATGTATTCCATAAATTAAGTTCCTTAGGTTATTGATATGATCTAATTAACTCTTAAATATGCGTAAAAAGCATATTTTTAAAAATTATATACTTAACAGGATATTCATTCAAGGTAATAAATTGTAAAAAATAATGCCAATTATGAATAAAGTGGTGGCAATGATTTATGGTTCAACCTATCGCTAGTGATATAGATCGTGCAGTCGGACAACGTATCCAGCAAAAACGAAAAGAATTGGGTTATACAGCAGAAAAATTGTCTGAATATGTAGATATTTCACAACCACAACTTTCTCGTTATGAACGTGGTACAAATAAGATCAATATGTCGCATTTGGTGGCGATAGCGACCTTTTTAAAAACACCAATCAGCTATTTTTTTGCGGATTGTATGGAATTGGCAGAATGGAATAATGACGAGTTAGACAGACACTGGCAGGAATTAACCACGCCCCAAAAAACGATTTTTGTCGCTTTTTTGAAAGAGTTGAAGAAAAGCTGATAAAAGCACCTTACTTTGTATAAAGGTAAGGTGATTTTATTATAGATAGACAAAACTTTTCGATAAAAGCCAGAAAGCCGATCTGCGGGCACGTATGGATTTTCTAAGCGTTTGAGTAATTTTTTCTTAAATTGGTTTTTATGGTATCGCCAAGTTTATTCCATTCTTTCTTTGCTTTTGGGCTAAATGTCTGTTTATAAGTCATTTATATCAACCTCAATAAAACAGCCCTCAGTTTTTCGTTCTTCTGCAATGCGTACAAGTTCTGCATCTTCGATTAATTCTTGCATATAAGCGAACATTTCAGGTGTAAGGCAATAAAATGCAGGTTGGTTACGATTTAGTATAGCTATTACGCCATTTTCACTTTCTCGCATTACGCCCATAGGGTTTCGTTTTAGATCGGTAATACTTGCAGCTTGTTCCGTTAGTATTTGATGAATCGCCATAATATCCTCTTCTTGTATCATTTTGTGTGAATCGTAACACTTTAAAAGATTCATAAACGCTTTCTTTGTCGTTTCGCTATTCTTATAACAGGCAGTTTTTTGGTTAAAATTAAACGATTTTAACTCACCTAAATTTGACCTAATTAAGCTAGGGAGTTAAAAACGGAAACAACGACAAATATAGACCAACGAAAGAAACAGATTAGATATAACTAAATAATTGTTTTTTTATGTTGTTTTTTGACAAGATAGGCGTTATTTGACAAGGCTCATGGCGGTGAGAAAGAACAATGACTTTTACCTCTTAAGCCTTGTGTAGTCTAAAATCTTGATATTTTGTATAGTCCGTTAGGGGGTTATACAGGGGGTTAAAAATAAATTTTTCTATGATTTGTCCTTGTTCAAGGTGCAATTATGAAAAAAAAGAGGTTTAACGGTCAATCTTTAATTCTCGTTTAATTTCGTTTTATGAGTCCATTTTTATAGCTTAATCTTCTTTAGTGTATTTTTGTTCACCGTAAAAATATCTTTCCTTATGTAACGCTGCGCGTTCACGAGTTTTTTCCCAAATCCTTTCTTCTTCCTTTCGTTTTATTGAATTTCTTTTGATGAAACCATAGACGAAAACAAATAATAAAATCACTGCATACCATAAAAATGGGTTATCAGCTATTGCGTAAATCATAACGAAAGGCAATGCAATGATAGATATCGTTAGAACAGCTATTAGTGGCCCAAATAAAACTAAAAGAATCAATTTTCCTGAAGAATTTATTTTGGCGCGGTTCCGATTAAACCACGGTTTGAATGGGGTCAGTATTGCAGCTAAAAATACCAACAATAGATAGATTACGATAAATGCTGGCAGAATGTTGATTAAATATGTGCCACCAATAAAAAGCCCTGCTATCAGTAAATAAATTGGTGCAGCAATTAGAAATAGGATCAAGGCAATCATTTCTTTCATCCATGGTTATTGTGTAATTTGATTCTAAGGTAAGCAGAAAAAAATAAAAGTAAAACGTATATTTTTATTTATGAAATTCTTAAAAACCGAGAAATTCTTTACTACTAGAAATACTGGATAGAATCCCTTCTTTGTTTTTCTTCGTAGGATTTTTTTGTTAGCTCTCTATTTTTCGGGGGAAAGTGGGAAAAGTGGGAAAAAGTTTGCAACTTATTGATAACAAAAATAAAAAAATCGGAAAATTTTCCCCCATTTTCCCCCTTTTTGGAAAAATTCCCCTTTTTTCATCCCATCCAATTTCAAGAAAGGGGGAAAAGTGGGAAGCGGGGGGAAAATTAAATACTATAAATAACAATATAATATATTGATTTAATTATAAAAATTATAAATTAATTATTGTATTTTCCCACTTTCCCACTTTTCCCCCGTTATTTTTGGTTTGTTCTAGAAAAAATCTAAAAGCTTAATAATCATTCAATATTATGTTAAATTAACCACTGTATAAAAAGGCGATTCAATCGAACCGCCTTTATTTATTCCTCCAATGGCAGGGTGATTTTTAACCCTCTTTTTGTTGGTGTTGTAATGTTTTTATCCTGCAAGGTTGGATAGGTTGATTCATTGCGCCATGTATCCTTATCTTTTCGTTCCGTTCTGATTAATCGCTTTTCTTTAAGCAAAGATTCAATAATTTTTTTCTCTGGAAAAGCCCCCATTTCTAAAAGTAGATTCCGTTTGTCTAATATTAGATAGGAATTTTCCCGAGTGTCTTCTTCAAAATAAAATCCTACAAATTTTTTGCTTACTGGCGTGTTTACAATCTGCTTATTTCTAACGTGATAAAGATCGCCTATATTCTGTTGGATGAATAGGTCCAGATTCTCGATAATCTGCATTTTTTCCTTATTTCCCCAGCCAAATTCATTTACCCATAATGTAAAGCAGTTGAAAATTGCCGTTTCTATTTCGTCATCATTTAAGCCTGTAATATGTTTTGAGCATTTCCCCACGGTTTCCAATAATGCAAAATTCTTCGCTACGCGCCCTATTTGGTTGAGTTCTTCATAGGCAATGTCTTTCGGTTTTGATGCAATCATTTTGTCAATAAATGCGCGCTCGTGCTTTTCCTTTTCTGTATTAAGTAGGGTTTTATTCTGAATAATAAAATCGATCCATTCCCTGCCCGCTACGCCGTAAAATTTGCCAGTATTGCCTTTGATAAAATCAACAAATGCTAATGATTTGTGATAAGGTGTAGGTAAATTAGGATCTAAGGCAAATTGATGAAAATTAGTTAGCCCTTCAAAGGGGATATTCAGCATCCTGACAAGTTCCCCTGCTTTTACTACGTTCCCTTTTTTCTCTTTGAAAATATCCTTTAACTGGTCTACTAGATTTTTTTCGCCGTTACTTAAGATCATTGTTTGCCAGTTTCGGATTCTTCGATTTTGTCCGTTATCGGCATTGCCGCGCATTTTCTCTACGCCTTGAAATAGCTCATAAGTAATGCCCACACCTAGATCGGGCGAAAGATTAGTTAATTCATCCATCACCAATAGGCAATCATTCCGTGCTATGGCTTCATTAATTAAGGCTGTTCGGGTTGCACTCCAAGAACGTTCTAAATCTTTTCCGTGGCCGTAAACGCTGTTGGCGATATGACTACAAACAGATTTGCCTTTTGAACTATCGCCATAAATATGAATGCCAAAGTGGGGCGCATTAACAATTTTCAGAACAGGTGCAGTTAAGGCAAAAAGCAACGAAAGAATGATTAAATCATTTCCCTTTGCATATTTCGCAACATTTTCGCGCCATTCTACCAATGTGCAAGATTGGTTAAATAAATCAGCGTTAATCGGTTGATTTCTTAAAAATAACGGTTGTTTGTTGTCCATTTCTCCGATTATTTCGCCGTTTGGGTAAATATACGCGCCATTTTTCCAACCTGAACTTGACACAATACGCCATTTAGTCGCGGTAATAGTTTTGGATGAAATATAGTTCGCTAAAAATGGATGGTATTTAGTGACATAATTTATCTCTAACCCTTTATTTCTTAAGTTTTTGAATGTTTCCGCACTTGCGATTTCCCCTTGTAAAATAGCCTCTGTGATTTCTTCTTGGTTGCCGTTAGATTTAAAGCAGAGCATTGAGTAGTGTAAGTTTCCTTCTTCAATTTCTACGCCTTGCCCAATAACATCAAATTTATCAGATAGCCAATGATAATTTATTCCCTTGTCGTTCTCATCAATCAAGAAAAGCCCTTTTTTAATACCATTATCCGCAAATTTAATTTCTGCAGGCTTGGCGGTTTTTATCATGATTGGGGTATCGTCATCTGCCTTTTCTTCTGCTTCTTTGGCATGCATAGCTTGTCTATTAGAAAGCTCTTCATCATTGCGTATTTTCTGTAAAAAATCAGGCGCGATATTTTGAGCAACAAGATTCTGATCAAATATTTTTATCATTCTGATTTGCGTTGTTTTTGCAAGATTGAGAAAAAGAGCACTTTTTTGCGCTTCAGTAACATCATCAAGGAAAATAATTGATAGATATTCTTGCTGTGTCGCTATCTCTATCTCTTGAATATTTGGATGCATTGATAAGTCTAAAATTAAAGGTGTTTCATCAATAGATTGTTGAATAAATTGGCAAAATAATCCCCATTCTTCACTATATACCCATTCTTTTTTATTGCTGCGATTTGGGTAATTTTTCCAGTAAAAATGCGCTTTATTGCCTACTATCAAAACGTCTTCAAGATTATTTTTACGGTTTACTTCATCAAAATTTTGTACTTTTGCCATATATCCCCCTATGCCTTATTCCGATTCTTAAAAAACTCGATAACCTCTGCCGCACGGTATTTTTTCGGAGCGCGTTTCTTCAGCGTGCCGACGCTTGCGGGAAAATTGGGATCAAGTGAAAGGGTTTGCATAAAATAGCCGTAAGAAATTTTGGCGTATTCTGCGACTTGTCGAGGTGTCCAAATTTCATTTGGATTATTCGCCTGTTCACTGCGTTCTAAACGGCTTAAACGTTCATCATAATTAGCTAAAATGCGTTTAAGGCTTTCTACTGTTAGCGGTTGTTCTTGCATACTGTTTTATTCCGTGGGTTAAATCGGGGCGTTTGCGCGCCCCTGTGTTTAAAAGTGCGGTGTATTTTTAGCGGGTTACAATCGCACTTTCTTTTTCTTCCAACGTAAGCAAAAAGCCACAACCTCCCCTGATACATAAAGATTTTTGCTTTTCCAACCTGTGCGCCCTTTTATATCAATGGGGGCGGGGAAATGTGGGCTTGCTACGATATTTTTGGCGGTGTGTTCGTAAGAAAACCCAAAATAATCGGCGATCTTTTGAATATCCCAAATTTCTCGACTGTGTTCGTTTATTTCGGGCTTGCTTAATAGTGCTTTGATTTCTTTTAGTTCATCTAAAATTTGTTGGGTTGTTACGCTTTCAGTGTTCATCATTTGCCTCCCTCTTGCGCTTTCATTTCTGCATATTTTTCTAAACATTGTTCTAATGGATAGCGTCCGTTATGTGAGTAAATATCGCATAATGCGTTATCTATCCAATAATCAACCTTTGTGCCCTTTAACTCTTTAAATAGCGCCAAATAACACGCACCATAAAAGGCCAATCGGTCAATAATAGAGTAATCGTCATATTCCAATTCTTTACATCGAGGAATATTAAAACGTGCACAAAGCTCTTCAATTAATACGAGAGAAGGGTTTTTCAGTTTTTTCTGGTCATTCTTCGAATAAATCAAAACGCCCTCTAATAATGATTGGTTTGAATCGTTATTCATCATTCGCCCCCTTCGTTGCTTTTGAATCGTTGTTCAAAGGTGCGAGAATGCACACGTTTTAGTGCGGTTTTCTCAACGGGGCCCCATTCTTGTTTATGAATTTTTACCGCCCAGACATTTGGATCTTTTTGCATTAAAAATCGAGCGGTGCGTTCTGCATCGTCGTATTCATAAAAGCGGCTGGTATAGTGTTTTTGACGATAAAAATCGAATGCGGTTAAAACGTAGATATCAAGCATAAATCCCCCCTTTCATCGCTAAAGTGCGGTTAAATTTCGGGTTGATTTTTGCAACGGTGACGAGGTGGCGAAAATCAGCGTTAAGGCTTAATCTTGCGCTTTCTTCGGTGTTGGCGTGAATAGTTTGAATGCACAAATTAAAGTGCGGGTGTGTGCGATTAACGCATAGAAATTTGTAGATCATTTCTGCGGTGTCCTTTGATAATTTTTGAGAAGCTACCGCAAAACTTTCGACGATTTGGCGGTAACACATAACGGGGTCGAAAACCGCTATCAAAGGAAAACGGCAAAGGTCAAAACCTTTCCCGTTATGCGCTACCATAGAGAATAGACTATCAGAAAATAGGCTATATTGAATAGGTGCGTAAACGCTACGAACAAAAAAAGCGCAAATTGGCGCGCTGTTCGCCTTTGATAATAAAACGGCTTTCGACGACCGTACCCTGCAATTTGCTAAGGCACATTCAATATAGTTTAATCTCGTTTTATCTGTCAAGCGTGAAATAAACAAAAAGCGGATATTTTTGTTCGTTTTGTAATAAGTGTTTGTTTTTCGAGTATAATATGCCCGTTTAGTTTTTTGGCTAAATTTCATAATAAATCTTTCGTTGTATGGTTTTTTTCCTAAGTCCCCGCGCCAACCAAGTCCAAGCCTCGCGGGGCTTTTTTTTGCCTTCAAGTCAGCGCACGCCTTAAAACAACTTGCCTTGCGCTTTATCTTGCCCTTTTAACTGTGCTAATCGTTCTTCATTCGTCATCGGCTTTATGCCCTTTTCCTGCAAGGTTTCTTTTTCGGTTTTCTCCCAGTTTTTCGCTTCGGGGCAATCCACATAAACCGCCCTTTTAATGTTGCTAATCTGCCCGACAAAATCGGCGTTTAATTGCCCACATGAAGGGCAATAAATCCGTGCTTTTGTAACGAGCAATGAAAGTTTTTCAGTGGTGCGAATGCCCGCACGTTGTCCGCAAAAAGGGCAATAAATCGTTAAACCTGCCATTTATTCCCCTATTAAATTAATTGCAGCTATTTGCTCTTGATTTGCGAGAAAACGCTCTACATCTTCTGCCTTGTAGCGCGCTAATCGCCCTAATTTAATTGGTTTCGGAAAGTGGCCAGCATTAACCTGATCCCATAACCACGCACGAGATACATCTAACATTTTGCAAATCGTAGCAGTTGAGTAGTAACGCACTTTGGCGTGTTCGAGTTTTTCCATAGTTGCCCCTGTTTGGTTGTAGAAATTGTCAAATAACGTGTCTTGAAATGTCTTGTTTGTCGGGGTGTATGGTAGGAAGGAAGAATGTAGATGAAAATGGAAATAAAAAAGGTAGAATCGAAAAAGTATTTTTCCATTCTACCTTATTGTTTATTATGAAATTTTTATTATAGGCTCTATGGTTTTTCCATTTTTACCTCTTTGAGGGTGTGGGCTTTTTCCATTTTCTCTTAGCTTGTTTACATAGTGCCGTTCGCTGTAAAACATTTTTCTATCTGTTACACCATAATCTGTCTTTATCTTCTGAATGACTGCGTTAACAATAGAATAAACCCCTGCATCTGGATATTTTTTAGCGGTTTCCATACAACTTTTTATAATTATTCTTTCATAAAATTTTTTCGATTCTTCTTGTGTTTGTTCGATTATTTTTTGTTCTTTTTCTATTATTTGGTCCGTTTTCTTTGTTTTTAGGGCTAACTGTCCTTCTCTAGTTGGATCTTTAAATTCATCCAGGTAACTTTCAATAGTTGATAAGCTACGAATTTTTTGGTTTTTTTGAGTAAACAATACTAAATCGTCATAAAGAATAAAAATAGATTGCTCGTTAATAAAAAGCTGGCGATCAAATTTTTTACCTACACCATTTATAACGATATTTAAACCATTAGTATTTTCTATGGTTCTTGAAAACCTGAGAATAATGTCATTACAATTAATTTGTAAGTTATCTTCATCTAGCATTAAGTGTTCAAAATCCAGAAAATCAATAACAAAAAATCCTTTTGCTTCCTCTATATTTGTAATAATAAATAATTCTTTATCATTGACTATTGCCTTTTTCATTCTTTCTTTAGGCCCAAATGGAAGTGAATTATAGAAAGACGGAGTAGAATCTTCGTAATCATCATATTCGTAATCTTCATCTTCGTAATCATCATACTCGTAATCCTCATTTTCATAATCATTCCATGAGCCACTGAATATATGTTTAAACTTATCCTTAATTGTTAATCTAGATTGTTCGAAATGATAATTCTCTCTGAATGAATTCCAAGAAAATCCTCTAAATTCAATAATAAAAAGCTTATTTATCATTGAATTCATGTCCATTCCTTTTATATTGAATTTATAATCATCAAATTCTGTTTTATAAAAATCTATATAGATAGCTAATTCTAAATATCCTTGACTAGCATAATGCAGAATATCCTGCTTTGTTACATATTCCCCAGAATCCTTACTTAATTTATCCGCTGCCTGTTGCAGGCTATACCATTTTCTAGGGGGTAATATTGGTTTATTTGTATCCATAATTTTTCTTATCCTAAGTAAAAATAAAGCCCAGTTTAGTGGGCTTTGTCATATCTTGCTTTATAGTTCTAATTGTTCAGGCTTGCATTGATAGATTTTTGCTAATTTTTCACGGGTCTTTTTCTGCGGTTTGCTTTCTTTGCGTTCCGCTTGAGAAATTGCGGATTGCGTTAACCCAGTGTGTTTTGCTACTTCAGCTTGTGAAAGACTGCGATAAATGCGCCATGCAGCCAATAAACTAACATCCTGTTCAAACATGATATTGACTACATCATTTGGGATTAATTCATTGCCATCTTCGCTTGCTTCTACAGGGATATTTTCCCATTCTTCCGCATTTTCATCATCAAAAGGGCTTGCCTTCATAATTAAGTCTTCATACTCTGCGATAGGCAAAATAACAAATTCAGGCTGCCCTTGTGAATTATTTATATATCTGTGATTTAAGTTCATTTTGCTTTCTCCTAACTATAAGTGCGTTCACTACGGCGTTTAATCGCTTGAATGTTGATAATTTTGGGTTGACCGTTGATCACTTCAAAAATTATGCGGTAGTTACCTACGCGCAACCGCCATTTTCCCTCTTCACCTTTTAGTTTCTTTGTGTCTAGTGCTTCACTAGGGAATTCGCTTAAGGCATTTGCTTTTTCCCTTATTGCTTTTTGGTAACGCCCATCTATTTTCAAGAGTTGCCGTAACGCGTCTTTTGTCCAGTTTACGATATTCATCGAGATTCTTTGAGTGTATATCATTAATTAGATTATAAGTTAATAATCTATCTTTGCAATAAGAAAATTAGATTTTATTATAAAGATAAAGCCCCTTTCGGGGCTTGATTAGTAGCGATTGCGTTCGAGTTTTTTGCATCGCTTGATATATTCGGTTGTGAGGTCTATGGCTTCGCGTTCAGTAAGCGCGCCAATGTTGCAAAGGTACGCCATAAATTCCGCCTTTATAATATCGCCCCCACGGTCTGAAAATGAATCCAGCTGCCTGAATATATCTTCTTTTCTCATTTTGTTATTTACGTGAGTTTGTCGCATTGCTCCCCCTATTCAAACGTAAAACAAGCGGACGCGGTGGCTTTATTGTTGAAAGTGCGGTTGTTTTCTAGCGCACTTTGTTCAAGCTGCCCCCATAATTCACGCATAAATCGAGGCTTTTCATTCGCCTGTATGATTCCACGTGAAATATAATCCTGCACGCTGTAATTGATAAATAAATGCACGGCTTCAAGCAATTTACTAGCGCATTCTTCGGGGGTTATCTGGTCCATTATTGCACCTCATCAATGCCTTCAATTAGCACCGCATGGCGGTGATTTTCTAGTAAGTAATCAAGCATCACAGAAAAATAAATTTGCACGTTATTTTGTCGCGGTTCTTGTTTGAAGAACAAGCGTGCGCTGTTCTGTTTGAAGTAAATCGCAAGGTTAGAAAGCGTTGTAATTAAAATGCAGTTAGCAGGAAAGAAAGGCACATTAATCGCACGCAACCCGCCAATGAGATTCTGCGCAGTAAGTAATACGCCATTTGGTGAATTGAGTTGCTTCGCATCAAGGTTTATCTGTGCATTGCTTAAAACATGACGCCCACAAATTGCGATAAGTTCGCCGCTTTCGCGTAGTCTTGCTGGTAATTTCTCAAGGGCTTTTTTGATAAGTTGTGTGTGAGTTTGTCCCGCTAATGTAGCTGCGTTGATAAATTGGTCTTTTTCCTTCAGTTGAGCGTGCCAACCTTTAGCAACATCTTCGCCTAATGGATTCGTTTCGGGGTTAGAATCAAGTGCGCGGTGCTGGCCGTGAAAACCAATCATCGTTAGATTTTTTGCCAGCTCCCCGCCTAGGCGTGCATTCAATTCTTTTTCAAAATTTACGGCAGTAAACTTATCCAATTCACTATGAGGAATACATACATCTAAATTGACTTGCGCACACTCAAAAGGCGTAGTGGATTGAATAAAATTACGCGGTGTGCGGTCGTGTTTGTCTGTATCGGTGTTGCTTGCGATAGGTAATGAAAATTCATGGGCGGTATTATTGATTTCTTGCGCAAATTTTGTCGTGATTAAACCTAAAAATGCATGATTTTTTACGCCTTGAGTAATAATTTTTTCTACTTTGACATAGTCATTCATATAATCGCTTGAGCCAGTGTTTTTACCGTCTAAGTCGTTTTTATATTCAGTGAATTTTTGTTGGGTTAATTTTTCCATTTTAGTGTTCCTTACATATTGTCTAATAAACGTTTAAAGCCCGTTTTCTCTTGCGGTGCAAATGTTTCAGCGTGTAATTGGGTTGGGGTTTTCGGTTGCCAATCTGAGGCAAGTGCAAGCGGTGGCAAGCCTGTTCCTTGAGGTAAATGCAGTTCAACTTGGAATTTTTTCTCGAGGATGTCATTGAATTCATCGTGACCGTCTCTGCCTGTATATTCGTTATAGTCACAGGAATAAACAAACATCCCTTTAAATAACGCAATTTGGGCTTTATTCGCTTCAATAAATTCATCCATTAAGGCGGTGGCTGCAAAGCGATAAAGTGCTTTTCTTGCCGCTAAAAATGCGTTTTTCTCATCGTAAACGGCTTCACGCTTCTTATAGAGTTTTGGCTGTAATTCTTCGCCTACGGCATTAAAGAAATCAATGCGCGCGGTGTATTCGGCTTTTAGCTTTTGTGTTTCTGCGTAGTCATCTAGGCTTAATTCGCTTTCTTGGTCGAATTTCGCTTTGATTTTGCTTATTTCAGTTTCAAATTCGTTACGCACGGCGGCAAGTGTTGCGGCATTTTTGGCTTGCTTGCCTTCAAGTGCCTTCAATTCTTCATCGAGAGCAATTAGGTTCGCTTTCTTTGCATTCAATGCATCTAAAAGTGCGGTGAATTTGGTTTGGTTTTCTGGGTTTTTTAGTTTGATTGGTGTCATTGGTGATCTTCCTGTTTTCGTTTGTCATTGCGTTGATTAATTCGCTCATTCATCCATTGTCTTACTTCGCTTTCAATCCATGCGCGCTTATTGCTGCCAAGATTTACCGCCTCTGGAAAGCGTTTCAATCTTGCGTATTCATAGATAGTCGAGCGTGAAAGACCGGTTAAATGAACAACCTCATCAATACGTAAAAAACGGTCATTGGGTTGCGGTTCATTTTGCATATTGTCGCCCTTAAAATTTCGTTATCGACTGTGTCCAAGCGTTACATTTGGAACGGCTTTTATATTAGATAAATGCTGTTTTTGATGCATTCGCTTCACGGTGTGAAGTTAGCTACGACAAAATGGCGGGTGATTTAGCCGTTATTTTTTTAATAAGGCGGGGGAAATTAGAGAAACTGTCCAATTTTTTAAGGCGAAAAATGAGCAAAATAAGGTTTTTTATGCCTAAATCTAGCGTTTTTCTGCGTTGGTTTGCGTTTAAGTTTTCATATTAAAAAAATAAAAGTGCGTCAATACTGGCAAGGGGTAAGCCGCTTTCAAAATTTGCATTGAAATCGACCTATTTAATGCGCGGGCGTGGCGAGGGTTTGACTGCGTTTTATCGCAAAAGAAAAATCGATTAAAAACAGTGGGAATTTAGGTTTTTTAGTATTGTAGGGCTTGCGATTTTGATATAATAACCCCATGGAAAACCAGTAATAGCAAGGCTTGGTAATGATTAAGCGAGCGTTTATTTTCTCTCTTGCAATGGCTATCTTCTTGTGCTCGATGAATACCGCTATTGCCGCACAACAAAAAAAGAAATCCAGCGGAATAATTAAAAAAGCCGTGGCTGCTTATGTTGTCTATCGAGTAGTTAAACATTACAAAGACAAGGAAGAAGAACAAAAGGCGAAAGCGGTAAAAGATAGATACATTGAGCCTTATTATGATGAAGATTGTTTAGATGAAGATGAATGCGAGGAAGAATAAAGGGCGGAATATCCGCCCCATAATACTAACTCATCCGCAAGGCTTGAACCTTGCACTGCTCAACATAATCTCCCCACGTCTGCATAATCTCTTGTCTAGAACGCCACTTCTGCGATTTATCGTAGGCTTTGCGCACTTTCCCCCTATTTTCGTGAGATAGGCATAACTCGATTGCTTCAGAAGAAAAGCGATCTAATTCGTGTAAATACGTGCTGGCGATACTGCGTAAGCCGTGCGCAACTAACAACCCCTTAAATCCCATACGCTTTAAAGCAACATTTGCCGCACCGCTATTCATCGGGCGATTATAAGGCGCAATGCGTGAACAAAACACATATTTACGGTTGCCAGTATAACGGCGCATTTGCTCTAATATATTGAGGGCTTGCCGTGAAAGTGGAACACTATGAGAACGCTTACCGCCTTTCATTCGTTCAGCGGGGATATGTAGGGCTTTCGCATTCCAATCAATATCTGCCCATTCAATACTAACTGCTTCCGAACTACGCAAA
Organism: Haemophilus haemolyticus; assembly: GCF_003493685.1. Taxonomy (GTDB): domain Bacteria; phylum Pseudomonadota; class Gammaproteobacteria; order Enterobacterales; family Pasteurellaceae; genus Haemophilus; species Haemophilus haemolyticus_O. The sequence continues at coordinate 174,469 of NZ_QQJW01000002.1, forward strand.
ATACTTAATAATTGCCATTTGATTAAAAGCTCGGTTGGTTTTTCTAAATTTGCCCCTTGCATCACTTCAAACAAGCGGGGTAATTCTTCTGGTGCAAGTGTCGGATGATTTTTAGTTTCCACATAAGTAAACTCATCATGAATTTTTCTAAACGGATTCTTAACAATTAAATCTTCATCCTCTGCCATTCTGAAAATCTGATTTATTGCAATGTTTATCTTATAAAGCGTATTTGAGTTTTTAAGCGGCAATAATACGGGTTCAAAGGTTTTATAACTCGCTTGCTCAATAGGTAAGTCTGCTATTTTGGGGAATAAATGCAATTCCACACGGCGGAAAGCATCATTGACTGTTTCGGGTTTAAGTTTTCCCAATTTTAAACGCTTATCACGCCATCTAATTGCCATTTCAGAAAAAGTAATTTTCTTTTCTTCAACTGGGTTAAGCAAAGATTGGCGATAAACTTGAGGATCAATATGGCGAAGGACTAAACCTCTATATTCTTGAGCCATTTCGCGAGCATGAACTAATGAAAGGGCGGGATATTCGCCTAAACTCATTTTTCTTTTTCTATTATCGAATTTATAGAAAAAATACCAAATCTTAGAGCCGCTAGAATTAATTTTGATTCCTAGCCCTGATTCTTTCCCGTCATGTTTTGTATATTCTTTTTCCTGTGCTTTAAATGATAGGATCTTTGAGTCTGTAAGAGGTTTGATTATTTTCATAATGAAATGCCTTTGTATGATTAAAAACTAAACGTTTTAACCCCCACCTAAGATCCCCAAAATTAACAGGGGGTTAAATAGGGGGTTAAAAACGGAAACAAAGACAAACATAGACCAACGAAAGAAACACATTAAATATAACTAAATCATTGTTTTTACGTTGTTTTTTGACAAGATAGACGTTATTTGACAAGGTTCGTGGCGGTGAGAAAGGGATTCGAACCCTTGATGCAGTTTCCCACATACACGCTTTCCAGGCGTGCTCCTTCAACCACTCGGACATCTCACCGTAAAAGGTGCGCAAACTATAAAGATTTGCTCCAGTTTAGTCAAGTTTTTTGCGCTAGAACATAAAAAACTTTTAAAAGTTTCGCTAGAATAACCGCACTTTATTTATCGTTTGTAGTCTTTTTATGCATATTAAAGCGTTATTTTCTAAAAATGTTTTTTTAGCCGTAAAACCCTTTAGCGCGCTGAAAGATTCCTTTCGTTTAGGTTATTCGAAAAAATCGCTAATTCGCGACATTATTTCAGGGTTGACCGTCGGTGTGATTGCGATTCCGCTTTCCATGGCTTTGGCGATTGCGAGTGGTGTACCGCCACAACATGGTCTTTATACGGCAATTATTGCGGGTATCGTTATCGCGCTGACTGGTGGTTCTCGCTTTAATATATCTGGGCCTACAGCCGCTTTTGTTGTGATTCTTTACCCTGTTACCCAACAATTTGGGCTAAGTGGTCTTTTGATGGCAACGTTGCTTTCTGGGATGATTTTGGTGTTGATGGCGTTATTTCGCCTAGGGCGTTTAATTGAATATATTCCGTTGCCCGTCACCTTAGGTTTTACTTGTGGTATTGGCATTACTATTGGTACTTTGCAGATTAAGGATTTTTTTGGGCTTTCCATAGAAAAAATGCCGGCGCATTATCTCGCAAAAATCCAAACAATTTTTACCGCACTTCCTACGATAAATTGGGCGAATGCAGTGGTTGGTGTTGTAACCCTATTAGTCCTAACTCAATGGCATAAATTGCGTTTGGCAGTGCCAGGACATCTACCTGCCGTAATTATTGGTACAATTTTAGCTTTAGTATTACAGCATTTTGGTTTTCAGGTGGCGACGATTGGATCTGCATTCCAATATACTTTGCCTGATGGTTCCATTGGTCATGGAATTCCTAATGTATTGCCAGATTTTTCTCTGCCGTGGAATATTCCTGATGCGCAAGGTCAATTAATTCATTGGGATTTTAATAGCTTACAAGCGTTATTACCTGCTGCTTTTTCAATGGCGGTATTGGGCGCAATCGAATCACTTCTTTGTGCCGTGATTTTAGATAATATGACAGATACTAAACATCATTCTAATAACGAGTTATTAGCACAAGGCTTGGGGAATATCATTTCTCCGTTTTTTGGTGGGATTACGGCAACAGCTGCGATTGCTCGTTCTGCGGCTAATGTGAAATCAGGGGCGGTATCGCCAATATCGAGTGTCGTGCACGCAATACTTGTTTTGTTCGCTTTACTTTTGTTTTCGCAAGCCCTTTCTTATTTGCCTTTGTCATCTATGGCTGCTTTGTTGTTGGTGGTGGCGTGGAATATGGCAAGTGTGCACGATATTATTCACCTTGCTCGCCGTTCAGGCAAAAATGAAATGGCAGTGTTGCTGACTTGTCTTATTTTGACCATATTATTTGATATGGTGATTGCGATTAGTGTGGGGGTGTTGCTTGCGAGTCTCTTGTTTATTCGGACGATTGCTGAGATGACAAAAGCCATTGAACTCAATGCGCCTGAAGATTTAGATGACGTTTTGGTTTACCGAATTAGCGGTCCACTTTTCTTTGCTGCTGCGGATAAATTATTTGCGGATTTGCATGATAGAACGGTTCATACCGATCACGAAATCCGACATATTGTGCTGCAATGTGATGCAGTGACAGTGCTTGATGCTGGTGGCATTCATGCGCTTACCCGATTTGTTCAACACATGTTGCCGCATCAACAACTTTACTTGTGCAATATGCAATTCCAGCCGTTGAGAATGTTAGTTAAATCTAATTCTTCACCAGAAATTCAAAAGATTAATTTTGCGGCAGATTTAAACGAAACTTTCCATAAAATTCGTGACTTTGAAAAAACTACCCAATAATGAAAACTAAAGCGTGCTAGAATAGTGCGCTTTTTTATTACATCGTTCGAAACCATATCAAGGAATAATTATGCGTCCAAATAATCGAGAAAATAATCAACCCCGCCAAATTAAAATTACCCGTAACTACACCAAGCATGCTGAAGGTTCTGTGTTTGTTGAATTTGGTGATACCAAAGTGCTTTGTACTGCAACCGTGGAAGATGCGGTGCCACGTTTCTTAAAAGGACAAGGGCAAGGCTGGGTCACGGCTGAATACGGAATGTTGCCACGTTCAACACATAGTCGTATGCAACGTGAAGCGGCTAAAGGTAAACAAGGCGGACGCACAATGGAAATTCAACGCTTAATTGCCCGCTCTTTGCGCGCGATGGTGGATCTCAAAGCACTTGGTGAACGTGCGATTACTTTAGATTGTGATGTTATTCAAGCGGATGGCGGCACACGTACTGCATCCATTACTGGTGCAGCAGTCGCATTATGTGATGCGATTAACGGTTTAATTGAGAATGGCACGTTAAAAACTAACCCAATTAAAGGTTTAGTTTCGGCAATTTCCGTAGGGATTGTTGAGGGGCAAGCTGTTTGTGATTTGGAATATGTGGAAGATTCTGCAGCGGAAACCGATATGAATGTTGTGATGATGGAAGATGGTCGAATGATTGAGGTGCAAGGCACTGCAGAAGGCGAGCCATTTAGCCATGAAGAATTATTAACATTATTAGATTTAGCGAAACAAGGCTGTAATCAAATTTTCATCGCTCAACGCGAAGCGATAGGCTTATAAACACAGTTTATAGGGATTAAAAAATGGAACAATATAAACGTGATTTTATCGAATTTGCTTTAAGCCGAAATGTATTGAAATTCGGAGAGTTTACTTTGAAGTCGGGGCGTAAAAGTCCGTATTTTTTCAATGCGGGTTTGTTCAATACGGGGGCAGATTTAGCGCGTTTAGGCGAGTTCTATGCTGCGGCAATTCAGGCAAGTGCGGTACATTTTGATGTGGTTTTTGGCCCGGCTTACAAAGGTATTCCAATTGGCACTTCAGTTTCGGTGGCGCTATTTAATCGTTATGGTATTGATAAGCCCGTGTGTTTTAATCGCAAAGAAGTGAAAGATCACGGAGAGGGCGGTAATTTAATTGGTAGCCCATTGCAAGGAAAAATTTTGCTTGTGGATGACGTGATTACGGCGGGCACTGCGATCCGTGAATCTATGGAATTAATCAGTGCAAATCAGGCTGAGCTTGCGGCGGTATTGATCGCTCTAAACCGTAAGGAACGAGGAAAAGGTGAGCTTTCAGCAATTCAAGAAGTAGAACGTGATTATCAATGCCAAGTGTTATCCATCATTGATTTAGATGATTTGATGCAATTTATTGAACAAGATCCTCGATACAGTAGCCATTTGCCAGAAATGCGTGCTTATCGTGCCGAATTTGGCGTATAAAACTTGAGAAATAAATTTTTGTCATCATTATAAATAACATTATAAAAATAACCGCACTTTGACTTAACAGGGGAAAGAATGGGATTTATTGGAAAAATTATAGGCGTATTTTTAGGTTGGAAAGTTGGTGGATTTTTTGGTGCGATTGCTGGGCTCATTTTAGGTTCTATTGCAGATAAAAAATTGTATGAGCTTGGTTCGGTAAGTTCTAGTTTCTTTAAAAAGAAAACAACGCGTCAAGACTTGTTTATGCAAACCACCTTTGCGGTGTTAGGGCATTTAAGCAAATCGAAAGGGCGTGTAACAGAAGAAGATATCCAATTAGCTAATCAATTAATGATTCAGCTTAAACTGGATGATGCGGGACGTAAATTAGCGCAAGATGCGTTTCGTCGTGGTAAAGAATCTGATTTCCCGATTCGCCAAGTTATCCGTGAATTTCGCATTGGCTGTGGGCAACGTGCTGATTTATTGCGAATGTTCTTACAAGTGCAAGTTCAAGCGGCTTTTGCCGATTTAGAACTTCACGAAAATGAGAAAGAAGTGCTTTATGTAATTGCTGAAGAACTTGGTCTTTCTCGTATGCAATTTGAACAAATGATTGCGATGGAAATGGCTGCTCGAGCTTTTACTCAAGGCGGTTTTTATCAGCAATATCAACAAGGTACATATCAAGGTGGCTACCAATATCAGCAACAAAATAGTGGTGGTTACCAACATGCTTCTGGCCCAACTTTAAATGATGCCTATAAAGTATTGGGTGTGACTGAGTCCGACGAGCAAAACACGGTCAAGCGCGCTTATCGTCGTTTAATGAATGAACACCATCCAGATAAACTCGTGGCAAAAGGTTTACCGCCAGAAATGATGGAAATGGCAAAAGAAAAAACTCAACAGATTCAAGCTGCTTACGATTTAATTTGTAAAGCAAAAGGCTGGAAATAGTGCGTGTAATTCTTGCGCCTATGCAAGGGGTTTTAGATTCCTTTGTACGCCAACTTCTCACCGAAGTGAATGACTACGATTTATGTATAACAGAATTTGTGCGCGTAGTTGATCAACTTCTTCCTGAAAAAGTATTTTATCGTTTATGCCCTGAATTAAAAAATCAGGGCTTTACTTCTTCTGGTACGCCTGTTCGAGTACAGTTGCTTGGGCAGCATCCAGAATGCCTTGCTGAAAATGCAATTCGTGCGATAGAACTTGGCTCTCATGGCATTGATTTGAATTGTGGTTGCCCCTCTAAAACAGTGAATGGCAGCAATGGCGGTGCGGCATTATTGAAACAGCCTGAATTGATTTATCGTGCCACTCAAGCCTTACGCAGAGCTGTGCCAAGTGAATTCCCCGTTAGTGTAAAAGTGCGGTTAGGCTGGGGTGATATTTCTCAAGCTTTTGAAATCGCTGATGCGGTAGAGCAAGGCGGCGCAACCGAAATTACAGTTCATGGGCGCACAAAAGCTGATGGTTATCGTGCTGATCGAATTAATTGGAAAAAAATTGGCGAAGTCCGAGAGCGTTTATCCATTCCTGTTATTGCTAACGGAGAAATTTGGCATTGGCAAGGTGGGCAAGACTGCTTATCTCAAACAGGCTGTCAGGATTTAATGGTGGGACGAGGTGCGTTGAATATTCCGAATTTAAGTCATGTTCTGAAATCAAATGCAGAAAAAATGCCTTGGTGTGAGATTCAAAAAATCTTGCAAAAATATGCTAATGTCGAAAATGAATATGACAGCGGTTTTTACCATGTGGCACGAATTAAACAATGGTTACGTTATTTGAATAAGGAATATGATGAAGCGAACCAAGTGTTTGATAAGATTAAGACTTGCCAAAATGCTGAAGATTTGAAATTACGTTTAAATGATAAATAAAAAACCTGCTAATCAGCAGGTTTTCTTTGATCTGACCCCAAAAAGTTAGACTGTCATTTAAAGGATTGCTTTCGATATTGTATCGGACTCAGTCCTTTTAATTTTAGTTGAATCCGTCGGTGGTTATAGTAATCCAAATAATCCCTGACGGCATCAACTATCTCTTCTCTACTGTTAAATTCCCGACCATAAAAACATTCCGTTTTTAATCGCCCAAAGAAACTTTCCATCGCGGCATTGTCCAAGCAATTCCCTTTTCTCGACATACTTTGAATGATGCCATGTTCAGCCAAGATTCGACGATAAGCTACCATTTGATATTGCCATCCCTGGTCTGAATGTAAAATGACACCACAAGCGTTGTTTAGCCCTTTGACGGCTTGCATTAACATGTCCTCTACTTGTGCCCAGTTTGGGGAATAGCTGAGATTATAGGAGGCTATCTCATTGTTAAATAAGTCTAAAATAGGGGATAAATAGACTTTACTCCCATCTTTCGCCTTAAACTCGGTGATATCAGTTACCCACTTTTGTTTCGGGGCCGTTGCACTAAAATCGCGTTCAAGATGATTCGGTGCAATCACCCCTATCGTGCCTCGATAGGTCGTCAATTTCTTGCTTTTTCTTGACCGCACTTGAAGCCCAAGTGCCTGCATTAAACGTTGGACTTTTTTATGATTCACGCCTGGCAAGCAGGCATGAACACGTCGGTAGCCATAATCAGGATGATTGGCTTTGATGCGTTTAATGGCCTTTTTCAGCGGCTCATCCTTATCCAGTTTAATCTGAAGTTTAGCAAAAAATGTACTACGCGCTAACTGTGCAAAGCCTAAAAGCCATTTTAACGGATAGCGTGTTCTTAACCTTTGGATAATTTCTGTTGCTCGGCTTCGTCCTGAAGTCTGAGCTTTCTCAACTCCTTTAGGTAGGCTACCTCCGCTTCAAGCTGTAAAATTCTCAAACGTAAACGGTCTTCTTCAGTTTTGGGTGGCGGTGGCATTTTTGCATATTTGGGTTTCATTGGCGGTCGTCCTGATGGTTTATGGGGAATCAGTCCTTTTATGCCACTTTTTTCAAACCGTTTCAACCATGTCCCGACTAAGGCGTTGGAAGGAATATTGTAAAAACGCGCAGCTTCTCTAATACTCATTTTCCCATTCAAAATAGGTTGGAGAGCCTGTAATTTAAATTCGATTGTGTAGTGTTTACCCATAAAAAATCTGCACCTCAATTGTTGGTTTGGTTAGTCCAACTTTTGGGGTGCAGATCATTTTTCACCGCTCTTTTTAGAGGAAGATTAATGTCTTGGGAGGTAACGTACTGGATCCACTGATTTACCTTTATAGCGAATTTCAAAGTGGAGTTTCACGGTATTTGTACCAGAGCTACCCATTTTTGCGATTTCTTGACCAGCTTTGACTTCTTGTTGATCGGTTACAAGAATTTTGTCGTTATGCGCATAAGCACTTAGGAAATCATCATTATGTTTGATGATGATTAAATTACCGTAACCACGTAAAGCATTGCCAGCATACACTACGCGACCTGATGCAGCTGCTTTTACCGCTTGTCCACGAGAGCCACTAATATCAATCCCTTTATTTCCGCCATCAGTATTGGAGAAACCTTGAATGATATTACCTGAAGTCGGCCATTGCCATGCAACATTTGATGCGATTGGTGCAACAACATTGGCATTAATCGGTGTGCTATTGGTGTTCTCTACTGGTGTTGTTGGTACTGATGGTGTTGTCGCAGGGGTAACAGGAGTTGTCGCGACTGGTACCATTGCTGGTGCGGTATTCGCTACACCTGCTCCAGATTTAATTGGGCCAATGATTGTGCCATCAGATCCCATTTGCGTACCATTTGCACCTGGTGTATAGGTGACTGCTGGTTCTGCTGGCGCAGTCGGTGCAGCTGCAGTAGTTGTTGCTGTTGCTGCCGCTGCCGCAGGTTGTTTTACCGGAACCGTTGTTGTCACTGTTTTTGTGCCACAATTAGAGATTTTTAAAGTTTGACCTAGGCTCAAACTATAAGGCTCTGTCATGTTGTTCAATGCTGCTAATTCTTTTACATCAATCCCTGCCAAGTAGGCGATTAAGAACATGGTATCGCCTTTGTTTACTTTATAGGTATTGCCTTTGTAAGAGCCTTTTTCAATTTGGCTATAATCTGGTGCATTGGTATTTGGGTTGCGCGGAACATTAATATGTTGAGAACCTACGCAATCAGAAACTGTTTTAGTGATTGTTTTTGTTTGCACAGCTGGCGCTGGAGCTGGTGTTGGCGCTACTGGTTTTTGAGCCGGCTGAAAAGCTGGCTGCGCAGGTTTGAATGCCGGTTGAGCAGGCGCTGCTGGCATGGCAGGCTGTTGATAGGTTGGTTGGAAATTTGGCTGTGGAGTTTGCACGCCTGTTGGAACACCGCCCATCGCTGGTACCGTGTTTTTTTGAATTTCAGGTTGCCAAGAACCGCCCATATCTCCACCATTTACTGGTTGCATGATGCCAGGGGAAAGATTGTCATCAGCATTGCTGATTGGCGCTGGAGAATTAGAGGTACAAGCCGATAATACAACAAGACTCAAAGGGAGTAAGAGAAACGATTTTTTCATAGTAATTCCTTATTGTTCCGTTATTATTTCATTTGCGCTGGCATTGTGTTTTTTTGGATTTCTGGCATAAAGCTACCGCCAGCAACAGCACCCGTGCCTTCTACTGGTTGCATGATGCCGTTTGGCAACGCATCTGGATCTTTAACCGGTTCTGATGCACATCCAACTAATACGAATCCAACCATTAAAATAAGACCTAATTTATTCATTTTTTATCCTAGTTTTTCAATATAAAGTAAGCTATGACAGCCAGTGCCACCACTGACCAACCAATAATTTCAATAGATTTTCGCAATTTTGCGGCGAATTTTTCACCGCCCCATGCGGCTAATTTTGCCACCAGCAAGAAACGCGCTAAACGTGAAACAAATGCGGTGATGGCAAAAGGGAAAAATGCCATTTGCATTACTCCAGAGCAGAGCGTAAACACCTTGTAAGGAATTGGGCTAAAACCCGCCACAAACACAACTAATACGCCCCATTGCTCAAACCAATTTATGGCTTTTGCCCAATGCGCACCATATCCCCATTGTTGCACAATGTTTTCTACCCAGTCGGTTGCATAATAACCAATAGCGTAACCGATAACCCCACCGATGACAGAAGCAATCGCCGTATAAAATGCAAATTTTACCGCACTTTTTGGCTTTGACATTGACATTGGGATCAACATCACATCAGGTGGAATAGGAAAAAATATCGCCTCGATAAAACTAACAAAAGAGAGCCAGAAAGTCGCAAAACGGTGCGTTGACCATTGCATAGTTTTATCGTACATCGCGCCGAAAATTTTCATATTTATTCTCTATTTGCTAACACAAGTCATTATTCCTGCGCTAACCAATCTTGTAAAGCCGAAAGTGAATGATGTGCAGTAAGATCTGCCTGAATTGGAGTGATAGACACATAACCATTTTTTACCGCATGGAAATCTGTTCCCTCGCTTTCATCTTCGGGTAATGCTGAAGGACCAATCCAATAAATGGTTTCATCACGAGGATCCCTTTGTTTAATGACTTCTGCAGACGACGCACGGTAACCCAAGCGACACACCTTGTAACCCTTTAATTCTTCAAAAGGTAAATCCGGCACATTGATATTAATAATTTCACGAGGATTTAATAATTGATGATGTAATTTTGGAATGAGATCACACACCACTCGTGCTGCTGTTTCATAATGTTGACGACCATCTAACGAAACAGCAATAGCAGGCAACCCTAAATGACGCCCTTCAAGGGCTGCAGCTAATGTGCCTGAATAAATCGTATCATCGCCCATATTGCAACCTGCATTAATGCCCGAGACCACTAAATCCACTTGGCCAGATAAAAATCCGTTTAACGCTAAATGTACACAATCTGCAGGTGTGCCATTTACACAATAATCGCCATTATCTAAATGGCGTGGGCGCAATGGCTCCACTAATGTGAGCGAGCTTGATGCCGCACTTCGATTACGATCAGGTGCAACAACAATGACTTCTGCAATTTTTCTTAATTCTGTTGCTAAAACTTGAATGCCTTCCGCGTGAAAACCGTCATCATTACTGACTAAAATTCGCATTGTACTTCCTTATGCTTCTGTATAATTTACTAACTCACGAACTAATGCCGTGGCATAACTGCCTGCTGGCAAATAAAATTTCAAACGCAAGCCTTCTGGCTCAAATGCCCAAGAAAACCCTTTTGCTTTTATCAATAATGGGCGACGCGATGCTTTCATTCTTTCTTGTTTCATTAAAGGATCGAAAGCTGAATGTTGATTTACGATTTCATTTTCAATATCGCTTGCGGCCAACACATTTTCACCAATTAAAGGGGCAGTAAGCAAAATATCTTGATTTTCTAACCGCACTTGCAAGGCATTTAAGTCTTCTTTTTCATCCGCTTTGAACCAACTGTGTGAACCGGCTAATTGCACAATATCATTTGGCAAAACTTGATTTGTTGCGCCCTTTACAATACGTGCAGCCACAACCAGATTAAAAATCTCACTGCGCGCGGCGGAAAGATAAAAACTGCGTTTTTTGCGATCTTTTACCTTGATTTCCCCTTTCGCCCAACGCAATGCTTGCGTGAGGTTATGACCATCCCGACCAAAACGTTGTTCCGTAAAATAATTGGGGAAACCAAAATTTGCCACAAAATCCAACCGCGCTTTAAGCTCATCAGATTCTTCTGCACCGCGTAATAAAATATCGAAATAATTTCCCTCAAGGCTACCCGTGCGAATTTTTCGGTTATGTCGAGTAACCGTTAAAATCTCTACGCCATCTAATTCAAATTGACTGAAATCGGGCGTTTCCATTCCTGGCATTTGTAAACAAAACCATTGTTCTGTCACTGCTCGACGATCTTTCAACCCCGCATATCCCATATTGCGTTCAGAAACACCGGCAAATTTAGCTAATTTTTCGCCAACAAATAAGGTGTTGCAATCTGTTTTGCGTACATACAATGCAACAAACTCTCCATCGCCCGACATTTCATAGCCTAAATGCTCTTTTACAATAAAATCCGCACATTCAGCCTTTAAAAGTGCGGTGGTTTTTGGCGGAGTTTTTAATGCCAAATAAGGGAGTTGATCGAGCATGATTAAGGGTTCTTTTTTATCGAAAATAATTGTGCGAAATTCTATGCGACTTTTCGTGATTTATCCACTAAAATAACCGCACTTTTGTTCTTGTTGAAGGATTTTATTATGTCAAAATTGGCAGAATTACAAGCAGAAACCCGTGAAATTATCGCTGATTTACTTAACGATGGTAGTGACCCGGACGCGCTTTACATTATTGAGCATCACATTGCTCATCACGATTTTGATTTGTTAGAAAAAATCGCGGTAGATGCGTTTAAAGCCGGTTATGAAGTTTCCGAAGCAGAAGAATTTGAAGATGATGACGGCAAACCTATTTTCTGCTTTGACATTATCAGTGAAGTGGAACTAAAAGCGGAGATTATTGATGCTCAACAAAAAGAAATCCTTCCGTTATTAGAAAAACATAAGGGTATTTACGACGGGTGGGGCACTTATTTTGAAGACCCAAATGCCGATGACGATGAATACGGTGATGATGGGGAATTTTTTGATGATGAAGAAGATCCTCGTGTACATTAATCATTCTTTTTAACCGCACTTAATAAGTGCGGTTATTTTTTAGGTATGAGAAAAACAAACTACTCATCATTATTGCTGTGCATTTTTTATCACATTCACAATTTCATCTTTCTCAAATTGGGTTTTGAACACAATTTTCGTATCCGATGCAACGAGATTAAACAATTTTTCTGCGTGTTTAATTTTTTGCTGCTCTTCCGAACGTAAAGATTGATCGTCTGGTACATTTTTGCTTTCTACAATCAAATTCAACGTGTCGCCCGAGCTTGTTTTTATAATATAAGCAAAATCGGGCGAGTATGTACCGCCGCCTGCCACAGGGATTTTGATAGAATTTTTTGGGATTTTTGTAAACACAATTACTTCTTTTACTTGATTTTTCGTGATGTTTGCGTGTTCCAATTCACTATCAAAAAACACACTTTCAAACAAAAATTCAGCCAATGGGCTACCCGAATCAAACTGTGTGCCTAAATCCGAAGCATTCACTTCTGCCAACGCATTGCCTTGATTATCCGTAAATTTGGTTGGGTGAACACTACCGCCCACACGGCTAAATCCTACTTCAAACGCATTAAAGGAATTGAGCAATAACCAGCGGTCAAACCCTGCTTTTATCGTGCGAATCGTGCGTTCATTCAGGAAGTTTGAAATTTCCAACACATCACGAAGCGCAAAAAATGCCTTGTGCAAAGTCTGCATTTGAATCAAAGCCGTTTGCGATAATTTCAATAAAAACTCACGATAATTCAGCGTATTAATCGGTTCAAAAACTTCATCGTTCAGGCTTCTTGTTTCAGTGGCAGACAATAAACCATTATCCACACGAATTTTATTTTGTACGGTGCGTATGCCAGTTGCCGTAAATTTATCCGCATTTTCTTTCAGATAACGGATAAACAAACTCAAAAATTCATCTTCATCTTTGATTTTGTATTGCAACAAGGCTTTTTGGTTAATGATTTCCCATAAGGCTTTTAATTCATCATATTTAGCGATACGCATTTTCACTTTTTCAGCTTTTTCACCTGAACGTTTGATTTTTCCATCTTTCAGGCTGCCTGAACTTTCAAAGGCTTTTGGAAATAATTTTTTCGTTTCAGCAAAGCCATTTTCCAAAAAGACATCATCGTCATCGGTTAAATCTGCTAATTGATTGCGAATCTGTTTCTTACTGAGATCAGGATAAGCCGTCTGAATTTTCTTAATTAATTCATCAGTTAAAGCCGTAAAAACAATCGGTTTTACCACCGCACTATTCACTTCATCAGTTAATTTTTTAACGAAATCCGTTTCGCTATTATCCACAAAATAATTCAAGAAAAAGGCGTGATCTTTTACTCTTGCCATATATTCATTTACAGGTAAACGTAAGCCACGACCGACTTCCTGCAATTTGCTCGTTTCAGAGCCGCTAGAACGCAATTTGCAAATTTGAAACACATTAGGATTGTCCCAACCCTCTCGCAACGTCCATTTGGAAAACACAAAACGACGTGGATTAGCAAGCGATAACAAGGTTTCTTTATCGTGCAAAATTTCATTTACTTCTTGCTCGATTTTGTCGTCTTTATCGCTGTTATCCTGCGAAAAATAGCCACCGTGTGTTTTAGAAATATCGTTTAATGCCGTTTGCCAATATTGGCGTAAAAATTCATCATTTTCTGTTTGCAAACGATGTTCTAATTCCGCTTTTACCATTTGCTCAAAAACGGTTTTTAGGCTGCCTGAAAGTTGATTTTTCTCATCACGATAGCCTGCAATATCATCAATGAAAAATAATGTGAGCGGTTTAATCCGTCCACCATTTCTCGTAAGCAATTCTTTTTCCAAGATAAAATGTTCTCTAATTGCTTGTCGCATCATTTTATCCCGCACAGTATCGCTGTATGAATATGGATTGATGGTATCGCCTTTTTTTAATTCAATACCATTGCTCAACACCAGCACGCTTTTATTCATTTCAGATACAAACAAATCGCTAATGGCTTGATGAATACGGTTTAAATTTTCGTCTTTACTTAACTTAAATGCTTGTTTATCTAAAATAAACGTCGCTTCTTTGCCGTCTAAATCAATCAGTTTAATTCGCTCGCCATTATCGCCGTCAATTTGTTCAGTAAATGCACGAATGCCTTTTACTAAATCATCATTAAACGCATCAATCGCACTTAATCGATAAAGTAAGTTTTCATATTTTTGTATGGTTAATTTAACAATTTTTCCTTGTTCATTTTTAACATTTTTGCCGTTTTCATCTTTTTTATTTACTTCAACACTAGGGAATGTTGCCCCATATCGCAAGATAAATTGAGCATTAAATTTTTGTATGTTTTGCCAAGTAACGCCATTTTTATCAAACTTATGCGGTTCATCAACAATCACAAAGGGATTAGTTGAAGCCAAGGCCTCAAAGGGCACAGAAAACTTATCTTTAATCAAACGGCTGCCGTCATTGCCCTTATCTTTTCCCGCCATTGTGTCGGAATTAATCATGCCTGCGTTAATCAATAAAACGTGAATTTTCTGCTTATCTTCCGTCCCCACAAAACGCACAATTTCAGAGGGCATAAAGGCTTTTTTTGCTTTATTTTTTTGGCTTTCTACCACATACAATTCAATTTCTGTTTCGCCATATTGCCCTGCAAAATCCTTGCGAAAATGTTCTGCAAGCGACGCGCTTTGCAAAAAGTTTTTCGTTCCTGCTTTAATGGGAAGAGTGGGTACAACCACGATAAATTTAAACACGCCCAGCACACGATTGAGCTCAAACATCGTTTTTGTGTAGGTATAAGTTTTGCCTGTCCCCGTTTCCATTGAAATATCAAGCACATTGCTATGAGATAACGCTATATCGCCCAGGTTATTGGCTTGTTGGATTTTTTGCAAATTATCCGTTTTTAGGTTGCCTGCAAATTCAATTAAGGGATTTTCATCTGTTTGCACATTTTTATTTAAATGCACACGGTCAAACACTGCCAAAACGGATTCAATCGCTCGCTCTTGATGGGGCAAATTTTTTTCGTAAGTAAAACCTGCCATTTTAATACCTCGCCAATACGCTTAAATTGTTCAAGCCTTTTTTATTGGCATAGGTTTTCACTGCTTGTGCCAATTCTTTTTGCATCACGCTATCTATATTTTCGCCAAATAACACAATGCGTTCAGGCACAAAATCCTTATCGTTATCCAAGCGTTCAATCAAGGCTTTCACGTTCTCTGATGTAAAACCGCTTGCCAATAAATATAAATGCTGACGACAGTAATAAGCGGTATAACCTACTAAATCAATGTTTTGCACTTTTTCAGGCAGCCTACAACCGTCAAACACTCGCCAAGTAGTTAAGAGCGTATGCAGTTGTTTATCGTTTAAATCAGTTTTGGGTAAAAAATCAATTTGTGGATCAAAATCAGTATTCAATGCCGTCTGAAAGTGCGGTTCGGTTTTGAAAATTTTAAAACCTAAATCTGCGGTTGTTTCTTTAAAATCTTGACGAATTTTAACCGCACTTTTTTCAATTCTAGCTTTGGTGATGTCAAAAATGGTTTTATAGCCCGCTTTATAGGCTTCGGATTTTTCGTCTGTTGGTTCGGGTAGTTGCACGCAAATAAATTTACGATTGCCTTTGTCTTCAGCATTTAATTGCATTACTGCGTGAGCGGTTGTGCCTGAACCTGCGAAAAAGTCTAGGATAGTTAAATCTTTATCATCAATTAACGTCATTAATGTTTGAATAAAATTTATATTTTTAGGAGCTGAAAAAATATCATTTTTTATTTTAAATATGTTTTTTAACATTGTACCTGCTGATGTCGTTTTAAAATCAAACTCAACATCCATTTTTTTATTTTGAACAACACCTTTATATTTTTTATTAGATAGAATGCTTTTTAATCGGATTGTTGTACTAAAATTTTTTTCATATATTTTATTTTCTTTAAATTCTAGTGCGTTTTCTAAAAATAATTGATTGATTTTTTCGGCAGTATAAGTATTTTCAGCAAAATTATTTCCTTGATATGATATATATCTGGCATATCCGTTTGAAGTTAGATTTAAGTCTATCTCATCTAGTTTATATTCTTTTTTTATAATGAAATCTTTAGTGCTAGTGTTAAAATAGACACTATAATGTTTCTCAGAATTAAAGCTACTTACTAAACTATTAAAGTCATTCTCTCCAACTAAAACACGTTTTCCACTGTTATGAACATAATTACCAAATTCGTCTAAAGCTAAATCATTTATATTTTTTGGAACATTTTCCACAAAATAACTTTTATCATAATTTAAAGCATAAATTAGGCAATAATCATTACAAACTGAAATAAATTTTGAGTTTTTTCGTCCCTTTGGGTTATTTTCAACAGACAAAAAGGCTACAAAATTCTCTTCCCCAAACACTTCATCACAAAGTAGTTTAAGCTGTGCCTGTTCATTATCATCAATGCTGATAAAAATCACGCCGTCATCTTTAAGTAAGTCGTGAGCCACTTTCAAACGCGGATACATAAACGTCAGCCACGCACTGTGTGAATTGGATTTTTTAGCAGTAAATTCAAGCACACGCTCCGCTTCTTCTAAATCCATACCCAATTCAACCAACTGCTGCGGCGTAAATTTTCGGTCATCTTGATAAACAAAACCGTCTGAACCTGTGTTGTACGGCGGATCGATGTAAATCATCTTGATCTGATTCTTATAAGCGTGTTTCAGATGTTTTAACACTTCCAAATTATCGCCTTGAATTAAGATATTTTCGCTATTTTGATTTTCCGGTTTTTGGTTGTGTTCAATATCTTCCGCTAAAAGCGTTTCAGGCTGCCTGTCTTTTAAAATTTTGGCATAGGATTTGCCCAGCCAATTGAGGCTGTAGCTTTCTTTTTCTGTTTTAATGCCGTTTGATTGCAACGCTTTCGCCATTTTTTCAGGCAAAAATGCGCCTTGTTTGTCAAAACAATTTGGGAAATGACGTTTTAATATGCTTAGCTGTTCGTTTTCAGCTTGGGTGTTTGATGAAAACAAGGTTTCTTTGGTGATTTCGATCATAATTTTTCTGCTTGCTTGTTAATATAATTATTTGATTTTGCCGTATAACAGGTCAGCTTTGCAAGTGTTGACCTTGATAACACAGTCTAAATTTAAAAACAAAGCCACATTAATTTAAAATTTGTTAAAGTTAAATAATGAAAGGCTATTAAATTTTAGCATTGCGCAAGGAATAATTTTCGTTACAATGATACAGCTTTTTTAACGGATTTTTTATAAGGAAAACATAATGAAAGTAGCAAAAAATGTAGTGGTGAGCATTGCTTACCAAGTTCGCACACAAGATGGCGTATTGGTAGATGAAGCTCCAGCGAATCAACCACTAGAATATTTACAAGGCCACAATAATTTAGTGATCGGCCTTGAAAAAGCGCTTGAAGGTAAAGAAGTAGGCGACAAATTTGAAGTACGTGTACAACCAGAAGAAGGTTACGGTGCATACAGCGAAAATATGGTTCAACGTGTACCAAAAGATGTATTCCAAGGTGTTGATGAGCTTGAAGTCGGCATGCGTTTCTTAGCGGATACTGACATTGGTCCTGTTCCAGTGGTGATTACTGAAATCGATGGCGATGAAGTTGTGGTTGATGGAAATCACATGTTAGCGGGTCAAGAATTACACTTCACCGTTGAAGTTGTCGCAACGCGTGAAGCAACATTAGAAGAAATTGCACACGGCCACGTTCACGGTGCACATAGCCACCACCACGATGATGACGAAGAGGGTCACGGTTGTGGCTGTGGTGGTCATCACCACCATCACGATCATGATCACGAGCATAGCGGATGCTGCGGCGGTGGTCACGAGCACGGACATGGTCATGGTCACGGCAGCTGTGGCTGCGGCGGTCATTAATTAAAAACAGCCGAAAACATTACCGCACTTTAGCAATGAAGTGCGGTATTTTTTTATGAAAAAATCGACAAAATGCGCTGAAAATATTGGATCCTAACGAACTTCTCGGTAGACTATAGCGCAATTTACTTAAAAAATTTTAGCCCCTTAAAATGAAGAAAAAATCGCTAAAACTCACCGCACTTTTTTTGGCATTAAGTTGTTTTCCTGCATTTGCGGAACAAACCGTTGATATTGAAGTTCAAGGCATCCGTGGTTTCCGGGCTGTTCGTAATACGGATCTCAATGTTCATCTGATTAACAAAGACGAAATGGATGGATCTGAACGCTATCAACATTTGGTGACCAAAGCTGTGGATCGTGGTTTGCGTGTGTTTGGTTATTATGAATCTTCCGTGCGTTTTGAACGAAAACAGCGTCAAGGCAAACACGATTTGTTGATTGCTCATGTTACACCTGGCGAGCCAACAAAAATTGCGGGCACTGATGTGCAAATTGAAGGGGAAGCCGCACAAGATGAAAATTTTGATGCGTTACGTAAAAACTTGCCGAAAGACGGTGTTTTGGTTGAACACCAAACTTACGATGATTACAAAACAGCGATCTCACGTTTAGCATTAAATCGTGGATATTTTGATGGGGAATTTAAAATTTCACGTTTAGAAATCAGCCCAGAAACCCATCAAGCATGGTGGCGAATGTTATTTGATAGTGGCGTTCGTTATCATTATGGCAATATTACTTTTAGCCATTCACAAATTCGTGATGATTACTTAAATAATATTCTTAACATCAAACCTGGTGATCCGTATTTAATGAATAACTTATCGGATTTAACCAGCGATTTTTCATCTTCAAATTGGTTTAATTCAGTTTTAGTTCAACCTAATGTTAATCATAAAAGCAAAACCGTGGATGTGGAGATTATTCTTTATCCACGTAAAAAAAATGCGATGGAACTAGGGGTGGGCTTTGCAACTGATGGTGGCGTGCACACTCAAATAGGTTGGACAAAGCCGTGGATTAATAGCCGTGGACATAGTTTTCGCACCAATCTTTATCTCTCTGCACCAAAACAAACTTTTGAGGCAACTTATCGAATGCCACTGCTTAAAAATCCATTAAATTACTACTATGATTTTTCTGTCGGTTGGGAAGGTGAAAAAGAGAATGATACCAATACGAGAGCGCTTACATTGTCCGCGTTACGTTATTGGAACAACGCGCATGGTTGGCAATATTTTGGCGGACTTCGTGCGCGATACGACAGTTTTACACAAGCCGATATAACCGATAAAACATTACTCCTTTATCCAACGGTCGGATTTACTCGTACCCGATTACGTGGCGGTTCTTTTGCAACTTGGGGCGACGTACAAAAAATCACTTTTGATGTGGGTAACAAAGTTTGGTTATCGGAAGCGTCTTTCGTAAAAGTGCAAGCCTCTAGCGCATGGATTCGTACTTATGCGGAAAATCACCGCATCGTTGCTCGTGCTGAAGTTGGGTATTTACATACAAAGGATATTGAAAAAATTCCGCCCGCGCTTCGTTTCTTTGCTGGTGGCGATCGCAGTGTGCGCGGTTACGGCTATAAAAAAATTGCGCCTAAAAATAAAAACGGAAAATTGGTTGGTGGCTCGCGATTACTTGCGGGTTCTTTAGAATATCAATATCAAGTTTATCCGAATTGGTGGGCGGCGACCTTCGCAGATAGCGGATTAGCAGCCAATGATTACACGACTAAAGAATTGCGTTATGGCGCAGGCGTTGGTGTCCGTTGGGCATCACCAGTAGGCGCGATTAAATTTGATATTGCCACCCCGATTCGTGATAAAGATAACAGCAAAAATATTCAATTTTACATCGGACTTGGTACAGAAATTTAAGGTGAATTTATGACAGAACAAATACAACCATCAGAAACTTCACCAAAATCACCTGATAAACCTAATAAAAAACATTGGGTACGCAAGGCTGTTTGTATCGGAAGTGCGGTCATTTTGGTGCCTGTTTTAGGTGTTGCTGGGGCTCTTTCTTTCGATGCGGGGCAAAGAGGTTTAATTCAACTTGCTGATAAAATGCTTGATAGTTTTTCCGTTGAGCAAATTGAAGGCGGATTACAAAATGGCTTGGTGCTAAATAATGTTCGTTATCAAACCGCTGGGATTGATACTCATATTGCACAAGCACGTTTACAGCTTGATTTCGGTTGTTTGCTTTCACGTGAGGTTTGTTTACGTGATTTCACTTTAAATAAACCGACGATTGCGATTAATACAGCATTACTGCCTCCATCTACGCCTGATGATTCAAAGTCTGGCACGATGAAACGCATTTCCTTGCCAATTGGTATCAATGCAGAAAATTTGGTGGTGCAAGATTTATCTGTAAATGTTGATCAGACTAATCTTACTCTCAGTCATTTTAAAAGTGCGGTAAGTTTAAATAATGAAAAAGGGTTAACTATTGCGCCGACTGAAATTAACGATATTTCAGTTATTTCAAAAAAATTGCCCGAAGTAAAACCTGATCCGCAAGCCAGACAGCCGAATAAGCCTGTAGATTGGGATGTGATTGAGCAATCTCTAACGCCTGCTTTTTTAGGCAATGTATCAGAAATAATTCTTCCTTTTGATTTACATGTCCCCGCGATTAAAGGCAAAAACTGGCATTATCAAGCGGTGAATGAAAAAGGCGAAACACTTCAATCTATTGAAATCCCAAGCCTGATTGCACAGGCGGATACTGTCGATAACCAACTGCAATTACAAAAATTAGCGGTAGAAAGCTCGTTGGGTAATCTTTATTCACAAGGTAAATTACAACTTGATGGTGATATGCCACTAGATTTAACCTTAAAATCCCATTTGGAGGCGTTGAAATCCGATGGAAAAGAAATTCTGCCAGCGAGTGATATTGATCTTACGCTTTCGGGATCATTGAAAAAATCCACCGCACTTTCTTTGAAAACAAAAGGCGTATTAGATGCTGAACTGAATGGCGAAGTGCAATTAGCACAAGACAAAATGCCCTTAAACCTCACATTAAATGTGGCAAAAGGACAATACGCTTTTGTAAACACAATGGCGCCACTCAAAATTAATGATGTGACACTTAAGCTCACAGGGGATTTACTGAATTATCACGCTGAACTTAAGGGTGGCGTAGATGGAATGGACTATATTCCTGCATCTAAAGTGGATCTTAATTCCGACGGTAAAATTTATGAAGTCATCGTAAATAAACTGGGGATAGCTTCGTTAGACGGTAAAAGTGAATTTGCGGGGGCTGTAAGCTGGAAAGAGGGAGCAAACTGGGATGTACAAGCCGATTTAGAAAAAATGAATATCGGTTTTTATGTACCTGTCATGCCTGCAACATTATCTGGCAAATTGCATTCACGTGGTTTTGCAGGCTCTCAAGGCTGGCAAGTGGAAGTGCCTACAGCTGATTTAAATGGAATATTGTCTGCAAAACCAATTAGCTTGAAAGGTTCTGCAACGCTTAATCAAAATGTACTTCTAACCGTGCCTGATTTGCAGGTTAGATATGGTGAAAATCATCTTAAAGCGAGAGGCGTGTTAGACGACCATTCTGATTTTGTATTAGATGTTTATGCACCGAATTTACGTGGTTTATGGTCTGATTTAAGTGGCAATGTGAAAGGGCATGCGGCTATTTCTGGCCAGTTCACCAGTCCAAATCTTGATCTTGACTTAACCTCGTCTAATTTACACTTGCAAGGTTTCCAGTTATCTAAAGCGAGCGCGAAAGGGAATATCAAAAGCGATCCTTTAGCTAAAGGGCAATTCAATGTTAAGGCGGAGCAACTTCATTATGGTGAAAGTGTTAAACTCCGTTTACTTGATCTCGATTTATCTGGCGATGAACAAAATCATCTGTTAACGCTTAAATCCCAAGGTGAGCCTGTTGCTGCAAATTTACAAATTAACGGCCATTTTGACCGCACTTTGGAACAGTGGAAAGGCACATTTTCCCAAGCAAAATTCGATACACCTATTGGTGATGTAAAATCTAACCAAGCTATTGCGGTGTCTTACGATCACAAACAAACACAAGCCAATATTGCTTCACATTGCTGGCAAAATACAGATGTAGAGTTATGTTTTCCACAATCTTTCAATGTGGGCAAACAAGGGAATATTCCTTTCCAATTTAAACGTGTTAATTTGGATTTAGTGAATAAACTTATCGAACAAGATAGCCTCAAAGGAAACTTGCAGGCACAAGGTAATGTTGCTTGGTTTACGGATAAACCATTCCAATTTAGCGCCAAAGTAGATGGCAATCATTTAGCCTTCTCTCAAAAATTGGATTACCGTACGTTTAAATTGGATATTCCAAAATTAACCCTTAACGCCGACATTCAAAATAACAATTTGGTTTTAAAAACAGACATTAATGTGTATAACCAAGGCAGAGTTGTTGGCGATATTCATTTAAATGACCTGGCTAAAAATCGTCAACTTGGCGGAACCCTTGCGATAGAACGATTAAACTTGTCGATCGCAAATCAGCTACTTACTAGCGGTGAATCTGTGAATGGTGAGGTAGTCTCGAAGTTGAGTTTCGGCGGGAATTTAGAGAAACCATTATTAAATGGCAACTTCAATATTCGTAATATTCGTACCAAATTAAAATCCATGCTAGTCAATATTACTGATGGCGATATTGCCGTACATTTCCACGGTAATAATTCCACCTTACAGGGAAAAATTGAAACTAGCGATAGTCGTTTGAATTTAACCGGCCGAGCAAACTGGGCGAATATTGAACATTGGACGACAGAATTAAATGCTCAGGCAAATAATTTCAACGTGGATATTCCTTCTATGGCGAAACTACGTTTCAGTCCAAATATCACGGTGAAAGCGAATCCGAAAGATTTGAATTTAAGCGGAACAGTGGATATTCCTTGGGCGCGAATTAGAATTGATAGCTTACCAGACACAGCTGAGCCAGTGAGCGAAGATGAAGTTATTTTAAATGGCCCTCATAAGAGCAAAGAAGAACTGATTAAACGTGAATTTGCGGCAAAAACAAAATCAGGCATGGATATTCGTTCTGATTTACGTATCAATATTGGTAAAGACGTTACCCTTGATGCCTATGGCTTAAAAACCAACCTCAGCGGTTTACTTTCCGTCAAACAAGACAAGGGTAACTTAGGTTTATTCGGTCAAATCAATTTAATCAAAGGTCGCTATGCTTCTTTCGGACAGGATTTACTGATTCGTAAAGGGCTTATTAGCTTTTCTGGTCAAGCGACACAACCTACATTGAATATTGAGGCTATTCGTAATCCTGAAGCAATGGAGGACAGCAAAATTACTGCTGGCGTGAGAGTGATTGGCATAGCTGATAGCCCCGAAGTTACTATTTTCAGTGAACCAAGCAAACCACAAGATCAAGCACTTTCTTATTTATTAACAGGTCGTTCGTTAGAAAGTAGCGGTGAAGCTGGCTCCAGTGGTTCAATTGGCGCAGCATTGATTGGTTTAGGCATTTCAAAGAGCGGTAAATTAGTGGGCAGTATTGGCGAAGTTTTTGGTATTCAAGACTTAAACCTTGGCACATCTGGCGTGGGCGACAAATCTAAGGTCACAGTAAGTGGAAATATTACCAATCGCTTACAAATAAAATATGGTGTAGGTTTATTTGATGGCTTAGCAGAAGTCACATTACGTTATCGCCTAATGCCACAGCTTTATTTTCAATCCGTTTCTAGTACAAACCAGGTGTTTGATTTGCTTTATAAATTTGAGTTTTAGGAATGTTATGAATGACGCTATTTTAGAACCCAAGCATCGTGGCAATGTACGTGAAATCGCCGCGATTGATCTTGGTTCAAACAGTTTCCACATGATTGTGGCACGTATTGTGAACGGCTCAATCCAAGTACTTTCTCGCTTAAAACAAAAAGTGAAACTCGCAGAGGGCTTAGATGAAAATGCGGTGCTTAATCAAGAGGCCATCACGCGTGGTGTAAATTGCTTAGCCTTATTTGCCGAACGTTTACAAGGATTTCCTGTTGAAAATGTCAATGTAGTTGGTACTTATACGTTACGAAGAGCGGTGAATAATGACGAATTTTTACGTCAAGCAGCCAAGGTTTTCCCCTATCCCATTAATATTATTAGTGGGCAAACTGAAGCTAAAACCATCTACGCAGGCGTATGCCACACGCAACCAGAAAAAGGCAGAAAGCTCGTTGTGGATATTGGTGGTGGCTCGACAGAAATGATTATCGGCGATGATTTCACGCCGCTTATGGCTGAAAGCCGCCACATGGGGTGCGTGAGTTTTGCGACTCAATTTTTTACCGATGGTGTCATTTCCCCAGAAAACTTTCAACGCGCGCGCCAAAGTGCGGTCAATAAAATCGAAGATTTAGGATTTGAATATCGCAAATTAGGTTGGCAATCTGTGCTCGGTTCATCGGGGACGATTAAAACTGTTGCGCAGGTCATTGCGACTAATCTCGATCCAAATGGAACCATTACTGCCGAGCGATTAAATGCTTTAATTGAGCAAACGCTACAAGCTAAACATTTTACTGAGCTAAATATTAACGGTTTAAACCAAGACCGCGTGGATGTTTTTGTACCCGGTTTAGCGATTTTAAGTGCGGTGTTTGAAGTTTTTCATATTCAACAAATGCGCTATTCTGACGGCGCATTGCGCGAAGGCGTGATTTATAGCCTAGAGAAAAACTTCCAAGTTGCAGATATTCGAGCGCGCACAGCTTGGGGGTTAAGCGAGCAATTCAATATTGACCAAGCCCAAGCTCACCGCGTTGCGGATAGTGCTAATTTACTCAGTGCACAATATAAAGATTGGCAATCGACAAAATTTATTGAAGAAATGCGCGAAATCCTGCTTTGGGCAGCGCGCTTGCATGAAGTAGGTATTGTGATTAATCACAAAGGTTTACAAAAACATTCGGCTTATATCTTACAAAATATGGAACTACCCGGGTTTGATCGTGAACAGCAACGTTTGCTTACCGCGTTAGTGCGTTGGCATATTGGCACGCTTAAACCTGCTGAATTTTTTAAATTTGCACGTTATAGCGAGCAAGATGTGATGGCTTTAATGCGATTGCTTCGTCTTGCGGTTATTCTCAATAAATCTCGTCAAGCAACAGAAACTGCAAAAAATTTCACCCTTGAAATGCACCGCACTTTGAATGATTGGACATTGAATTTTGAAAACGGATACTTAGACCGTAACCCGTTAATTTGGAATGAATTGCGAGCTGAAAGTAATCTTCTGAAAGAGTTTGAAAGCAGTTTAGTTTTTTATTAATCATCTTTCTGCTCAATGTTTGTGAGCGAAAAATTTAGGGCAAGCTAAATACTTGCCCTATTTTTATAATTTGACGGTCTGAAATAACGCTTTTATTTCATCCAATGATAATAATCTAAATGAGCCATTTTCTAATCCATTAATAGATAATGAGCCCATACTCACTCTCACTAATCGTAAAGTGGGAAAACCAATATGCGCAGTCATTCTTCGCACTTGGCGGTTGCGTCCTTCACTAATCTTAATTTCTAACCAGCTTGTAGGAATATTTTTTCGCTCTCGGATAGGTGGATTGCGTTCCCATAAATTTGGCTCTGAAATTAACCGCACTTGAGCGGGTTTTGTCATGCCATCTTTGAGTTCTACACCTTTTCTGAGTTGTGCTAAATCGGTTTCTTCAGGGATGCCTTCGACTTGCACCCAGTAGGTTTTTTCTGTTTTAAATTTGGGATCTGCCAAACGATGTTGTAATTCGCCATTATTAGTTAAAATCAGTAACCCTTCACTGTCCCTATCTAATCGACCTGCCGCATAAACATTTGGAATTGAGATAAAATCTTTTAAGGTTGCGCGTCCTTGTTCGTCGGTAAATTGCGTGAGCACATCAAAAGGTTTATTGAATAACACGACCTTGGTTTCATCCAACGACAGCGTTTTAGGTTTTGATTTTGGCTTAAAAGTGCGGTGAAAATTAACCGCACTTTTTCCTTTAGACAGCAATTTTCCTGCCGAAAAATTTTTCTTCATTAACTTATGATTTCTATTTTGAAAGGCTTGCAACATCATAGCAAAACTTCAAGCTGTAGTAATGATGATTACTTGAGTTAATTTAAAAAACTAAAAAGGCTAAGCCAGTAAAACTGAGCTTAGCCCCCAAACTAAATTTTCATAATCGATTTTTTAATGGAAAATTATTTACCATCCCAAGCTTGTACTGCATCTAAACGAGCTTTAATTTTGCCTTGTGTATCTTTTTTGAAATACCCGTCAGCTAAACCGCCTTCCCAGCCACCGTAGTTTGCGTTAGGTAACATGATGAAAGTTTTACCAAATTTGCCTTGGTTTTGATCAACGAATGCACGGCGGTCCGCGTTTAATTTGCCATATACGGTATCACCGAAGTCATCTAAGTTATCGCCTACATAAAGTACGATTTCATAGCCTTGTTTTTCAATTTCTGAAAAACGAGCCGCTTTAGCTGATTTGTCTTTTTTCAAATAAAATGCAGATTCTTCCACGCCATTGAAACCTAAACGTTTCATATCATCGATAGTGCCTGCTTTTTCAGAGCTATCTTTGCGGTTTGTTACGTAGAACATTTTACCTTTGTGGCTGTTTACGTAATTGTTAAATTCTACCGCACCTGGAACGGCACGAGATTGACGCGCGTCTACCCAACGAGTCCAATCTTTACCATCGAATGGTTTGTTATTTTGAACTTGCCAGCCAGCATAAGGGCTGTTATCTAACATAGTTTCATCTAAATCAACCACAACCGCTTTTTTCTTACCTTTTGCCACTTTTGCGTGGTCAAACGCTACTTTTGCCGCATTGTAGGCTTGATAAGCTAATGCTTTATATTCGCCAGAATCTTGCATCCAGTTTAAGCCAAGCACTGCTTGTTGTTGTAATTGCATATTTGCATGTTCTTCTGACTTCATTTTGTGTACGCCACAGCCAGATAAAACAAGAGTAGAAAGTGCTGCAAGTGCGGTCATTTTTAAAGTTGTTTTCATGTTATATTCCTTTTAACTTTAGGGTTAGTAAAAACGGGGAGAGTATAGCAAGCCTTTTTTATTTTTTGGGGTGTTTTCTTGATAATTCTATTAAATTTGTGATGTTCGTCACATTTTTAACGCGAGATTTAGATGTAAAACTTACCGCACTTTCTTTTTTTATCCTATCGCCTTTCCCCCCTTTTCACGGTAAACTAACCGCAATTTTATTCATCACCAACATTTTTATGCGACTTCTTATTCTCATTCTTTTTGCCGTATTAGCTTTGTTTCAATATGACTTATGGTTTGGCCGTAATGGTTTCTTCGATTACCGCGATACTGCCGCAAAGATTGTAGAAAACCAAGCGGAAAATGAAAAACTGTCTCAGCGCAACCAGCGTATTAATGCGGAGATTCAAGGATTAACCAAAGGCTTTGAGGCCATTGAAGAACGTGCGCGAATGCAGCATGGCATGGTAAAAGAAAACGAAGTGTTTTATCACATTGTGAAAGAGAATAAATAATGGCTCGTTCAATTATTGCGGTATTGCCGGCAGCTGGTGTGGGCTCGCGAATGCAAGCGAATAAACCGAAACAATATTTAACGCTACTTGGCAAAACACTGCTCGAACACACACTTGATGTTATGCTTTCTCATCCTGCCGTATCTAAAATTATTTTGGCGGTGAGCAAAGATGATCCTTATATTGCTAAGCTATCACTCACCCCTAAAATTCAGTTAGTGGAGGGGGGCGCAACTCGAGCTGAATCCGTATTAAATGGTTTAAATGCGATTGAGGAAAAAGATGCGTGGGTGCTTGTTCATGATGCTGCTCGTCCTTGTTTACAACACGCCGACATTGATAAATTGCTAGCGATTGAAGATAAACAGGGTGCCATTTTGGCAATTCCAGCAACGGATACGATTAAACGGGCGGATCATCAGCAATGCATTGTGAAAACAGAAGATCGTCGTCAACTTTGGCAAGCGATGACACCACAGTTTTTCCCAGTAGATATATTAAGAAATGCGCTTTCCATAGGGATTCAACAAGGTGCGAATATAACGGATGAGGCATCGGCAATGGAACTGGCAGGATTTCGACCGCACTTGGTGGCTGGGCGTAGCGATAATTTAAAAGTGACTCGTCCAGAAGATTTAGCATTGGCAGAATTTTATTTAACAAGGAATAAATTATGATCAGAATTGGACACGGTTTTGATGTTCATGCGTTTGGTGAAGATCGCCCATTAATTATTGGCGGCGTAGAAGTACCTTATCATACTGGGTTTATTGCGCACTCTGATGGCGATGTGGCATTACATGCCTTAACCGATGCTATCTTGGGTGCAGCGGCTCTAGGTGATATTGGAAAGCTTTTCCCTGATACGGATATGCAATATAAAAATGCGGATAGTCGTGGGCTATTGCGTGAAGCATTTCGTCAAGTGCAAGAAAAGGGATATAAAATAGGTAATGTCGATGTCACTATCATTGCACAAGCACCTAAAATGCGCCCACATATTGATGCCATGCGTGCCAAAATAGCTGAAGACCTACAATGCGATATTGAGCAAGTCAATGTGAAAGCAACGACTACCGAAAAATTAGGCTTTACCGGAAGACAAGAAGGGATCGCTTGTGAAGCTGTTGCCCTTTTAATCCGACAATAATTGTTTATTCTTAAAAGTGCGGTGAAATTTTTAAAAGAATTTCACCGCATTTTTATTTTTGTGATCTAGATCACAGTTTTAACCTAGGAAAAGGCATACCATATTCTTGTACAGTGAGTTTGTAGCTGATAACACAGACTATAAATGAAAAGATTTAGGCGCAAGAATGGATGTTTGTGCCATTTGGCATTGCGCTGTGCACTTTGCCTATTGGGTTTGGCGGGCTGTTGTCTGACATTCCCGATTATCCCTAATCAGTGAAATGGCAACGGTGATAATTCACCCTTGTTATTAATAAGTGGCCATTGGTGAGAGGAAACGTCCATTTATGGACGAGGGAGCAATGGAGGGCTTCAGTTCGCCTTTTTGCTCACCAACCTTGTTGTTAGGTGCTATGTTGTTAGTTGACGTTGGCTAATGGAATATGTACGTTTAACGCAGATATTCCATTAGTTAAGCTATTTAGCGTGCTTAATTTTCTAAAATTCAAAAATCTTGTCTTATTACTAACTCAACCGTTCTTATTTATACGTTTAACCAAAACGTAACTGGACCATCGTTTGTTAAGCTCACTTGCATATCCGCTGCAAATTGCCCTGTTGAAACAGGTAATTTCTCACTGCATTTTTGGATAAAGTATTCATATAATTCATTAGCCAATGCTGGGGATGCACCTTTTGAAAAACTTGGACGCAAACCTTTTTGTGTATCTGCCGCTAATGTGAATTGTGAAACAATAAGTAATTCACCTTGTGCTTGTTGAACATTTAAGTTCATTTTGTCATTTTCATCACTGAAAATTCGATAATTAAGCACTTTTTCAGCAAGTTTATCCGCTTTTTCTTGATTATCTTCTTTTTCTACACCAAGCAAAACCAGCAAACCTCTGCCAATTTTCCCGATTGTTTCACCGTTTACATCAACTTTCGCTTGGGTTACACGCTGGATTAAGGCAATCATTTTAATCCCTCAATAAAATTCGGTAACCATGCTTCAGCATAGCCTTCTTGATCATCCACGTTTAACACGTCAATTTTTAAAGTCTCGCAAATTTTGACCGCATTTTTTTCTTGGAGAGTTTGCTCTACTTTGTCCGCTGCATAGCAAAAAGTATCATAATCAGAATTACCCAATCCAACGACCGCAAAGCGAACATTTGAAAAATCGCTTTGATTTTTAGCTAATTCATCAAATAGAGGTTTTAAATTATCTGGCAACTCGCCTGCACCATGAGTTGAAGTCACAACAAGCCAAATTTTTTCATTTTCGATATCGGATAGACTTGGTCCGTGAAAAAGAGCGGTAGAAAAACCTTGAGTTTCTAAAACATTGTTTAAATGTTCGGCAACATATTCTGCGCCACCTAAAGTGCTGCCAGAGAGAATGCAAATGTGCATTTGATTATCCTGTATTTATTTTTATTCCCTAACACAGGGAAAAGTAAAAAATATTTTTGAAATGATTAAAATAAAAAGGCTTAGATTTTCTAAGCCTTTTATTACGATTAAACGTTATCGAATTTGCCAAGCAATGAACGAATATGTTCTTGCCAGTTGCGGTGTTCGTTTTTCAGTTGTTCGTTTTCAGTTTGTAAACTTTCGATATTTCTGTGAGATTCTGCGTTTTTCTCTTTTAATTCTTCAACTTCTAATTGAAGTAATTGGATAGTTTCTACCGCTTGTTTAATTTTTTCTTC
This sequence comes from Haemophilus haemolyticus, assembly GCF_003493685.1. Lineage (GTDB taxonomy): Bacteria > Pseudomonadota > Gammaproteobacteria > Enterobacterales > Pasteurellaceae > Haemophilus > Haemophilus haemolyticus_O. Next base: position 204,745 of record NZ_QQJW01000002.1, read on the forward strand.
AAGCTGGTTTAAAATTTCTAAAGACATAATGATTTCCTTTTAAATATGGGTAAGTTTGAGAGTATTTTACCCAGTAAATTTGCCTTTTTAAAGCGTTGTAGAAAAAATTATTATGCAAACGATTACGTGGTGATAGAATAAGGTCATTTTGCCATGATCTAGAAAAGTAAGCCGGAAGGAGAATAATGATGAATCGCGCATTGGCTATTGAATTTTCACGTGTGACTGAGGCGGCTGCGTTAGCGGCTCATATGTGGCTGGGTCGAGGGGATAAAAATGCAGCTGACGATGCAGCAGTGAAAGCCATGCGTTATATGCTGAACTTAATTCATATGGATGCTGAAATCGTGATTGGTGAAGGGGAAATTGATGAAGCACCAATGCTTTATATTGGTGAAAAAGTCGGTTCTGGCATGGGAGAATTGGTTTCTATCTCCGTTGATCCTATTGATGGCACGCGTATGACCGCAATGGGTCAGTCTAATGCTATTTCTGTCTTGGCTGCTGGCGGTAGAAATACCTTTTTAAAAGCACCAGATATGTATATGGAAAAATTGGTGGTTGGCCCAGATGTTAAAGGCATGATTGATTTAACTTTGCCACTAGAACAAAATCTTCGCCGTGTCGCATCTAAGCTAGGAAAATCCCTTTCTGATCTCACCGTAATGGTATTGGCAAAACCACGTCATGATGCGGTAATTAAACAAATGCATAACTTGGGTGTGAGAGTGATGGCGATCCCTGATGGTGATGTAGCTGGTTCCGTATTGTGCTGTTTGCCTGATGCCGAAGTCGATCTTCTTTACGGAATCGGTGGCGCACCAGAAGGTGTGGCTGCTGCAGCGGCAATTCGTGCATTAGGTGGCGATATGCAAGCTCGTTTGCTTCCTCGTAACGAAGTAAAAGGTGATACCGAAGAAAATAAAAAAATTGCTGCTGATGAAATTCAGCGTTGTGAAGCATTGGGCGTAAAAATCAATGAAGTGTTAAAACTTGAAGATCTTGTGCGTGATGATAACCTAGTATTTACCGCAACAGGTATCACCAATGGCGATTTGCTTAAAGGTATCTCACGAAAGGGCAATTTAGCCAGCACTGAAACAATTTTAATTCGTGGAAAATCTCGCACAATTCGTAAAATCCAATCCATTCATTATCTAGATCGTAAAGATTCTGAAATTTATAAGATTTTGAATATTTAGTTGGGGCAAACAAAAGTGCGGTGAATTTTCACCGCACTTTTGGTTTAAAAATTGATTAAAGAATAAAAAAAACCGACTTTGCATTCACAAAGTCGTTTTAGTTTAATTCAGTATTAACCAGCAACTGAGATACGTTTCATATCCGTCATATAACCACGTAATTCTTGACCGATTAATTCAACAGGGTGGTTGCGAATTGCATCGTTTACATCGCGTAAGGTGATGTTATCGATTTCCGCTGCTGGAGTAGGCTCGCCCAAGTCACCTTTTTGAAGGTTAGGGATAATTTCTTTTGCAAGAATTGGAGTCGCTACGTTAGAGAATAAGTAGTTACCATATTCTGCAGTATCAGAAATTACTACGTTCATTTCATATAAGCGTTTACGTGCGATGGTGTTCGCAATTAATGGTAATTCGTGAAGTGATTCATAGTAAGCTGATTCTTCATAAATACCGCTAGCAACCATTGCTTCAAAAGCTAATTCTACGCCAGCTTTTACCATTGCGATCATTAATACGCCGTTATCAAAGTATTCTTGTTCGCTAATTTTGCCATCATATTTTGGCGCATTTTCAAAGGCTGTTTTACCTGTTGCTTCACGCCACGCGAATAAGTCTTTGTCGCCATTTGCCCAGTCAGCCATCATTGTTGCAGAGAAGTGACCGCTAATGATGTCATCCATGTGTTTGTAGTATAAGAAACCAAGGCTTTTTTTGATTTGTTCAGCAAGTTCAAATGCACGTAATTTTGCGCTGTTTGATAGGCGATCCATCATTAATGTGATACCGCCTTGTTTTAACGCTTCGGTAATGGTTTCCCAACCGTATTGGATTAATTTACCTGCGTATGCTGGATCTTTACCGTCTGCCACTAATTTGTCATAACATACGATAGAACCTGCTTGTAACATACCGCAAAGGATAGTTTGCTCACCCATTAAGTCAGATTTTACTTCTGCCACGAATGAAGATTCTAAAACACCCGCTTTATGACCACCAGTTGCAGCAGCCCAAGCTTTTGCGATCGCCATGCCTTCGCCTTTTGGGTCATTTTCAGGGTGAACTGCGATTAATGTTGGCACACCGAAACCACGTTTGTATTCTTCACGTACTTCAGTACCCGGGCATTTTGGCGCAACCATCACAACTGTAATGTCTTTACGGATTTCTTCGCCTACTTCAACAATATTAAAACCGTGTGAATAACCAAATGCAGAGTCTTTTTTCATTAAAGGCATGACATCAGCAACCACTTTAGAGTGTTGTTTGTCTGGAGTTAAGTTTACGACTAAATCTGCAGTTGGAATTAATTCTTCATAAGTACCCACTTTAAAACCATTTTCGGTTGCACGTTGGAATGATGCACGTTTTTCTGCAATTGCTTCAGGGCGTAAGGCATAGCTAATATCTAAGCCAGAGTCACGCATATTCAAACCTTGGTTTAAACCTTGTGCACCACAGCCTACGATAACGATTTTTTTGCCTTTTAAGAAGTTTGCTTCATCTGCAAATTCTTCGCGATCCATAAAACGACAACGACCTAATTGGTCTAATTTTTGACGTAAATTTAATGTGTTGAAATAGTTAGCCATTTTTTATCCTTAATTGTGTAAGGTGAATAATTGTATGATGTTGTGTTTGCATATTTTTTGTTGTGGTTTGATTATAAGATTTTTTGTTGTTGCGTAAAGTGATATTATGGGAATGTAATGTTGCGATTTATGCAATTATTTTGTTTTTTGTGAATTGCATCGTATTTCGCTCGATGAGCGACCTACTTTCTTTTACTCGTGTAAAAGAAAGTAGGCAAAGAAAACACGCCCCAATTAAATCGCAGTTCTTTGCTTTGTTTCAATTTTCTTAACGGCAATTTGCTGAACTCGCTATGCTCAAACAGACGCAAATTGCCTGAAAATTGAAAGTCGCAAAGGCGATTTATATGGGGATCAGAATATATCAGAGCGTTATTAAAAAGTGCGGTTAGTTTTCTGGTATTTTTTTAAAATACGCTAAATTTTACCCGCACTTTAAATTGAAGAAAGAACAAATTAGCTCCCTTCTTTGCCGCCTGAAAAATTGGAAATTTGTAGGAAATTTTTGTCTGTCTGAGCGTAGCGAGTTCAGAAAATTTCCGTTAAGCAAATTTCCAATTTTTCAGGAAATAAGGCAAAGTAGGGCGTGTTTTCTTTTTGCCTACTTTTGCTTTGCACGAGCAAAGAAAAAGTAGGTCGCCGTCAGGCGAAACCCTGACTCAAATAAAATAGATATCATTATGGACTTCAACGATCTCAACTTATTCATCAAATTATCAGAAACCCAAAACTTCGCTAAAACCGCCACCCAAAACCACATGTCCCCCTCCACCCTTTCCCGTCAAATTCAACGGTTAGAAGACGAGTTAGGGAAAACGCTTTTTATCCGTGATAATCGCCAAGTTAAACTCACTGAATATGGCGAGAAATTTTTGCAATTTGCTAAAACAGAATGGCAAAGCTGGCAACAATTTAAACAACAACTCAAAGATGAATCAGATGAACTTTGCGGTGAAATTAAACTTTTTTGCTCTGTAACCGCATCTTATAGCCATCTTCCGCACGTACTTAAAGAATTTCGCCAGCATTATCCTAAAGTGGAAATTCAACTGACGACGGGCGATCCAGCGCTTGCATTAGAGTTGATTCAAACCCAACAAGTTGACCTCGCCATTGCAGGTAAGCCGAATAATCTGCCATCCAGTGTGGCATTTCATAAAATTGATGATATTAGCTTATCTTTAATTGCACCGCGTGTGGCTTGTTTGGCGACACAATTACTGCAAGAAAAACCAATTAATTGGCAGCAAATGCCTTTTATTTTCCCTGTTGAAGGGCATGCTCGGCAACGGATTGAGCAATGGCTACGGGAGAAACATATTAAACATCCGAAAATTTATGCTACCGTTGCGGGGCATGAAGGGATTGTTCCAATGGTGGGATTGGGATTCGGATTAGCGATGTTGCCCGATGTGGTTATTGACAATAGCCCAATGAATAACCAAATTTCCCGACTTAATCTCGATAAGCCTATTGAGCCTTTTGAATTGGTTATTTGTACCCAAAAAAGGAATCTCGAACAACCCTTAATCCGTGCATTTTGGGCGATGTTAGAATAGAATGATTGGCTGTTTAGAATAAGGATTTCTTATGTTTAAAGGTGTTCTCGTTTCATTATTTGCCTCATTTTTATTTGGCTATATGTATTATTTTTCTACACTACTCAAACCTTTGAGTGGCACGGATATTTTCGGTTATCGGATGATTTTTACGTTTCCCTTTGTTGTCCTTTCCGTATTTATGTTTAATCAGAAAAATGCGTTGATTCATCGCTTAAAACTCATCAAAAAACAACCGCACTTGGCATTGCCCTATCTTTTTTGCGGCTTATTGATGGGTTTTCAAATGTGGCTTTTTCTTTGGGCACCGAATAATGGCAGTTCGTTGAGCGTGTCTTTTGGTTATTTGCTTTTGCCTATTGTTATGGTGGCGGCAGGTCGCTTAATTTTTAAAGAACGTATTTCAACGTTCAAATTTATTGCAGTCGTAATTGCCGCATTGGGGGTGATTTCTAATATCGTGCTAAAAGGTGGGCTTTCTTGGGAAGCTATTGTAATTTGTGTTGGCTATACCACCTATTTTTCCGTTCGAAAAGCATTAAAAAATAGTGATCTCGCTTCTTTTTGTTTAGAGATGTTAAGCCTAATCCCAATTAGCATTTATTTTGCGTTGCAAACAGATTTCGCTGTAGTCGAACAAAGTAATCCTAATATTTGGGGACTGCTTGTATTGCTTGGATTAATTAGCGGCACGGCATTGATTGCTTACGTTATTGCCAGCAACATGTTACCAATGAATTTGCTTGGCTTACTTGGTTATGTGGAAACCATTATGATGATTTTCGTATCATTTTTTATCGGTGAACAAATTGATGCCGAAAGTTACCCGCTTTTTATTTGTTTAGTGCTCGCCATGATTCTTGTTGTGATTGATGGTGTGTACAAACAGCACGCAAAAGGAAGTTTATAAATGTCATTTAAAGAAATTACGCCACAACAAGCGTGGGAAATGGTTCAGCAAGGGGCGGTGTTAGCCGATATTCGCGATGATGCCCGCTTTACCCACTCGCATCCTAAAGGTGCTTTTCATTTAACAAATCAAAGTTTTTTGCAATTTGAAGAATTAGTAGATTTTGACTCACCCATTATTGTGAGTTGTTATCATGGCGTGAGTAGTCGAAATGTGGCAACTTTCCTCGTTGAGCAAGGCTATGAAAATGTGTTTAGTATTATTGGTGGGTTTGATGGCTGGTGTCGAGCAGAATTACCTATTGAAACCGCTTATTAAGGTGTTTTGACGAAAATTAATTTGATGAAAAAAGTGCGGTGAAATTTCACCGCACTTTTGTGTTTCTTAGCTTACCATTCGTAGCCTACGCCAACGGAGCTCACTACATCGCCTTGAGTATTTGCGCTACCACTTAAACGGAATAATACTTTTCCGTTATCGCTAGATCGACTATATCCTACGGCGATGGCGTTTTGCCCTTTGAAATTTCCTACGCCAGCGGAAACCATTGCTTTGCCATTACCTCTCACTTGTGGTAAGCCTGCGATTGCGGCGGTTCCTGCAATGCCTGCTTTCAGCATTTTATTGTCTTTATTAACTTTTTGTATAAGAGCATCAATACGTTGATTAGTAGCAGCTGATTCTTGTTTAACTCTATAAAGTTGCGAACCATTTACTGCATCTGTTGAGGTTTCTGTTACTTTACCATCAGCCACATTACTCACTATTTTATGACCAGCATTAATTCCGTCGTGAGAAAAAGATACATCGCCAGTTTCCACTTTATTTAATGAAATGTCGTCATTTAGTTTTACTGTGAAATTACCAGCACCGCCAGTTACTGAAATATTATTATCACCTGAAATATTGACGTTACCGATTGATGGTGCAGTGCCAGAGCCGCTCGTTGTACCGCTCGTTGTACCGCCTGTTGTACCACCAGTTGTGCCGCCTGTTGTATCGCCCGTTGTACCACCAGTTGTTCCGCCAGTTGTGCCGCCCGTTGTGCCACCTGTTGTGTTACCAGTAGGATTTGGGGTGTTAGCTTGCAATTTCTTCAAGATTTCTATGACGGAATAAAGCTGAGAACCGTTAATGGCATCAGTCGATGTATTTGATATTCTCCCAGCTGCAACATTGGTGATTTGGCGTTCTTCACCAGGTTTCCCAATACTAACGGTTGATTTAGGAACTATACCAGCAAACGCATAAGTTGTACCTTGAATGGTTATATTTTTCTCTGCCTCAGCTTTACTTGGTGTAGATCCATTACCTAATACCACCGCACCGTTAAAGTTATTATCAACGGTGACATTATTCCCTAACACCATTACATTCTCAGACTCTACTTTATTGCCTGAGCCTATTGCCACGGAATTAGCGGCTGTTACTGTATTTTTTGAACCTATAGCGATGGTATTTTCATTTTGCGCAGTAGCATTAGTACCAATAGCAATAGCGTTTTCTCCACTCGCAAAGGCGTTTGTACCAGAGGCAATGGAGTTTTTGCCAATGTTAGCAAGGTTGGTCTTTTTAAGTTCTTCTTCTAGTGCTTTTAGTGCTTCTTCTTTTTTCAGTTTATCTTTTTCGAGCTCGGCTTTTTCTGCTTGTTTTTCTGCAAGCTCTTTTTCTTTTTCCTCTTTTAATTTGGCTGCATTTTTTTCATCGTCTGTTAATGCTAATTCATTTATTTTTTTCTTAATTTCATTAATTTCTCGTTCCTTATCTTCTACTGCTTTTCTAGCATTATCGACAGCGTCTTTAGCATTTTGAGCAGCTTCTTTTATGCCTTTTATTATAATGCTTTCTGAATCATTTAATTTAAATGGTAATTTTAATTTATCTGCCCAGTTTTGGAGTTGTTCTAGTGCTTTTTTTGATGCTTCTTCAAATTCTTTTTTTAAAGTTTCAGGTATTTTTGTAATAGGGTTAATATGATCATAATAATTTTTTTCGTCATTCATATGGTCTTGAATATAATGTTTTAATTCTAAAAAATCAGCTATCATTTTTTGATTATTGGGATCCTGCTGCAAATCGTAATAATATTGGGATAACTGAGCAAGTTTTTTGTTCCATTCATAAACAGGTTGGAGTTGTCTTCGATAATCTTCTTTATCAATAAGCCATTCTGATTGAGGGGCATCCCAATCAATTGATGAATAAAAAGACATAAAGCTATAACTGTACATATTTAACACGAAAGAAAGAGTGCGAGAACTATCTTTTGGCAAAGCAAATTCTAAGTCACTTTTAGTAGTTATATCTCCTAGTTTTAACAGATTAATTTTTGAGTAACCCGTTTTAATCTTAGGTAATTTTAATAGATCAAAATAGGTTTCTTCTTCAGAAAGTCTTTTTTTAAGTACCTCGTCAAGATCTGGTTTTTCATAGCTAGATGCTTGTTTTCGTAATATTGAATCATCAGGTAAATAACTTAGGGTTGTAATTGATAATACACGCATTTCCTGTGTATCACCAAAGCTGGGCTCTAGTGTATTTAACACTAATTTATCAAAATCAATCTTTGATTTTATTTTATTTTCTTTCTTTAAATAGTCTACTATAGAAGAAGAATGTGGATAACTCCCCTTGTTAATTATAGATTTATCTAATAGTGTTTCAAGTTTATCTCTTACTTCGTATTCAACATCAGGCATAAATCCTTGTTTATATACATAAGCTCGTATAATATTGGTATATCTGCTTAACTCAGATTTAGGCAATTCTGGAAAAGTGATTTCTACTTTATCTTTTAATTCTTTTGCTACTAACTCTTCGCCGTGTTCATTTTTCAAATTTTGCCAATTTAATGTTCTTAATTGTTTAATAAAATCTGTCCAAATAGTTCTATCCTCAGTGCCAGTGGGTGTATTCATTGCATTTTTTTTAGCTTCTTCCAATGTTTTTTTTAGTTTTTCTAATTCATTATTTTCATTCTTTAAATTATTGTTTAATGAATTAATCTCATTTGTTTTATTGTCAGTGCGATTAATTAAATCTGTTAGATCCTTAATTTTATTATTAAGATCATTCTGTGTTTTTTCATTCACTTCAATGTTTGTTTTTACTTTAGAAAGCGCATTTTCTGCCGCTGTTTTATCCGCAATAACTTTTTCGTTTTTCTTTACAGTATTATTAAATTCATCACGGGTTTTATTATTACCCGTTGCGACAGAATTATTACCTTGTGCCAAACCATTTGTAGCAGTTACGATATTATTGTAGCCAGTTGCGACGCCATTTGTGCCAGTGACAAGATTGCCTTCTCCAGTAGTAGAGGAAGTGGAATAGACAAGATTAGGATAAAAGAATGTAGTTAATAGCAGAACGGAGATTAAATTTTTAGGAACTGTTCGCATAATTCGTTTTCCTATTTGTTTGTTTGTTTGTTTGTTTGTTTGTTTGTTTGTTTGTTTGTTTGTTGGGCATGGCTTCCCCCTAAATTATTCAATGTCAAGTATAAAATCGCTAAATTTTACGCCTATTTTGTAGAATAGTGCCGATCTTGATCAAAAAAATGTGGTTTTTTATAATAAAAAGCAGATTTTCAGGTCAAAATGGCTTATTAATTTTGTTTTTAAGTTTTCGATATATTAAAAATTTTATTCATGATTGTATTTAGTAATCTGTCCTTAAAACGAGGGCAAACGGAGCTTCTCGAAAATGCGTCTGCTACCATTAATCCTAAGCAAAAAGTCGGTTTGGTAGGGAAAAATGGTTGTGGAAAATCTTCGCTTTTTGCCTTATTGAAAAAAGAATTAACGCCAGAGGGTGGTGAGGTAAATTATCCAGCAAATTGGCGGGTATCTTGGGTGAATCAAGAAACGCCTGCATTGGATATTTCTGCGATTGATTACGTGATTCAAGGGGATCGAGAATATTGCCGTTTGCAACAAGAGCTTAATCTGGCAAATGAACGCAATGATGGTAACGCCATTGCGCGTATTCACGGGCAATTAGAAACCTTGGATGCGTGGACACTTCAATCTCGTGCCGCTTCTTTATTGCATGGTTTAGGATTTAGTCAAGAAGAAACAACCCAGCCAGTGAAAGCATTTTCCGGCGGTTGGCGTATGCGTTTAAATTTGGCGCAAGCTCTGCTTTGTCCGTCAGATTTATTATTACTGGATGAGCCAACCAACCATTTGGATTTGGATGCGGTAATTTGGTTGGAGCGTTGGTTAGTGCAATATCAAGGTACCTTGGTATTAATTTCTCACGACCGTGATTTTCTTGATCCAATTGTGACAAAAATCCTCCATATCGAAAATCAGAAGCTCAACGAATACACAGGCGATTATTCTTCCTTTGAAGTGCAACGAGCCACTAAACTGGCTCAACAAACAGCGATGTATCGTCAGCAACAACAAAAGATTTCCCATTTACAAAAATATATTGATCGCTTTAAAGCCAAAGCCACCAAAGCTAAACAGGCGCAAAGCCGTATGAAAGCCTTAGAGCGCATGGAGTTGATTGCACCAGCTTATGTGGATAATCCTTTTACTTTTGAATTTCGTCCGCCGCAATCCTTGCCGAATCCGTTAGTGATGATTGAGCAAGCGAGTGCGGGTTATGGCAGTGGAGAAAGTGCGGTAGAAATTTTAAGTAAAATTAAACTGAATTTGGTGCCAGGTTCGCGCATTGGTTTACTCGGGAAAAATGGTGCAGGAAAATCAACCTTGATTAAACTTTTAGCGGGAGAACTGACCGCACTTTCAGGCACGGTACAGTTGGCAAAAGGTGTGCAACTCGGCTATTTTGCCCAGCATCAATTAGATACTTTGCGGGCAGATGAATCTGCCCTGTGGCATATGCAAAAACTCGCTCCTGAGCAAACGGAGCAACAGGTTCGAGATTATTTGGGCAGTTTTGCGTTCCACGGCGATAAAGTAAATCAAGCGGTGAAATCTTTTTCTGGTGGTGAAAAAGCTCGTTTGGTATTGGCGTTGATTGTTTGGCAACGACCGAATTTGCTATTACTTGATGAACCAACCAACCATTTAGATTTGGATATGCGTCAGGCATTAACGGAAGCGTTGGTGGATTACGAAGGTTCTTTGGTGGTGGTGTCGCATGATCGTCATTTACTGCGTAATACCGTGGAAGAGTTTTACTTGGTTCACGATAAAAAAGTGGAAGAATTTAAAGGCGATTTAGAAGACTATCAAAAATGGCTGAATGAACAAAATAGTACGTCTGAAAATAAAGTTTCGGAAAAAGTTGGCGATAATGAAAATTTGGTTCAAAATCGTAAGGAACAAAAACGCCGTGAAGCAGAGTTACGCCAACAAACTGCACCATTGCGTAAAAAAATCACGCAATTAGAAGAAAAAATGAATAAATTTTCTTCTGAGCTTGCGAGCATAGAAAATCAATTGGCAGATGCTGAATTATATAATGCCGAAAATAAAGAAAAATTGACCGCACTTTTGGCTCAACAAGTAGATGTGAAGAAAGCATTAGATGATGTGGAAACGGAATGGATGACTGCACAGGAAGAATTGGAAGAAATGCTTCAAGCATAAGGATAGATTATGAATCAAAGCCTTTTTCATCATAGCAAACAACAGGAATATTGCCCTCAATGTGGTGCGTCTTTGCAAATTAAACAAGGCAAAAAAGGGCTGTTTTTAGGTTGCTCTGCTTATCCTGAATGTGATTATTTGCGTCCTTTGCAACGATCGGAGCATAAAGTATTAAAAACACTTGATGAAATTTGCCCGAAGTGCGGTAATTTATTGCAGTTGAAACAAGGCAGTTTTGGGATGTTTATTGGTTGTAGCCATTATCCTGAATGCGATTTTGTGGTGCGGGAAGAATCTGAATCTGAGGAAAAAATTGCTTGTCCTGAATGTAAAACGGGGCATTTGATTCCTCGTCGTGGCCGCCAAGGAAAAATTTTTTACGGCTGCGATAATTTCCCTAAATGTAAATTTTCTTTGCCTACCAAGCCTTATACCGAGCCTTGCCCAACCTGCCATTTCCCACTTTCTTTGTTAAAAAGTGAAGATGGGGAAAAACAAATTTTCCAGTGTGCAAATAAAACTTGCCGTCATATTTTTGAGCAATAAACGTAAAAGAGTGAAATGAATAGAGAACAAATCGCCAACGCACTTCGACAAAATCAAGTGGTCGCTTATCCCACTGAAGCTGTATTTGGTTTGGGCTGTAATCCGCAAAGTGAAAGTGCGGTAAAAAAATTACTCGATTTAAAGCAACGTCCAGTGGAAAAAGGGTTGATTTTAGTGGCGCCTAGCTTGGATTTTCTCCGTCCTTTTGTCGATTTTGAGCAGATTAACGATGAACAGCTTTCTCGCCTGCAAGGTAAATATGAACGTCCAACTACTTGGATTGTGCCCGCAAAATCAACAACCCCGCATTTTCTCACAGGTAAATTTGATAGCATCGCAGTACGTTTGTGCGATCACCCTTCCGTAAAAGCCTTATGTGAACTCACGGGGATTGCATTAACTTCGACCAGCGCTAATTTGACTGGTGAGCCACCTTGTCGCACCGCCGATGAAGTGCGGTCACAATTCGGTGCAGATTTTCCAGTATTAGACGAAACTGTAGGCGGTGCACTCAATCCATCCGAAATTCGAGACTTGCGCACAAATCAACTTTTTAGACAGGGATAATTTATGGATCTTTATGCTGTGTGGGGCAATCCGATTGCGCAAAGTAAATCGCCATTAATTCAAAGTCAGTTAGCAGTGCAAACGCATCAAACCATAGAATACATCGCCAAATTAGGTGATCTTGATGCTTTTGAAAAACAGATTTTGGCATTTTTTGAGGAGGGCGCGAAAGGTTGCAATATTACTTCGCCTTTTAAAGAACGAGCTTATCAGCTGGCAGACGAATATAGCCAACGAGCAAAATTGGCGGAAGCCTGCAATACGCTCAAAAAACTCGATGATGGAAAACTTTATGCGGATAACACCGATGGGATCGGTTTGGTGACAGATTTACAGCGTTTAAATTGGTTTCATCCAAATCAGCGCGTATTAATCTTGGGGGCGGGCGGAGCAACAAAAGGCGTATTATTGCCACTTTTACAAGCTCAACAAAATATTGTCCTTGCCAACCGCACTTTTTCGAAGGCCAAAGAATTAGCCGAAAGATTTCAGCCTTACGGCAATATTCAAGCTGCCTCAATGGATTCTATTCCGTTACAAACCTATGATGTAGTGATTAATGCCACTTCCGCTGGATTAAGTGGTGGAACTGCACCAGTTGATGCTGAAATTTTAAAATTAGGCTCAGCTTTTTACGATATGCAATATGCGAAAGGCGTAGACACGCCATTTATTGCATTATGCAAAAGTTTAGGTTTAACCAACGTGAGCGATGGCTTTGGAATGTTAGTCGCACAAGCAGCACATTCTTTCCATTTATGGCGAGGCGTAATGCCAGATTTTGTGGCGGTTTATGAGCAGCTTAAAAAGGAGATGTTATGATTACTCGATGCCCTTGGGTGGGCGAACAGCCTACTTATATTGATTATCATGACAAAGAATGGGGAAAGCCTGAATTCGATAGCCAAAAGCTATTTGAAAAAATTTGTTTGGAAGGGCAACAAGCGGGGCTTTCGTGGATTACGGTTTTGAAAAAACGTGAATCTTACCGTGTAGCCTTTCATCAATTTGATCCGAAAAAAATCGCAAAAATGACCGCGCTTGATATTGATGATTGTATGAAAAATGCAGGATTAATTCGCCATCGAGCCAAGTTAGAGGCCATTATCAAAAATGCTAAAGCTTATTTAGAGATGGAAAAGTGCGGTGAAAATTTCAGTGATTTTATTTGGTCATTTGTGAATCATAAACCGATTGTCAATGATGTGCCTGATTTGCGATCTGTGCCAGCTAAAACAGAAGCATCTAAAGCTCTTTCTAAAGCCTTAAAAAAACGTGGTTTCGTCTTTGTTGGCGAAACCACGTGCTATGCTTTTATGCAGTCTATGGGATTGGTGGACGATCATTTAAATGATTGTCCTTGCAAAACTTGCTAGTGTTTATGCTGATCTCGCTCCCATAAATCGGCGTATTTTACAAAGGTTGAATGCGCTGATAACACCGCTAATAAAAATCCTTGTTTGCCATCTAAAAAACCCGCTTTTAACAAATACATTTTCACAAAACAACCGATCGCGTGGGTTATTCCTTGCCAAAGTGTCACTTTTTTTCCTTTAGCTTGGCGTTGGTCTGCCCACGCTTTTGCATAACCCGCTGATTTCACTAGATAATGATGGATGCTTTTATAAGTGAAATGCTCTAAATCACCTGTCAATTTTTCTACTTTTGTCCCAGCTGGAAATTCGACTTTTTCATGTACAAGTGAGTCGTTATATTGCGCATAATTTGTTCGATAGAGACGAACCACATAATCAGGATACCAGCCTGAATGACGAATTTCACGTCCAAATACTTCACTCACTCGTGGAATTTCATAAACGGTATTTTCTCGATCATTTTCAACCGCACTTAAGATAGCCTGTTGTAGTTTGGGTGTAACTCGTTCATCTGCATCTAGCCAGAGTACATAATCACTGGTTACATATTGTTGGGCTAATTGGCGTTGTTTTCCAAAGCCTGGCCACTGGCTATTTTCATAGAATTTCGCCCCATAACTGAGCGCAATTTCTTTAGTGTTATCTGTGCTGCCAGAATCTAGAATGATAATCTCGTCCACCCAATCTTTTACGGTATCTAAGCAATTGGCGAGGTCTTGTGCTTCATTTTTTACAATCATTGCAACGCTAATTGTAGGCATATTTTCAATCCTTTTTTTGCTATACTAGCCGAAATTTTTTCAAGTATAACCGAATTTCATTTATGTGGCGTTTTTTTTATACCAGCTTGCTTTTAATTTGCCAGCCGTTGATATTGTGTTTTATTGGCTTGCTCAGTGTTAAATCTCCACGTTATCGTCAGCGTTTGGCTGAACGTTATGGTTTTTATGGCAATGCGCCTTGTCCACCACCACAAGGGATCTTTATCCACGCCGCCTCCGTAGGGGAAGTGATTGCTGCGACACCGCTGGTTCGTCAATTGCAACAAGATTATCCACATTTATCCATTACTTTTACGACTTTTACGCCCACAGGTTCAGAGCGCGTAAGAGCCACTTTTGGAGACAGCGTTTTTCATTATTATCTCCCCTTTGATTTACCTTTTTCGATCCAGCGTTTTATTAATTTTGTACAACCTAAATTATGTATCGTGATGGAAACAGAACTTTGGCCTAATCTTATTCATCAATTATTTTTACGCAATATTCCATTTGTTATCGCTAATGCACGTTTATCTGCGCGTTCTGCGCATCGTTACGGAAAAATAAAAGCGCACTTACAAACAATGTGGTCGCAAATTAGCTTGATTGCAGCGCAGGATAACATTAGTGGAAAACGCTATGCCACTTTGGGCTATCCAAAGGAAAAATTGAATATCACGGGCAATATTAAATATGATCTCAATACGAATGATGAACTATTATGTAAAATTGATTCATTGCGTACCCTTTGGAAGCAAGATCGCCCAATATGGATTGCTGCCAGCACGCATAATGGAGAAGATGAAATCATTTTAAAATCTCACCGCGCTTTGTTAGCAAAATACCCAAATTTATTGTTATTGCTCGTTCCGCGCCATCCAGAGCGTTTTAATGTGGTGGCTGATTTACTCAAAAAGGAAAAATTTCAATTTATTCGTCGTTCCACAAATGAATTACCAAATGAAAATACCCAAGTGATTTTAGGCGACAGCATGGGCGAACTGATGTTGATGTATGGCGTTTCTGATATTGCTTTTGTGGGTGGAAGCCTTGTGAAACACGGGGGGCATAATCCACTAGAACCTCTTGCATTTAAAATGCCTGTAATTACTGGCAAGCATACTTTCAATTTCCCTGAGATATTTCGAATGCTGGTAGAAGTACAGGGTGTGTTGGAAGTTAATTCAACCGCAGATGCCTTAGAACGTGCAGTAGAAGCCTTATTAAACTCAAAAGAAGCCCGCGAACGTTTAGGCAATGCAGGCTATGAAGTGCTGATGGAAAACCGAGGGGCATTACAGCGTTTGTTAGATTTATTAAAACCTTATTTGGAGCGCAATGTATGACGAGCGTGATTTATCCCGGTACTTTTGATCCGATTACGAACGGTCATTTAGACATTATTGAAAGAAGTGCGGTGATTTTTCCTCGTGTTTTAGTGGCGGTGGCGAATAGTCCAAGCAAAAAGCCACTATTTTCTTTGGATGAACGCATAGAACTTGTTCGTCAATCTGTTGCACATTTATCCAATGTGGAGGTGTTTGGCTTTTCTGATTTGTTGGCAAATGTGATTAAGCAGCAGAATATTTCTGCCATTATTCGCGGCGTACGCACGACAACAGACTTTGAATATGAACTTCAATTAGCGGCACTGAATCGTTTACTCACAAAAGGCGTAGATAGTTTGTTTTTCCCACCAGTAGAAAAATGGGCGTTTGTTTCTTCCACCATTGTACGTGAAATTTATTTGCACGGCGGTGATGTCGCTGAGCTAGTGCCTGTGCCTGTGTTTAATGCGTTAAAAGCACGATGATAAAAACCTTTATTTTTTTAACCGCACTTATCGTTTTATCTGGTTGTGGTTCCGTGGTCAAACTTATCGATCCAACAGAAAAATATACCGCCTATGCAGGGGCTGCTTATGATCTTGAAATGGCTCAACAATGGGGATTACCAATCTTAGATTTGCCCCTCTCATTTTTATTAGACACCGTGTTACTGCCCTATGTGTGGGCTCAATAATTCTTATGAAACTCAATCCTCAACAACAACAAGCCGTTGAATATGTGACAGGCCCTTGTCTTGTGCTTGCTGGCGCAGGCTCTGGCAAAACTCGCGTAATCATTAATAAAATCGCCCATTTAATTGAAAAGTGCGGTTATTCTCCGAAACAAATTGCCGCGGTTACTTTCACCAACAAAGCCGCACGCGAGATGAAAGAGCGTGTGGCACATTCCATTGGCAAAGAACAATCTAAAGGCTTGCTTGTTTCCACTTTTCATACGCTCGGTTTTGACATTATTAAGCGTGAATATAAAGCGTTGGGCTTTAAATCAAATATGACCTTGTTTGATGAACATGATCAATTTGCGTTGTTAAAAGAGCTAACCGCTGATGTGTTAAAAGAAGATAAGGATTTATTGCGTGAGTTAATTTCAGTGATTTCTAACTGGAAGAACGATTTAATTTCGCCAAAACAGGCATTTGCCTTGGCGCGTGATGCAAAATATCAAACTTTCGCAAAATGTTATGAACGTTACGCCACACAAATTCGAGCTTACAACGCCCTTGATTTTGATGATTTGATTATGCTGCCGACGTTGTTGTTCAAGCAAAATGAAGAAGTGCGGGCAAAATGGCAGGCAAAAATTCGTTATTTGTTGGTGGATGAATATCAAGACACCAACACCAGTCAATATGAACTGATTAAACTTTTAGTGGGTGAGCGTGCATGTTTCACTGTGGTGGGCGATGATGACCAATCTATTTATTCGTGGCGTGGCGCACGACCAGAAAATATGGTGCGTTTACGCGATGATTTCCCTCGTTTGAACGTGATTAAGCTAGAGCAAAATTACCGTTCAACCCAACGTATTTTGCATTGTGCCAATATCTTGATTGATAACAATGAGCACGTGTTTGATAAGAAACTTTTTTCAACCATTGGTGAAGGGGAGAAATTGCTTGTTATCGAAGCAAAAAATGAAGAACACGAAGCCGAGCGGATTGTCGCCGAGTTGATCGCCCATCGTTTTAGCCGTAAAACTAAATATAAAGATTATGCGATTTTGTATCGAGGCAACCATCAATCTCGATTACTCGAAAAAGTACTGATGCAAAACCGTATTCCTTACAAAATTTCGGGCGGTACGTCTTTTTTCTCCCGTGCTGAAATCAAAGATATGATGGCGTACTTGCGCTTGGTGGTGAATCAAGATGATGACGCCGCATTCCTGCGTATTGTGAATACACCGAAACGTGAAATTGGCACTGCGACGTTACAAAAACTTGGAGAGTTGGCTCAAGAAAAACACATCAGTTTGTTTGACGCTATTTTTGAGTTTGATCTTATTCAACGCATCACGCCAAAAGCCTATGATTCATTGCAAAAATTTGGTCGATGGATTGTAGAACTTAATGATGAAATTCAACGTTCTGAACCAGAACGTGCGGTACGTTCAATGTTATCCGCGATTCATTACGAAGAATATTTGTACGAATATGCAACAAGCCCTAAAGCGGCAGAAATGCAAAGTAAGAATGTCGCCACGTTATTTGACTGGGTTGCGGATATGTTAAAAGGCGATGAAACCAATGAGCCAATGAACCTTAATCAAGTGGTAACCCGCCTGACATTACGTGATATGTTGGAGCGAGGCGAAGACGATGACGACAGCGATCAAGTTCAACTGATGACATTACACGCATCTAAAGGATTGGAATTTCCTTATGTTTATTTGATTGGTATGGAAGAGGGCATTTTGCCCCACCAAACTAGCATTGATGAAGACAATGTGGAAGAAGAACGCCGCTTGACTTATGTGGGTATCACGAGAGCGCAAAAAGAACTTACTTTTTCCTTATGTCGTGAGCGCCGTCAATATGGTGAATTAGTTCGCCCAGAACCC
This sequence comes from Haemophilus haemolyticus, assembly GCF_003493685.1. GTDB lineage: Bacteria > Pseudomonadota > Gammaproteobacteria > Enterobacterales > Pasteurellaceae > Haemophilus > Haemophilus haemolyticus_O. The sequence continues at coordinate 222,733 of NZ_QQJW01000002.1, forward strand.
AGTCGATTTTTAGCTGAATTACCTAATGATGATGTACTGTGGGAACGTGATAAACCAAAACTCACCACCGAGCAAAAACAAGAAAAAACACAAAATCAACTAGATCGATTAAGGGCAATTTTGAAAGGATGTTAGAAATCTAATTTTGAATTACAAAATAAGAAATAAAAAAGTGCGGTTGGATTTTCAGGTGTTTTGCAAATTGACAGCACTTTAGAACAAAAGACAGCTTGGAAAAAAAAACTGCCTTTCATTTTAAAAAGTGTATTAATTTACCATTTTTCATTTGAAAAAATGTTCATTTACCTCCTCTATTGTTAGAAAAAATGTATAATTACTCTATAACCCTTGTTTTAGAGAAACATTATGCAGCGTAACATCATACAATCCTTAGAAAATTGGAAACACAAAACAAACCGCAAACCGTTGATTATTCAAGGAGCAAGACAGGTAGGAAAAACCTGGGCGATGAAACGCTTTGGCGAGCAATCCTTTGAAAAAGTGGCGTATATCAACTTTGATAATAACCCTCGCATGAGAACGCTGTTTGCTGGCGACTATGATATTGACCGCTTGATACTCGGGTTGAAAATTGAAAGCGGTGTCGATATTCAAGCAGAAAATACCTTGATTATTTTTGATGAAGTACAAGAAGTCCCGCAGGCATTATCTTCACTCAAATATTTTTACGAAAATGCACCTCAATTTTATATTGTCGCGGCAGGCTCATTGCTTGGGGTGTCGCTACATCATCAAGTCTCTTTTCCTGTCGGCAAAGTGGACTTTCTACCACTTTATCCCATGGATTTTCATGAATTTTTAACCGCACTTGGCAAACAAGATTTGGTGAAATTGCTGGAATTGAAAGACTGGTCGTTAATTTCAGCCATGAAAACCACCTATATTGATTTACTCCGTTTATATTATTTTGTCGGCGGTATGCCTGAAGCAGTAAAAGTATTTATCGAAACACAAAATGTCGATGAAGTGCGCCAAGTACAGCGTAATTTATTGATGGCGTATGAACAAGATTTTTCCAAACATATTCACGACGGACAAACCGTGCAAAAGGTGCGGTCAATTTGGGCTTCCATTCCTGAGCAGCTTGCCAAAGAAAATAAAAAATTTATCTATGCTCAGCTACAAAAAGGGGCGAGAAGCAAAGACTATGAAATTGCTCTGCAATGGCTAAAAGACAGCGGATTAGTGCATAGCGTGTCTCGTGTGAAGAAACCACATTTGCCACTTTCCGCTTATCAAGATAATGCCTTTAAATTGTATGGCTTAGATGTCGGGCTGCTTGCCGCGCAAAGCAATTTGGATGCCAGCGTACTGCTAGAAGGTAGCCGTATTTTCACTGAATTTAAAGGCGCTTTAACCGAACAATATGTTTTGCAACAATTGATTGTCACGCAAGAAAATCCTGTTTTTTATTGGGCAACTGAAAAAGGCACGGCAGAGGTCGATTTTGTTGTGCAACGTAAGCAAGCTGTGATTCCGGTTGAAGTCAAAGCAGAAGAAAATTTAAAAGCGAAAAGTTTGAAAGTGTATGTAGAACAATTTCAGCCAGCGCAAGCAATTCGCTTTTCCATGGCGGATTATCGGGAACAGGATTGGCTAGTGAATGTGCCGTTGTATGCTTTTTAATTACTAAATAATAAATTTATGGGCTTCCATTGTCTATTACACTAATGTCAATATCTATGAAAGTAAGGATTTTCGAGAGCTTGAATTAAGCTCTCCATTAACTAACGTTTATTTTTGCTCTAAATAGCTTGGGAAAAGGCTGTCTGAATTTTGAAGTGTAGACCAATGTGTTCTGGGGTTAATATTTAGAACAGTTGAGAGGAAAGCAATAAGGTGATAAACTATGAAAAATAAGGTATTTTTTACCTAAAATTGCAATAAAAAAGGTTTTATTATGCTAATCCAATTTTCCGTTGAAAACTATCGTTCCATCAAACAGGAACAAACTCTTTCTTTAGTTCGTAATTCTAGTGAGGAAATGTCTGATAATTATTTTGATTGCACTGCGCAAGTAACACCACCATTATTAAAATCAGCGGTTATCTATGGAGCAAATGCATCAGGAAAATCAAATATAATTAAAGCATTAGACTCCATGATTCGGATTATTGAGCATTCTTTTAATAAGAAGGAAAAAGATCTGATTGAGACTGAGGCTTTTCTTTTTGATGAAGTACACAAAAATAGTCCGACATCTTATGATATTTCATTGGTTGTAGATTTACTCAATGATGAAGGTAACTTACAACAAACAAGAGTAGATTATGGTTTTATTGCTGACAGCAAAAAAATCTATGAAGAATGGCTCAGCGTTTATCCTAAGGGACGTGAACAAAACTGGTTTTCTCGTGAATATAATCAACAGACAGAAAGCTATGATTGGAAAATGTCTGATTATTTCAAAGGTGAAAGGGTGAGTTGGCGAAATCAAACTAGATCCGATCAATTATTCTTATCTAGTGCTGCGCATTTAAATAGTGAGCAAATCAAACCTATTTTTTATAGTCTTATTAATAAAATTCCGATTATTCGCACAGATAGAATCAGTAATGAAATGGCAAAAAGGCAATGTAAGAAATCTGAAAAAGATAAAACCATCATGGTTCAGTTGTTGCGTTCTGCAGGTATTGAATTAGACGATATTGTTTTTGAAACTCCTAAAATAAATTTTGAAGAAATTCCTGATGATATTCCTAATTTTATTAAAGAAAAAATATTACAAGATCTACAACAACATATCATTGCTCAACATGAAACTTTTTTTGTATATTTAGATAATGAGAATAAACCACAAAAAATTAATTTAAGTGATGAGTCAGATGGAACTCAAAAATTATTTGAATTTTCGGGATTGATTCTAGCTGTTTTACATAATGGTGATACTTTGGTTATTGATGAATTAAATAAAAGTCTACATCCTGATTTGGTGAGGTTTTTAGTTAAACTATTTAATTCGCCAATAAATGAAAAAAACGCACAATTGATTTTTACAACGCACGAAACATCTGTACTAAGAAAGAATTTATTGCGTCGAGATCAAATTTGGTTTTGCGAGAAAAATAAAGATAGATCAACTTATCTTTATCCATTGACTGACTTCAAACCACATATAAATCGAGAAGATATTGAAGAATATTATTTAAATGGTAAATATGGGGCAAAACCCATTTTCCAAGAATTTAACTTACCTTCCTTTTTTTGGGAGGAATAAGTTCTATGGCAAAAAAGAAAACTCGTGATTTATCTCGTAAATTACCTAAACGGGAAGCCTATAAAACTGTTTTAATCGTTTGTGAAGGACAAAAAACCGAAAGACTTTATTTCAATGACTTAATTGCACATGAAAGGCTTTCCTCTGTAAATATACAAGTTTATCCAGGGAATGGTTCAGATCCAAAATCTGTAGTAGAAACTGCAATTGAAGAAAAAAACAAGCAAAGCCAATATTTAGAATTTGATGAAGTGTATTGTGTCATTGATAGAGATGCTCACCAAACCTTTGATGTAGCCAAACAGTTGGCAGAACTCCATAATATAAAGCTGATTGTGTCTTATCCAAGTTTTAAATATTGGTATCTTTGCCATTTTAAGTATTCTCGTGCACCTATTGTGAAAACAGGCATTAAAAGTGCTGGAGATTCTTGTGTTGCTTTACTTAATCAAGAATGGAATGAAAATTTTCAAAAGAATTACAATAAGGCGCAGCAAGGTGTTTATAGGGTTTTGTTACCTTATATAGAAACAGCAATAGCAAACTCAAGAAGGGCTTTTAGAGAAGCGCAAGGAGATGGTGAGTTGAATCCATCTACCGAAGTTCATGACTTGGTTGATAATTTAAGGAAAATTAAGCAGTAATCTTATGAAAAACCGCTTTGAAACCCTAAAATTTCTGCTCACTGACGGAAACCTTACAATTCAAAGAAACGACCATCCTTTGATACTCCTCATTATTTCCTTTAAAATGAGTTATACATTTTTAAATGTATAAACTTAAAAATGTCAAATATGCCACAACAAACGATGAATTTAATGCGGGAGTGCATTCCCATCTTTACCGTGTTGAGTGATGAAAACCGCCATCAAATCCTGCGCGTGCTGTGGGAACATGGCAAGATGAATGTGAATGAGTTGACCGAGCATCTGCATCTGTCGCGCCCTGCGGTGTCGCACCATTTGAAAATCATGCTGCAAGCCGGGGCGGTGGCAGTGGAGCAGGTCGGCAAAGAGCGGTTTTACAGTATTGCCATGGCGGATACGGTGGCGAGATTGAAACAACTTGCTGATTTGATGGCTCAAAATTGCCCGCTTTCAAAATAGGGTTATCCGTTAACCCTTTATTTTTACCTAAATATGTTTACATTTTTAAACTTATCAACTTAAAGGAACGATTATGTTATTCAAGCCATTCGCTTTTCAAAACGGCAAAACCGCCAAAAACCGTATCTTCAAATCCGCTATGGAAGAACAACTTGCCCAAAACGATCAGCCGTCTGAAAAACTCGTCCGTCTTTACGACACTTGGGCAAAAGGTGGTGCAGGCGTTTTGGTTACGGGCAATGTGATGGTCGCTGAAAGCGGCAAAGGTTCGATAAACGATGTGGTGATTTCAGACGGCCGCAGCCTTGAGATGCTGAAAAAATGGGTGAAAGCCGGCACGCAAAACGACACGCTGCTCATCATGCAAATCAACCATGCGGGCAAACAGTCGCCTGCGGTGGTTAATAAAACGCCGCTTGCGCCGAGCGCCGTGCCGTTGGTGGGCATGGACGGCTTTATCAATCCGCCGCGCGAATTGACTGCCGACGAAATCAACGGGCTGATTCAGCAATTCGTGCAAACCGAGAAAATTGCCGAACAAGCAGGCTTTTCAGGCATACAAATTCACGCCGCGCACGGCTATCTCATCAGCCAATTCCTCTCGCCGCACCACAACCGCCGCAAAGACCAATGGGGCGGAAGCTTGGAAAACCGTATGCGTTTCCTTTTGGAAACCTACACTGCCATCCGCGCCGCTGTTGGCAAAGATTTCTTGGTTGGTGTCAAACTTAATTCAGCCGATTTCCCAAAAGGCGGTTTTGACGAAAGCGAATCGGTGCAAGTGGTACAAAAACTGTCGGAAATGGGCATTGATTTTATTGAAGTTTCCGGTGGTAACTACGAAAGCCCGCAAATGCTCGCGGCTAAAGACAGCACCCGCAAACGCGAAGCCTTCTTCATCGATTACGCCGAAAAAGCCCGTGCTGTCAGCCAAGTTCCGTTGATTATCACCGGTGGCTTCCGTTCACAAAGTGCAATGGAAGATGCCTTATCCAGCGGCCATTTGGATTTGGTCGGTGTTGCCCGTCCGTTTGCCTTAGTCCCTGATTTGGCGAATAAAATGCAAAACAGCACCTACCAAACTGTGCAAACCGACCGCATCAAAACTGGCGTAGCATTTGTTGATAAAAAAGCGGGCGCGATGTTGGAAATGAACTGGTATATGACGCAAATGGACTTGATCGGACAAGGCAAACAGCCTGATCTTAAATTGTCGGCGTGGAAAGTTCTGCTTAAAACTTTGTGGGAGAACGGTAAAGCGGGGTTAAGCACAGGCAGGGGTTGATAGGTACATAGAAATAACAATAAAATCGGCAGGAAGATTTTCTGCCGATTTTTTATTTTGCTTATAACCGTTAATTTAACAACTTCCCCACAAATCATATTCATCAGAATTTGTGATGGTTACTTTAATCACGTCGCCGACTTTGACATTGATTCCGCTTAAATTATCTACATAAACTAACCCATCAACTTCAGGGGCATCTGCTTTGGAGCGGCCAATAATGCCTTCTTCGTCAATTTCATCCACTAATACATCAAGAGTTTTACCGATTTTTTGTTTTAAACGATTTGCAGAAATTTCCTGTTGTAATTGCATGAAACGATGGAAACGTTCTTCTTTCACATCTTCTGGTACTTGGTCAGCCATCTCTGTTGCAGGTGCACCTTCAACTGGGCTGAATTTGAAACAGCCTACGCGATCAAGTTGGGCTTCTTTTAAGAAATCGAGCAATAATTGGAAATCTTCTTCTTTTTCACCTGGGAAACCTACAATAAAGGTGGAGCGTAATGTTAAATCTGGGCAAATTTTACGCCATTGTTTAATGCGTTCTAAAGTGCGGTCAATGCTGCCCGGTCTTTTCATTGCTTTTAAGATTTTCGGGCTGGCGTGTTGTAATGGAATGTCTAAATACGGCAAGAGTGTGCCGTCAGCCATTAATGGAATTAAATCATCCACATGCGGATAGGGATACACATAATGTAAGCGAACCCAAATGCCAAGTTTGCCAAGCTGTTTACAAAGCGTCATTAAATCATTTTTAATTGGCATGCCATTCCAGAAAGCCGTTTTTACCCCGCCCTCTTGGCGTTTTAAGTCCATGGAATAAGCGGAAGTGTCTTGTGATACCACAAGCAATTCTTTTACGCCTGCTTCGGCTAAACGTTTTGCTTCGTCCAAAACTTGTGTAATAGAACGGCTTTCCAAATCACCACGCATAGATGGAATAATGCAGAACGTACAACGGTGATCACAGCCTTCAGAGATTTTCAAATAGGCATAATGTTTTGGTGTCAGTTTTACGCCTTGTTTTGGTACCAAGCTGGTGTAAGGGCTATGTGTCGGTTTTGGCACGTATTTGTGAACTTGAGCCATCACTGTTTCATAACTATGTGGGCCGCTGACTTCCAAAACTTTAGGATGCACTTCACGAATTTGGTCTTCTTTTGCCCCCAAACAGCCAGTCACGATAACTCGTCCATTCTCTTCTAATGCTTCGCCAATCGCTTCGAGTGATTCCTGCACCGCACTATCAATAAAGCCACAAGTGTTCACAATCACTAAATCGACATTTTCATAGCTTGGCACAATGTTGTAACCATCGGTGCGTAGTTCCGTTAAGATTCGTTCAGAATCTACTAAGTTTTTGGGGCAACCAAGGCTTACAAAGCCAATGCTTGGGGTTGAATTTTGCATAAAATAACCGTTCTTTTGCTCTATAAAATTTCAAACGCAAGATTTTACTCAATTTTCGCAAGAAAGGCGATAAATTAAAGGCTTGGAAGGGTAAAGATTTTAAGCTAAGTGATGTAGAATAGACGATTATGTCGGACTTATTTTTATCATTATGGAAAATTCATCTTTACTTTTAACCGCACTTTTCGATCCTTATCACTTAATTATTTTTAGCAAAATGCTCTTGGCGATGGTACTTGGTAGTGTTATTGGTTTAGAGCGTGAACTTAAACGTAAGCCTGTGGGTGTAAAAACTTGTGCCATTATTGCCGTCACCACTTGTGTGCTAACCATTGTTTCAATTCAAGCCGCAGAGCATTATTCGCAAGTTTCAGACAATATTCGCACAGATCCAATGCGTCTTGCGGCTCAAGTGATTAGTGGCATCGGTTTTTTAGGTGCAGGTGTGATTTTACATAAGAAAAATGATGCGATTTCAGGTTTAACCACTGCGGCGATTATTTGGGCTTCAGCGGGGATCGGTATTGCAGCTGGCGCGGGTTTCGTATTCGATGCGGTCATCGCCACAATGATGATTTTGGTGTCTATTCGATTAAGTCCGTTGGTTCAACGTTGGGTACATCGTAAATCACAACCTCGTCGAACAAAATTCAATATTCTTGTCAATGGTGCGGAAAGCATTGGAAAAGTCACTCAATTGTTAGTAAACAATCAGTATCGTATTGAACATATACAGGTGAAAGATCAAAGTAGTGGTGAAGTGCGGTTACAAATTCGCTGTTTTTCCATTGATTCCGCAATGTTGAAAGATGCTTATGCATTGTTGAAAGCGGAAGAAGGCGTGATAAGTGTTGAAGTAGATAACTAGAAAAAGTGATCTGCCCCCCAAAAAGTTGGACAGGTTAGTTAACTTAAATATTGAGCTCGGTATTGCACTGGGCTCAATCCTTTTAAACCAAGTTTAATGCGTTTTTGGTTGTAATACACTAAATATTCTTCAATTTCAGCCTGTAATTCAGCAATTGAATGATAACTCCGTGAGTAAAAACACGCTGATTTTAGTATCGAAAAAAAACTTTCAATCACCGCATTATCGTGGCAATTTCCTCGGCGACTCATACTTTGCACTGCTTTACCCTCCAACATTTTCACCCATTCCGCCGTGCCATACAATACGCCTTGGTCGCTATGAATAATCGGGCATTCTGTCGGTTTAAGCCGACTAAGCCCTTGTTCTAACATCTTTTTTACCAATGAAGAAAATTTGGGGCGTGTTGAAAAGTTATAGGCAATAATTTCTCGGTTAGCCAAGTCCATCAACGGTGAAAAATAAAGCTTTTCTTGCCCTACCTAAAATTCCGTTACATCCGTTACCCATTTTTGATTGAGTGCCGTCACTGTAAAATCACGATTCAGCAAATTCGGGGCAATATGCGATGTTTTTCCACGTTTTCCATGTCTTTTCTTGCGTAAAATGGAATGAATACCTAACTCGTTCATCAGCTTTAACACCGTTTTATGATTTAAATAAAAACCCATTTGGCGTAATTTAAACGTCATGGGGCGATAACCATCTCGTTTTCTGTTCTTTTTATACAGCGATAAGATAGCCTCTTTTACCTCGTGATAAGCTCGCTTAATCTCTTTATAGTAAAAGCTTGAACGAGGCATAGCCACACGAAGTAAATCATTTAATGCGTGGTTTGGCTTCAATCTTTCAATAACTTTTCTTTTTTCTGTCGCTGCTTTTGACGGTCGAGCGCCTCCAACTCCTTTAGATAAGCAATCTCCGCTCGAGCCAAGGCGAGATCTCGTTGTAACTTTTTAAACGCTTTAGGTGAAAAGTCTGTGGTTTCTGGAATTTCAATGTCTTTCTTTTTCATCTTTGGCTTCGCTATTTTCGGTGTTTGATGGTTTGTATGAGGCGATTTTACGCCATCAAGCCTTCTTTCTCGAAATGCTTTTGGCCAATAAATGACGAGAGCATGGGAAATTTTATGAAGTTTAGCCACCTCACGGATACCATAATCCTGTTCAGTGACGAGTTTGATAATTTTCAAACGAAATTGATAAGAGTAGGACATAATCTGCACCTCAAATTAGGTGTCCAGGTTTTGGGGTGCAGATCAAAATCTTTACTTATACTAAATAAGTGGTATATTCACGATCGCTATTTAATCGATTGCGTCACGGTTGTTATGTGTGATGCGTTATTTTTATTATTTATCTAGGAGCTATCCTATGGAAAGTAAAATTCCAGCAGTAGAGGTCAAACTTGGCTTTAAATGGCAAGGGCTGCTGATTGCCGTCATCGTTGGTTTAGGGATTTGGTTGATCCCAACACCAGAAGGTTTATCTGCAAAAGCATGGGGAATGCTAGCGCTGTTTGTGGCAACCATTGTGGCTATTATCGCTAAAGCAATGCCTATGGGTGCAGCAACGCTAGTTGCCTTGGTGATTAGTGGTTTGACTGGACTTACACCAATTTCACCAAAACAAGGTGATGTCGGCATGTTATCCGGCTTTGCGAACGGCACAATTTGGTTGATTGCTATTGCCATGTTTTTATCTCGCGCGGTGATTAAAACCGGTTTAGGTAAACGTATCGCGCTGTACTTCGTTGGTCGTTTTGGTAAAAAAATGATGGGTGTGGCCTATGGTATGGCGTTGGCTGATGTTGTTATCGGTCCGGGTATTCCTTCAGCTTCTGCGCGTGGGGGCGGTATTATGTACCCTATTATGCAATCTATTGCTGATGCGTATGAATCAAAACCAGGTCCAACTGCTCGTCGTGCAGGTGCATTCTTAGCGATTGTTGTCTCTCAAATTGACACGATTATTTGTACCATGTTCTTAACCGCCATGGCAGGTAACCCGTTAATTGCGGAACTTGCGAAAAGCCAAGGTGTGGAAATTACTTGGATGACATGGTTCTTAGGGGCAATCGTACCAGGTATTGTGAGCTTAATCGTCTTACCTTATTTCGTGTATTTAATTTATCCACCAGAATTAAAAGATACGCCTAAAATGGCAGAAATGGCACGTGAAGAATTAAAAAGTATGGGGCCAATGAGTAAAGCAGAATGGATTCTTGCCCTAGACTTTATTCTTCTTTTATTCCTATGGACGGTGGGTGATTTGGTCTTCCATATCCCTGCAACGATTTCTGCATTTATCGGTTTAGTAATTTTATTATTAACCAATATTATGAGCTGGAAAAATATCGTGGCAGAAACCACCGCATGGGATACGATGTTCTGGTTTGCGGTATTGGTGATGATGGCAAATGCACTTAATAAATACGGTGCAATCACTTGGATTTCCACCCACATTTCCTCATCTGTAGGCGGTTTCAGTTGGCCAGTAGCCTTTACTATTTTAGTGTTGGTGTATTTCTATACTCGCTATTTCTTTGCTTCAGCCATGGCGCATATTTCCGCAATGTATCTCGCTTTCGTGGCAGCGGCTATCGCTGTGGGTACACCACCAATCATTGCCGCAATTGGTTTAGGTTACACCTCAACATTATCCATGAGCTTAACGCAATACGCAGGCGGTCCTGGCCCTGCTTTATACGGTTCAGGTTATAACTCAACCGGTCAATGGTGGGGGGTGAGCTTTATTGTTTCTATCCTCTCATTAGTCATTTGGTTTGGTGTGGGTGGATTATGGATGAAACTACTTGGCTGGTGGTAATCCTTATTAATTCATAAAAAATCCCTAAAAAATGATCTGCCCCCAAAAATTGGACTCAACAAACCAACACCCCCTATCGAGGCACGATAGGGGTGATTGCACCGAATCATCTTGAACGCGATTTTAACACAACGGCCCCGAAACAAAAATGGGTGACCGATATCACCGAGTTTAAGGTAAAAGATGGGAGTAAAGTCTATTTATCACCAATTTTAGACTCATTTAACAATGAGATAGTCTCATATAATCTAAGCTATTCCCCAAACTGGGTGCAAGTAGAGGACATGTTAATGCAAGCCGTCAAAGGATTAAACAACGCTTGTTGTGTCATTTTACATTCAGACCAAGGCTGGCAGTATCAAATGGTAGCTTATCGTCGAATCTTGGCTGAACATGGCATTATTCAAAGTATGTCGAGAAAAGGGAATTGCTTGGACAATGCAGCGATGGAAAGTTTCTTTGGGCGATTAAAAACGGAATGTTTTTATGGTCGGGAATTTAACAGCAGAGAAGAGATAGTTGATGTCGTCAGGGATTATTTGGATTACTATAACCACCGACGGATTCAACTAAAATTAAAAGGACTGAGTCCGATACAATATCGAAAACAATCCTTTAAATAACAGTCTAACTTTTTGGGGTCAGATCATTAAATTGACCGCTCTTTTTTATTTCTTATTTAATTTCTTTCGCAAAATGTAAATTTCCATGAAAAATACTTGATTTTGCTAACGCTATCTTGTAATTAATAATTCTATTCAAACACAACAAACTAAGGAAACAACAATGAAAAATGTAGGCTTTATCGGCTGGCGCGGAATGGTGGGTTCCGTATTAATGGATCGTATGTCGCAGGAAAATGATTTTGCGAATCTTAATCCCGTATTTTTTACAACTTCACAAGCAGGTCAAAAAGCACCTGTATTTGGTGGCAAGGATGCAGGCGAACTTAAAAATGCATTCGATATTGAAGAACTCAAAAAATTAGACATTATCGTGACTTGCCAAGGTGGCGATTACACCAATGAAGTCTATCCAAAATTAAAAGCAACAGGCTGGGATGGTTATTGGGTTGATGCTGCTTCTGCACTACGCATGAAAGATGATGCAATTATTGTACTTGATCCGGTAAACCAACACGTGATTTCTGAAGGCTTGAAAAAAGGTATTAAAACTTTCGTGGGCGGTAACTGTACCGTGAGCTTAATGTTGATGGCTATCGGCGGTCTATTTGAAAAAGATTTGGTGGAATGGGTATCTGTCGCAACTTACCAAGCGGCTTCAGGTGCGGGCGCAAAAAATATGCGTGAATTACTTTCACAAATGGGTTTATTAGAACAAGCGGTTTCAAGTGAATTAAAAGACCCAGCTTCTTCTATTTTAGATATTGAACGTAAAGTGACTGCAGAAATGCGTTCTGATCGCTTCCCAACTGAAAACTTCGGTGCAGCATTAGGGGGTAGCTTAATCCCTTGGATTGACAAACTTCTCCCTGAAACAGGACAAACTAAAGAAGAATGGAAAGGTTATGCAGAAACCAACAAAATTTTAGGTTTAAGCGACAATCCAATTCCTGTTGATGGTTTATGTGTGCGTATCGGTGCATTACGCTGCCACAGCCAAGCATTCACCATCAAACTGAAAAAAGACTTACCGTTAGAAGAAATTGAACAAATTTTAGCGGCGCACAATGAATGGGTGAAAGTGATTCCAAATGACAAAGAAACCACATTACGTGAATTAACCCCAGCGAAAGTAACAGGTACATTAAGCGTGCCAGTGGGTCGTTTACGTAAATTGGCTATGGGCCCTGAATATTTGGCTGCCTTTACTGTGGGTGACCAATTATTATGGGGTGCTGCAGAGCCAGTTCGCCGTATCTTAAAACAATTGGTAGCATAATTGGCAGAGTGCGTGAAGTAAAATCTCACGCACTTTTTCTTTCTTTTGTATGCGTTGATGTATCCCATCTAAAAACTTATGAATCGAGAATCCCACTTTACTCAATTTGTCTTTACCGAACTGTTACCTTTTTTCAATCAATTTCCAACGCAATATTTCATTGGCAAAAATAACGTTCAAATCGCTTATCGTCATTTAACACACGCTAAAAGTGCGGATAGAAAATTGATGATTTTGGTGAGTGGCCGTGCTGAAAATATGTTGAAATGGTCAGAGCCAGCTTATGATTTTTATCATCAAGGCTATGATGTGTTGCTATTTGATCACCGAGGTCAAGGCTATTCAACCCATTTGTTGACGGATTCTGAAAAAGGGCATTTAGATGAGTTTCGTTTTTATACCGATGATATGGCAAAAATCATTGAAAAAACGACCGCACTTTATGCTTATCAAGCGCAATATATTCTCGCACATTCCCTCGGCGCTTTGATTTCCACCTATTATCTAGCCAATTACGATCATCAGATTAAAAAGGCTGTGCTTTCTTCGCCTTTCTTTGGCGTTCCAATGAAACACCCATTACGAGATGAAGTCATCATTGCAACGATGATGGCATTTGGTCAAGGTCACCGCTATGTTTTTGGTAAAGGACATTACAAACCGGCAGATTTAAACCTTAATGAACTTAGCCATTCTAAAACGCGAATGAAATGGATGAACCGAGTTAATCGGAAACGCGCAGCTATTCACTTAGGCGGCCCGACATTCCGTTGGGTACATTTGTGTTTAAATGCAATCAAAGCGCTCCCTAAAATCATTCCAAGAGTGGAAACACCCGTGCTTATTTTACAAGCGGAAAAAGAAAAAATTGTGGATAACAAAAACCTTGAAAAATTGACCGCACTTTTTCCGCATGCAGAATCTATGCTTGTACCTCAAGCAAAACATGAAATCCTTTTTGAAAAGGATAACGTGAGAAAAGCCGTGCTTGAGCGAGTGAATCAATTTCTTCATTCTTAAATTTTCCTAATTAGATTAAACACAAAACATTATATATTTATTTATATAATGTTTTTTATTTCTATCTTATGAGTGTTTAGCCTTTTATTGAGCAAGATCATAGTTTCTTTCTCACTATATCCCTACAATCCATAATACTTATTTGTAGTTATGTTTTTTGTCGTTTGTATCGTTGGAGTGTCTATGTCAAAAATGAAGAAAATCGTCACCGCACTTTGCTTGGCTGGTGTCGGCGCTGTGGCATTGTGGGGAACGCAGTGGGTTATGCATAAAACAAGTTCACCGGAGTTTTGTGTCAGTTGTCATTCAATGAGCTATCCAAAAGAAGAATGGGAAGGTTCGAGTCACTTTGCTAATGCAAAAGGCGTGCGAGCACAATGTTCAGACTGCCATATTCCAAAAGAAGGTTGGCATTATGTCAAAGCTAAATTTATTGCTTTAAAAGACTTGTGGTATGAAGTACAAGGCAAGATTGAGAATAAAGAAAAATATGAAGCCCACCGTGCAGAGCTTGCTCAAATGGTATGGAATGATATGAAAGCTAATGATTCAGAAACCTGTCGTAGCTGTCACAGTTTTGATGCAATGGAGCTTTCAAAACAAACTAAATTAGCAAAACAAACCCATACAGATGCTCAAACAAATGGCCAAACTTGTATTGATTGTCATAAGGGCATTGTTCACTTCCTTCCTGAAGTGCATAGCGATCAAAATGCACAAAAATCCTCTGAAGCAAAAGGTGGCACAATCTCAGATGGTTATGCTATTTTCGCTACTGAAATGGTGAAAGCGACCAATGATAAAGGAAATGAGGTTCGCCTCATGCCTTATGCAGAATTAATGCAATGGAAAGTAAATGGTGATCAAGTTCAAGGTATTTTACATGGTTGGCAACAAGTAGGAGCTGAAGCGGTTGTTTATCAAGAATTAGGCAAACGTATCACGCTTGCTTTATTGGATGAAGATGCACGTAACCATGTTCAAGTAGTAAAAACAGTACATGATGCAGTAACTGATTCTGAGTGGAAAGAAATCAATGTTGTGGTGAATGTCGCAAAAGAAAAAATGTCATCAGATCTGACCGCACTTAATCAATATGGCAATCAGTTAAACCAAACTCAATGTAGTGGTTGTCACGCGGCAATTGGCGCAGATCATTACACGGCTAACCAATGGATTGGTGTGGTGAATTCCATGAAAGACCGTACATCAATGAACAAAGATGAAGTACGTGCATTAACTATTTATCTGCAACGCAATGCCAAAGATATGGCAAAACAATAATGAATTAACTATCTAAAACGAGGCTGAAATGAAAAAGAATAACGTAAACGAACAACGTCGTGATTTTCTGAAAAAAACATCTTTAGGCGTGGCAGGTAGTGCCCTTTCTGGTGGTATGGTGGGCGTTGTATCAAAAAGTGCGGTTGCAAAAGAAGCTGAAATGAAAACAGTAGTTACTGCGGCTCACTGGGGACCACTTGGTGTGGTTGTGGAAGATGGTAAGGTTGTGAAATCCGGTCCAGCTATTGAACCTGCTGTACCGAACGAATTACAAACTGTTGTTGCTGATCAGCTATATAGCGAAACTCGCGTGAAATATCCAATGGTGCGTAAAGGCTTTTTAGCTAACCCTGGAAAAAGCGATACCACAATGCGTGGTCGTGATGAATGGGTGCGTGTTTCTTGGGATGAAGCGTTAGATTTAGTACACAATCAACTTAAACGTGTGCGTGATGAACATGGGCCAACAGGCATTTTTGCCGGTTCTTACGGTTGGTTTAGTTGTGGTTCATTACATGCTTCTCGTACGTTATTACAGCGCTACATGAACGCTACCGGTGGTTTTGTGGGACACAAAGGGGACTACTCTACGGGTGCTGCGCAAGTAATCATGCCACATGTGCTTGGTACTATTGAAGTCTATGAACAGCAAACCAGCTGGGAATCTGTGTTAGAAAATAGCGATATTATTGTGCTTTGGTCTGCAAACCCACTCACAACCATGCGTATTGCTTGGATGTCTACCGACCAAAAAGGGATTGAATATTTCAAAAAATTCCAAGCGAGTGGTAAACGCATTATTTGTATCGACCCGCAAAAAAGCGAAACTTGCCAAATGCTGAATGCAGAATGGATTCCAGTGAATACAGCAACGGATGTGCCATTAATGCTTGGTATTGCACATACTTTAGTTGAACAAGGTAAGCACGATAAAGATTTCTTGAAAAAATATACGTCGGGTTATGCTAAATTCGAGGAATATTTATTAGGTAAAACAGATGGTCAACCAAAAACAGCAGAATGGGCGGCAAAAATTTGTGGTGTACCAGCAGAAACGATTAAACAGCTTGCAGCAGATTTCTCTAGCAAACGTACCATGTTAATGGGGGGGTGGGGTATGCAACGCCAACGCCATGGTGAACAAACCCACTGGATGTTAGTCACTCTAGTGTCTATGTTAGGACAAATTGGCTTGCCAGGTGGTGGTTTCGGTTTGAGTTATCACTATTCAAATGGTGGGGTGCCAACGGCGACAGGGGGTATTATCGGCTCCATTACCGCAAGTCCATCAGGCAAAGCGGGTGCAAAAACATGGTTAGATGATACGTCTAAATCCGCGTTCCCATTAGCGCGTATTGCTGATGTATTGCTCCATCCAGGCAAAAAAATTCAGTATAACGGTACTGAAATTACTTATCCTGACATCAAAGCGGTGTATTGGGCAGGTGGTAACCCGTTTGTTCACCATCAAGATACCAATACCTTAGTGAAAGCTTTCCAGAAACCTGATGTGGTGATTGTCAATGAGGTGAACTGGACTCCAACTGCACGCATGGCAGATATTGTGTTACCAGCTACGACGAGTTATGAACGTAATGACTTAACCATGGCTGGCGACTACTCTATGATGAGTGTCTATCCAATGAAACAAGTGGTTCCACCACAATTTGAAGCGAAAAATGATTACGATATTTTCGTTGAGCTTGCTAAACGTGCCGGTGTGGAAGAACAATACACTGAAGGTAAAACTGAAATGGAGTGGCTGGAAGAATTCTATAATGCAGCCTTTAGTGCTGCACGTGCAAATCGTGTAGCAATGCCACGTTTTGACAAATTCTGGGCAGAAAATAAACCATTAAGTTTTGAGGCGGGTGAAGCTGCGAAGAAATGGGTGCGTTATAGTGAATTCCGTGAAGATCCATTGCTCAATCCTCTCGGCACGCCGTCAGGTAAAATTGAAATTTTCTCTGATGTTGTTGAGAAGATGAATTATAACGATTGTAAAGGTCATCCTAGTTGGATGGAGCCTGAAGAGTTTGCGGGTAATGTGACGGAAGAATATCCGTTAGCTTTAGTGACGCCACATCCTTATTATCGCTTACATAGCCAATTAGCGCATACTTCATTACGTCAAAAATACGCAGTAAATGATCGTGAACCAGTGATGATTCATCCTGAAGATGCAGTCGCACGTGGAATTAAAGAAGGTGATGTTGTTCGCATTCATAGCAAACGTGGACAAGTGCTTGCAGGTGCTGTTGTAACAGAAAATATCATCAAAGGTACCATTGCTCTACATGAGGGCGCATGGTATGACCCACATGAACTTGGTAAAGGTGAAAAACCATTATGTAAAAATGGTTGTGCAAATGTGTTAACTCGAGATGAAGGTACATCTAAATTGGCACAAGGCAATTCACCAAATACTTGTATCGTTCAGATTGAGAAATTTACAGATGTAGCACCAGAAGTTACGGTATTTAAACAACCTAAACAGATGGCGTAAAACTATTAAAAATATAACCGCACTTTAAAAAGTGCGGTTCTTCTTTTAATAATAGAACGAAGGGGCATTAACAGCACTAAATTCTAAACATGAGGTGTTATTTGAGCAAGATGAATTAAGACGGGAAACAATATCTAAGATTTTAGTATTTTTGAATAATGAGTAGATTTTTATTCAATAATATATTTAATGTGTAGATAAAACATTCAAACAGGTATATTTTTCAAAAAATGGTTTGACATATTTTCTAAAAAACGTATTATACCGCTCACACCGATTGTGGTGAGATGGCCGAGCAGGCTGAAGGCGCTCCCCTGCTAAGGGAGTATGGGGTTAAAAAGCTCCATCGAGGGTTCGAATCCCTCTCTCACCGCCATTGTTTGTTTTATTTATTCTGCACCCGTAGCTCAGCTGGATAGAGTACTCGGCTACGAACCGAGCGGTCAGAGGTTCGAATCCTCTCGGGTGCGCCATTTTAAAACGGCTCTATCTTCTAAAAATGGTCATGAATAATTAAAGCATCATCTACGCACCCGTAGCTCAGCTGGATAGAGTACTCGGCTACGAACCGAGCGGTCAAAGGTTCGAATCCTTTCGGGTGCGCCATTTCATTTTATTCAAGTCTATTGATTTCCACTTGCTTTCTAATAATCACAGTATTTGCTATATTGTAATTATCTTTTATTTGTAAAATTTTTAAATTATGACAAGACAATCTTTGCCTCGTGGCTTTAGTTTATTTTCTTGGGGATTAGCTATTTTTTGTGCTCCTGTATTGTTATGTCCGATGGCTCTGTTGCTTTCCACTACATTTGAGAAAAATTCAAACTTAGAAACTTGGCAAGTTAATTTATTCTCAATATTTTTTTGGATTTATCCTATTATTCTTGCGGTGGTAGCTCGAATTTTATATCGCCTACATCAGAGAAAGCCAAAATTGGCTTTTAAATTATTGGTAGTAAGTGCGGTCATTTTTTATGTAGTTTTAATTATGATTTGTAAAATCGGTTTATAAAAAAATCCTACGATAAAATGTAGGATTTTTTATGCTATTTTATTTTTTCTTTGTTGGGCGTTGCCAATCTTGAATATGGCGTTGAGGAACTCGTGTAATCACTAATTCATTTTCACCTACATCGCGTGTAATTGTTGTTCCAGCACCAATAGTTGCGCCATTTGCGACTTTTATTGGTGCGACTAATTGTGTATCCGATCCCACAAATACATCATCACCGATGATCGTTTTAAACTTATTTGCGCCATCGTAATTACAGGTGATGACACCCGCACCAATATTACAATTTGAGCCGATTTCTGAATCGCCAACATAGGTCAGGTGATTTACTTTAGAACCTTTACCAACGGTAGATTTTTTAATTTCTACAAAGTTACCGACATGCGTTTCAGCTGCGAGTTCTGCACCTGGGCGTAAACGAGAAAATGGACCAATTGCTGCTTTTTCTCCCACTACAGAATCCTCTATCACTGAATAGGGTTTTATTTCTACATCATTGCCAATAACAACATTTTTCAATACGCAACCTGCGCCAATTTTTACGCGATCACCTAGTTTAACACTACCTTCGATAATAACATTAACGTCTATTTCCACATCTTTCCCATGCTCTAATGTTCCACGTAGGTCAAAGCGAGCGGGATCGTAGATCATTACGCCTTCAAGTAATAACTTGGAGGCTTGTTTATTTTGGAGATAACGTTCAAGTGCGGCTAATTGTAAGCGATTATTTGCACCTTCAACGTCCATGACATCTGTTGCTTGTACAGCAATAACTTGGCAATTATCTTGGTTTGCGAGGGCAATAAGATCCGTTAAGTAATATTCGCCTTGAGCATTATTATTGCCTACACGAGCTAGCCATTTTTTGAAACTTGCACCATCAGATACCATAACGCCAGTATTTACTTCTTTAATATTTAGTTGATCTGCATTTGCATCTTTTTGTTCTACAATTGCTACAACATTCCCATTTTCACGGATAATTCGTCCATAGCCTGTTGGGTTATCTAAATTTACGGTAAGCAATGCAATGCCATTTTCTGGTTTCGCTTCAATTAATTTTTCTAATGTTTCTTTAGTTATTAATGGTGCATCGCCGTAAAGTACAACAATATTTTCGTTATCCTTAAAAAACGGTGCTGCTTGTTGAACTGCATGTGCTGTGCCAAGTTGTTCTGTTTGTAATACCCAATTTACTTGTTCATTTGCAAGATGGGTACGCATTAAGTCTCCACCGTGGCCATAGATCAAATGAATATTTTCTGCGCCTAATTGATGAGCAGTATCAATTACATGTTTTACCATTGGTTTCCCTGCTACTGTATGTAGTACTTTGGGTAAATCGGAATACATGCGGGTTCCTTTTCCGGCTGCTAAAATTACCGCACTTAATGCTTTTGTTGTCATAGATTTTCTCTTTATTTATCAATAATAATAGGAGATATTTTATCGTAGAAAGGAGAAGATGATAAGTTTTTAAATTAAGGAAGTTGTGGCTTTATAGATAGGAAAAAACCGATGGTTTCCCATCGGTTTTCTGAATTTTAAAGTGGTTAAAAGAGAAATTATTTAACTTCTACTTGTGCACCAGCTTCTTCTAATTCTTTCTTAAGTGCTTCAGCTTCTTCTTTAGAAACACCTTCTTTTAATGCTGCTGGAGCAGATTCAACTAAATCTTTAGCTTCTTTTAAGCCTAAACCAGTTGCACCACGTACTGCTTTGATTACTGCTACTTTGTTAGCACCAGCTGCTGCAAGAATTACGTCGAATTCAGTTTTTTCTTCTGCTGCCGCTGCGCCGCCTGCTGCTGGAGCTGCTGCTACTGCTGCCGCTGCTGAAACACCGAATTTTTCTTCCATCGCTGCGATTAATTCAACGATTTCAGTTACAGTTTTTGAAGCAATCGCTTCAATGATTTGTTCGTTAGTTAATGACATAACAATCAATTCCTAAAATAAATAAAGTTAGATGAAGTAAGAAACGCTTAATGATTAAGCTGCTTCTTGTAATTTGTCGCGTAATGCCGCGAAGGTGCGAGCAAGTTTGCCTGCTGCAGCTTCTTTCATTGTGCCCATTAAACGTGCAATCGCTTCTTCGTAAGTTGGTAATGTTGCCAAGAATTCAACATCTTGGATTTTACCTTCAAAGGCTGCACCTTTAATTTCAAACTTATCGTTTGCTTTAGCAAACTCTTTGAACAAGCGAGCAGCTGCGCCCGGATGTTCGTTAGAGAACGCGATAAGTGTTGGACCTACAAACGTATCTTTTAAGCATTCGTAATCTGTGCCTTCAACTGCGCGACGTAATAAAGTATTACGAACTACACGCATTGTAACGCCAGCTTCACGTGCTGATTTACGTAATTCAGTCATTTTTTCAACAGTTACACCGCGAGAATCCGCGATTACTGCTGAAAGTGCACCTTTGGCTGCTTCATTTACTTCAGCAACAATTGCTTGTTTGTCTTGAAGATTTAATGCCATTGGCTTTTAGCTCCTGAATACACTCCGATTACTCGGAATTAATTTACCTAATCCTAAGATTAGGATGACTTCGGCGCCCAGAAGCAAGAAAAATTCTTATTCTGTTCACCATCTACGTAGGATAATTAAGATTACTCCCCTACGGTCTTGGATGGGGCTTGAATAGGTCAAGCACCAACCAGAAATTTGTTAGATTGACTAACACAGGCGCAAGATTATAGAGAAAAGCTATGTTCTTGTAAAGAATATTGTTGGAAAAAGAGCCAAATTCCTATGATAGTTTCTCTACTAATTCCACTGCGGCTCCAATATAAGTAGCGGGTGTTAATTTTTGTAAACGTAATTTTTCTTCTTGTGGAATAGCCAACTTATCAATAAATTCACGCATAGCCTGTTCCGTCACTCGTTTACCTCGCGTTAATTCTTTTAATTTTTCGTAAGGTTTTTCTATTCCGTAGCGACGCATTACGGTTTGAATTGGTTCAGCCAAAACTTCCCAGTTTTGATTGAGTTCCTCTAATAAGTACGGTTGATTTACTTCAAGTTTACTAATGCCTTTGCGTGTGGAGGCATAAGCGATCAAACAATAACCTAATCCTACGCCTAAATTACGTAATACGGTTGAATCCGTTAAGTCACGCTGCCAGCGAGAAATTGGTAATTTTTGACCTAAATGAGTCATTACTGCATTCGCTAACCCTAGATTGCCCTCTGAATTTTCAAAATCAATTGGATTGACTTTATGTGGCATGGTAGAAGAACCAATTTCACCAGCAATAGTTCGTTGTTTAAAGTGATTTAATGCAATGTATCCCCATAAATCACGATCAAAATCAATGATAATGGTATTAAAGCGTACTACAGCATCAAAAAATTCAGCGATGTAATCGTGCGGTTCAATTTGAGTGGTATAAGGATTCCATTGAATACCTAATGAAGTGACAAATTCTTCGCTGAATTTATGCCAATCAATATTAGGATATGCCGATAAATGTGCATTGTAGTTACCTACCGCACCATTAATTTTACCTAAGATTTCCGCGTTTTGGAGTTGTTTAAATTGACGTTTTAGGCGGTAAACGACATTCGCCATTTCTTTGCCCACTGTGCTTGGTGAAGCAGGCTGGCCATGTGTGCGAGAAAGTAATGGGATCGTTTTATATTCTTCTGCAAGACGAGTGATTTCATCAATCAGTTTTTTCCATTCTGGTAAAATCACTTCGTCACGAGCGGTGCTTAACATTAATGCGTGAGAGAGGTTGTTAATATCTTCTGAGGTGCAAGCGAAGTGAATAAATTCGGAAACATCCACTAGTTCTACTTCATTTTGAATTTTCTCTTTCAGAAAATACTCAACGGCTTTCACATCGTGATTAGTTATACGCTCAATTTCTTTAATACGCGCAGCATCGGTCTCATTAAAATTAACCACAATTCCATCTAAAAAAGCATTTGCTTGCGTAGAAAATGGCGGTACTTCGGTAATGTCTGCCGTTGAAGCTAATTTTTGTAACCAACGGACTTCCACAGCTACACGGAATTTCATTAACCCGAATTCGCTAAAAATAGCGCGTAATGGAGTTACTTTATCTTGATAACGACCATCAAGAGGGGAAAGTGCGGTCAGTGTAGAGAGTTGCATAAATGTTTGCTCCAGAATTGTATTAATAAATAGAAGAATAAATCTGTTTTGCGGTGGCAAGTAATTTTCTGCGGAAAAATAAAATTTGCCATTTTGTTCCGCCCATTTGTTTCCATAGCACAGCAGAGCGAATGCCTGCAAGTAGCACTGCACGAATTTTATTTTGCACGAGTTCTTGTCGCAAATAATCAGGTGAGCCTAGGATGTGAATTTTTTTGCCCAATGGGCTAATAACGTCGCTGTAAATATTTGCCATAATAGATAACATTGTTTCACTATCGCGAGCGTAATGAATTTCTTGTTCTTTTAGGCGAGAAATTCGATTGCCCAATGTTTGTTTAGCATCGGGATTTTTCGATAATTTTCCTTCTAATGCTAAAAGGCTTAGCCAATAGCGAGTTAAATTTTTATCGCCTTGCGCGTTGAGCTGATGAATTAAGGTTTCTAGACCTAATTTTAAATGACGAACTTCGCCACCAAAAACATCTTCGATTCGTTGTGGTTGGGTAATGAAAAGGCTATTAAGTGCGGTTAAAAATGTATCTGAATCTGCTCGACTTTCTGTTGCAAGTTGATGAACCAATTTTGCTGATTGGCACACGCCAGCAAGGGCAAGAACAATATCGTGGTAGTTTTTCATTAGGAACTATTAGGAAAACGTTTTCGTTAAATATAGCATTTTTAACCTAGCTTTTGAACTCGAACATTAAAAAAGCCTAGAGTTTCTGATATGATGTGCGAACAGTTTTAAGGTATTAAGGATTGATTATGGCAAAACCAATTGTTTTTAGTGGCGTGCAGCCTTCTGGTGAATTAACTATCGGAAATTATTTGGGCGCGTTGCGCAACTGGGTGAAAATGCAAGAGGATTATGAATGTATTTTCTGTGTAGTTGATTTACATGCGATCACTGTGCGTCAAGATCCTGTTGCCCTTCGCAAAGCAACGCTTGATGTGCTTGCACTTTATTTAGCGTGCGGAATTGATCCAAATAAAAGTACTATTTTTGTTCAATCTCATGTTCCAGAGCACACGCAATTAAGTTGGGTGTTAAACTGCTACACTTATTTTGGTGAAATGAGCCGAATGACCCAATTCAAAGATAAATCAGCACGTTATGCAGAAAATATTAACGTGGGTTTGTTTGATTATCCAGTGTTAATGGCGGCGGATATTTTACTTTATCAAGCAAAAAGCGTGCCTGTTGGCGATGACCAAAAACAACACTTAGAAATTACGCGTGATATTGCAAACCGCTTTAATGCGCTTTATGGCAATATTTTCACCATTCCTGAAATTTTCATTGGAAAAGCAGGTGCGCGTATTATGTCATTACAAGATCCTGAAAAGAAAATGTCAAAATCAGATGATAACCGCAACAATGTAGTGACTCTTTTGGAAGATCCAAAATCTGTGGCGAAGAAAATTAAACGTGCCGTAACAGATTCAGATGAGCCGCCTGTTGTTCGTTATGATGTGCAAAATAAAGCGGGGGTATCCAATCTTTTAGATATTCTTTCTGCGGTTACGGATAAGCCAATTGCTGATCTTGAAAAAGAATTTGAAGGTAAAATGTACGGACATTTAAAAACTGCAGTAGCGGATGAAGTATCAACTTTACTTGCTGGTTTACAAGAACGTTTTCATCAATATCGTAATGATGAAACTTTATTAGATAATATCTTACGACAAGGTGCGGAAAAAGCGCGTGCAAAAGCGCAAGAAACCTTGGTGAAAGTGTATGAAGCAGTGGGTTTTGTTGCTGCAAAATAATCTGAATAAAAGGGATAATATTATGGCAATTCAAACTGAAAAACCGATTGAATGTGTAGGTTGTAACACATTTGATATGAAATCACTTTTCGATAATCGTGATTGTAATCAGGTTATTGAATATGTTTATGACAGTGAAGAACAAGCGCAAGAAGCGCTCGCATTTTTTACTCAGAAAGCGCGTGATGTAGAAAGTGAACCTTGTGAAATTCAATCTGAAATTACAAAAGTGGATGATGGCTATTTATTAAAGGCAGATTTCACTTTCTGTTGCCAAGCTGAATTGGTGATTTTTCAAATGCGTATTGCGTAAGAAAAACAGCTAAAAAGTAAGCCGCACTTTTGCGGCTTATTTTGACCCTATCCCAAACTTTATATAAGCATCCATTTCTGATTAATAATAACCGCTTAATCAATTATTAATAATCTTACCTTTTTATGAATATAAAAAATCTGCACCTTAATCAGCGGGTTATTTAACCCAACTTTTAGAGTGCAGACCCGATTTTAAACCGATACAACCTTGTTAAGATTAATCGTCTTTATCGGTCGAAAAACCACGATCTATTTGTTCACGCTCTTCTTCAGTTGCATCATCATAAAGATCATATAATCTTTCATTTTCATCTTTATCGTAATCAGACATATAAAACTCCTTACTTTATTAAGTTAGTTTCCCTTGCTAATTGTCTAGAATCTAATTCAAACTTGTCATTGATTTTTTGACGTTCAACTTGAATATTTAACCATTGAATTTCTTGATGATGTAGCATTTTCATAAAATCTAACTTCTTAGATAAAAATTCTAATTTATCTTTAATTTCAGAAGAATTAGTAATTAAGTTATTTAACTGATTTAGGAAATTTATCTCTTCATCTCGTAATTCAAACATAGTTATTCTCTACTTTTCAGCAAGGCACTTTACTTCCTATGTCAATAGGAAGTAAAAGAAGTATACTTCTTTGAAAATTTAGTGATATTCTGATAAGTAGAAAAGGATATAAAATATCAGTGTATTTTTTATACTTAGACAATTTTCTGTTGTTTTCGATTGAAAAATTATTATATCTCAACAAAATGCAAGGCGGTTTCAACTACTTCAACTCCCGCACCTTGTTTAAATGCATTTTCGCTTAAGTAGCGTCGCCATTGACGAGCACCTTTGCAATTTTGGAATGTGCCTAACATATGGCGGACGATATGATTAAGGTGTATGCCTTGATTAAGTTGTTGTTCAATATAAGGAAGCATTGACTGTACAGCTTCATGAGCGGTAACAATTGCAGCGTTAGGATCAAATAAGGCTTGGTCAATTTGCCCAAGTAAACTTGGATTTTGATAGGCCTCTCGCCCAACCATCACGCCGTCCACATATTGCAAATGTTGCTTCATTTCTTCAATGGTTTTAATCCCACCGTTAATTGCAATAGTTAGATGTGGAAAATCACGTTTTAGTTGATACACCCGAGCATAATCTAATGGCGGAATTTCTCGATTTTCTTTGGGACTTAACCCAGAAAGCCAAGCTTTTCGTGCGTGGATAATAAACTCTTGGCAACTTTTTCCTTGAACTTTTTCAATAAAATCACATAAAAATTCATAGCTGTCTAATTCATCAATACCAATACGTGTTTTCACAGTGACTGGAATTTTGACCGCACTTTGCATTTGTTCTACACAGTCTGCCACCAAATCTGCTTTTGCCATTAAGCAAGCGCCAAACATTCCATTTTGTACGCGATCAGAAGGGCATCCTACATTGAGATTAATTTCGTGATAACCTCGTTCCTCAGCAAGTTTTGCACAATGTTTTAGTTGTTCAGGATCGCTTCCTCCCAGCTGTAACGCAACGGGATTTTCTTGTAAATCAAAATTCAAGTGATCGTATTTGGCATGGATAATCGCAGGTGCGGTGACCATTTCAGTGTAAAGTAACGCATGCTTTGAAAATTGACGATGAAAATAACGACAATGGCGTGTTGTCCAATCTAACATTGGTGCAACAGAAAAACGGCCGCGGTAAAAGTGCGGTAGATTTTGAGGCATTTTTATTTCTCTTGTTCGGTTTTGCTGCGTAATTCTTCGGCTTGGTGAGCTTGCATTTGCTGGCGAAAACGGCCTGCAGCAAAGTGGTAAAATGGTTTTGGGCTAAATTGGCGCGAGATTATGGATGCAATAATGCTGGAAATCAAGAGCCAAATGAGAACGGGTTGTGCGCCCGTCATTTCCATCACAACAACGCTGGCTGTAACTGGCGATTGTGTGCCGCCAGCTAAAAACGCCGCCATACATAAAATCACCAAAAAACGTTGATCGACCATACCACCACTGAGATCCCATAGCATTGCGCCAATGCCTGCGCCTGTTGTCAGTGATGGGGTAAAGATACCACCGGCAATACCATTCCAATAAGTGGTCACCGTTGCTAAAAGTTTAAGGATACCAATTTCAGGATCTATGGCTTGCCCTTCTAAGACGCGTGCAACAACCTCATAGCCAGTGCCATAGGTTTGTCCGCGAGTGTAACTGCCGAATGCGGCAAGCGCTAAACCCAATAATAAAGCAATACAAATAGGATGTTGGCGAACCCAGCCACGCCATTTTTCAGGTGATAATCCTGCGATACCTTTTGCTAATAATCGTCCGAATATGCCACCTAGAATGCCACAAACCACCCCACAAATTGCAAGCCAAAGATAGAGATAAGAAACAGATGTTACCCCTTGATAACGTGGAAAATAAGGGCTGTTTCCTTGAATCGCGACAAGAATAAAACCAGCGGCTAATACCCCCATCAATACGCGCCGTTCCCAACGTAACATTACGCCACGTCCAAGTTCTTCAATCGCAAATATCACTCCAGCCAAAGGTGCATTAAAGGCAGCAGCAAGCCCACCCGCTGCACCTGTAGCAAGTAATTCATTGGTGCTTAATCCTCTAAACGCTAAATTATGTTTTCTACAATAATTACCCCATGCAAGCATGACAGCCGCACCAACTTGTACTGATGGACCTTCACGCCCAACAGAGGCACCGATAAGCATAGCCAGAAAGGTAAGAGGAATTTTCCAAATAGTTTGGTTGAATTCAACTAATTTGGTTTTATAGCTACTATGAGGAAGATTAATTGATGCAATGACTTGCGGAATACCGCTTCCTCCTACATAGGGAGTATATTTTTTCGTAAACCAAGTCAGGCAAGCCATGCCTAGGGGTAACATAAACCAAACTGCAATAGGATATTTAGATGACCAGTGAGCGTTTAGTTCTAGACCAAGATCGGACAATTTAGCAAAGCCAAATGAAAAGAGTGAGACAAATGTCGCACCTATAATTAGGCAGATAAATTCTAAACTTTTGTGGGAAATTCTGTGTGTTTGGCGTAGCTTTTTATGGAAGAAATAGCGTAAGTGAAATTTGAGCGAGCGTAACATAATCATATTAATTTAATACTAATTAAGTAGAAATTATAAAACTGTCATTTTGCTGGGGCAATTGGTTTGGCATTTTGAATAAAAAGTGCGGTGAATTTTGTAAGAGTTTTTTTGTACGCAACTAAAGATCCTTTCACGGATCTTTGGCTCTGTTTAATTATTGACAATAAACCTCAGAACGATTAAAATTCGCCGTCTATTTCTGTATGGAAGTAGATTTTTTGAACAACATTCTATTATTGAATAACATTTAAACTGGAGCTTTTTTAATGGCAACTATCAACCAGCTAGTACGCAAACCGCGTGTGAAAAAGGTTGTAAAAAGCAACGTTCCTGCATTAGAGGCTTGCCCGCAGAAACGTGGTGTATGTACTCGTGTATATACTACAACTCCTAAAAAACCAAACTCAGCGCTACGTAAAGTATGTCGTATCCGCTTAACTAACGGTTTTGAAGTAACTTCTTATATCGGTGGTGAAGGTCACAACCTTCAAGAGCACAGTGTTGTATTAATCCGTGGTGGTCGTGTTAAAGACTTACCGGGTGTGCGTTACCACACAGTACGCGGTGCATTAGACTGTGCAGGCGTTAAAGATCGTAAACAAGGTCGTTCTAAATACGGCGTTAAACGTCCTAAAGCTTAATGGTTCTCCGTTAAGTAAGGCCAAACGTCTAAATTAGCAAAACAATTTAAACCATAAACTCCAGTCAAAAAGCGCTTTGCGCTGCAAATTTTCTCAAAGAGAAATATTGCTGATGGGTTTTGGATATCCTGAAGATTAAAATACGGAGAAATTCGCAATGCCACGTCGTCGTAGTGTTGAAGCACGCAAGATTCTTCCAGATCCGAAATTCGGTTCAGAATTACTTGCAAAATTTATTAATGTAATCATGGTAGACGGTAAAAAATCCGTTGCTGAATCAATCGTTTATGGTGCTTTAGAAACTTTAGCACAACGCACAGGTAAAGAGCCTTTAGAAGCGTTTGAAGTTGCACTTGAAAACGTACGTCCAACTGTTGAGGTTAAATCTCGTCGTGTTGGTGGTTCTACTTACCAAGTACCAGTTGAAGTGCGCCCTGTACGTCGTAACGCATTAGGTATGCGTTGGATCGTTGAAGCTGCACGTAAACGTGGTGATAAATCAATGGCTTTACGCCTTGCAAACGAATTATCTGATGCTTCAGATAATAAAGGTGCAGCAGTGAAAAAACGTGAAGACGTTCACCGCATGGCTGAAGCTAACAAAGCATTTGCTCACTACCGTTGGTAATAAGTTTTTGAATTTAAAGGGCTTCATCGTTGATGAAGCCTTACCCTTATATAAACTGATATTAAATAAACAAGGTTATAATAATGGCTCGTACAACCCCTATTGAAAGATATCGTAATATCGGTATCAGTGCGCACATTGACGCTGGTAAAACCACTACCACTGAGCGTATCTTATTCTATACCGGTGTTAGCCACAAAATCGGTGAAGTGCACGATGGTGCTGCAACGATGGACTGGATGGAACAAGAACAAGAGCGTGGTATCACCATTACCTCTGCGGCAACTACCGCATTTTGGTCAGGTATGTCACAACAGTTCCAACAACATCGTATCAACGTTATCGACACCCCGGGACACGTAGACTTTACCGTTGAAGTAGAACGTTCTATGCGTGTTCTTGATGGTGCGGTAATGGTGTACTGTGCGGTAGGTGGTGTTCAACCACAATCCGAAACTGTATGGCGTCAAGCTAACAAATACCAAGTGCCACGTATCGCGTTCGTTAACAAAATGGACCGTACTGGTGCGAACTTCTTACGCGTAGTTGAACAATTAAAAACCCGTTTAGGTGCCAACGCAGTTCCTCTTCAACTTCCAATCGGCGCAGAAGAAAACTTCACCGGTGTAGTTGACTTGATCAAAATGAAAGCGATCAACTGGAACGAAGCTGACCAAGGTATGACCTTCACCTATGAAGATGTACCTGCAAATATGCAAGCAGACTGCGAAGAATGGCGTCAAAACCTTGTTGAAGCAGCGGCTGAAGCATCTGAAGAATTAATGGAAAAATACCTTGGCGGTGAAGATCTTTCTGAAGAAGAAATCAAACTTGCATTACGTCAACGTGTATTAGCAAACGAAATCATCTTAGTAACTTGTGGTTCTGCGTTCAAAAACAAAGGTGTTCAAGCTATGCTAGATGCCGTTGTTGAATACTTACCGGCACCAACTGATATTCCGGCGATCAAAGGTATCAACCTTGATGAAACTGAAGGCGAACGTCATGCAAGTGATGAAGAACCATTCTCTTCATTAGCATTTAAAATTGCAACTGACCCGTTCGTAGGTAACTTAACTTTCTTCCGTGTATATTCTGGTGTTATTAATTCTGGTGATACAGTATTAAACTCTGTACGTCAAAAACGTGAACGTTTTGGTCGTATCGTTCAGATGCACGCTAACAAACGTGAAGAAATTAAAGAAGTTCGTGCAGGTGATATCGCAGCTGCTATCGGCTTAAAAGATGTAACTACTGGTGATACATTATGTGCAATTGAAGCACCAATTATCCTTGAGCGTATGGAATTCCCAGAGCCAGTAATCTCTGTTGCGGTAGAACCAAAAACTAAAGCTGACCAAGAAAAAATGGGCTTAGCATTAGGTCGTTTAGCACAAGAAGACCCTTCATTCCGTGTTCACACTGATGAAGAATCTGGTGAAACCATCATTTCTGGTATGGGTGAATTACACTTAGATATCATCGTTGACCGTATGAAACGTGAGTTTAAAGTGGAAGCTAACATCGGTAAACCACAAGTATCTTACCGTGAAACTATCCGTACTCGTGTTAATGATGTGGAAGGTAAACACGCAAAACAATCTGGTGGTCGCGGTCAATATGGTCACGTTGTTATTGACTTATATCCATTAGAGCCAGAAGGTCCAGGTTACGAATTCGTAAATGAAATCAAAGGTGGTGTAATTCCTGGTGAATACATTCCTGCGGTTGATAAAGGTATTCAAGAACAACTTAAATCTGGTCCATTAGCGGGCTATCCAGTAGTAGATCTTGGTGTACGTTTACACTTCGGTTCATACCATGATGTTGACTCATCTGAATTAGCGTTTAAATTAGCCGCTTCTTTAGCATTTAAAGCAGCATTCGCAAAAGCAAACCCAGTTCTACTTGAGCCAATTATGAAAGTTGAAGTTGAAACTCCACCTGAATACGTTGGTGATGTAATTGGTGACTTAAGCCGTCGTCGTGCTATGGTGAACGGCCAAGAAGCGAACGAATTCGTTGTTAAAATCGATGCAGAAGTTCCTCTTTCTGAGATGTTCGGTTATGCAACAGACTTACGTTCACAAACTCAAGGTCGTGCATCATACTCAATGGAACCGTTAAAATATGCTGAAGCTCCAACAAGTGTTGCAGCTGCAGTAATTGAAGCGCGTAAAAAATAATTTTTGTAAACCAGCGGTGTAAAACATGATTGTTTTATACCGCACTTCTTAGGAAACATTAGCAATGTCTAAAGAAAAATTTGAACGTACAAAACCGCACGTAAACGTGGGTACAATCGGCCACGTTGACCACGGTAAAACAACTTTAACAGCAGCAATCACAACCGTATTATCTAAACACTACGGTGGT
>NZ_QQJW01000003.1:0-203477 GCF_003493685.1 Haemophilus haemolyticus
AAGAGCATTTTGAGCTATATTTAAAGGAATGTGAATGGCGTTTTAACAACAGTGAAATAAAATCTCAAATTTCCATTTTAAAACAATTAGTTAAGGGGATTTAGGTCTAGTTATCTAGTACAGCCCCAAATTCAATTAATATACTAATAAATAAGTAATTTTATAGATTATAGAGAAAATATGGCCTTAACTCGATGCCCTGAATGCAGAAAAAAGATTAGTGAAAATGCAGAAAACTGCCCTAATTGTGGTTTTTCTTTCAAACACGCAGATTTAGAAATTTATAAACAACAATTAGAAAAACGACGCCTGCATAATGCTGAAATCAATCGTAAAAGTGCAAAACTCCACATAATTTGGTTTTGCATCTTTGCAATTTTTATCGCGTTGGCTAGTTGGATTACAAATAAATAAATAGAAAAAAATATCTCGTATGTATATAGAGTGACCTCAGATATCAACCATTAATTCGTTCATATCCACTATAGATATTCCCTTTACCTTCTCTTGCAAAACCAATCAAAGTCAAATTATGTGCTTCAGCCATTTTCACGGCAAGATCAGTTGCCCCAGAAATCGTGACTAACATTTCCACCCCACAAGAAATAGTTTTTTGAACCATTTCATAACTTGCACGACTCGAAGCAACAATAATTCCATTAGGCTTACCTGATTTTGCATGCCAACCAAGTAATTTATCAAGAGCGACGTGACGCCCCACATCTTCAAAAACAGCAAGCATATTACCTTCTAAATCAAAAAAGCCACAAGCATGAGTCGAACCTGTCTGCTGACTTAATCGTTGATTTTTATGAAGCTCTGACAAATAGCCATCTAGTAAATTCAAATCAAACTTAAAAGTGCGGTCTAATTTTGGAAAATTTTTATACACTTGATTAAGCTGCTCCGTTCCACAAATGCCACACCCAGTACGTCCTGTAAGATTACGACGATGCTCTTTTAATGCCATAAATTTTCGGCTAGACAGTTCGATTTGCACTTCAATACCATTGCAAACTTCCACAACATCGATGCCATAAATATCCGAAGGTTTTTCAATAATTCCTTCCGTGAGAGAAAACCCTAGAGCAAACATCTCTAAATCTTTCGGTGAACACATCATCACCGCATGAGAAATACCGTTATAAACTAATGAAACTGGCATTTCGACAGCAAGAAAATCTTCTTTTGATTGTAAAAGTGCGGTTGAATTTTCTACACTTTTATTTCTTTTAAAAAAGTTAATCGTTTGTTTAATCAGCCAATCCATTCTTTACCTACCCATTACTTAAATGTAAAAAAAATGTTAATTTTTTTATAAAATCATGATCTAGATCACAATATTTCTGCATTATAATGCCATTTGATTATAGATTTATCGTTAAAAAATCGTTATTCTAGGCGCCCATAAATTGGCCTACTTTGAACCAATTTGCGATGTTGAATAACGTTATTCTAACGGAATCAACCAAATTATCTAGTTACACTAGACGAATTTATTACTATCTAAATATCTCAACAACTTGTTGTTGAAAGGAGTGATTATGCAGATCTCAAGAAGAAAATTCTTTAAGGTCTGTGCAGGTGGTATGGCGGGAACATCGGCTGCAATGTTGGGTTTTGCTCCAGCAAATGCATTAGCTGCGCCGCGTGAATATAAATTATTACGCGCATTTGAATCTCGTAACACTTGTACATATTGTGCCGTAAGCTGCGGTATGTTGTTATACAGCACAGGCAAACCTTACGATTCATTAAGCAGCCATACTGGCACAAATACTCGTTCAAAACTCTTTCACCTTGAAGGCGATCCAGATCATCCAGTCAGTCGTGGAGCTCTTTGCCCAAAAGGTGCTGGCGCACTAGATTATGTCAATAGTGAAAGCCGTTCTTTATACCCTCAATATCGTGCACCTGGTTCTGATAAATGGGAGCGAATTTCTTGGAAAGATGCAATTAGACGCATTGCTCGCTTACTGAAAGATGATCGTGATGCTAACTTTGTTGAAAAAGACGCAAGTGGCAAAACTGTGAACCGTTGGGCAACTACAGGTATTATGACTGCATCTGCTATGAGTAATGAAGCGGCACTTCTTACTCATAAATGGGTGAGAATGTTAGGCATAGTGCCGATGTGTAACCAAGCGAATACTTGACACGGACCAACGGTAGCAAGTCTTGCTCCATCATTTGGTCGCGGTGCCATGACAAATAACTGGGTTGATATAAAAAATGCCAACCTTATCATTGTTCAAGGCGGTAATCCTGCTGAAGCTCACCCTGTTGGCTTCCGTTGGGCAATTGAAGCGAAGAAAAACGGTGCGAAACTTATCGTCATCGATCCACGCTTTAACCGCACAGCCTCTGTTGCAGATTTACATGCGCCAATTCGTTCTGGTTCTGATATCGCATTTTTAATGGGTGTCATCCGTTACTTATTGGAAACAAACCAAATTCAACACGAATACGTTAAACACTATACCAATGCCTCATTCTTAATTGATGAAGGTTTCAAATTTGAAGACGGTTTATTTGTAGGTTACAACGAAGAAAAACGTAACTACGATAAATCTAAATGGAACTATCAGTTTGATGAGAACGGACACGCTAAACGTGATATGACCTTACAACATCCTCGTTGTGTCATTAACATCTTAAAAGAGCATGTTTCACGTTATACTCCAGAAATGGTTGAACGCATTACAGGTGTAAAACAAAAACTTTTCCTACAAATCTGTGAAGAAATTGGTAAAACCTCTGCACCAAATAAAACAATGACGCATCTATATGCGTTAGGCTTTACCGAGCATTCAATCGGTACACAAAATATTCGCTCAATGGCGATGATCCAATTACTTTTAGGTAATATGGGTATGCCTGGTGGTGGTATTAACGCATTACGTGGACACTCCAATGTGCAAGGTACAACAGATATGGGCTTATTGCCAATGTCTTTACCAGGTTATATGCGTTTACCAAACGATAAAGATACCTCTTACGAGCAATACATTAATGCGATTACACCAAAGGATATCGTTCCAAACCAAGTGAACTATTATCGTCATACTTCAAAATTCTTTGTTAGTATGATGAAAACCTTCTATGGTGATAAAGCAACCAAAGAAAACGGTTGGGGTTTCGATTTCTTACCAAAAGCAGATCGCTTATATGATCCGATTACTCACGTTAAATTAATGAATGAAGGCAAATTACACGGTTGGATTTTACAAGGCTTTAACGTATTAAACTCATTACCGAACAAAAATAAAACTGTTGCAGGAATGAGTAAGTTAAAATTCTTAATCGTGATGGATCCGCTTCAAACTGAATCTTCCGAATTCTGGAAAAACTTTGGTGAGTCAAACAATGTAAATTCTTCAGAAATTCAAACTGAAGTCTTCCGCTTACCAACAACCTGTTTTGCTGAAGAAGATGGTTCGATTGTAAACTCAGGGCGTTGGGCTCAATGGCACTGGAAAGGTTGCGATCAACCAGGTGAAGCATTACCAGATGTTGAAATTCTTTCTATGATTCGTGAAGAAATGCATCATCTTTACCAAAAAGAAGGTGGTCGCGGTATTGAATCATTTGAAGCAATGACTTGGAATTATGCTCAACCACACTCACCAAGTGCGGTAGAATTAGCCAAAGAATTAAATGGTTACGCGCTTGAAGATCTTTATGATCCAAACGGTAACTTGATGTACAAGAAAGGTCAATTACTCAATGGATTTGCACATTTACGTGATGATGGTACAACAACATCAGGTAACTGGTTATATGTTGGTCAATGGACTGAAAAAGGTAACCAAACCGCAAACCGTGATAACTCAGATCCATCAGGTTTAGGCTGTACCATTGGTTGGGGCTTTGCATGGCCTGCAAACCGCCGCGTACTTTATAGCCGTGCATCATTAGATATCAATGGTAATCCTTGGGATAAAAACCGCCAATTAATCAAATGGAACGGTAAAAACTGGAACTGGCATGATGTAGCAGACTATGGTACACAGCCACCAGGTTCAGATACAGGGCCATTTATTATGTCTGCTGAAGGTGTAGGTCGTTTATTTGCGGTTGATAAAGTTGCAAATGGTCCAATGCCTGAACACTATGAGCCGATTGAAAGCCCAATTGATACAAATCCATTACACTCTGCAGTGGTAAGTGATCCAACTGTGCGTATTTATCCTGAAGATAAAGAATTTATCGGTTCAAATAAAGAGTTCCCATTCGTGGCAACAACTTACCGATTAACAGAACACTTCCATAGTTGGACTGCACAATCTGCATTAAATATCATCGCACAACCACAACAATTTGTGGAAATTGGTGAAAAATTAGCGGCAGAAAAAGGTATCCAAAAAGGCGATATGGTAAAAATTACTTCTCGTCGTGGCTATATTAAAGCGGTTGCCGTGGTTACAAAACGTCTTAAAGATCTAGAAATTGATGGACGTACCGTACACCATGTAGGTCTTCCAATTCACTGGAATATGAAAGCCTTAAATGGTAAAGGTAACCGTGGATTCTCTACTAATACCTTAACACCATCTTGGGGTGAGGCAAACACGCAAACACCAGAATACAAAACATTCTTGGTGAATATTGAAAAAGTTGGAGAGGCATAATATGGCTGGAACTGCTCAAGGCGTTCAAACGCAAGACGTTATTAAAATCTCCGCAACTTCAGGCTTAACGCCTGCACCACAAGCGCGAGATCATAAAGTTGAAGTGGCAAAATTAATCGATGTCAGTACATGTATCGGTTGTAAAGCTTGCCAAGTTGGCTGCTCAGAGTGGAATGACATCCGCTCTGATGTAAATGCACAGTGTCATGGTATTTACGATAACCCTGTAGATCTAAATGCCAAAGCATGGACTGTGATGCGCTTTAACGAAGTAGAAGAAAACGATCGTTTAGAATGGTTAATCCGTAAAGATGGTTGTATGCACTGCGCAGAGCCAGGTTGTTTAAAGGCTTGTCCTGCACCAGGTGCTATCATTCAATACGCCAATGGTATTGTAGATTTTCAATCTGATAAATGTATCGGATGTGGTTATTGTATTGCCGGCTGTCCATTCAACATTCCACGTATGAATCCAGATGATAACCGTGTGTACAAATGTACTCTTTGTGTGGATCGTGTTTCTGTAGGTCAAGAGCCTGCATGCGTGAAAACTTGTCCAACAGGCGCAATTCGTTTCGGTTCTAAAGAAGAAATGAAAGTGTATGCTGAACAACGCATTGCTGAATTAAAATCTCGTGGTTATGAAAATGCAGGACTTTACGATCCTCCAGGCGTAGGCGGAACACACGTAATGTATGTGTTACATCACGCTGATAAACCAGAGCTTTACAATGGTCTTCCAAAAGATCCACAAATTGATTTAAGTGTGACCTTATGGAAAGATGTATTGAAACCAGTAGCAGCAGTTGCAATGGGTGGCTTGGCATTAGCTGAAATCGCTCACTACTTAACTGTAGGTCCTAATATTGAAGAAGATGTGGAAGATCATCACCACGAATTTGAAGAAGAAAAACCATCTAAGGGGGAAAACAATGAGTAAAATTGAGATCAACAACGATACTCGAATCGTCCGCCATAGAACACCAGCGCGTATCAGTCACTGGATGTTGGTTATTTGCTTTTTTATGACGATGTTCACTGGTGTTGCGTTTTTCTTCCCTGATTTCGCATGGTTAACAGAAATTTTAGGTACACCACAAATTGCGCGTGCAATTCACCCATTTACTGGGATTTTAATGTTCTTTGCCTTCATCTACTTGGCATTATTGTACTGGGATCACAATATTCCAGAGAAAAACGATATTCGCTGGGCAAAAGGTGTCGTTGAAGTTCTTAAAGGAAACGAACACGCGGTTGCGGATAATGGCAAATATAACCTTGGTCAAAAAATGCTCTTCTGGACATTAAATTTGGCGATGGTAACGTTATTAGTGACTGGCATCATTATGTGGCGTCAATATTTTTCGCACTACTTCTCAATCCCAGTATTGCGTTTCTCGATTCTGCTCCATTCTTTGAGTGCATTTATGTTATTCACTGGTATCTTAGTGCATATGTATATGGCATTCTGGATTAAAGGTTCGATTCGAGGAATCATTGAAGGTTGGGTAACCGTTCGTTGGGCGAAGAAACACCACCCGAAATGGTATCGCGAAGAAATTTTACCTGAGCTTGAAAAAGATTTACTCAACGAGCAATCAGGTAAAAAAGGCAAAACCAAAGTATTATTTAAAGGATTTGGCAAATAAGCTGAAATCTTGAAAAAGAAAAAAGTGCGGTTAAAATTGACCGCACTTTTTATTATGAAAGTGAGAAAAGAACATGAGTATCAAAATCTTATCAGAATCAGAAATCAAACAAGCAGCGAATTCTTTCCAAACGCCTGCTGTATTATTTGCCAATCCTAAAAATCTTTATCAACGCAGAGCAAAACGTTTAAGAGACTTAGCACAAAATCACCCACTATCAGATTATTTATTATTTGCTGCAGACATAGTTGAAAGTCAACTTTCCACGTTAGAAAAAAATCCTTTACCGCCACAACAGTTTGAACAGCTAAATGATATCGAGCCACTAAATGCGAAAACCTTTAAAAGAAACAGCATCTGGCGTAAATACTTAACTGAAATTCTTGATGAGATAAAACCAAAGGCTAATGAGCAAGTCGCCGCAACAATTGAATTTCTTGAAAAAGCATCCTCTGCCGAATTAGAAAAAATGGCAAATAAGCTCTTAGCTCAAGAATTTAATTTAGTCAGCAGTGATAAAGCAGTCTTTATTTGGGCTGCACTTTCACTTTATTGGTTACAAGCAGCTCAACAAATTCCTCATAATAGCCGAGTTGAAAACGCCGAAAATTTACATCACTGCCCTGTTTGTGGCTCATTGCCTGTTGCAAGCATTGTGCAAATTGGTACATCACAAGGTTTACGCTACTTACATTGTAATTTATGTGAAAGTGAATGGAATTTAGTACGCGCACAATGCACCAATTGTAATAGCCATGACAAACTCGAAATGTGGTCGTTAGATGAAGAACTTGCACTTATTCGTGCCGAAACCTGTGGTAGCTGTGAAAGTTACTTAAAAATCATGTTCCAAGAAAAAGATCCTCATGTAGAACCAGTAGCCGACGATTTGGCTTCTATTTTCTTAGATATTGAAATGGAAGAAAAAGGTTTCGCACGCAGCGGATTAAATCCATTTGTTTTTCCTGCAGAAGAAGCATAAAAATATAGCCTAGGATAAACATCCTAGGCTATATCATTTGTATCTATAAATAACAGGCCATTACTACGGCATTTTCTCGTCCGCCACTAGGTTTCGGATAATAATTTTTTCGAATATCGACTTCATTAAAACCTATTTTTTCATACAAGAAACGAGCTGGGTTAGACTCTCTAACTTCTAGCCATAAGGTCTGTACGCCTTTTTCTTTCAACCGAGCGATTAACTCATTCAACAATAATTTCCCCAATCCATTACCTTGATGAGACGGTAAAATAGCAATATTAAACAAAGTCGCTTCATCCAATACTGTTTGGCAAATAGCAAAACCAATAATCTGATTATTCTCTATTAATTTTAAATTGAGATAACGCTCCCCTTGATTATTTTTTAATGTCCCCAGCGACCAAGGCACAAGATGTGTTTGCTGCTCAATTTCATACAATCGGTCGAAATCACTGGATTCAATTTTAGAAATAATAGACATAATTAAGGCTGCTGAATTTGTTGCCACAACTCTCGTTTGGCTTGATGATTAGATTGAAATTGTTGCCAACTTGGCGAGCGATAAACCTGCTCAGCCTGCATACAAAATGATAAAGTGCGGTCAATTTTGTCGTTATTTTCTGATAGTAACCAGTAACGAATAGGCTGCTTACATTCGATATGCTGGATTTGATCGTAATTCAAACATAAGTAATCTTCTTTTTTAAGATCAAGGCTGAGTAGCACATCAGCCAACAAAGGCGAACCACTTATATTTTCATCAGAAACAGTGATAAAGCGAATATTCTCCGCAACACTAATTCCTACTGAACCTTGTAGCACCTCTGGGCGGTATAATGTCCACTGAGAAATGCCCAGTTCTTGTAAAAGAAGATCGCGTCTATTCATAAGTGAATTTTTAAAAACGTTGCTTGAAAAATAGTGTTAATTTCTTTTATTAATCTTTGCTAAAATAGCGCATAATTTTAACTAATAACCCACAGGATTCAAAGCGTGATTTTTCTAGAAAGCCAAGTTTTAGAACGACATCTTTCATTTTTTGATGGAAAATCGGTATTATTTGCTGGCGGTATTTCTGATAGTTTTCCTCAAACGTTAGCCTCAAAATGCCAATCAATCCAAATTTGGAGTTGCTATTTTGACTATGCAAGAACGCAAAGTGCGGTCAAGTTTTCCGTTGAATTTCAAGATCAAGCGGATTTAATCGTTTATTATTGGACTAAAAACAAACAAGAAGTCAATTTCCAACTGCTTCAACTATTAGCTCAGGCGCCTATTGGCCAAGAAATATTAATTATTGGAGAAAACCGTTGTGGCGTGCGTTCAGTAGAAAAAACATTAGAACCCTATGGTGAAATAGCGAAAATTGACTCTGCTCGTCGTTGCGGTTTATATCATTTTTCACTACAAAACAAACCGCACTTTGAACTTAAAAATTTCTGGAAAACCTATCAACATCCTACTCTACAAAACTTAACTATATATAGTTTACCTGGGGTATTTAGTGCAGCGGAATTAGATACGGGCACAGAACTGTTACTTTCAACCATTGATAATAAAATAAAAGGAAAAGTGCTCGATCTTGGCTGTGGCGCAGGAGTAATAGGATCTATGATCAAAAAAAGCTCTCCTAACGCACAAATTACAATGACTGATATTCATGCGATGGCGTTAGAATCAGCCCGTAAAACACTTTCGGAAAATCAATTACAAGGGGAGGTTTACGCCAGTGATGTCTTTTCTGATATAGAAGGAAAATTTGATTTGATCATTTCCAATCCACCATTCCACGATGGTATTGATACCGCCTATCGAGCCGTAAAAGAACTTATCACTCAAGCGAAATGGCATCTCAATCAAGGTGGTGAATTACGCATTGTCGCCAATTCATTTTTGCCTTATCCCGAATTACTTAGACAACATTTCGGTGATTACGAAGTGCTTGCTCAAACAGGAAAATTTAAAGTGTATT
The DNA here is from genome assembly GCF_003493685.1 of Haemophilus haemolyticus. Lineage (GTDB taxonomy): Bacteria > Pseudomonadota > Gammaproteobacteria > Enterobacterales > Pasteurellaceae > Haemophilus > Haemophilus haemolyticus_O. Next base: position 9,238 of record NZ_QQJW01000003.1, read on the forward strand.
CAGTGAAAAATTAGAAACAAAAAAAATCCCCATCGCAATAATGGGGATTTTTCTATTTATTACTTATGGATTTCACCGCACTTTATTCATCCATATATCCTAAACTACGCAGTGCACGTTCATCGTCAGCCCAACCAGATTTCACCTTCACCCAAAGTTCAAGATGGACTTTGTTATCAAATAAACGTTCCATATCAGCACGCGCTTCCATACCAATAGTTTTAATTTTTTGACCGCTGGCACCAATTACCATTTTTTTCTGGCCTTCACGTTCAACGAGAATTAAGCCATTTATTTCATAAGTGCCACGTTCATTCACTTTAAATTGTTCAATTTCAACCGTAACAGAATAAGGTAATTCTTCACCGGTAAAACGCATTAATTTTTCACGGATTATTTCCGATGCCATAAAACGTTGCGAACGGTCTGTGACATAATCTTCTGGAAAATGATGCACACCTTCGCGTAAAGATTGGCGTACAATTTTCTCTAACTCATGAACATTATTACCACGCTGTGCAGAAATTGGTACAATGTGAGCAAAATTAAATTTACTGCTAAGTTCTGTAATAAACGGCAATAAATCATCTTTATTTTTGATGTTATCTACTTTGTTAATAGCTAACACAACGGGTGCCTTTGCATTGCGTAATTTGTTTAGCACCATCTCATCATCTGCATTCCAGTGTGTGCCATCTACGACAAAAATAATTAAATCAACATCGCCAATAGCACTACTTGCTGCGCGGTTCATTAAGCGGTTAATCGCACGCTTCTCTTCAATATGAAGTCCCGGAGTATCCACATAGATTTCTTGATACGCCCCTTCAGTTTTAATTCCCACAATGCGGTGACGCGTGGTTTGCGCTTTACGTGATGTAATTGAAATTTTTTGTCCTAAAATTTTATTTAAGAGCGTTGATTTACCCACATTTGGGCGACCTACGATAGCAATAAAGCCACAATAGGTTTTGTCGAATTGTTCGGTCATTTGATGTCCAGTTCTTTTAAAATTTGTTCTGCTGCAGCTTGTTCAGCTTTACGACGGCTAGATCCTTTTGCCACAAAAGTGCGGTCAATTTTCTCCACACTTTTCACTTTGCATTCAACCGTGAAAATTTGGCAATGGGCTTCCCCTTGAATATTGACTACTTCATAAGTTGGCAATGGCAGATGTTTACCTTGTAAATATTCTTGTAAACGAGTTTTCGCATCTTTTTGATTATCGCCTGGTTTAATTTCTGCCAATAATTGTTGATACCAATTTCGTATCACTTGGGTCGTCACAGCCAATCCTTGATCCAAAGACATTGCGCCTATGATCGCTTCTACACAATCGGCAAGAATAGATTCACGGCGAAAACCACCGCTCTTTAGCTCGCCAGAACCAAGAGACATATAATTGCCTAATTCAAATTGGCGCGCTAAAATCGCTAAAGTGGGTTCGCGTACCAAAGTAGCACGCATGCGACTCAGTTCACCTTCATTACAACGTGGAAACTGATGATAAAGCGCCTCAGCGATAGTAAAATTAAGAATAGAATCGCCTAGAAATTCTAGGCGTTCGTTATGTTGAGTTGCCGCACTTCGATGTGTAAGTGCTTGCTTTAAGAGCGCAATATCATTAAAACGATAGCCGATTTTACGCTCAAGTCGATCTAAATGATTCATCTTATTTTATTGCTGTAAAGAAACGATCAAAACGGAAACCTGTTGGCCATTCATTCGCTTCTTTTTCTAAGCTCATCCAAATATAAGTGGCTTTACCCACGATATTTTTTTCAGGCACAAAGCCCCAGAAACGGCTATCATCGCTGTGATCGCGGTGATCACCCATCACAAAATACTGCCCTTCTGGCACAAGCCATTCTGCAGTTTGCATACCTTCTTGTGGGAAAAACTCAGGACCTGAATAACGACGATATTCACTAATTAACACGTTATGTGTTACGTCGCCTTTTTCAGTCAATTCTAATTCATTCGGAAAAGCAGGATTTGTTGGATTTTGTGAATATTCAAACGCCTTGGTTTCGCAATCAACCTCACAAGGTTTACCTTCTTTGCCATATACCACTTTTAGTGTTTTTTGTTCCGCATCAAAAATTACGCGATCTCCACCCTTTCCAATAATACGCTTAATATAATCGACACCAGACATATTATCTTTTGAGCTTAACGCTAGATTTTCTGCAAATGCTGCTCGTGTTGCCCCAAGACCAGTACGAATTAAAGCTTGTTGTGGTGCTTTAAACACAATTACATCACCTCGTTGTGGTTTTTTACCAGCAATAATGGTGTTTTGGAAAATAGGATCTTTCACGCCATAAGCATATTTGTTCACGACCAAAAAGTCACCAACTCGTAAGGTTGATTCCATTGAACCAGAAGGAATTTGAAATGGTTCAAATAAAAAAGAGCGGACTAAGAATACGACAGAAAGCACCGGAAAAAGAGATGATAAAAACTCAGAGGCTTCGGAAATCGGTTCAATTTTTGCTTTTTCTTCATCAGTTAATACTTGGCCTGAACGCTGTTCAGCACGTGCAATTTTACGATTACGTTTTGGCGTTACCACAAAATAATGGTAGCACCATAATACACCTGAAAGTGCGGTCAAAATTAGCAATACAATACTGAATGTGTTTGGTAATTGAAAATAATCTAAAACTTTCCAAACACCAAAACCAACCGCCAGTAAAATCACAAAAAATAAATTTGACATAATTTTCCTTATTTATCTTTTCCTACATGTAAAATTGCTAAAAACGCTTCTTGTGGTACTTCTACGTTACCCAAAGACTTCATACGTTTTTTACCTTCTTTCTGTTTCTGTAAGAGTTTTTTCTTACGGCTCACGTCACCACCATAACATTTTGCCAATACATTCTTACGTAATTGTTTCACCGTAGAACGGGCAATTATGTGGTTTCCAATCGCGGCTTGAATAGCGATATCAAATTGCTGACGAGGAATTAACTCACGCATTTTTTCAACCAATTCACGGCCACGATATTGTGAATTATCTTTATGAACGATTAAAGCCAAAGCATCTACTCGTTCGCTATTAATCATAATATCCACGCGAACCATATCTGCAGCTTGGAAACGTTTGAAACCGTAATCTAACGAAGCATAACCACGGGATGTCGATTTTAAACGGTCAAAGAAGTCTAAAACAACTTCGCCCATTGGAATCTCATAAGTCAGCGCAATCTGATTACCGTGATATACCATATTGGTTTGCACGCCACGTTTTTCCACGCAAAGTGTAATGACATTACCTAAATATTCTTGCGGCACTAACATATTACATTCTGCAATCGGCTCGCGAATTTCAGCAATATTATTAAGTGGAGGCAATTTCGATGGGCTATCGACGTAAACAACATCACCATTCGTTAATTGCACTTCGTAAATAACCGTTGGCGCAGTAGTAATGAGATCTAAATCATACTCACGCTCTAGACGCTCTTGAATGATTTCCATGTGTAAAAGGCCAAGGAAACCACAGCGGAAACCAAAGCCAAGTGCGGTTGAAGTTTCCGGCTCATAGAAAAGTGAAGCATCATTTAAGCTCAATTTACTCAGTGCATCACGAAATGCTTCATAATCATCTGAGCTAACTGGGAATAAACCAGCATAAACCTGCGGTTTTACTTTCTTAAAGCCTGGCAACACATGGCTTGCTGGATTATGCTGATGTGTTAAGGTATCCCCTACTGGTGCACCTAAAATATCTTTAATTGCACAAACAACCCAACCCACTTCGCCGGTATTTAATACGGTCGTATCCACTTGTTTTGGCGTAAAAATCCCTAAACGATCAACGTTGTAAGCCTGTCCGGTAGACATTACTTTGATTTTATCGCCTTTACGCAATACACCATTTTTAATACGAACCAATGACACCACGCCTAAATAGTTATCGAACCAAGAGTCAATAATCAACGCTTGTAATGGCGCATCTGGGTCTCCTTCTGGTGCTGGAATTTTCGCAACGATTTCTTCTAATACATCTTCGATACCCACACCAGTCTTAGCCGAACAACGTACAGCTTCCATCGCATCAATTCCCACGATATCTTCAATTTCTTCAGCTACGCGTTCAGGATCTGCGGCAGGCAAGTCGATTTTATTTAAAATCGGTACTACTTCTAAATCCATTTCGATTGCGGTATAACAGTTTGCCAAGGTCTGCGCTTCTACCCCTTGTCCTGCATCCACAACTAACAATGCCCCTTCACAAGCAGCAAGAGAGCGAGATACCTCATAGGAAAAGTCCACATGTCCTGGTGTATCGATAAAGTTTAATTGATAAGTTTCGCCATCTTTGGCTTTATAATTTAAAGTAACACTTTGTGCTTTGATGGTAATGCCGCGCTCACGCTCAAGATCCATTGAATCTAACACTTGAGCTTCCATTTCACGATCCGAAAGGCCACCACAAGTTTGAATCAAACGGTCAGAAAGCGTCGATTTACCGTGGTCAATATGGGCAATAATAGAAAAGTTGCGAATATTCTTCATAAAAGATAGTTTTTCTCAAAAATCATTAAATTTAACTGGCGGATTGTACCTGAAAAGCGCGGAAATCGCTAGGGATGAAAGGGAAAAGTGCGGTCAAATTTTTTAACCTTTTAGATAAAACAAAACCCCGAATGACTTCGGGGTTTCTTTTTTCATTCAAACTGAAATTATAGGCTTTCAGTGAAAGTACGAGTGATCACGTCGCGTTGTTGTTCTGGCGTTAAAGAGTTGAAACGTACTGCGTAACCAGAAACACGGATAGTTAATTGTGGATATTTATCTGGATTGTTTACCGCATCTTCTAAAGTTTCACGACGTAATACGTTCACGTTTAAGTGTTGGCCACCTTCAACTTTAACAGTTGGCGCTACGTTTACCGGTAATTCACGGTATTCGATTTGACCTAATTCGCTAACAGCAACAACTTGGTCTTCAGCAAATTCGCCTTTTGCACATAAGCAACGCGCTTCATTTTTTTCGCTGTCTAATAACCAGAATGAATTAAGCAAATTGTCATTTGCCGCTTGAGTAATTTGAATACCTTTAATCATAATAGCCTCCTAATTGGCATTGGAATAATCATAAAAACTGTACAAAGTTTATCAAATAATTTGAAGATTTCAAATTATTTTGGATTTTTTTGATAAAGAACAGGTTATCTTTTTAGGATAATTTTACAAACTTGATCTAAATTAAACTTTGCTCATTTATATAGCTATTTACCCAAAATAATTTAACATTAATTTAACCTTTTAAACTTTTTATTGACTTAAGCTTTTTGTTTATAATAAGAGCAAACTTATTAATAGGATCAAAATAATGAAAACCTGGACAGATGTTATCGGAAAAGAAAAAGAACAACCTTACTTTCAACACGCACTACAACAGGTTCATCTTGCAAGAGCAAACGGGAAAACGATTTATCCACCACAAGAAGATGTATTTAATGCATTTAAATATACCGCTTTTGAAGATGTAAAAGTGGTGATTTTAGGTCAGGATCCCTACCATGGACCAAACCAAGCTCATGGATTGGCTTTTTCAGTAAAACCTGAAGTCGCTATTCCCCCCTCCCTATTAAATATGTATAAAGAACTTACACAAGATATTTCGGGATTCCAAACGCCATCTCATGGTTATTTAGTCAAATGGGCAGAACAAGGGGTATTGCTCCTTAACACAGTCCTTACTGTGGAACGTGGTATGGCACATTCGCATGCTAATTTCGGCTGGGAAACGTTTACGGATCGTGTTATTACAGCGCTTAATGAACATCGTGAAAAACTCGTATTTTTACTTTGGGGCAGTCACGCACAAAAAAAAGGGCAAATTATTGACCGCACTCGTCACCTTGTTTTAACGGCGCCACACCCTTCCCCACTTTCAGCACATCGAGGTTTCTTTGGCTGTCATCATTTTTCCAAAACAAATTCATATTTGGAAAGCCACGGAATAAAACCGATAGATTGGCAAATCTAAACCATATACCCTAAAAAATAACCGCACTTTAATTTCTCAAAGTGCGGTTAAATATTTCAAGATTTCAATTAGCCGTGGTAACGCCCTACGCCTAATTCATCTTCTTTACGTGTGCGATTCATCACTTCTTGTGGAGATTGCGCAATACGTAATCCCATTTCATCTTCTGTGCGCACCACTTCACCACGTAGAGAATTGGTATAAACATCAGTGATTTTCACATCCACAAATTTACCAATCATTTCCGGAGAACCTTGGAAATTGACAATACGGTTCGTTTCAGTACGTCCCGTTAATTCCATAATGTCTTTCTTCGATGGCCCTTCAACTAACACGCGCTGCTCCGTGCCAAGCATACGGCGGCTAAATTGTGCGGCTTGTTGATTAATACGTTCTTGTAACACATAAAGACGTTGTTTCTTTTCATCTTCCGTCACATCATCTGGCATATCTGCCGCTGGTGTACCCGGTCGAGCGGAATATACAAAACTGAAACTCATATCAAAGTTCACTTGTGCAATCAAATTCATAGTTTGCTCAAAATCTTCAGCCGTTTCACCTGGGAAACCAACAATAAAGTCTGAGCTAATTTGAATATCAGGGCGCACAGCACGAAGTTTACGAATAATAGATTTATATTCTAATGCTGTATGACCACGTTTCATCATCGTTAATACACGGTCAGAACCTGCTTGGACTGGAAGATGCAAGAAACTCACCAATTCAGGCGTATCACTATATACGTCAATAATATCATCCGTAAATTCTATTGGATGACTGGTTGTAAAACGTAAACGGTCAATACCATCGATAGAGGCCACGAGACGAAGCAACTCAGCAAAGCTACAAATTTGACCATCATGTGTCGGACCACGATAAGCATTCACGTTTTGACCAAGTAGATTAACCTCACGCACACCTTGATCCGCAAGCTGCGCAATTTCAAATAGTATGTCATCCACAGGACGGCTAACTTCTTCACCGCGTGTATAAGGTACAACACAGAAAGTACAGTATTTATTACAGCCTTCCATAATCGAAACAAATGCCGTTGGGCCTTCTGCACGAGGTTCAGGTAAGCGATCAAATTTCTCAATTTCAGGGAAACTTACATCTACAACAGAGCTCTTACCACCACGAATTTGGTTAATCATTTCAGGCAGGCGGTGCAAAGTTTGCGGACCAAAAATAATATCTACATAAGGCGCACGATGACGAATATGTTCACCTTCTTGAGAAGCCACACAGCCACCTACACCAATCACTAAATTTGGATTATTTTTCTTTAATTCTTTCCAACGCCCAAGTTGGTGGAACACTTTTTCTTGTGCTTTTTCACGAATAGAACAGGTATTCAATAATAATACGTCTGCTTCTTCAGGAATTTCAGTAAGTTCTAATCCATGAGTACTTAATAAAAGATCTGCCATTTTAGATGAATCATATTCATTCATCTGGCAGCCCCAAGTTTTAATATGTAATTTTTGAGTCATTTTCTACAATATCGTCAGGTGTTATAAATAATTAGTCGAATAAAACGGTCGGCTATTTTACAGGCTTGCAATAATTCTGGCTAGTAAATATTCGGTGAAAAAAAACATCAAAAATAAACCGCACTTTCGTGACAAGCAAAAAGTGCGGTTTAATTCAGAGCAATTTTAAATTAGGGGCTGTACTAGATAACTAGACCTAAATCCCCTTAACTAATTGTTTTAAAATGGAAATTTGAGATTTTATTTCACTGTTGTTAAAACGCCATTCACATTCCTTTAAATATAGCTCAAAATGCTCTTTGGGAATGCCATTAAACTTCCGTAAGTGGCGTTTTGCTTGATTCCAAAAATTCTCAATTCCGTTTATGTGGTTGTGATTTTCAGCAAAATGCGTGCTGTGATTGATGCGAAAATGGCTAAATTCACTGACATCAAGCACATCATAACTACGAAAGGTATCCGTGTACACAATGCTATCAGGCTTAACTTTCTCTCGGATAATTGGCAATAATGTCGCTGATTGCGCATTAGGGACAACGACGGTATAAACCTTGCCATTTCTTTTGAGAAGCCCGAATACTGCGACTTTTCCCACGGCACCGCGACCACGCTTGCCTTTTCGAGTACCGCCGAAATAGCTTTCATCGGCTTCAATCTCGCCTTCAAACATTTCCAAATGGGGGCTTGTTTGATAGATGAGTAAGCGTAATCGATGAAAGTAATAAGCGGCTGTATTTTTGTTTACATTAACCAATTCACTGGCTGTTCTTGCTGTGACACCTGCGACAAACAGTTCAATGAGTTTATTTTGTTTATGCTGACTTAAGCGACTTTTTCTCATTGGTTTATTCTAACCTAAATGGGATTTTTAGTCGTTATCTAGTACAGCCCCTTAAATTATTTCACTAATCCGCCACTAGCTTGTAAATCAGCGTGATAAGAAGAGCGAACAAATGGTCCACAAGCCGCATGTTCAAAGCCCATTGCATTGGCTTTTTCACGGAATTCATCAAATTCGCTTGGAGGCACATAACGCGCAACAGGTAAATGATGGCGGCTAGGTTGAAGATATTGCCCCAACGTGAGCATTGTCACACCATTATCACGTAAATCTTGCATGACTTGTAAAATTTCCTCGTTGGTTTCTCCTAATCCCACCATTAAACCTGATTTAGTTGGGATATTCGGGAACATTTCTTTAAATTCACGCAATAATGTCAGTGACCATTCGTAATCTGCTCCAGGACGAATCTCTTTATATAGGCGCGGTACGTTTTCTAAATTATGGTTAAAAACATCTGGCGGATTATCTTTTAATTTTTCCAATGCCTGTGTAATGCGACCACGGAAATCAGGTACTAAAATTTCAATCTTAATGTTAGGATTAAGCTCGCGCACAGCTTTTACACATTCGGCAAAATGACCTGCGCCACGATCAGGCAAATCATCGCGATCCACCGATGTAATCACCACATATTTAAGTTTCATATCTTGGATAGTTTCAGCTAATTTTTGTGGCTCTTCAGGATCGGGCGGTAATGGTTTCCCATGCGCAACATCACAGAACGGGCAACGACGCGTACAAATTGCGCCTAAAATCATAAAAGTTGCTGTTCCATGATTAAAACATTCGTGTAAATTTGGACAAGATGCTTCTTCACACACGGAATGCAAACCATGGCGACGCATTCCATTTTTGATGCTTTCAATTTTAAGTGAATTTGCCGGAAGTTTAATTTTCATCCATTCAGGCTTTTTCAATAGCTCTTGGTTTGGATCAATATTTTTTACTGGAATAATCGACGTTTTTGCCGCATCGCGATATTTTACACCGCGTTCCATTTTGAAAGGTGTTGACATAAGCGTTCCTAAATAAAAATGCCCAAACAGGGCATTTTTGATCATTAAATATTACAAATTTGTTACATTATAGCCTAAAAGCTCGGCAAAGTGTTTAATTAATTTTGGTGAAACCTTATCGCAATTAGCTTCATCTTGATTAACAAAATCCGCTAATTGACACATTTCAAGACCAGCATAGCCGCATGGATTAATATAATGAAATGGATTAAGATCCATATTGATATTCAATGCCAACCCGTGGAAAGAGCACCCACGACGAATACGCAGCCCAAGAGAACAAATCTTTTTTCCATCCACATACACGCCTGGTGCATCAGGTTTTGGATAACTTTCAATACCATATTCAGCTAAAGTTTTTACCACTGTTTGTTCAAGTGCGGTAACTAATTGACGTACATTTAAGTTTTTATGGCGCTTAATGTCAATAAGCACATACATCACTTGCTGACCGGGTGCATGATAGGTTATTTGCCCACCACGATCCGACTGCACCACAGGTATTTCACTACGTTGTAAAAGATGCTCTGGTTTACCTGCTTGCCCTTGGGTAAATACTGGAGGATGTTGCACCAACCAAATTTCGTCTTGCGTTTCCGCGGTGCGACTATCTGTAAAATTCTGCATTTTATGCCAAATTTCTTGATAATCTTGCAACCCTAACTGACGAACGATAAGGGAATTGTTCATACTAGATAACCATTTTTACGCCTTCAACTTTAGCAAGTTCTTTATAAAGTGTTTCTACTTGCTCAAAGTTTTCAGCAATAATGTCGATTGAAACCGAATTATAGGTACCTTTACTACTCCGTTTTTCCTTAGGAATATAATCGCCTTTAATATATTTTTGAACGACTTGAATTAGATCTTGCGCTAACCCCTCGCGATTAATTCCAGCAACTTTAAATGTCATTTTTGCTGGAAATTCCATTAATTCTTTAAGTTTTGCGTAATCGTTTTCTGTTGTCATATTATTTCCCAATAATAAAAATGATGTGTGGATGGTAGACCACCCACACATTACGAATGCCTCAGTTAAAAATGAAAAAAGTGCGGTAAGTTTCTGGCATATTTTATGCAAATAAGCCTTTTACAGTGAGCACGAGCCAATCCCAAGCTTTTCCGAAAATACTAGCTTCGCCCACTTCATCCATCACTTGTAAGTTTACCGCTGCAATATCTTTACCTTCTAATTGATAAATGACTTTACCTACGACTTGGCCTTTTGCTAAAGGCGCTTGTAAGTTTTTACTTTCTAACTCATATCGAGCTTTAAGCTCATTTTGTTTGCCTTTCGGAACAGTGATAAAGCTATCTTGTAACGTACCTAATTTCACACTACCTTTATTACCGTAATAAACAGGTTGCTCTGAAATTTCTTTACCAGCCTCTAAAGTTTTAAATGTTTCGAAATTAGCAAAACCCCATTGTAAAAGTTTTTTACTTTCTACTTCACGACCTTTGTAAGTTGGAACACCCATCACGACAGAAATTAAACGCATATTGTTTGGTGTAGCCGCTGAAGCAACTAGGTTATATCCTGCTTGGCTAGTATGGCCTGTTTTCATTCCATCAACATTGATGGTTTTATCCCATAATAAGCCATTACGGTTGGGTTGTTTAATTTTATTAAATGTAAAATCTTTTTCTGAGTAAATTTTATATTCTTCAGGTAAATCACGAATAATATGTGCACCAATAAGCGCCATATCACGAGCAGAAGAATATTGATTAGGATCGTCTAAACCATGTGGCGTGGTAAAATTTGTATTTTTCAAACCAAATTGTTGAACATATTTGTTCATTGTTTCTACAAAGTTCGGTACATTGCCGGAGATATGTTCAGCCAATGCCACTGTTGCATCATTACCGGATACAACAATCACACCACGATTCAAGTCTGCTACAGATACTTGTGTATTTAAATCTAAAAACATTTTTGATGAATCAGGGAAATTACGCCCCCAAGCACTCTCACCAATGGTTACCATATCGGTATTGTGAATTTTACCCTGTTTTAAAGCGCTCCCTACCACATAACTTGTCATCATTTTAGTTAAGGATGCAGGATATTGACGCTCGTCAGGATTAAGTGCGGCCAAAATTGCGCCTGAATTGTAATCCATCAATACATACGTTTGAGCAGTAATTTGTGGTGGAGTTACGCCAAACTGCATATCTTCTGCAGATACCGAAAAAGCACTAAGTGCCACAAAACTTGATAAAAATGCGATTTTTGTTGTTCTTTTCAACATAGTGTATTCCTACAATTAATTTTTATATGTGTAAACAATTAGTGGCTTATTTACTGCCATTTTTTGTAATTTGGTTCTCACTCGTAACATTTGTGTTTCGTTATCAAAAGGCCCAATATGAATTTCGTATTTATTGCCTGAACGATTTACTTCAGCTTGAATATTATCTAATGCGAGTTGCGTAATTAACTTATCAGCTTGACTACGAGAAGTAACCTCAAGCATTTTCAAACGATAAACTTCATTTCCTTTTTTTTCATTTACCATCTTAAAGGACTTATTAGAAGATTCATTAGATTTTACTAAACGATCAGCTGCTTCTTGAGTTTTTGCATGCTTAGCCAGCGTTCTTGTCGCTGCGCCCGATAAACGCCCATTTTTAGCAACATGCAACGCCTCAATTCTAACATTCCCCATACCGCGAGAAATTAATCCTATTTCTTTCGCTGCAGCATGGGAAAGGTCAATCAAACGTTTATCACTAAAAGGCCCACGATCATTAATACGTACGATAACTTTACGATTGTTATGTAAATTAGTCACCAAAGCATAAGAATTTATTGGCAATGTTTTATGTGCTGCAGTAAATTGCGTTGAATTATAAACATCACCACTTGCAGTTCTACGCCCATTAAATTTGAGATGATAGTAACTTGCCATCCCTTCTTTCGTATAGGATTTAGCATCATCTTCAGTTTTTGTCGTATAAGTTTGCCCTTTCACGGAATAAGTACTAGGGGCAGGTACTTTGGTTATAATCGAAAGTTTATCCCCTTGGATACCATACATTTTGTGAGTGTCCGCATAGGCTGAAAAGCTAGTAATTATAGCAAACAAAGCAAGTGCGGTCAGATTTAATAATGTTTTTAATTTCATAAGCGTTGACTATTTTCATTTATTTACCCTTTTAAGAAAAGTAAAAATGAAATTAGTTCCCTTTCATAAATTTTACTTGATGTGTATGAACTGACATCACCAAGCCAAAAGCAGCCATAATAGCAACGTAAGACGTTCCACCATAGCTGAATAAAGGTAATGGTACCCCCACTACAGGTAAAATACCACTTACCATGCCTATGTTAACAAACACATAAACAAAGAAAATTAACGTCGTTGCACCAACAAGAATTCGCCCAAAAGAGGTTTGAGCGTTCACGGCAATAATCAAACCACGTACAATAATAAACATGTAAATGGAGATCAAAATAAGAAAACCAACCATTCCATGTTCTTCACTCATTACAGCAAAAATAAAATCTGTATGAGGTTCGGGTAAAAACTCAAGCTGGGATTGCGTACCCTGCATCCAACCTTTTCCCCAAAGCCCACCAGAACCAATCGCAATCTTTGATTGTAAAATATGATAGCCGGCACCGAGAGGATCTTTTTCTGGGTCCAATAATGTGAGAACGCGAGTGCGTTGATAATCGTGCATTAGGTATAGCCACATGATCGGAATAAATCCAGCTAAGCCAATCACTGCTGCCAAAATTAACCACCAACTCATTCCAGCTAAAAATACTACAAATAAACCTGACGCACTTACCAAAATTGATGTACCTAAATCTGGTTGTATAGCCACAAGTAAAGTCGGAATCATAATCATTGCAATCGCAATAAAGGTTTCACTTAATTTAGGTGGAAGTGGACGATTACCTAAATACACAGCGACCATTAATGGCACCGCAAGCTTTACAATTTCAGAGGGTTGAAAACGAATAAATCCAAGATCAAGCCAACGCTGTGCACCTTTACTGGTTGTTCCAATAGCATCCACTAAAATCAACATGATAAAGCCTATCAGATAAAGATAAGGCGCAATGCGTTGATAGAATTTAGGTGGAAATTGTGCCATGACGAGCATAACAGTAAATCCAAGAAAAACCTGAATAATCCGGTTGTTAAACATCGTTTCACTCGCACCAGTGGCACTATAAAGCACAAGCATGCCATAGGCTGTTATTGCAACTAAGCCGATAAAAAGCCAAAAATCAATATGCAAACGTTGCCATGCGCGCAACCAGAAAGGGATTTTATCTTTCATTTATTTGCTCGCTCTCTTGTGGTAAATCTTCTTTTTGCTGAATGGTTGCATTATATTTTTCAACTTGTGGTAAACGCTGATTTAAATAGTAATCCATCACTTTACGCGCTAATGGTGCGGCATTACTTGATCCACCACCCGCATTCTCTAAAATAACTGTCACAACCAATCTAGGGTTTTCATAAGGCGCATATGCGGTAAACCATGCGTGATCATGTAGTTCTTTTTTCAATCCTGCCGCATTGTATTTTTCATTTTCTTTTAAACTAAATACTTGAGCAGTACCAGATTTTCCTGCAACACGATAATTAGCATCTGCAAAGGCTTTTCGCCCAGTCCCATTTGCAGCATTAACAACATTGTACATACCGCGTTTCGCTGCATCCCAGTAGCTTTGCTTAGCTTCTTTAATATCAGGATAAAGTAACGGATCTTCATAAGGTTTTAATGTAGATACTTCAATTGCTTTCATCAAATGCGGTGTATTTACTTTGCCATTATTGACCAATATCGTCGTCGCTTTTGCTACTTGTAACGGGGTTGCCGTCCAATAACCTTGACCAATCCCAACCGAAATCGTATCGCCTTGCACCCAAGGGCGTTTATAACGTTTTTGTTTCCATTCTCTGGTTGGCATATTGGCAGCAGTTTCTTCTTGAATTTCAATCCCTGTTGGCATACCAAAGCCAAAACGTTTCATCCAATCAGAAAGACGATCAATGCCCATACTATGAGCGACTTGGTAAAAATAAGTATCGGATGATTCTGTAATTGCTTTATTTAAATCTGTATAACCATGACCGCTCTTTTTCCAATCTCGGAATCGCTTAGTCGTATTTGGCAATACCCAATAGCCAGAGTCAAAAATCGTCGTATTTTGAGTAATCACATTTTCAGTTTGTGCAGCCACTGAAATAAAAGGTTTCACCGTAGAAGCAGGAGGATACACACCTTGGGTCGCACGACTATAAAGCGGACGAGCAGGATCATTTAATAAGCGCTTATAATCTTCGGAGGAAATACCATCAACAAACAAATTATTGTCATAACTTGGCGTAGATACCATAGCCAGCACACCACTATCTTTCGGATCCAATACAACAATCGCACCTTTTTGCCCTGCCAAAAGATCTGTGATGTAACGCTGCAACTCTAAATCGATAGTAAGATAAATGCTTTTTCCTGCTACAGAAGGTTGTTCACGTAACTTGCGAATAACTTTACCACGATTGTTAATTTCTACTTCTTCAAAACCTGTGGTGCCATGTAACTCATCTTCGTAATAGCGTTCAATCCCCAATTTGCCCATATCGTTGCTACCAGAATAATTGGCAAATTTTTCATCTTTTTTCAAACGCTCAACATCTTTATCGTTGATTTTGCCCACATAACCTAAAATGTGAGTCATAATTTCACCATATAAATAATAACGTTTGAAATAAGGACGCACATCTAAACTCGGATATTGATAGCCACTCACTGCAAAACGTGCGATTTGTTCTTCTGTTAAATTCGGTTTCAATAAAATAGGCGTGTAACGCGTTCCGCGACGACGTTCCTTTTTAAAATTTTCAATATCGTTATCCGTCAATCCCACAATGTAGCGTAATTCATCTAAAGTGCGGTCTAAATTTTCGGTTTTTTCTGGCACAATATATAAACCAAAAAAAGTAAGATTTTCGGCTAATAATTTTCCGTAACGATCATAGATTAAGCCTCTCGTTGGAGGTAAAGGTAATAATTTAATTCGGTTACCATTAGAACGCGTTTGGTAAGTATCGAAATTAACAATCTGTAGCTGATAAATATTGGTGAATAACACCGCTGTTAGTAGCAAAATCCCCAAAAAAGCCACTAAAGTTCGGCGTGCAAAAAGGTTACGCTCCGCTTTTTTATCGCGAAACGGTTCATGAGTTGGCGTATTGAAGAATCTTTTTAAATTCATCTGACTAAAAATGAGGATTTACTATTCTCGGTGATAAGGATGATTAGTCGTGAGGGACCACGCTCGATATAAACTTTCAGCCACCACAACACGAACAAGCGGATGAGGTAATGTCAAGGGAGAAAGCGACCAACTTTGCTCTGCGGCAGCTTTGCATTCTGGCGAAAGCCCCTCAGGCCCACCGATCAACAAACATACATCACGGCCATCGTTTTTCCACGCTTCTAGTTGCTCGGCTAACTGTGGTGTGGTCCAAGGTTTACCTGGAATGTCTAATGTCACGACTTTACCTTTCCCACAGGCAGCTAACATCGCTTTACCTTCTTGTTCTAAAATACGTTTAATATCAGCATTTTTTCCACGCTTACCTGCTGGGATTTCAATCAGTTCAAAAGGCATATCTTTTGGGAAACGGCGTTGATATTCCTCAAAACCCGTTGTAACCCAAGAAGGCATTTTTGTTCCGACAGCAATTAACGTGATTTTCACAAGTCATCCTTATCTAAAAAGTGCGGTTATTTTTCACCGCACTTTACTAAAATTTACGCCCAAAGTTTCTCTAATTGATACATTTCACGCGCGTCACGTTGCATGATATGTACGATTGCTTGACCAAGATCCACTACAATCCAATCTGCAGTATCTTTACCTTCTTCACCAAAAGTTTCAAAACCTGCTTTTTTACATTCTATAATTAAATTATCTGCCATTGCAGAAACTTGACGGCTTGATGTACCCGTGCAAATAATCATATTATCTGTAATTGATGATTTTCCACGTACATCAAAATGTACAATATCTGTTCCCTTTAACCCATCTAAGGTTTCCATCAAAAATTCAACTAGTGCCATTTTATTCTCGCTTCGCAATAAAAGTGCGAGATTCTATCATTGAATACTCTCTCGCGCAAAATCCACGCAAAAAATAAGCGCGAAATTAACCGCGCTTTTGTTTGTATAAATTGAACTTATTTTGGCTATGCTGCCCACAATAGCACTGCTAATAACTGCGGTGACATTATCCGCAAGAACATCACCAATGGATACACAGTTGCATAAGAAAGTGCTGCTGCACCGTTATCTTCCTTAATTTCATTAGCAAATGCTAAAGCTGGAGGATCTGTCATGGAACCGGCAAGTAAACCACAGATTGTAAGGTAATTCAGTTTGCCATATAGGCGAGCCAAAATACCGGTAATCATTAATGGAATAAAGGTGATAAAAATACCATATCCCATCCATTCAAGACCAGAGCCATTCAACAAGGTATCAAAGAAACTTCCACCTGATTTTAAACCTACCACAGCCAAGAAAAGAACAATCCCTATTTCGCGCAATGCCAAGTTAGCACTAGGTGGCATAAACCAGTAAAGTTTACCAATCGTGCCAATTCTCGCTAAGATCAACGCAACCACCAATGGTCCTCCAGCAAGCCCTAATTTTAATGCGACAGGGAAACCTGGAATGTAAAATGGAATCGAGCCTACAAGCACACCTAAACCAATACCGATAAACACTGGTAACATTTGCACTTGAAGTAATTTCTGTTGTGCATTACCAATGACTGAAATGGCTTGATTTAGTACATCACTGCGTCCCACCATATGTAGCACATCGCCAAATTGCAGTGTGGTATTTCCCGTTGGAACTAGCTCAATACCTGCACGATTTAAACGTGAAATCACCACGCCATATTTTTGATGAATCCCCAAAGTGCGGATCTTTTTACCTAAGACTTTTTCGTTCGTCACTACCACTCGCTCGGAACGAATTTCGCCACTATAGGCAACGGTTGGTGCATCAACTTCGTGCCCGATAATCAAACGCATTTTTGCAAGCGAATTATCATCCCCAACTAGTTGTAAAATATCGTTGGTACGAATCTCAGTACTTGCCTTTGGAACGATTTCCATATCATCGCGTTTTAAACGTGAACATACGACTTCTTCATCACTAAATCCTGGAATTTGAATTAACGTAAGACCATCTAGATTTTGGTTTGTCACTTTTAAAGAAATATTATGTAAACTTTCTTTATCTTGACTGCTCTCAGCATTAAAACGAGCGGCTTCATCGTCTACTTTGACTTTAAAAAATAAGCGGATTAACCACATTGCAAGCAAAATACCGCAAATTCCGAATGGGTAAGCCATCGCATAAGACATCCCCATAGTCACAGTGGTTTGAGGCACCCCTAATTCTGCCAGAATTTGCTGCCCTGCCCCCAACGCAGGCGTATTGGTGACAGCACCAGAATAAATACCTAAGGCAATATCAAGTGGAACATCCGCAATTTTATGTACAAGAACCACCGCAACAGAACCCAGCACAATAATCAAAATGGCAAAGGCATTTAGCTTTAAACCAGATTTTCGTAAAGAAGAAAAAAAGCCAGGTCCAACCTGAATACCAATAGTATAAACAAATAAAATTAAACCAAATTCTTGCACAAAATGCAGCGTATGCGCATCCAGTTTCAAGCCATATTGATTAGTGAAATGAGCCACAATGATGCCACCAAATAGCACACCACCGATACCAAGCCCAACCCCACGGATCTTCCAATGCCCGATCCATAAACCGATTACGGCAACAAGGGCAAGAAGACTAATCGTGATTGCAATATCACTCATATTGACCCCTTAAAAATGAAATTTAACTCCTTCGGATTATATCCAAGTTGTTTTTTGAAAACCTTAACCAAACTCAAAAAATGATATGTTCGTCACATTTTTTCTTGCGAAATTGAGCATAGACTCTACAATACCGAAAATTTTTGACCCTTTTACAAAAAGTGCGGTTATTTTTTACCGCACTTTTATCTCGGATGGAATATTTATGGATTACGGCCAAGAAGCCATTACTTCTCTTATTTGGATTTTACAAACGCTAGCCATCACCTCAGTCGTCTTTAGTTTTGGCATTTTTCTTTTGGTACGTTTTACCCAATGGGGAAAACAATTTTGGATGTTTGCAGGTGGCTATCTTTCACCTAAACGTAGCATAAAACCTATCCTATTCTTTCTGCTTATTGTTGCGACGACATTACTCAGCGTACGTATCAGCCTTGTACATTCTGAGTGGTACAAAAATATGTACACATCATTGCAAGAATTTAATGAACATGTATTTTGGCAGCAAATGGGCTTGTTCTGCGTCATTGCCGCAAGTTCTGTTTCAGCAGCATTAGTAAGCTATTATTTAGAGCAACGTTTCGTCATCAACTGGATTGAATGGCTTAACGAACAGCTTGTTGATAAATGGATGGCACATCGCGCCTATTACAAAACACAGTATTTATCAGAAAACCTAGATAACCCCGATCAACGTATTCAACAAGATGTGCAATCTTATGTAAAAACCACCCTTTCTTTAAGCACAGGCGTCATTGATGCGGTAACCTCAATCATTTCTTACAGTATTTTATTATGGGGATTAGCAGGACCAATGATAGTACTTGGTGTAGAAATTCCGCATATGATGGTATTTTTAGTGTTTGGTTATGTCATTTTCACTACCTTCATTGCATTTTGGCTCGGTCGTCCATTAATCTCATTGAATTTTATTAATGAACGCCTAAACGCAAACTATCGTTATTCTTTAATTCGCATTAAAGAATATGCTGAAAGCATTGCTTTTTATGCAGGTGAAAAAGTAGAAAAAAATCAGCTTTATCAACAATTCAATACTGTCATCCATAACATGTGGGTCATAGTATTTAGAACGCTAAAATTTTCAGGATTTAACTTAGTTGTAAGTCAAGTTTCTGTTGTTTTTCCATTATTAATTCAAGTTGGACGTTACTTTGAAAAACAAATAAAACTAGGCGATCTAATGCAAACCTTGCAAGTATTTGGTCAGTTACACGCAAATCTTTCATTCTTCCGCAATACTTATGATAATTTTGCAAGCTATAAAGCAACGCTAGATCGTTTAACTGGGTTCAGTTATGCCATTGAAAAAGTAAATAATAAATCACAAACACAGATCCACAATCATCCAACAGATGTGATTTTCAAAAACTTAAGTGTTAAAAATCCATTAGGTCACACACTGGTAGAAAATCTCAACATTACGCTACCGCAAGGAACGAGTTTACTCATTCAAGGAAAATCTGGTGCAGGGAAAACGACACTTTTACGAACAATCGCAGGACTTTGGAGCTACGCAGAAGGTGAAGTGATTTGCCCAACAAACAGTCAACTTTTCTTATCGCAAAAACCCTATGTGCCACAAGGAAATTTGATGTCGGCATTAACTTATCCCAATAAGCCTGACAATATTTCACATACGCAAGCAGTAGAAATATTAAACAAAGTGCAACTAGGACATTTGGCTGAACAATTAGATAAAGAACAAGACTGGACGCGTATTCTTTCTCTTGGCGAGCAACAGCGTTTAGCATTTGCGCGTTTGATTCTACACAAACCTGCCGTAGCCTTCTTAGATGAAGCCACAGCAAGTATGGATGAAGGTTTAGAATTTGCGATGTATCAACTATTAAAACAAGAGCTACCAAAAACCACGCTAATCAGTGTTGGCCACCGTTCAACGCTGAAAGCTTTACATCAGCAACAACTGACTCTGCAAGATAAAGGCCAGTGGCAACTAACGTAAAAAACATGAAAAACAACTGTAATTTCAACGCATTTTTTGGTACATTTAGCACAATTTTTTGCGTGCTTGGCTGTGAAATAATTTCACTTTTCCAGTCAAACAAAATTAACTCTGATTTTAGAATGGAATAATTATGTTATTTAAAAAAATTCGTGGACTCTTCTCAAACGATCTTTCTATCGATTTAGGTACAGCAAACACGTTAATTTACGTTAAAAGTCAAGGTATTGTATTAAATGAACCTTCCGTTGTTGCAATTCGACAAGATCGCGTTGGTTCATTAAAAAGCATCGCGGCTGTAGGTAAAGAAGCAAAATTAATGCTTGGACGTACGCCAAAAAGTATCGCTGCCATTCGCCCAATGAAAGATGGTGTAATCGCAGACTTCTTTGTTACAGAAAAAATGTTGCAATACTTTATTAAACAAGTTCACAGCGGTAATTTTATGCGTCCAAGCCCTCGTGTACTGGTCTGTGTGCCTGCTGGTGCAACACAAGTAGAACGTCGTGCAATTAAAGAATCCGCAATCGGGGCTGGTGCACGTGAAGTATATTTAATTGAAGAGCCAATGGCAGCCGCAATCGGTGCTAAATTACCTGTTTCTACTGCAGTTGGTTCTATGGTAATTGATATCGGTGGTGGTACAACTGAAGTCGCTGTAATTTCCTTAAACGGTATCGTATATTCTTCTTCAGTTCGTATCGGTGGTGACCGTTTTGATGAAGCAATTATTTCTTATGTTCGCCGCACTTTTGGTTCTGTTATCGGCGAACCAACAGCAGAACGTATCAAACAAGAAATCGGTACAGCCTACATTCAAGAAGGTGATGAAATTAAAGAAATGGAAGTGCATGGTCACAATCTTGCTGAAGGCGCACCTCGTTCATTCACCTTAACCTCACGCGATGTTTTAGAAGCTATTCAACAGCCATTAAATGGTATCGTAACCGCTGTTCGTACTGCTCTTGAGGAATGTCAACCAGAGCACGCAGCTGATATTTTTGAACGAGGTATGGTGCTAACTGGTGGTGGTGCACTATTGCGTAATATTGATACGCTTCTCTCTAAAGAGTCTGGCGTTCCAGTCATTATCGCAGAAGATCCATTAACCTGTGTTGCTCGCGGTGGTGGTGAGGCATTAGAAATGATCGATATGCACGGTGGCGACATTTTTAGTGACGAAATTTAATTTAGACCAAAAATAAAAAGTGCGGTTAAAATGACCGCACTTTTCCTTTTAATCTTTTTATCTCAACGTAGGACGCTTAATGAAGCCTATTTTCGGTAAAGCCCCCCCGCTTGGCATTCGATTATTATTAGCTGTAGCTGCTTCCCTTTCTTTAATCTTAGCTGATGGTCAAACTAATTCAATGACTAAAGCTCGCAGTGCCATGGAAACTGCTGTGGGTGGGCTCTATTATCTTGCCAATAGCCCTCGTACAGTATTAGATGGGGTATCAGATAATTTAGTGGATACCAGTAAATTACAAATCGAAAATAAAGTATTACGCGAACAATTACGTGAAAAAAATGCAGATTTACTCTTACTAGATCAACTCAAAGTCGAGAATCAACGTTTACGTTTATTGTTAAACTCCCCTTTACGTACCGATGAATACAAAAAAATTGCGGAAATTTTAACTGCAGAAACTGATATTTATCGTCAACAAATTGTTATTAACCAAGGCGAAAAAGACGGTGCTTATGTAGGTCAGCCTGTAATTGATGAAAAAGGCGTCATTGGTCAAATTATTTCTGTGGGCGAGAACACCAGCCGAGTACTGCTCTTAACTGACGTCACCCATTCTATTCCAGTACAAGTTCTACGTAACGATGTTCGCGTCATTGCAAGTGGAACTGGGCATACTGATGAGCTAACTCTTGATAATGTACCTCGTTCTGTGGATATCGAAAAAGGTGACTTACTTGTAACGTCTGGTCTTGGTGGCCGTTTCCTTGAAGGCTATCCAGTAGCGGTTGTACAAAGCGTTTCACGCGATGGTTCCAATTACTTTGCGACGGTCAAAGCCAAACCTCTCGCCGCCCTTGAACGCTTACGCTATGTATTGCTGCTTTGGCCAAGTAATTTAGATATGTCTAAAGTAAAATCTATGTCTCCAGAAGAAGTGCGTAATTTAGTACAAAAACGTTTAGAAAGCCAAGCGAATGAAGCTGATTACAAAGTAAAAAAAGCCCCGTTAACAGACGATAATCTTCAAGAAAATAAGGATAAATCAACGGTTGAACCTGAAATTCCAACTGATGCACCGCAAAATGAAGAAGCTGTACCGTCAGAACAACAAGAACATAGGGAAGAAGATTAATGCAAACTCGCTTTATTTTACAATGGCTCACTATTTTGAGTTTTTTTGTGGTGGCATTAGTGCTAGAACTCGCACCCTGGCCACTTGGTTTTCAGGCATTTAAACCTGCTTGGTTAGTTCTCGTTTTACTTTACTGGGTTCTGGCCATTCCAAATAAAGTCAGTATTGGATGGGCATTTTTATTAGGGCTTGTATGGGATTTAATCCTAGGTTCCACATTAGGCATTCATGCTTTAGTCCTTTCTGTGACAATTTATTTTGTGGCAAAAAACTATCTCATACTCAGAAATTTATCGCTTTGGTTTCAAAGTCTTTTAGTAATTGCGTTTGTGTTTATTGTCAGATTAGCTATTTTCTTAGTCGAATTCTCTCTGCATACTGCATTTTTTAACTGGCAAGAAATCTTTGGAGCTTTAGCGTCGGGAATACTATGGCCATGGGTGTTTTTATTAATGCGTAAAATGCGCCGAAAAGTTAAATTACATTAAAAAAGAGAGGTAAATATCTCTCTTTTTTATGGATTATGAGTATCTAAAAAAACTAATTCAGCTGCTTGTTCGCATCCATCAAAGAATCACATTCCCAGCCGATATACTCTCCCGCAAATTGACCAGCCAGTTTTTCAAAACGTTCTACTTGTTCAAAAATCTCACCATTATCTAATGAAATTTCTTGCTCTAATTTTACCAAGAAATAAGGTTCATCATCTTCATTAAACTGAATAGCTTGTGCGGAATATTGTAATGTCGTGAAAGAATAATCACCTAAACTAAGCTCATCCATGAAAGGGAACATTTTCTCTTCTTCATCAAAATGAAAACTATGCTCCACTAGATACGTATCACTTAAATCACGACCTTTATTTTTCAGCAAATCAAGTAACTCTTCCGTTGCATTTAATTTAATCTCTAATGGAGAAGCAAGCAAAAAGTCAAAATAAGTATCCCAACTTAAATCCTTTTGTATATTAATATCTTTAACAAAATCAATTTGTTGTAAAGTTTCTACAACAAGATTTTCATGCTCACAATAAAAATGCATTTTAGCTTGGGCATTACAAATAAAATGTCCCGCAAAAAATACATTTGGAAGTGCGGTTAATTGCGCCAGAATTTTAAATACACGATTAATTAACTTATCGTATTCAACTTCTGAGGGCAAACCTGTTTCATCATCTGCTTTATAAGCAATAGTGAATTGCACTATTTTATCGAGATCTTTACCGTGATATTTTTCAACATCTTCAATATTTGCGGTAAACACGGCGGGCATACCATTCACAGTAGAACGATAATTCTGCCAATTTGCCATATCCATTTCGCTTTCCTATTTAAATTCAGCCCAAATCGGTGCGTGATCAGACGGTTTTTCCATTGCTCGAATATCCAATGCAATGCCCACATCGACACAGCGCTCAGCCAATTTTTGACTTACTAAAATATGATCAATTCGTAAACCTCGATTATCATCAAAACCTTTAGAACGGTAATCAAACCACGAGAATTTATCATTTGCTGTTGGGTTAAGCTTACGGAAACTATCTTCTAATCCGTAATCGTACAAACGTTGATACCACGCTCGTTCTTCTGGTAAGAAAGAACATTTCCCTGTGCGTAACCAACGCTTACGATTTTCATCGCCGATACCAATATCTAAATCACTTGGGCTAATATTCATATCCCCCATAATTAAAATAGGATTCGATTTATCGTGTTCTTTTTCTAAATACTGTTGAAGATCTGCATAAAATTTCTCTTTAGCTGGAAATTTAGTCTCGTGCGCACGGCTTTCCCCTTGAGGAAAATAGCCATTAATTACAGTCAATAAACCAAATTCAGTTTCAAGATCAGCCATAATAATGCGTTTTTGCGCATCTTCATTGTCTGTTGGAAAACCTCGACGAACCGCTTTAGGTTCTTGTTTAGTCAATAATGCTACGCCATAGTGGCCTTTCTGTCCGTGATGAAATACGTGATAACCTAAGTTTTCTGTAATTTCATAAGGAAAAGCCTCATCAGCGACTTTAATTTCTTGCAAGCCGATTACATCTGGCTGATATCTTTCAATAATGGCTTCAAGTTGATGTGGTCGAGCACGTAAACCATTTATATTAAAAGAGATAAATTTCATTTTTGTTCCTATTAAAGAGTAAAATTGTCTTTATTATACAGAGATTTCTATTTTGATAAAAACGGCTTTGCCAGATAAGCCTTAATTTGCTCAAACACACTGGATTTAATCCAAAATTGACCTTGAGAGGGTAAACAAGTTACCGAAATAAAATCATTCAAATAATCAAATTCCAATTGAGCAGCATGCAAATAAGTGCGGTCAATTTTTTCAGTGTTACCATAAAGCCCATCGCCTAAAATCGGGCTACCTAAACTTTTCATCGCAACACGTAATTGATGCGTTTTTCCCGTTTGTGGTTTTAAAATAAATAAACGTAAATTAGGCTCACAACTTACACTTTCAAAACGCGTAATCGCTGGATTTTCTTTAGTTTGACAAAGTTTCCACGCACCATCTCGGGCTTTCTTCATATCCCCGACGATCAATCCTTGTTTCTTTTTAGGCTTCTGCTTACTTAATGCCAAATAAGTTTTATGAATTTTATGTTCAGAAAAAAGTCGTGAAAATTCAGTCGCACTTTCAGCATTCAGCGCCAGAATTAATAGCCCCGACGTTACTTTATCCAAGCGATGAACTAACCATACTTGAGGCACATTCAGTTGTTTTGAAACAAGTTCTGTTAAGCCTTGTTCTTCTTGATCTTTATGAACACTAATGCCTTCAGGCTTATTGATAATAATAAAATCGCTATGTTGATAAACAACCTCGATTTTCATCAGATTTGCTCCTTTTTGTAAATTTTGTTTTTACCGAGAACAATATCTTTTACCGAACTAAGTAATTCCTGTTGAATATGTGACAGTTTTGGTTTTTCGTTTAATTGAAATGCTAACGGGCGACAAAGTTCCATTGCTTTCACGCCTAATCTAGCAGTGAGTAATCCCACACCAATTCCTTGAGCGATACGCGCAGACAATTTTGCTGTCACATCTTGAGAAAGCCAATCCATTCCAATATCTTGTGCTACTTCGGTTGCTCCAGCAAAAGCGATATTGACCAATACCATTCTTAACAACTGAATACGTGAAAAATACCCTAATTCAATTCCATAAATCTCAGCAATCTTATTCATTAATCGAAGATTTCTCCACGCAATAAAAAACATATCCACTACAGCAAGTGGACTAATCGCGACAATCACCGCTGATTCAGCGGCCATTTTACTAATCAATCTTTTAGCTTGCGAATCAAAAGTAGACAAAACATTACGACTAAATAAATGAGTAATTTCTTGCGCTGAATAAGCTTCATTTAATTGACGTTGCCATTGAATCACCGTTGGATAGTCATTTTCCAAACGTAGCGATTTTGCAATATCTAAGCAAAGAACTTTACTTTTTTCTACGCTCTGAACAGAAAAAACATCGCCATTTTTTACCGCACTTTCTAACCAAATCTGCTGACTTTGTTGTTGCAATTGCTCACGTTTTTTTAAACGAACTAAACGTCGCCACTCGCCAATAATCTCTTTAATCCCCAATAAAATGACAATTAAACTGACTAAAGCAAAAGCAAGATAAATCCATTGATGCTGTTGATAGCTATCCCAAATCCACTGAACGGATTGCGCAACTGTCGCTGCACCAAATAAAAGTGCGGTAAATTTTAATAAAGTTTTTCCAAAACCTGATTTTGGTTTCAATGCCTGTTCAAGCTGAGCATCAAGTAACTCTCCGTCTAACGCTTCATCTAACTTTGTTTCCACATTATGAAACTCTTGCTTAGGCTGATATTGTTCTTCCTCTACATTAACTGAATGTTCAAAAATTTGTTTTTCCATTGCCTATTCCAAAAAATAACCCCACTAAATAGTGGGGTCATAAAGTCAAAATTCAATCATTATTCATCACTTGAAAAGATAGAAAGTAATCTTAATAAACTCAAGAATAAATTGTAGATTGAAACATAGATGTTCACGGTTGCGCGAATGTAATTTGTTTCTCCACCGTGAATAATATTACTGGTTTCATACAAAATAGTCATTGTAGAGAAGACAACAAATAATGCACTAATTGCGACTGATAACGCAGGAATTTGGAAGAAGAAACTTGCCACCATACCAAGCAATAGCACAATAAATAATGCAAACATTGCGCTTGATAAAAATGACATATCTTTTTTTGTAGTCAATACATAAGCGGAACATGCGAAAAATACGATAGCAGTTCCTGCGAATGCAAGCATAATCAAATCTTCCATGCCACGTGCCACATACATATTTAAAATTGGCCCGATGGTGTATCCCATAAATCCTGTGAAAGCAAAGGCCGCCAAAATACCAGCAGGACGATCAGCTAATTTATTTGTTAAGAAAAGTAAGCCATAAAAACCCACTAATAACACAATAATATTTGGATATGGCAAGTTTAGACTCATTGAAATAAACGCAACAACAGCCGAAAATGCCATTGTTAATCCCAGTAAAAAATACGTGTTACGCAACACTTTATGTGTGCTGAATAACGATTCTTGTTGAGCATCCACAATAAGACGTGATTGCATAAAAGCTCCTTGTAAA
Organism: Haemophilus haemolyticus; assembly: GCF_003493685.1. Taxonomy (GTDB): domain Bacteria; phylum Pseudomonadota; class Gammaproteobacteria; order Enterobacterales; family Pasteurellaceae; genus Haemophilus; species Haemophilus haemolyticus_O. Next base: position 36,432 of record NZ_QQJW01000003.1, read on the forward strand.
ATAAGTAAAAAGTCTTCAGTAAAGTAAGGGCTAGGGATAAAAAAGTCAATGGTATTAATGGAATTAATTTCATCAAAATGAATAAATTATCATCATCTAAAGTTAAATCATCAAATTTCTATTTACATCAATAAAATATTCATTATACTACGCGCATCAATCACGGAGGAATGGTCGAGTGGTTGAAGGCACCGGTCTTGAAAACCGGCGAGGGTTTACGCCCTCCTAGGGTTCGAATCCCTATTCCTCCGCCATCAGAATAAAAAAATCCCTAAGTCGAAAGGCTTAGGGATTTTTATTTTGTATTACGTTATTTGGTCAATCCATTCACCAGTGAAATAACAGCCTGAATATCGCTATCAGACAATTTTCCTTCTTTCACAAATTTTACTTTCCCCGTATTGTCTAACACGATAATTGCGCTATCTTTAGGATTTAATCCCCAAGCATTTTTTACCGCACTTTTATCATCTAGCACAACTTGGCTATGTGAATTTTCCTGTTTGCCTTTTTGTGCGCTATTTTTTACAAATATACCTGTACCAATAATCGCATCATCTGCATTAATAATGGTCGTTGTTTGGTATTTTGCAGGATTAAAATGAGATGCTTTTATCGCATCAATCATTGGCTGATTTTTCTCTTTTGCTGCCGTTCTACCTGCTAAATGATGAACAACACGCACTTTACCCGCTAATTCCGCAGAACCCCAAGGTTGAAACGCGGTATCTTTTCCAGCAAGTACAATTTCCCCATACTCACTCACTTTAACAGATGGTAAAGATTGCTCTAATTGCAAATTATGCGCCCAAGTTGAACTACTAAACATTACGCCACAAACTAAGACAAAAATTTGTTTTTTCATACATTTTCCTCAAAAATTTATCAAACACTTTCACGCTTTGGCGAAAGACATCTTTTTTGCTATACTCGCGCGCCTATTATATGTAATCAAGAAGGAAAACCCAATGGATCAAATGCCTAATTGCCCAAAATGTCAAAGTGAATACGTTTACCACGATTCAATTAATTTTGTTTGCCCTGATTGCGGTAATGAATGGGATAATAATGAAATTCAAGAATCAGATGACGATCAACTCATCGTAAAAGACAGCAATGGGAATTTGCTTGCGGATGGTGATGATGTACTTTTGATTAAAGATTTAAAATTAAAAGGTTCATCAGAAGTATTGAAAAAAGGTACAAAATTCAAAAACATCCGCTTAGTAAATGGCGATCATAACGTCGATTGCGGCAAAATCATGTTGAAATCTGAGTTTTTGAAAAAAGCTTAATCGAAAAAAATGCGGTCTACATAGACCGCACTTTGCACTTTAAAGAAATAAATTTATTTAATAATATCAATCACTTCCCTGACTAATCGTCCAATTTCATCCCAATTTTTGGATTGAATCAATTTTTTCTCCACAAACCAAGAGCCTCCACAAGCAACAATATTAGGAATAGCGAGATAATCCCTTATGTTATGAAGCCCTATACCACCAGTCGGCATTATCTGTAATTGAGCATAAGGACCGAGCAATGCTTTAATCATTTTCACTCCGCCTGAAGCCTCCGCAGGGAAAAATTTTACCGCCGAAATACCCATTTCTAATGCAGTTTCAATTGCCATAGGATTATTCACCCCCGGTGTTATTGGAAAATTCAAATCTTGACATAATTTCACAATTTTTGGATTTAACCCCGGAGTAACCACAAAATCTGCTCCGCTACTTTTAGCTAAAACTACTTGTTCCGCAGTTAAAACTGTGCCCGCAGCAATCAAAAAATCGGGTCGATGAGTACGCAGTAAATGAATTGCATCTGCCGCTGCTTCAGAGCGAAAAGTAATCTCTGCCACAGGTAAACCATTTTTAGCCAACGTATCTGCTAGCGGCAAAATATCTTCTGCATTATCCAAAGCAATTACAGGCACAATTTTGAGTTCACGAAGTTTTTCAATAATTTGTTGAGTTGTGTATGACATTTTAATTTTCTCCTATTAGACTCCACTATACGCTGAAAAACCACCATCAACAGGTAAAACTACCCCATTGACAAAAGCAGAATAATGCTCATCTATTAAGAAAAGTAATGCACCTAGTAATTCTTCTGGCTCACCAAAACGCCCCATTGGTGTGTTAGTTAGAATTTTATTTGCTCTATCTGTTGGTTTTCCTTCAGTATCAAATAATAAAGCGCGGTTTTGATTACTAACTAAAAACCCTGGTGCGATAGCATTACAACGAATACCAACTTTTGAGAAATATACAGCAAGCCATTGAGTAAAATTACTGATTGCAGCTTTTGCACCAGAGTAAGCAGGAATCTTTGTGAGTGGTGTAAAGGCATTCATACTGGAAATATTAATAATATTTGCCCCTTGTTTACCAAGCATATCTTTTGCAAAAACTTGGGTTGGTAATAATGAACCTAAGTAATTGAGATTAAATACAAATTCTATACCAGATTTATCTAAATCAAAGAATGTTCTTGTCGTTTCATTTAAATCAAATTGATGGAACTCATTATCTGTTGTCGCTTTTGGATTATTCCCACCAGCACCATTAATTAAAATATCACAAGTGCCAAAATCAATAGCTATTTGATCACGCACTTCTTTAATATTTTCAAGTTCTAACACATTAGTTTTATAAGCTTTTGCTTTTCCACCTGATTGGTTAATTTCTTTTGCTGCTTTGTCTGCTGCCTCGAAATTCAAATCTAACAGGGCAATATTAGCTTTAGTATGTGCTAACTGCTTGGCTAGAAATGAACATAACACTCCGCCAGCCCCCGTGATTACAATTAGCTTATTTTCTAAGTTATGGTTTGCTGCAATATTCATAGTAAACTCCATTAATTAAATTCAGATTGAAGATGAAAAGTTGCGACTTTATCTATAATCGCACCTTTATGTTGAATGACGATACCAGCAATACGATTGCCTTGCTGACAACAAATTTCGAGAGATTTATTTCGTAAATAACCGTTCAGAAATCCAGCATTAAAAGAATCACCAGCAGAGGTTGTATCCACTACATTTAAAATAGGTTCAGGTATCACTTGCCCATATCGAGATAAATACCTATCTGAAAAAATAGCACCATTCTTACCGCACTTCACAATCACTTTTGATATACCAATTTTATGTAATCGCTCTAAAGTATCCCTAGATGTTTTATCTTTCCATAATTCTTGTTCATCATCAAAAGTCACCAAAGCTATATTGACACTAGGCAAAAGCTGCAAATAACAATCTTGAGTTTCTTCTAATGAACCCCAAAGTGCAGGGCGATAATTACTATCAAAAACAATTTCTGTGCCTTTTTTAGCTAAAGAAGATAATTGTTCAATTAAAAAAGTGCGGTCATTTTTCGGTAAGATTGCTAATGAAATACCACTTAAATAAATCACATCAACTTGCTGAAGTTCTGCAATAACCTTAGCAAAATCAGTATGTTGAACCATATAATGTGCTGCAGATTGATTACGCCAATAAAGGAACGTGCGTTCGCCTTGAGCATCTAATTGGATTAGATAAAGACCTGGTTGATGCTGTTCATCCTGTAAAACCCAATTTGTTTGGATGCCATCAGCTTGCCAATATTTAAGCATTTGTTTACTTAAATTATCAGTTCCTAATGCAGAGACATAATGAACTTGAATCTCTTTTGATGAACTTACTCGGCTAAGATAAGTTGCAGAATTTAAGGTATCACCACCATAACTTTGCCACATTTCCGCAAAGGGTTTCCCATTGAGCTCAATCATACACTCGCCGATAAATGCTATTTTTTTCATGATGTAACTTCCTAATAAATCAAGATAACCAATTCATTGGAACAATTACAATTTCAGGAAAAAATACGATCAACATCATAATAATTGCGTAAACAAATAAGAATGGAGCAATTCCTTTGGATAATGCACCTATCCCTAATTTTGATATCCCTGAGCCTACATACAAAACTGTTCCCACGGGCGGTGTTATTAATCCTATAGATAAATTAATCACCATCATGATTCCGAAATACGCAATATCAATATTATATGCTCTTAACACTGGTAATAAGACTGGAACAAAGATTAATACCGCAGGAATTAAATCCATTACACATCCAACAAGTAATAAAAATAGCATTATAATAAACATTAAAATTGTCGGATTATCAGTTAATCCTTTAATCGTTTGGACTAATTCTGTTGGAATTTGAGCAACTGTAATCGCAAAAGCAGATATCATTGCTGATGCAGCAACAAACATTACCATTGATGTTGTTTTGATGGTACCAATGAAGACGTCTTTCAATTTAGAAAATGTTAAGCCTTTATAAGCAATACTTACTATGCCAGCATAAATTGCAGCAACAACTCCAGCTTCTGTTGGAGTAAAAATTCCTCCTCTTAATCCCACAATAATAATGATAGGTAATAATAAAGGCCAAAATGCTTTTTTAAAAGCAACCCATCTTTCTTTGCCAGTTTGTTTTCTTTCTAGACTTGTATCATTATTTCTATACAAAATTTTCCAAGTAACCCATAATCCAACGACCATTAATAAGCCTGGTACAGTTCCCCCCATAAATAATTTAGTGATAGATGCCCCAGCAGTAATACCATAAATGATCATAGGAATGCTTGGAGGAATAACAACTGAAATAATACCTGCAGCACAAATTAATCCTGTGGAACGAGCACCATCATATTTTTTAGAAATCATCATAGGAATTAGTATTGCACCTAATGCGGCCGTATCCGCTACCGCAGAACCAGATAACCCTGCAAATATCAACCCAGAGATGATTGCAACATAACCTAAACCACCTTTAATATGACCAACCATACTTGTTGCAAAATTAATGATTCGTTCAGAAATTCCTCCATGCTTCATTATTTCTCCAGTAAGCATAAAGAAAGGAATAGCCATCAAAGGAAAATTATTCGTTCCCATCACAAAGTTTTCTGTAATTAATTGCGTATCAAACATATCAAGATGATATAGCATAATACTCGCACTCAACAGCATTGATAGTGCTACAGGTACACCAAGAAATAACAATAAGAATAAACTACACAAAAATAATAGTAACATTATAAGCTCCTATTTATCAGAGGATTCTTTATAATCTTTAATCATGCTAAACATGACAATAAAAAAGTAAGATACGGAAGATATAACAGCAGCTAAATATAAAAAAGATGAAGATATACCTGTAGCTGGCATTTGTTGAGTATAGGTCAAAGACATCAGTTGTAATGCACCATAAGCTATAAAAATCATTGCAATTAGGACACATATATTTGCAACTATTAAGACTATTTTTCTATACTTTTCAGGCAACGAAGAAATAATAATATCAACAGTAAGATGAGCTTTATCCTTGGCAACAAGGATAATCCCAAAGAAAATCATATATACAAAACAAATCCTAGAAAACTCTTCAGAAAATGCAATTCCAGAATCGAAGAAGTACCTCAAGACAGAATTAAAAAACACGAGAGAAATCATAATAACTAATGCTAAGATAGAAAGATATTCTAATGCTTTGTCTAAATACTTTGCTATTTTCATAAAACAAGCTCCTTCTTTATCCCCCATGAGCAATTTATAGAATTGAACATAGGGGATCTTATTAATTATTTAGCTTCATTAATTTTTTGAACTACATCCTTAGCCCAATCATATTTTTTATAAAAACTATCATAAAGCACCTTAGATGCATTCACCATATCATTTTTAAATACTTCACTTGGTACGATAATTTCATTTCCATGTTTAGCTAGATAATCTTTAACTTCTAATTCTGTTTTAATTGCTAATTCCCACTCTTTCTCTTGATACAATTTAGCCGCTTTTTCAAAAATAATTTGATCTTCTTTTGGAATTTTATTCCAAGTTTTTAAGCTAATTTGCAATAATCCTGGAGAGAAAATATGGTTACTTTGGATAATATATTTTTGTACTTCATATAACCCAGAGTCTTTAATTAACATATACGGATTTTCTTGACCATCAATTACCTTTTGTTCTAATGCAGTAAAAACTTCACTGAGCGGCATGCTTTGTGGATTTATATTCATTGCTTTAGCCCAATCAACAAAAAGTGAATTCAGCGGAACTCTTAAACGTAAACCTTTAAAATCGTCAAATTTCTCTAATTTTTTATTAGATGAAATAACACGAAATCCATTCATACCATAGGCAAGTAATTTAATTCCATACTTCTCCATTTTTTGGCCAATTTTATTTGCGATTGGAGATTCCAATACTTTTTTAGCCTCTTGATTATCCTTAAATAAATAAGGCCATTCCCAAACTCCAAAAATAGGATCTACATTTTGCAATAATAAACCTGTAATACCTGCTTCTATAGTGCCATTACGTAATCCATTTACAATTTGATCTTCACCGCCAAGTTGATTATTAGGATAAAGTCTAATCTCATATCTATGATTTGTTTCATTTTCAATTGTTTTCTTAAAATATTCCTGTAATGCAATATGTGATGGATGCATATCAGAATTATAATGTCCTAACTTAATAATTGTTTTTGCAAATGCACTGCTACTAAACAATATACTTGAAGCAAGTAATAATTTACCTAAGCCTTTAATTGACTTCATAACCTTCTCCTTATTGATTATGTTTTTTAGAAAACTGCATTAATTTTTAAATAATTTTCTGGATGATCAGATAAATCAGAAATAAAACTAGGAATTTCTTCAAATTTGATACACTTAGTAATGATATGAGATGCATTGATTTTATTAGTAGCAAGCATATCCAATGCCTCCTCAAATTCCCCCTTGCTTGTTCTAGAACCATAAATATTCAATTCTTTAAAGGTAATTAAATTTGTTGGTAATGGAGTTTCTGTTTTTGGCCATCCTGTTAAAGCAATTCTTCCTGCAAAGGAGGCATAATGCAGAGTATTTTTGATAGAAATATTAGCTCCAGATGCCTCCATAACAACTTCAGCCATACGACCACTTGTAATTTCCTTAATTCTTTTAATGTCATCCTCCTTATGCGGATTTACAATATGTTCAATTCCCAAGGATTTTGCATACTCAAGACGTTGTTCTAATATATCAACTAAAATTGGGATTGCTCCATATTGAACCGCTGCTAATGCAGCCATTAATCCAATTGCACCAGCTCCAATAATTACTATGTGTTCCCCTGATTTTAAAGTTGTTCTATGTAAAGCGTGTAAAGCTATTGTTAAAGGTTCAGCTAAAGGTAATTGATGAATCGGTAGGTTATCTGGGACTTTAGTTAAAAGATGAGCGGGATGTCTAATTACCTCTTGCATACCTCCATCAATATGAACACCAATTACCTTTAATGATTCACAACAATTGGTTCTACCAATTGAACAAGGATAGCATTGACCACAAAAAACATAAGGATCAACAATTACTCGGTCTCCAACCCTCACCCCACTTGGCATACCAATTCCACTTTCAATTACTCTCCCTACAATTTCATGCCCAAGTATTCTTGGATAAGTTACTAATGGATTAGTTCCTCTATATGCACCAATATCAGAACCACAAATCCCCATTGATTCTACCTGAATAAGTACATCATTATCACTTTTTTCGGGATAAGGCACTTCTTTAACAACTATATTGTTTGGTTTTTCTAAGCATATTGCTTTGATTTGCTCCGCCATTTTTAGACTCCTTATATGCCATTGACAGAATAAAATTACTTGTTATGTTTAACTATGATATGATTATGAAACATAAAAACTCTTTTTGGAATACCAAATATCTATTTTTGTGAACCACATCACAAAAATAAAAAATTGGAATACCAATTTAAGGAAAAATATGGAAAATATAGTAAATAGAACATATACCCGAATCGGTCAATTGCTAAAACAAGATATTTCTCAAGGAATTTATAGCATTGGAGACAAACTCCCTACAGAACGAGAAATTTCTGAAAAATTTGGTGTAAGTAGAACTATTGTTAGAGAAGCAATGGTTATGTTAGAAGTAGAAAAGTTAGTAGAGGTAAAAAAAGGCTCAGGCGTTTATGTAGTAAGAACCCCCGAATCAATACATATGGAACATTCAGATTTACCAGATGTAGGTCCATTTGAACTTTTACAAGCTAGACAACTATTAGAAAGTAGTATTGCTGAATTTGCAGCGTTACAAGCGACTAAAAAAGATATTTTAAATTTAAAACAAATACTGAATCGAGAGAAAGAATTACTTACTCAGAATCAAGATGACTATAGTGCAGACAAAGATTTTCATTTGGCACTTGCAGAAATTACACAAAATGATGTGTTAGTCAAATTACAAGAACAATTGTGGCAATATCGCTTTAATAGTGCGATGTGGGCACAATTACATTCTCGTATTTTACAAAATGATTATCATCATTTATGGATAGAAGATCATCAAACAATTTTATCTGCTATTCAAAAGAAAAATGCTAATGAAGCTAGAAAAGCTATGTGGCAACACTTAGAAAATGTAAAAGTAAAATTATTTGAATTATCTGATGTAGAAGATCCACATTTTGATGGATACCTATTCAATACAAATCCAGTTGTTGTAGGTATCTAAATACTTGTAATAACATAGGAGTTAAAAATGGAACAAGCATGGCGTTGGTATGGACCAAAAGATCCTGTTTCTTTATCTGATATTCGTCAAGCAGGCGCAACTGGTATAGTCACTGCACTTCACCATATTCCTAACGGTGAAATATGGAGTATTGAAGAAATTAAAAAACGCAAAACTGAAATAGAGAATGCTGGTTTAAGCTGGTCAGTAGTGGAAAGTGTACCAGTTCATGAAGAGATCAAAACTCAGACTGGAAATTATCAAAAATGGATTAATAACTATAAACAAACTCTTCGCAATCTTGCTCAATGCGGAATTGACACGGTTTGTTACAATTTTATGCCTGTTTTAGACTGGACTCGTACTGATCTCGCTTATGAATTACCAGATGGTTCTAAAGCATTGCGCTTTGATCATATCGCTTTCGCAGCATTTGAACTTCATATTTTAAAACGTCCTGATGCAGAAAAAACCTATAATCAAGAAGAACAAGTTGCAGCAAGAACCTATTATGACAAGATGTCAGAGCAAGATATAGCGCAATTAACGCGTAATATTATTGCGGGCTTACCTGGTGCAGAAGAAGGTTATACTCTTGATGAATTTCAAACTCAATTAGATCGCTATAAAGATATTTCACCCGAAAAATTCCGTACGCATTTGGCTTATTTTTTAAATGAAATCGTACCTGTTGCCCAAGAAGTAGGAATCAAAATGGCGATTCATCCAGATGATCCTCCACGCCCAATCTTAGGCTTACCACGCATAGTTTCAACTATTGAAGATATGCAATGGTTTGTAGAAACTCAACCATTACCAGCAAATGGTTTTACAATGTGTACGGGTTCTTATGGCGTACGCTCCGATAATGATCTCGTAAAAATGACAGAACAATTCGCTGATCGTATTTACTTCGCACATTTACGTTCTACTCAACGTGAAGATAATCCACTAACCTTCCATGAGGCAGCTCATCTAGAAGGAGACGTAGATATGTTTAATGTGGTAAAAGCTTTATTAAATGAAGAATATCGTCGATTAAATCAAGGAGAAACGCGTTTAATCCCAATGCGCCCAGATCATGGGCATCAAATGTTGGATGACTTACGTAAAAAAACCAACCCTGGCTACTCTGCCATTGGTCGGTTAAAAGGTCTAGCTGAATTTCGCGGTTTAGAGATGGCACTAAAAAAAGTGTATTTCAATAAGTAAAAGAAAAAGTGCGGTCATAAAAAACATTATTTTTATCGACCGCACTTCTAATTTATTTCATCAATCTTCTCATTCGAATATTGATCATTTCGACCACAACAGAGAATCCCATTGCAAAATAGATGTAACCTTTCGGGATGTGAATATCTAAACTTTCTGCAATTAAACTAATTCCCACTAAAACCAAGAAGGCTAAAGCTAGAATTTTCAACGTTGGATGCGTATCTACGAAATCGCCGATTGGTTTTGCCGCAAACATCATCACACCAACGGCAATAATAATCGCCAAAATCATCACAGGAAGATGGCTTGCCATACCCACTGCTGTAATCACGGAATCTAAAGAAAATACAATATCTAGCACTGCAATTTGAATTAATACGCCAAGATAACTCACTTTATTTTTTCTTTCCGATTCATGATGGTCTTGATGATTGATTGCTTCTTTAATTTCGCCTGAACTTTTTACAATCAGGAATAAACCACCGATTAATAAAATCAAATCACGCCCAGAAATTTCTTGATTAAACACAGTAAATAGCGGTGTAGTAAGCTTCATCATCCACGCCAGTGACATTAAAAGTAAAATTCTTGTCAGCATTGCTAAACCAAGTCCAACAATACGACCAGACTGGCGTTGGCTTTCAGGTAAACGCCCAACTAGGATACTAATAAAAATAATATTATCGACCCCTAAAACGATCTCCAAAGCAGCAAGTGTCGCAAGTGATATCCACGCTTCAGGATCGGTAATCCATTCAAACATAATTTTTCCTATAATAGAATTAAATAAATCCGAAAGTGCGGATCATAATGGCTTTATGATGAAAAGCAATCGTTATTTACATTTGAGAAATGATTGATTAGTCGTTTTTAAGCGTTTCAAAAATCGTTTCGGCAAGTTTAAGGGAAATTCCAGGCACAGAGGCTATTTCATCTAAGGTCGCCTTTTTCACACCTTGTAAACCACCAAGATATTTCAGTAAAGCCTGACGACGTTTAGCGCCCACACCTTCAATGGTTTCTAAACCACTTTGTGTAAAGGCTTTTTGACGTTTTTTACGGTGTCCGCTTATTGCGTGATTATGGCTTTCATCACGGATGTGTTGAATCAAATGCAATGCCAAACTATCATCAGGTAAATGAATTTCGCGGTCTTGTTTGCTAATGATCAGTACTTCCTGCCCTGCTCGACGATCCACACCTTTTGCCACGCCAATTAAGTGCGGTCTATTTTTATCCCATTTTACTTGAAGATGTTGGAACACATTCAATGCACGATTTAATTGCCCTTTTCCACCATCAATAAAAATAATATCGGGAATTTTATCTTCTTCTAAATCACGCTCATAGCGTTTCTGCAACGCTTGTTCCATCGCAGCATAATCATCCCCGCCAGTAATGCCTTCAATATTAAAACGACGATAATCAGATTTCAGTGGACCTTCTTGATTAAAAACAACACAAGATGCTACCGTTTGATTGCCCATCGTGTGACTTATATCGAAACATTCCATACGCTTAATTTCAGGAAGATTTAACAGCTCACACAACGCTTGATAACGCTCTGACATTCGTGAAGATTGTTTAAGTTGTACATTTAAAGCCGCTTTAGCATTAACTTGTGCGAGCTGTAAGTATTTACTCTTATCGCCTTTTACACTTTCTTGAATCGTCACTTTTCTGCCCGCTTGATCAGTAAGAAGTTGCTCAAGCCCTGATTTTTCAGCTAATTGACGATCCACAATAATACTATTCGGAATACTTCGTCCTTGATGACCTTGTAAATAAAATTGTCCCACAAAAGTTTCTGTAAGCTCCGATAAATCCGTATTGGCGGGTACTTTTGGGAAATAACTGCGATTGCCTAGCACTTTTCCTTGACGAATAAACATCACTTGTACGCAGGCTAAACCATGTTGATATGCGATGGACATAATATCCATATCATCTAAACGCTCATTGGATACAAATTGTTTTTCAATAACTGAACGTACCGCCTGAATCTGATCGCGATAACGAGCCGCCTGTTCAAAATCTAAATTTTTGCTTGCCTGCTCCATTTTACCGATTAAATAATCTAACACCTGTTGATCCTTGCCTTGTAAAAATAAGCGGGCTAATTCAACTTGCTGATTATATTCTTCATCAGAAACATATCCCTGAACACAAGGTGCGGAACAACGCCCAATTTGATACTGCAAACAAGGACGAGAGCGGTTAGAATAAACGGAATTTTCACATTGGCGAACAGGGAAAAGTTTTTGCAAAAGCGATAAGGTTTCACGCACAGCTCCCGCGTGAGGATAAGGCCCAAAGTATTCGCCCGCAAATTTTTTAGAACCACGATAGGAAGTGATTCTTGGATGACGTTCTTTGGTTAATAAAATAAATGGATAGGATTTATCATCACGCAATAATACGTTATAGCGAGGCTGATAAAGCTTGATGAAATTATGCTCTAGCAGTAAAGCTTCCGTTTCAGATGAAGTTAGCGTGGTGTCAATATGATGAATTGACGCCACCAACGCCTCTGTTTTTTTACTGCTCAGATTTTTACGAAAATAGCTTGAAAGACGTTTTTTTAGATCCTTTGCTTTCCCAACATAAATAACCTGATCTTTATCGTCATACATACGATAAACACCAGGTTCGTGAGAAACATCCGCTAAGAACTTTTTAGCATCAAACATTTTAATTCGCCGCTAAAATTGCCCGCACTTTTTCCAAATCTTCGGCGGTATCCACCCCCACTGCAGGCACTTCTTTCGCAAGTTCTACGTGAATACGTTCGCCGTTATATAACACTCGAAGCTGCTCCAGTTTTTCTAGATTTTCAAGTTGAGTCGGTGCCCATTGCACATATTGCTTTACGAAACCCGCACGATATGCGTAAATGCCAATATGACGTAAGTAAGCGTCCGCAAGCTGTATTTTCTGAACATTCTGTAAATTCATAAACTGATCGCGATCGTAAGGAATAACCGAACGGGAAAAATACAGCACATAGCCATCTTTATCTGTTAATACTTTCACTGCATTTGGATTGAATAATTCCTCAGCATCATGAATTTTTACCGCAAGGCTTGCCATATTTACATTAAATTTTGCTAAATTATCTGCCACTTGTCGCACGATAACGGGAGGAATCAAAGGCTCATCCCCTTGAATATTGACAATGATTTCATTGTCAGGAATCTCTAATTTTTCTACAACTTCCGCTAAACGCTCTGTACCAGAATTATGATGAACCGAAGTCATGCACACTTCCGCGCCAAAACTTTTGGCAACATCAGCCACATTTTCATTATCGGTGGCAATAATCACTCGGCTCGCCCCAGACTGCAATGCTTTCTCAAATACATGTTGAATCATTGGCTTACCCGCAATATCAGCAAGAGGTTTTCCAGGTAAACGACTTGATGCAAAACGAGCGGGGATAATCACGGTAAATGACATAATTTATTCCTTATTCTTTAATATTTCGGCTTTATCGGCAAGCAATCAAAACAACTGGGGATTAATCCTTTCAGACATTTCTGTATTGCGCCACAAGTTTGTCTATTTTGGCCCAAAAGAGCGGTAAATTTTCACTTTGTTTTTCAGCCTCAATAATCTCCGCATCGATAGGTACATACCACCAATTATCTTTAGCAAAAGATTGGCATTTTACGGCATCTTTTTCCGTCATAAAGAGCGGTTGATTTTCAGAAAGTTTTTCTAATTGAGACGCTTCAAAATGTTGATGATCTTGAAATGCTTGAGTTCGCTCTAATTGAATCCCTAACTTTTCTAACATAGTAAAAAAACGCTGAGGATTGCCAATCCCTGCAATGGCAACACCTGATTGAAATTCCTTTAATTGGCGTTTTTCATTGGTTTTTAAATTAATCGCGAAATGAGGCACGAGACGCATAATCACATCTGAATACTGATTTTTTCCACCATTAGTGATTACAAAATCTACGGATTTTAATCGACTAGGTAATTCACGCAATGGACCTGCTGGCAATACAAAACCATTTCCCAATGCACGCTCAGCATCCATTACCACAATTTCTAAATCACGCTGTAATTGATAATGCTGTAAACCATCGTCAGAAATAATAATATCGCACTCTGCTTGGCTTAAGAGTAATTCAATCGCTTGCTGGCGATTCGGGGAAATCACTACTGGTGCATTGGTGCGTTTCGCGATCAATATAGGCTCATCGCCACCTTCAATTGGATTTGTATTTTCAGTAACAAACAACGGATAAGTTTTAGATTTACTGCCGTAACCACGAGAAATCACACCTACACGCAGACCTTGTTTTTTTAATTCTTCCACAAGCCAAACAACCACGGGCGTTTTGCCATTTCCACCCACAGACAAATTTCCCACAATTATCACTGGTTTGGGTGCGCGATAAGAAGATTTGAGCCCCAAAGAGAATAAGGCGCGACGAATTTGGCTAATCAACCAAAACAATAAAGAAAAAGACGATAAGAGCCAAATAAGTTTGGAATTGGAATACCAGAAGGGCATAGAAAATCCTTTCTAATAAGTGCGGATAAAATAACGCGAGTTTTTCAACTCGCGTTTTCGATAATCAATAAATTAGCCAGTAAACTGCATACTGTGTAACTGTTTATAGGCACCATTTTGTTCAAGCAATGTTTTATGGTTGCCACGCTCACGAATTTCTCCATGATCAATCACAAGAATTTCATCCGCATTTTCAATAGTTGATAAACGATGGGCAATTACGATAACAGTACGATCTTTCTTTAATTCCTCTAATGCAGATTGAATTGCTCGTTCTGATTCTGTATCTAGTGCAGATGTGGCTTCATCTAAAATTAATACTGGAGAATTACGCAATAAAGCGCGAGCAATCGCTAAACGTTGACGTTGCCCACCAGATAGGCTCGCACCGTTTTCACCAATTACCGTATCAAAACCTTGTGGTAATTTTTCGATAAACTCTAAAGCATAAGCCGCTTTTGCTGCAGCGATAATTTCTTCGCGAGAATACTTATCCTGCGCTGCATAAGCAATATTATTCGCAATAGTATCGTTAAATAAATGGACTTGTTGAGAAACCACAGCGCAGTTTTCACGTAAATTAGATAAACGATAATCTTGGATATTTACGCCATCCAGTAAAATCTCGCCTTGCTCAATATCGTAAAAACGTGTCACTAAATTAGCAATGGTTGATTTGCCCGATCCAGAACGCCCAACCAAAGCAACGGTTTTTCCTGCAGGCACGCTAAAAGAAATATTATTTAATGCAAGTTCCTCTTTTCCTTGATATGCAAAGCTTACATTTTTAAATTCTAACTCGCCTTTCGCTGGTTCAGCTTTATAAGCCCCATTATCTTTTTCTGGTTCCAAATCTAAAATGGAAAATAGCGTTTGACAGGCTGCCATTCCACTTTGAAATTGTGCATTCACCGCAGTTAATGATTTTAACGGACGCATCATCGCTAACATTGAAGAAAATACCACTGTAAATGAGCCTGCACTCAAATTATCTTCTGCAATCAATGGAGTAGTAGCTAAATAGAGCACCGCAGCTAATGCGAGAGATGCAATAATTTGCACCACAGGATCAGAAATGGAATCTGCTGTCACCATTTTCATGCTTTTTCGACGCATATCATTACTAACATGATTAAAATGCGCTTCTTCCACATGTTGCCCTCCGAAAGAAAGTACAACTTTATGACCTTTTAACATCTGTTCTGTAGCAGACGTAAGTTCACCCATTGAATCTTGTAAGTTCTTACTTAATCTACGAAAAATTTTTGATACCAAACCAATTAAAATAGCAATGATTGGACCTATAATAAAAAGCACAATTGTTAATTCCCAACTGGTATAAAACATCACCGCAAGTACAGAAATAATATATGCTCCTTCGCGTATAATCGTAATTAGAGAACTAGATGAAGAATTAGCAATCATTTGGGAATCATAAGTAATCCGAGAAAGTAAACGCCCCGTTGAATTTTGATCAAAGAAACTCACTGGCATAAACATCAAATGCTTAAACAAGCGACGACGCATTGTCATCACAACTTTGCCTGACACCCATGCTAAACAATAATTAGAAATAAAGTTAGAGACCCCACGCAAAAAAATCATTCCCACGACGACCACAGCCATCATTTTCAAAAATGAATGATCCGCCTTACCGAATCCATCATCTAGCAAAGGTTTTAATAAATAAATAAGACCTGAATCTGCCAAAGCATTAAGCACCAATGCGATAGCAGCCACCACTAAACCCGCTTTAAAAGGTTTAATCATTGGCCACAAACGTTTAAAAGTTTGCAGGGTAGAAAAGTCATGATCTTGTAATTTTTGTTTTTGCATAATCGCTATCTAATAGTAAAAATTGCGCGCATTGTACCTTTTATTCCTTTGATAATCCAATTACACGCGCATACCAAGGGGAAAATTCTGTGCGTACTTGTTGTATTTCTAATCGATCTTGAAAAAAATTTACCCTCACTTGCCCTGAAACAGCGGTATTTTCTACCGCACTTTTATAGCGTTGAAGCCTTTCTATAACCGAATAATGGGGGAATTTCCACGGATTCCAACGTCCGCTAGAAATAATCGCCACATCTGGTCGAACCTGAGAAAGTAAGTATTCACTTGTCGATGTTTTACTTCCGTGATGCCCCACTTGCAACACATCAATTTTGCCTAAAGTGCGAGCAAAAATTTGTTCATTTTTTGCTTCAGCATCGCCAGTCAGCAAAACTCGATGTTTTCCATCATCGACTAAAATTACACAAGAATGGGGATTATCTGCTCTCTCCACAATAGAATGCGGTGAAAGTATTTGAAAATGTAGCCCTTGCCAATCCCAATCACGTCCAGCAGTACAAAAAGTGCGGTAATTTTCCCCATAGTTTTTTCGTGAAGGGGTAATAAATTCCACATTGGGATACGCCTTTAAAATTACCGAAGCACCACCAGCATGATCGTTATCATCGTGGCTCAAAATCAACTTTTCCAAAGTAATCCCTTCTCTATGTAAATAAGGCAAAATTTCTAATTCAGCCATATTTCCTCCTTGCCATGCTGGGCCTGTATCATAAAGAATCCCTTTGCCATTTTTCACAATCAGCGTTGCCAAGCCCTGCCCCACATCTAAAGTATCTACCTGCCAAATTGGCTTGCTTAGTTGCTTGAACAACAAAATCGTAAAACACATAAGAATAATGCCGAAAGAACATAGCAAAACGTTGATTCGTTCATTTTTTAGCAAAGGTTTACTGAGATTCAATGTAAAAAATCTTGGTCGTTTAATTTTCCAAGTTGATGATGAAGCCTCTGGTTCTCGATAAATACGCCAAATAATTAACATAAAAATTCCCGCACAAAGTGCGGTTAAAACCAGCGCTAAATTAAATGAAACATTAAACCAATTCCCTTGAAAAACAGAAATTAACCAAGTGATTCCTTCAGCTAACTTATTTGCAAGTTGCCAAGCAAAAACTGCGCCGTTGGTAAAAACAGCAAATAAAATCAAAGGGACAAGCAAAAAGCTATAAAGTGGTACGGCAATAAGATTGGCTAAAAATCCACTCAACGATAAGCCATTAAATAAAAAAAGTTGCAAAGGCGTAAAAAAGAGCAATAGCCCAAATTGCAAATGAAATAAACTCAAAATCCACCGCACTTTTGGTAAAAAGGGGCGATTTTTCCATTGAAAAAGAGAAAAAGGCACATAACGATACCAGACGATCAAACAACCAACTGCTCCGCAAGAAAGCCAAAAACTGACCGAAAGCAGCATTAATGGATCGCATAAAAGCAAGAATCCGACAACCAGCATAAAAAGCTGAACGGGCGAATAATGTCGCCTCATTATTTGAACGAAGAAAACGAAAACAAGTGCTGAAATGGCACGAAAAGTTGGCACGCTAAAACCAGCCAAATACGCATAAATTAAAGCAAATAAAACGCCAAAAACTAAAGGAAAATAAGGATGAATAAAACGGGTGGGGAAAAATACTTGCACAGCACGCGCCAAGTAAAATCCAATTGCCATAGCCAACCCAATATGTAAGCCAGAAATGGCAATAAGATGCGCGGTATTGGTTTGTTGGTAAATTGACCAAGTGGTTTTATCTAACCAAGCCCGTTCGCCAAAAGCTAACGCGATCAATAAACCTTGTAGTGATAACCCTTCCGTTTGCTTCTTTACTTGTTGCAATTTTTCTGCACGCAATGATGAAACATCAGCAATTTTCACCGCACTTTTTACCGTTCCAACAGCGGTAATCCCCTTTGAAAAATACCATTGTTGCCGATCAAATCCGCCAAAATTTAATCGCGCAGAAAGTGGCCGTAAGGAAATTTCAGCTTGCCAAATTTCCGATAATTGAGGCTCCTCTTTCGCTTTCCAATTTAAGAAAATTCGTTGTTCTTGCAAATTATTCGCCAATGTTGCTGTGGCGATAAGTGTTTGATAATCCTGTTGATGCAAAATTTCTAGGATCTCAAACGTCACCACTTGCTTTTGAGCGGTAATATTTTGAGCTTGTTGTAATAAACTCAAAGCCGAATAATGAAAATAGCCAAGATAGGCAACAAAAAAAGCAAGGCTAACTAAGAAATGTTTACGCCAAAAAATAAAAAGAAAAATTAGAACAAGCGCAATAACGAGAGCAACTTGCCAAGGCAATAGCAACAGTTGCGGTAGAAATAACAACGTTAAATCCGCAACAATTAACAAGACAGCTAAAGTTATTAAGTTTAATTTCATTTTTATAAAAGATTAATTCCAGTCTCTCTAAGCCTAGGCTAGTTTTATTTAAATATGCAAACGGTTGCCTCAAATTTTGCGATCCATATCGTAAAAATAAATTTTTCAGGAAAATTTACTTGCTAAAACAAACAACTTCTGATATTTATACCGCCCTCAAAAATTGGGTTCCTAAAATAGCAATCAGGAACAAACTAAAATAACAAGACAGGAAGTCGTGAAGTCCACGCTTAAATTCTGTATGTATTAGGAGTGAGAGATGTCAAGAGCATCATTGAGCTTGCTAGATTTAGCAGGCGTTAAGCCTTATCAAATGAAAAAAGATGAAGAATATATGAATGAAGAGCAAATTCTTCATTTCAGAAAAATTCTTAATGCTTGGCACGAGCAAATCGTGGAAGAAGCTTCTCGCACTGTTGCACATATGCAGGATGAAGTAACCAATTTCCCCGATCCCGCAGACCGAGCAACTCAGGAAGAGGAATTTAGTCTAGAATTACGTAATCGCGATCGCGAACGTAAACTAATGAAAAAAATCGAAGCAACCTTGAAAAAACTTGATACCGATGATTTCGGTTACTGCGATTCTTGTGGCGAGGAAATCGGTATCCGCCGTTTAGAAGCACGACCAACAGCAGATCTTTGCATTGATTGCAAAACGTTAGCTGAAATCCGCGAAAAACAAGTCGCTGGTTAATTCATTCTATTGAAAAATACAAAAGTGCGGTTAAAATTAGCCGCACTTTTTTGCATTTAAAAATACGGAAAATTTTCCCTTAACTTTTCCTACAAGAAAAGAGCTAAATCATTAATTTCCAAGAAAAAACGGAGTAAATTATTCTTACTTATATCAAAAATTTGTTTGGCAAAAAGACAAAAAAATCAAAAGAGGTTGCCAAAACAAGTGCTCATTCTAAACGAGTTGAGCGTTCTAATAGTCAAATGCCAAAAGCGCGGGCAAAAAAATCAGAACAAACACACCGCTACGATAAAAATGTGATTAAAGCGGCTCAATTTGGTATTTCACCGCGTGATTTTAGCCGTAATGCACTCACCGTAGTGGAAAAACTGCAACGTCAAGGTTTCGAGGCTTATATCGTCGGTGGATGTATCCGCGATTTATTGCTCGGTAAAAAACCAAAAGATTTTGATGTTGCAACAAACGCCCGTCCTGAGCAAATCCAAAATATTTTTCAACGCCAATGCCGTTTAGTGGGTCGCCGTTTCCGCTTAGCACATATTATGTTTGGTCGAGATATTATTGAAGTCGCCACTTTCCGTGCTAATCACAGTGATGCTCGCAATGAAAATCAAGCGAAACAGAGCAATGAAGGCATGTTACTGCGCGATAATGTTTACGGTACGATCGAACAAGATGCAGTGCGCCGTGATTTTACGGTCAATGCACTGTATTACAATCCACAAGATAATACGTTACGAGATTATTTCGAAGGCATTAAGGATCTCAAAGCGGGTAAGCTACGCTTAATTGGCGATCCTGTTACACGTTATCAAGAAGATCCTGTGCGCATGCTACGCTCAATTCGTTTTATGGCAAAACTTGATATGTTCCTTGAAAAACCAAGCGAACAGCCAATTCGTGAACTTGCGCCTTTATTAAAAAATATTCCGCCAGCCCGCTTATTTGACGAAAGTTTAAAATTATTGCAGGAGGCGGGACAAGGGGTAAAAACCTATCGTTTATTACGCCAATATGGTTTATTTGAACAACTTTTCCCTGCATTAAGCGCATATTTTACAGAGAAAGAAGATAGTTTTGCAGAACGCATGATCGTCACCGCGCTTACTTCTACGGATGAACGTGTTGCGGATAAACTTCGTATTAATCCAGCATTCTTATTTGCGGCATTTTTCTGGTATCCATTACGCGAAAAAGTGGAAATTTTAAAAAATGAAGGTGGTTTAAATAATCATGATGCTTATGCTTTAGCGGGTAATGAAGTTTTAGATTTATTCTGTCGCGCTTTGGCTGCACCACGTCGTCATACTGCGGTCATTCGTGATATTTGGTTCTTACAGCTGCAATTATTAAAACGTACTGGCTCAGCACCAATGCGTACCATGGAACATCCAAAATTCCGTGCAGGCTTTGATTTACTGGCTATGCGTGCAGAAATTGAAGGTGGCGAAACGATTGAATTAGCCAAATGGTGGCACGAATATCAATTCAGCAATGGTGAACAGCGCGAACAGCTGGTACACGAGCAACAACGCTTACATCCCAAACCAAAGAAAAAATACTATCGTCCACGCCGTCGTAAAACAACGCACTCAGCTGAATAAGGAAAAAGATGATCACTGCATATATTGCTCTAGGTAGCAATTTAAACACACCAGTGGAACAATTACATGCTGCGCTTAAAGCGATCAGTCAGTTACCAAACACGCATTTGGTAACGACGAGCTCTTTTTATAAAAGCAAACCGCTCGGCCCACAAGATCAACCCGATTATGTGAATGCTGTTGCAAAAATTAAAACCGAACTTAGCCCGCTTGTGCTATTGGATGAATTGCAACGCATTGAAAATGAGCAAGGTCGAGTACGTTTACGTCGCTGGGGTGAGCGTACATTAGATTTGGATATTTTGCTTTACGACAACGAAATCATTCAAAACGAGCGCTTAACGATTCCGCATTATGATATGCATAACCGTGAGTTTGTCATTGTGCCGCTGTTTGAAATTGCATCGAATTTGGTCTTACCTAACACTCAACCACTAGTAGATTTGGTCAAGCAATTTGATGACCATGAAATGATAAAATTAAATCTCTAGAAATTTCACCGCACTTTTATGAACCTTAAAAGTGCGGTAGAATCTGCCCACATTTTTCTTCATTAATGCCCCGTTATGGAAAGCTTGACTCAATATATCCCTGATGAATTTTCTATGCTCCGCTTCGGCAAAAAATTCGCCGAAATTCTTTTAAAATTGCATACAGAAAAAGCAATTATGGTTTATCTTAACGGTGATCTTGGGGCAGGAAAAACAACGCTGACACGCGGAATGCTGCAAGGTATCGGTCATCAGGGTAATGTAAAAAGCCCAACTTATACGCTGGTTGAAGAATACAATATTGCAGGCAAAATGATTTATCATTTTGATTTATATCGTTTAGCAGATCCTGAAGAGCTCGAATTTATGGGCATTAGAGATTATTTTAATACGGATAGCATCTGCTTAATTGAATGGTCTGAAAAAGGCCAAGGCATATTGCCGGAAGCGGATATTTTAGTAAATATTGATTATTACGATGATGCACGAAATATTGAATTAATCGCACAAACAAACTTAGGTAAAAATATTATAAAAGCATTCTCTAATTAATTTATTTATGAAAACAAAAATTTTATTTTTTCTTTTTTTCTCAACGTTTAGCTTCTCTCTTTTTGCAGCCCCAATTACGATTGCGATTGACCCAGGTCATGGGGGGAAAGATCCCGGTGCAATCAGCCGAAATTTGGGCATTTATGAAAAAAATGTCACTCTTTCGATTGCAAAAGAGTTAAAAGCCTTACTCGATAAAGATCCAAATTTTCGCGGCGTATTAACGCGCAGCGGCGATTACTATATCTCCGTGCCTGAACGTTCAGAAATCGCACGTAAATTTAAAGCGAATTATCTCATTTCCATTCATGCGGATTCATCTGAATCACCTGAACGTCGCGGTGCATCAGTGTGGGTGTTGTCAAACCGTCGAGCCAATGATGAAATGGGTCAATGGTTAGAAGACGATGAAAAACGCTCTGAACTACTTGGTGGCGCAGGAAAAGTGCTATCTCATAATAATGATAAATACCTAGATCAAACTGTGCTTGATTTACAATTTGGTCATAGCCAACGTACTGGCTATGCGTTAGGCGAACATATTTTGCGCCATTTTGCTAAAGTAACAACATTAAGTCGCAGTACCCCACAACATGCAAGTCTAGGTGTTCTACGTTCGCCAGATATTCCTTCTGTGTTGGTAGAAACGGGATTTCTTTCCAATTCAGAAGAAGAAAAAAAACTTAACTCTCAAACTTATCGTCGCCGCATTGCTTATATGATTTATGAAGGCTTGGTTGCATTCCGAGGTGGAAAAGTAAAACCCTTTGTTAATGATGATTTTGTTCAAAATATCAAACAAAATGACACAAAAAATTCAGAAAAAAATAACCGCACTTCCGAACAAAATACAAATGAAAATAACATAAAAGACAGTGGTATTCGTCATATTGTGAAAAAAGGGGAAAGTTTAGGAAGCCTTGCGAATAAATACGATGTCAAAGTGGCGAACATTGTGGCGTTAAACAAATTAAAACGCGAAGCCCTTTGGATTGGTGAAACCATCAAAATTCCAGATAATGGCAAAACTCAGAAAGTACAAGATGACAAAGTAAATTCATCAAAAAATAAAGAAAGTGCGGTGAAAAAGACTGAAAAAACGACTGAAAAAACCAATACTGTAAAAGTAGAAAAATCAGAAAATAAAACGGATAAAAATAAATCCTCAAATAAAACAAGAAAAGAGGAAACCTCATCCACTAAAAAATCGGATGATAAAAAAGAGATTCCGCTTTACCATGTCATTCAAAAAGATCAGACAATTTATGCTGTATCAAGAGAATACAATATTTCAGTCAACCAAATTTTAAAGCTGAATCCAAAATTAAAAGATGGTAAAGCCCTGAGCGGACAAAAAATTAAATTAAGAGAAAAATAAATGCCAATTAAAATTCTTTCCCCACAACTTGCTAATCAAATTGCTGCTGGTGAAGTAGTAGAACGCCCTGCGTCTGTGGTGAAAGAATTAGTGGAAAATAGCCTTGATGCCGGTGCAAATAAAATCCAAATCGATATCGAAAATGGTGGGGCAAATTTAATCCGCATTCGTGACAACGGCTGTGGTATTCCAAAAGAAGAATTAAGCCTAGCGTTAGCTCGACATGCAACTAGCAAAATAGTCGATCTTGACGATCTCGAGGCGATTTTAAGTCTAGGTTTTCGTGGTGAAGCTTTGGCAAGTATCAGCTCTGTATCGCGCTTAACGCTCACCTCTCGCACAGCAGAGCAAACTGAAGCGTGGCAAGTTTATGCGCAAGGTCGTGATATGGAAACCACAATCAAACCCGCATCACATCCTGTCGGCACAACAGTTGAAGTCGCCAATCTTTTTTTCAACACACCAGCCCGCCGAAAATTTTTGCGCACAGATAAAACAGAATTTGCGCATATTGATGAAGTCATTCGCCGCATTGCTTTAACAAAATTCAATACGGCATTTACATTGACTCATAATGGGAAAATTATCCGTCAATACCGTCCTGCCGAAGCAATCAATCAACAACTAAAACGTGTTGCCGCGATTTGTGGGGATGATTTTGTCAAAAATGCCTTACGAATTGAGTGGAAACACGATGATTTGCACTTATCTGGCTGGGTAGCTACACCAAATTTTAGCCGAACTCAAAATGATTTAAGTTATTGCTATATTAATGGCCGAATGGTTCGAGATAAAGTGATCAGCCATGCGATTCGACAAGCCTATGCTCAATATTTACCAACCGATGCTTATCCTTCGTTTGTGTTGTTTATTGATTTAAACCCGCACGATGTAGATGTCAATGTTCATCCAACCAAACATGAAGTACGCTTTCATCAACAACGCCTCATTCATGATTTTATTTACGAAGGCATCAGCCATGCACTAAACAATCAAGAACAGCTTAATTGGCATACAGACCAAAATGCGGTAGAAAATCACGAAGAAAATACAGTGCGTGAGCCCCAACCGAATTATAGCATTCGTCCTAATCGTGCAGCTGCGGGGCAAAATAGCTTTGCGCCAAAATATTATGAAAAACCACAGCAAAATCAACCGCACTTTTCTAACACACCAGTGTTGCCAAGTCATGTAAGTACTGGTTATCGAGATTACCGTTCTGATGCACCGAGTAAAACTGAGCAACGTTTATATGCTGAATTGTTACGCACGTTACCGCCTACAGCGCAAAAGGATATATCGAATACAGCACAACAAAATATTTCAGATACAGCTAAAATCATCTCAACTGAAATAATTGAGTGTTCATCACATCTGCGAGCCCTTTCACTTATTGAAAATCGTGCGTTGTTATTACAACAAAACCAAGATTTCTTTTTGCTTTCATTGGAAAAATTACAACGCTTGCAATGGCAACTAGCGTTAAAACAAATACAGATTGAACAACAACCATTGTTGATTCCAATCGTGTTTCGCTTAACGGAAGCACAATTTCAAGCATGGCAACAATATTCAGATGACTTCAAAAAAATTGGCTTTGAATTTATCGAAAATCAAGCACAATTACGTTTAACCTTAAATAAAGTGCCAAGTGTATTACGCACACAAAATCTACAAAAATGCGTGATGGCAATGCTGACTAGAGATGAAAATTCATCACCATTTTTAACCGCACTTTGCTCACAATTAGAATGTAAAACCTTTGACGCTTTAGCGGACGCACTCAATTTATTAAGCGATACAGAACGTTTACTCACGCAAACGAATCGCACGGCATTCACCCAATTACTCAAACCTGTTAATTGGCAGCCTTTATTAGACGAAATTTAGATTCTTCATGAAACCAACCGCAATTTTTTTAATGGGCCCTACGGCCTCAGGCAAAACGGATTTAGCTATTCAACTACGAAGCTCGCTTCCAGTTGAAGTGATTAGTGTGGATTCAGCGCTTATTTATAAGGGAATGGATATTGGCACAGCGAAACCATCAAAAGAAGAACTTTACCTTGCGCCTCACCGTTTGATTGATATTTTAGATCCATCAGAAAGCTATTCCGCGATGAATTTCCGCGATGATGCGCTACGCGAAATGGCGGATATTACCGCACAAGGCAAAATTCCGTTACTAGTGGGCGGCACGATGCTGTATTACAAAGCATTAATTGAAGGGCTTTCTCCCTTGCCTTCTGCTGATGAAAATATTCGCGCCGAGCTTGAACAAAAAGCGGCTCAACAAGGTTGGGCAGCATTGCATACAGAACTCGCCAAAATCGATCCCATTTCTGCCGCTCGAATTAATCCGAGTGATTCTCAACGAATCAATCGTGCTTTAGAGGTTTTTTATATCACAGGGAAATCACTCACAGAGCTGACGGAAGAAAAAGGCGAAGCCTTGCCTTATGATTTTGTGCAATTTGCAATTGCTCCGCAAGATCGTCATATTTTGCATGACCGCATAGAACAACGCTTTCATAAAATGATTGAACTGGGCTTTCAAGAAGAAGTGGAAAAACTTTATGCGCGTGGCGATTTAAATATTAATCTACCATCAATTCGCTGTGTAGGCTACCGTCAAATGTGGGAATATTTGCAAGGCGATTACGACCACGAAGAAATGATTTTCCGTGGTATTTGTGCAACTCGCCAACTTGCAAAACGCCAACTCACTTGGCTGCGCAGTTGGAAAACACCAATACAATGGCTGGATAGTTTACAACCTCAAAAAGCGAAAGAAACCGTATTACGTCACTTAAATTCCTATCAAAAAGGTTAGAAAAAATGACCGCACTTTCTGCCCTCATTGAACAAAAATTACAATCTCTTGGCACAATCCTGTGCCAATCTTTTCCAGACATTTCCCCAGAAAAAATTCACGAAGCCATTCAACAAAATTCAAATCATCCTGAAATGCCTATTTATCAATTAGGCTATGCCATAGCAATGTCTGACTTTGTGGAAAAAGTCTTGCAAAAATACCCGCACTTAGTGAAACAATGGTGGGAAAAATCGCCCTGTTTTGCAGATTGCTCTGCCTATATTGAACGTTTGAATAAAGAGTTAGCCAATGTACATGACGAAACCTCACTCTATCAAACATTACGCCAATTCCGTAACATTGAAATGGCAAAATTAAGTTTTTGTCAAAGTTTGAATCTTGCGACTGTTGAAGAAATATTTGTTCAGCTTTCACAACTTGCAGAAAGTTTAATTATCTCTGCCCGCGATTGGCTTTACCATCAAGCCTGTGCGGAGATGGGCACGCCAATGGATGAACAAGGCAATCCGCAACAGCTTTATATCCTAGGAATGGGGAAATTAGGCGGCTTTGAACTAAATTTTTCCTCAGATATTGATTTAATTTTCACTTATCCATCACAAGGGGAAACGTCCATTGAGAATACGAATGCTCGACGTTCTGTGGATAATGGAAAATTTTTTACGCGTTTAGGGCAACGCCTTATTTCTGCCTTAGATGAATTTACCGCTGATGGTTTTGTATATCGAACCGATATGCGCTTGCGCCCATTTGGTGACAGCGGTGCGCTTGTTCTCAGCTTTGCGGCAATGGAACAATATTATCAAGATCAAGGTCGAGATTGGGAACGCTATGCAATGATTAAAGGGCGAGTATTGGGCGTACAAACAAAGGATCCCAATGTTTCAAAATTGCAAAAAATGTTACGCCCCTTTGTGTATCGTCGCTATATTGACTTTAGTGTAATTCAATCTTTACGCGAAATGAAAGGCAAAATTGAGCGAGAAGTACGCCGTCGTGGTTTGAAAGATAATATTAAACTGGGTGCTGGCGGCATTCGTGAAGTCGAATTTATCGTGCAAGTTTTTCAACTCATTCGAGGCGGGCGAGAAATCAATCTGCAACAACATTCACTCTTAAAGATCTTGCCTGAAATTACCAAACTAGGGTTAATTACCGAGCAACAATTCCACGATTTACGTGAAAGTTATATTTTCTTACGCCGCGTAGAAAACATTCTACAAGCCATTAACGATCAACAAACTCAAACACTACCAACCGATGAAATAGATCAAATTCGTTTAGTCGAGGCATGTAAAACATTCACCTGTTTAAATGAAAATAATCAAACCATTGAAAAACATTATCCAATAGAAAATTGGGACGATTTTTACCGCACTTTGCAACAAAAACAAGAAAAAGTGCGGGCTGTATTTACTCAATTAATCGGTGATGAACAAGATGAGCCTTCACAAACTGATAGCCAATGGCAAGATTTTTTAGAATCAGATTTTGAGGATATTGAACAAACATTATTAGAGAGTGGTGTATCAGAAAATAATATTAATGACGTTTTAGAAAAGCTTGCTCAATTCAAAGACAGCCTAAATCACAGAGTGATTGGTTCGCGTGGACGTGATGTTTTGAGTCATTTGATGCCAACAGTACTTGCACTCATTTTTGAACAAGAAAATTACCGCACTTTGCTCCCCCGAATTCTGAACATTATTGAAAAAATTTCGAGTCGCACGACTTATTTAGAATTATTATTGGAAAATCCTCGTGCCCTTCAGCAAGTTATTGAACTTTGTGCGCAGTCTCAACTTATTTCAGAGCAACTGGCCCGCCATCCTATCTTATTAGATGAATTGCTTAATACAGAAGCGCTACGCCATCCGTTGCCATTTACCCAATATCCTGCAGAGTTACACCAATATTTGCTTCGTTTACCACCTGATGATGAAGAACAGCTTATTGATGCTTTACGTCAATTTAAACAAGCAACCCTATTAAAAGTGGCTGCGGCAGATATTTTAGGGGCATTACCGGTGATGAAGGTAAGCGATCATTTAACCTATCTTGCCGAAGCAATTATTGAAGTCGTTGTGAATCTAGCTTGGAAACAAGTTTCGTCTAAATTTGGTGTGCCTGAACATTTACAAAATGGTGAAAAAGGATTTCTAGTTATTGGTTATGGAAAACTGGGTGGTATTGAACTCGGTTATAAATCCGATTTAGACCTCGTATTTTTGTACGATGCCGTAGAAAGTCAAACAACAGGTGGCAAAAAAGTGATTGATAGCAATCAATTTTACCTGCGTTTGGCACAAAAGATTGTAAGTATTTTCAGCATAAATACTTCCGCTGGCGTACTTTATGAGGCAGATATGCGCCTACGCCCTTCTGGCGATGCTGGCTTAATTGGCTGCTCTCTTTCGGCATTTGCCCATTACCAATTAAATGAAGCTTGGACATGGGAAAAACAAGCGCTTGTGCGTGCTCGCCCTGTTTTTGGTGAATCATCTCTTAAAGCTAAATTTGAGTATATCCGCCAACACGTACTTTCTGCATCACGAGATCTTGAACAATTAAAGCGAGATGTTGTGGAGATGCGAGGAAAAATGTTCACGCATTTGTCCCATTCAAAAGATGGTGAATTTAATCTTAAAACAGATCGCGGTGGTATCACTGATATTGAATTTATTGCTCAATATTTAATGCTTGCCAATGCTCCACAAAACCCACAACTGACAAAATGGTCAGACAACGTACGTATTTTCGATGATATGGCAGAGGCTAAAATTATTAGCCAAACAGACTGCGACGCTTTAAAACAAAGTTATGTCGATTTACGCAATGCTATTCACCATTTGAATTTGATAGGTAAATCTCCTGTTGTAGATAAAACTGAATTTGTCAAAGAGCGGTCATTTATTCAAGCATTTTGGGATAAGCTATTTAGTTCATAAAATAGCAATTAAATCCCATTTTAATGAACTAAATCTAACATTTCCTGAGCATTGGCTAAAGCTAATTCTGTAATTTCACTTCCGCCCAAGAGTCTTGCCAAAGCTGGTACACGTTCAGCTTGTGAAAGTGCGGTCATTTGTGTTTCAGTTTTATTATCAACAGTAAATTTTTCTACATTGAACTGATGATGGCCATGACAAGCAACCTGTGGTAAGTGAGTTACGCATAATACTTGGCAGCGTTCACTTAATTGACGTAAAAGTTTTCCAACAACACTTGCTGTTTTTCCGCTAATGCCCACGTCCACTTCATCGAAAATTAACGTTGGAATAGCCGATTGATCAGAAGTTAAAACTTGAATCGCCAAAGAAATACGAGAAAGCTCACCACCAGAGGCAATTTTAGCTAACGGTTGAGGTTGTTGACCTAAATTACTACGCAAAGTAAAAATCACATTATCTGAACCGTTTGATCCCACTTTATCTAAGTCCGTATTCAACTCTACATAAAATTCAGCATTTTCCATTGCAAGTTGTTTTATCGAGTGAGTGACATTTTGCACTAAGCGAGCTGCAGATTGCTGACGACTTGCTGTTAATGCTATAGCCGTTGATTGCATTTGTTCAAATGCGAGTTTTTCTTGCTCAATCAACATCTCTTCACTTTCAGAAAAATCTAAAAGTGCGGTTAATTCTGCTTTTAATTTTTTGTGATGTTCCACAAGATCTTCAGGTTTAACTTGATGTTTACGAGCAAGTTGTAAAGCCTGACTAATTCTCTGTTCAATTTCCTGTAAAAGTTGAGGATCTTGCTCGATATTACTCGATAAATTTCGCACTTCACTGGTTGCTTCTTGCACTTGAATCAACGCATCATTCAACATACTTTGAACTTCAGCATATTGCGGATCAAGTTCAGCTAATTCATCAATATATTGTGTCGCACGATAAAGCAAGTTATCGATATTTACCGTGTCATTTTCACTTAAAATTTGCAAGGCTGATTGAGAAAGTTGGGTTAGCTGTTCGCTGCTAGATAAACGACGTTGTTCATCTTCTAATTCCAAATATTCATTTGGTCGAAGGTTAAATTCATCTAACTCATCCACTTGATACTGTAAAAGTTGTTTACGTGCTTCATTTTCTGCCACTTTTTGTTGAAAGGTTTTAACTTGATTTTGAAGATTTTTCCATGCCAGATAATCTTCACGCATTTTCACAAGTAATTCAGGATGAGCGGCAAAATTATCAACTAACTGAAGCTGATAGTCATTTTTTAGCAATAATTGGGAAGCGTGCTGCCCATTAATATGAACAAGATATTGACCAATTTCTTTTAATTGAGACGCGGATACAGGAGTACTATTAATAAAAGCTTTAGAACGTCCGTCTGCATTAATCACACGACGCAAAATACACTCAGTGGGATTATCTGAATCTTGCAATTCTTGCTCATTCAACCATTGATAAGCAGGATTATGCGATTCTAGTTGGAAAGTTGCACAAATTTCTGCACGCTCTTGCCCTTCTCGTACCATTGAGGTTTCTACTCTTTGTCCGAAACATAAACCTAAAGCATCAATGGCGATAGATTTACCTGCCCCAGTTTCCCCAGTAATAACAGACATTCCTTTCGCCAATTCGATATCAAGCTGGCGAACAATCGCAAAATTATTGATAGTAAGTTGAGTAAGCATAGCAAAATCCTTTAACTGTATATCAATCATATTACAACTGATTTAATTTACAGTAAAGGATTTTTTCACAGTATTTTACTGATACATTTCCACTAGGCTTTTTATAAAAATCAAAATGATTTCAACCAACCTAATTTGGTACTTAATACATTGTAATAATTATAATTTTTTAGATGAAGCAATCGAAGTTTATGCTCACTTTTTTGAATATGCACCACGTCATCAGGCGTAAAAGGTAAGGCTATTTGACTATCACAGCCCACCTCCAATTGAGATGTATTATGTTCAGCAAAACGAATCGATATTTTGCTATCACCATCAATAACAAGAGGACGAGAAGTTAATGTATGTGGAAACATTGGCACTAATGCAATGGCATTAAGGTTTGGTGTCAAAATCGGGCCACCAGCGGAAAGAGAATAAGCTGTAGAACCTGTCGGAGTAGAAACAATTAATCCATCAGAACGTTGCGAAAAAGCAAACTTATCATTGATATATACATGAAAATCGATCATATGTGCAATTTTTGCAGGGTGGATAACCGCCTCATTCACTGCATTACCTGTCGATACAATTTCACCTGCACGCTCAATTTTTGCTTCCAATAAAAAACGTTCTTCCACAAAGAATTCACCGCGTTCTAAACAAGCTTCTAGTTGAGCATAGGCGTTTTTCGGGTCAATATCTGTTAAAAATCCCAAATTACCGCGGTTAATACCAATCAATGGAATATCATATTTTGCTAATACGCGAGCACGCCCCAACATATTGCCATCCCCACCAATCACAATAACCAACTGTGCTTGGCAACCAATTTCCTCAAGTGTTGCAAGATTTTCTGCAGGAAGCCCCAGTTTTTCAGCAACATCTTTTTCCATCATTACTTGATAGCCGCGTTCCGTTAACCAATGAAACAAATTTTTGTGCATTTGTAGATTAATGTCATTTCTAGGTTTTCCTACAAGCCCAATAGTTTTAAAGGAACGATATAAATTATTCATAAAATAAACCGCACTTGAATTTAACATTTTCGTCATTATATAGTTTTTTGTTAGACTATAGCTAACGACTATGGCGAATTTTGTATTTACGGAGAAAAAAATGTCAGAACAAGAACAAAAAGTTGAAACCCCAGAAGTAGAAAAAGAAGAAGCGGTTGTGGAAAAAACACAACAAACAGAGCCTTCTCAAGAACTTGATCCTTTAGAAGAAGCAATTTCCCGAGTGCAAGAACTTGAAGAGCAGCTAAAAACTCAAATAGAAGAAGCGGCAAACAAAGAACAGGATATTTTACTTCGCTCTCGTGCTGAAATTGAAAACCTTCGTCGTCGTACTGAACAAGACGTAGAAAAAGCACATAAATTCGCATTGGAAAAATTCTCAAAAGACATTTTGAATACTATCGATAACCTAGAACGTGCCCTAGCCACTCCAGCAAATAAAGAAGATGAAAGTGTAAAAGCCTTATTTGACGGTGTTGAACTCACTTTAAAAGAATTAGTTTCAACCGTTGGTCGTTTTGGCGTGGAAGCTGTGGGAGTTGTCGGTGAAGCATTTAATCCTGACTTACATCAAGCCATTTCAATGCAACCCGCTGAGGGCTTTGAAACCAATCAAATTAGCGTCGTATTGCAAAAAGGCTACACCTTAAATGGTCGAGTCATTCGCCCAGCGATGGTAATGGTGGCGGCTTAATTTATATTTTGTCTAAAGAACGGTCGGTTTTTCGGCCGTTTTTTCTTTTTCCTGAATAACAACATAAACTTTTCGGATAATTTCCCTAAAATCCTCGCTCGTTGTAGCCCAATCAACAAGATCCACTCGCCACGGTAAATCTGATTCAGAAAAAGCTTCTTTTAATCTGTCACGAGCTAAAAAATCTAAAGGTTCCTCAGAGATAATCGCAAGGTCAAGATCGGAATATTTTTTTGCTTTTCCCTTTACACGAGAACCGAAAGCCCACACGGTATAATCAGGTACTAATTGTTGTAAAATAGTTTTCACAATCGCCAATTCTTCAGATTTTATATCAAACTGTGCAAAACTAGTCATATTGATTTCTCTGACGTAATTGCTCCAATAGGAAGCGACTTTCTATTAAAAAATCATCAATTTGTGCATAAACAGCCATGGCTTTTTCCTGATCATACGTATGTGATGTAATATTACGCATATCACGATAAGCAACCCATTTTGACATATCTTCAATCAAACCAAATCTCAATGCTTCTCGCAAAATATCCTTAAATCCATAAGCCCCAATGTCATCGGTATTAATTGCATCTTGTTGAAGTTGGCGTTTCATCATTTTTAAACTTAACTCATAAACAAATTCAAATTTCTGAATTGCACCTGCAATTAAGGTATCTTGTACAATAGAGGGTTGCATATCAAACCAATTTCTGTCTGAAATTTGTACTACGGTTTGCTCTAACGAATAAAATGCAGCGTCTAATACATTTAAATTTAGCTTATCAGTCATCATTTTTACCTCTGTTAAATACTCATCTATTTTACCATAGACTATTTTTTCTCAAAACCTATAACCCCAAAAGTAAACATTGTAATATTGATCACAAAATCAAAAAATATTTGAGAAAAGTTCTCAACAACTTAATGTGATATTTTTCTAATAAAATCAATCTTTAACAAAATTCTTTTGCAATAAAACGCCTAAAAACACTACATATTGTGTGTTGATTATCTTTTTAGATCTATATATAGTGCATCCCGCATTTCAAAAACACTATATATTGGAGCTATATCATGAGTAACTTTGGGGTCATCAAGCGCGATGGTTCTCGTGCGGAGTTTGAGATTCAACGTATTATCAATGCCATTAAAAAAGCCGCAAGTGCGGTCAATATTTCCGATGAATTTTATTGCCACCAAATTGGGCAAGAAGTAGGAAATGAGATTTTCACCCATCATCAAGGCGAGATTGATATTAATCAGATTCAAAAAATCGTTGAAGATAAATTGATGGCAAGTCGTTATCCTGAGGTTGCTCGTGCGTATATCGAATATCGTCATGATCGTGATTTAGCGCGAGAAAAACGTAGCCAGCTAACAAAAGAAATTGAAGGTTTGATTGAACAAAGCAACGTAGAATTACTTAACGAAAACGCCAATAAAGACGCGAAAGTGATTCCAACGCAACGAGATTTGCTCGCTGGAATTGTGGCAAAACATTATGCCAAGCACCATATTCTTCCACGCGATGTGGTAGAGGCTCACGAAAAAGGTGAAATTCATTATCACGATTTAGATTACGCGCCGTTCTTTCCAATGTTTAACTGTATGTTAGTTGATTTAGAAGGGATGCTTTCTCGTGGTTTCAAAATGGGCAATGCGGAAATCGAACCCCCTAAATCTATCGGCACCGCAACGGCAGTGACAGCACAAATTATCGCCCAAGTTGCCAGCCATATTTACGGTGGCACAACCATTAATCGTATTGATGAAGTGCTTTCCCCTTATGTGCAAATCAGTTACGAAAAACACCTCAAACATGCCCAAGAATGGAATGTGCATGATGTTGAAGGTTATGCAAAAGCATTGATTGAAAAAGAGTGTTTCGATGCCTTCCAATCTTTAGAATATGAAGTAAATACATTGCACACTTCAAACGGACAAACACCATTTGTGACCTTTGGTTTTGGTTTAGGTACAAGCTGGCAATCCCGTTTAATTCAGCAAGCTATTTTGAAAAACCGGATTCGTGGACTCGGAAAAAATCATAAAACGCCAGTCTTTCCAAAACTTGTTTTCACCATTAAAAAAGGCTTGAACCAAACTCAAGGCGATCCGAATTACGATATTAAACAACTTGCATTGGAATGTGCATCAAAACGTATGTATCCAGATATTCTCAATTACGATCAGGTTGTCAAAGTCACAGGCTCTTTTAAAGCCCCTATGGGATGCCGTAGCTTTTTAGGTGCATACGAAGAAAACGGCCACGAAATTCACGATGGGCGTAATAATCTTGGCGTGGTGAGTTTGAATTTACCGCGTATCGCGTTGGAGTCTAAAAACGAAGAAGATTTCTACCGCACTTTAGATGAACGTTTGGCTATTGCGAAAAAAGCATTAATGACGCGTATTGCCCGCCTTAAGAATACCAAAGCTCGCGTTGCTCCCATTCTTTATATGGAAGGCGCATGCGGAGTGCGGTTAAAAGCGGATGAAAATGTGGCACAAATTTTCAAAAATGGGCGCGCCTCTATTTCACTTGGCTATATCGGTATTCACGAAACCATTAATGCGCTGTATAACAAAGGGCATATTTTTGATGATGAACAATTACGCGAAAAAGGCATTGCGATTGTTCGCCACCTTAGCGAGGCAGTTAAACGCTGGCAAAAAGAAACAGGCTATGCCTTCAGCCTTTACTCCACGCCAAGCGAAAACTTATGCGACCGATTCTGCCGTCTAGACACCAAAAAATTTGGCGTGATTGAAGGCGTCACGGATAAGGGCTACTACACAAATAGTTACCACTTAGATGTAGAAAAGAAAGTGAATCCTTACGACAAACTGGATTTCGAAATGGCATATCCCCCACTCGCCAGCGGCGGTTTTATTTGCTACGGAGAATATCCAAATATTCAACACAACTTAAAAGCATTGGAAGATGTGTGGGATTATAGCTACGATCGCGTGCCTTACTACGGCACAAACACACCGATTGACGAATGTTATGAATGTGGTTTCACCGGCGAATTTGAATGTACCAGCAAAGGTTTTGTTTGCCCAAAATGTGGCAATCACGACAGCACAAAAGTGTCTGTCACTCGTCGCGTATGTGGCTATCTAGGTAGCCCTGATGCCCGCCCATTTAATGCAGGAAAACAAGAAGAAGTGAAGAGAAGAGTTAAACACCTTTGATTAACACGATAGCAAAAGCACGCATTTTTTAATGCGTGCTTTTTGTTTCCAACTTTGGCATTCCCCAAAATCTCCGCTA
This sequence comes from Haemophilus haemolyticus, assembly GCF_003493685.1. Classification (GTDB taxonomy): domain Bacteria; phylum Pseudomonadota; class Gammaproteobacteria; order Enterobacterales; family Pasteurellaceae; genus Haemophilus; species Haemophilus haemolyticus_O. Next base: position 72,182 of record NZ_QQJW01000003.1, read on the forward strand.
AAATAACCGCACTTTTTCTTATCCTCAAGGAAAGCAATATGTCAAATATTCTCAATAACCTCATTCATCTTCTTAAACTTGAAAAAATTGATGATTTAATCTTTCGTGGTGAAAGCCAAGATTTGGGTTTTCGTCAAGTATTTGGTGGGCAAGTTGTAGCTCAAGCATTATCAGCGGCAATGCAGGTGGCGCCAGAAGATCGCATTTTACATTCTTGTCATGCCTATTTTCTTGCTCCAGGAGACAGCCAATATCCGATTATTTACGATGTGGAAACCTTGCGTGAAGGGCGTAACTTTTCTGCATTACGCGTAAAAGCCATTCAACATAAAAATACCATTTGTCATGTAACAGCTTCTTTCCAAGTGCCGGAAAAAGGTTTTGAACATCAAAATACGATGCCAAATGTTGGCGCGCCTGAAGACTTTACGGATGAAAATGTAATGCTACAAAAAGTGGCTCAAACTTTGCCAGAACCACTCAATGAAAAATTTGCCGCAGAGCGTCCATTTGAGGTAAGAACCAAATATTTGAATAACCCATTTAATGGGACAAAATTGCCAGCCGAGCAATATTCTTGGTTTAAAACCAATGGTGAAACACCGCTTGATATAAAAATTCAGCAATGTTTATTGGCTTATTTTTCCGATTTTCACTGTATTTTGACCGCTCTTCATCCGCACGAAAAAGGCTTTTTACAAAAAGGAATGAAAGTCGCAACCATTGATCATAGTATTTGGTTCCATCGTCCGTTTGATTTAAATCACTGGCATTTGCACGCAATTGAAAGCAATAATGCCTTTAGAGGCCGTGGCTTAGCACGAGGGCAAATTTTCTCGCAAGATGGTCAATTAATCGCGACAACACAACAAGAAGGCTTGATCCGTTTTAACGAATAAGAGAGAAAAAATGACCGCACTTATTACACAATTTTGGCAACAAGTTGAAACCGCACTAAAAACAGCGAATCCACAAGAAAAATGCAGTTTAGTCAATGATCTCTACGATAATCTTCTGCCACAAATTCAGTTGATTAAATTAGAAGATTTTCCTGAAGTCGTGCCGCAAGATAATATTGCTGCTTTTCCTGAAAAACCGCTCTTAGTTGCACCGAAAGATGTACCAAAACGTTCTTTTGCTACAGAAGAAGGCTATGCTGCCACATTGCACGCTATCGCACATATTGAGTTTAATGCGATTAATTTAGGCTTAGATGCGGCTTGGCGCTTCGGGCGTAATGCACAAGAAGAACTTGGCGAAGGCTTGGCTTTTGTGAAAGATTGGCTGCGTGTCGCTCGTGAAGAAAGCACGCATTTTTCCTTAGTCAATGAACATTTGAAAACATTGGGTTATCAATATGGTGATTTTGAAGCTCATGCTGGATTATGGGAAATGGCGCAAGCCACCGCTCACGATATTTGGGAACGAATGGCGTTAGTTCCTCGTGTATTAGAAGCGCGGGGTCTCGATGCAACACCTGTTCTGCAAGAAAAAATCGCACAGCGTAAAGATTTTGCCGCAGTGAACATATTGGATATTATTTTGCGTGATGAAATTGGCCATGTGTATATCGGCAATCATTGGTATCACGCCCTTTCTAAAAAACGTGGTTTGGATGCGATGAAATGCTTTACTGAACTGTTACACAAATACCGTATTGTAATTTTTAAAGGTGTCATTAATACCGATGCTCGTATTCAAGCGGGTTTCACGCAGCATGAATTAGATTGGATTTATGAAGTGGAACAAACATTAAAATCCTATATTAAGAAATGATGAAAAAATAAAAAGACTAAGTTCTATTACATTCTGAACTTAGTCTTTTTAATGGAATTGATTTAACGTTTAAATTTATTGCTTACGCCAAGTTGTTCCATTCGCCCCATCTTCTAATACGATGCCCATAGCGGTGAGCTCATTACGCGCTGCATCCGCAGCAGCCCAATCTTTAGCTGCACGAGCTTCGTTGCGTTGTTTAATCAGTGCTTCAATTTTTGCCACTTCATCATCGTCAGAACTTGCTTGTAAGAATTTCTCTGGTTTTTGTTGAAGTAATCCTAAAATCGCACCCAATTCACGCAAACGCGCGGCAAGTCCATTGGCTTTCTCAACATCTTCTGTCTTTAATTTGTTAATTTCACGCGCCATTTCGAATAAAACAGAAAGTGCATTTGGCGTATTAAAATCATCATCCATTGCTTCACGGAAGGCTTCCACAAAATTTTCTCCGCCAAAAGCAACCGCACTTTGATCCGTTCCGCGTAAAGCCGTGTATAAACGTTCCAACGCACCTTGCGCTAAATTCAAGTTTTCTTCACTGTAATTGAGCTGGCTACGATAATGTGCCGTTAATAAGAAATAACGTACCGCCTCTGCATTGTAGTGATTTAATACATCACGAATTGTGAAGAAATTGCCTAGGGATTTCGACATTTTTTCTTTATCCACCATGATCATGCCAGAATGGATCCAATAATTCACATATTGGCCGCCATGTGCACAGCAAGATTGTGCAATTTCATTTTCGTGATGAGGGAACATTAAATCAGAGCCACCACCGTGAATATCAAAATGCTCGCCAAGCTGTTTGCAGTTCATTGCAGAACATTCAATGTGCCAACCCGGACGACCTGAGCCCCAAGGGGAAGACCAACTTGGCTCGTTTTCTTTCGACATTTTCCAAAGCACGAAATCCATTGGATTTTTCTTGATTTCATTGATTTCAATACGTGCACCAGCTTGTAATTGCTCAAGATCTTGACGAGATAATTTGCCGTATTCTTTAAAGCTTTCCACATCAAACATCACATCGCCATTATCCGCAACATAAGCATGTCCGCGTTTAATTAATTTTTCCACAATTTCAATAATTTCTGGAATATGATGGGTCGCGCGAGGTTCAAAATCAGGGCGTAATACATTAAGTGCATCAAAATCTTTATACATTTCTTGCACCATGCGATCCACTAACTGATCGCAGGTTTCTTTGTTTTCTAACGCACGTTTAATAATTTTGTCATCTACGTCCGTAATATTGCGCACATAAGTTAAATCGTAACCCAAAGAACGTAAATAACGGGCAATCACATCAAAACACACAAAAGTGCGTCCATGACCGATATGGCATAAATCATAAACAGTGACGCCACAAACATACATTCCCACTTTATTTTCGTGGATAGGTTTAAAGATTTCTTTTTCTCTCGTTAAGGTATTGAAAATTTTTAGCATTTTTAAGCTCGTAAAATGAAATAAAAACAAATCGCACTTTTATAGCACTTTTACCTCGATTGTGGAATAATACGACCCTTAATTTTTCAGAAGGAAAACAAAATGGTTACGTTACACACAAACTTTGGCGACATTAAAATTAAATTGGATTTTGATAAAGCTCCAGTTACAGCAGAAAACTTCTTAAATTACTGCAAAGACGGTTTTTATAATAACACAATTTTTCACCGTGTTATTGATGGCTTTATGATTCAAGGCGGCGGTATGGAAAGCGGTATGCGCGAAAAAGCAACTAAAGCCCCCATCCAAAATGAAGCGAACAATCGTTTAAGTAACAAACGTGGAACCATTGCAATGGCTCGCACTTCAGATCCACATTCAGCGACAGCACAATTTTTCATTAACGTGGCAGACAATGATTTCTTAAATTATCGTTCAAAAGAAATGTTTGGTCGCGAAGTCGTTCAAGAATGGGGCTATGCAGTATTTGGTGAAGTAGTTGAAGGTATGGATGTTGTTGATAAAATCAAAAAAGTGAAGACAGGCAACAAAGGCTTTCATCAAGATGTTCCAACTGAAGATGTGGTTATTACATCAGTTTCAGTAGAATAATGGTGAATGGCGGATGAATTCCGCCATTTTTATCGACCTAAAGGAAAATGCTCATGCCTTTCTTTGACACTCACACGCATCTCGATTATCTCCAACAATTTACTGGGGAGCCGTTGTCACAGCTTATTGATAATGCTAAGCAAGCCGATGTGCAAAAAATACTGATTGTGGCGGTGAAAGAAGCTGATTTTAAAACAATCCAAAATATGACCGCACTTTTTCCTGATAATTTGCGCTATGGGCTTGGGCTCCATCCTCTTTATATTAAAGAACACGCCGAAAATGATTTAATTCTGTTAGAACAAGCCTTAAAAAATCGTGATGCAAATTGCACGGCGGTGGCAGAAATTGGTTTGGAACGCGCGATTCCTGATTTGCTTACTGATGAACTTTGGGCAAAACAAAGTCATTTTTTTGAAAGCCAACTTTATTTTGCAAAGCAATTTAATTTACCCGTCAATATTCACAGTCGAAAAACCCATGATCAAATTTTTACTTTTTTAAAACGTATTCCATTATCTAAACTTGGCGTGATACACGGTTTTTCAGGCAGCTACGATCAAGCAAAACGCTTTGTTGATTTAGGCTATAAAATCGGGGTTGGCGGCACTATCACTTATGAACGCGCCAATAAAACTCGTCAAGCGATTGCAAAACTACCACTTGATGCCTTAGTGTTGGAAACAGATAGTCCAGATATGCCTGTATTTGGTTTTCAAGGCCAACCTAATCGACCAGAGCGTATTGTGGAAAGTTTTAAAGCCCTTTGCGCCTTAAGAAATGAACCTGCGGAATTGATTAAAAAAGTCACATGGGAAAATGCTTGCCAGATTTTTTCTTGATCCACGTCACATTACTGAAATTATTTTGAATTAAATACTAGAAAAAAGAAACTGAGCATAATAATATCCGCCTTGTAGAAAGTTTTTCTCAACACACAATAAGGATATATTATGTCGCAAATCTATACTCAGGTGAGAAAGTTAGCGGAACAGTTTATTGAGCCTTACGCCGACGAACTCGATCAAAAAAAAGAATTTCCTGTTCAGGCATTTAAGGAATTAGGTAAAGCTGGTTGGTTTTCACTTTTAATTCCAAAAGAATACGGCGGAATGGGATTAACCCTAAAAGAACACGCTGAAGTCTGTATGGCGTTAGCTGAAAGTTCAGCCTCTGCTGGTCTCTGTTACATGATGAGTAACGTTGCAGTGAATTGTTTAAATCTATTCGGCAGCGATCAACTCAAACAAAAAATCTTTTCTGATATTGTTCAAAATCAAACCTTTGCCGCACTCGCCTATAGTGAATTAGGCACGGGTACTCACTTCTATATTACCGATGCAACTGCACAATTTAATGCTGAACATGCAGTATTCAATGGCTTAAAATCCATGGTGACATCGGGCAATTATGCTTCTTATTATTTAGCGCTTTTGCCTTCTGAAAATGGTGAAACTATTGATAACTGGGTGCTTCCACTTGGTAATCAAGGCTTAACTTTTGAAGCTGATAGCTGGAATGGCTTAGGTATGCGTAGCAATGTTTCTTGCTTTATGCGCATGACCGATATGCCATTAGATCGTAGCTGGCGTATTGGCGAAGTTGGCGCAGGCGCAGAACAAGTATTTGGAGGCATTGCACCAGCCTTTATTTGTGGCTTGGCTGCTGTCTATAGCGGCGTATGTAAAGCCGTGCTTACTGAGGCAATTAAACATTCAACACACCGTAAATACACATCTGGCACTGCATTAGCAGAAATCGAAACCGTGCAAATTCACTTAGCTAAAATTTATGCAAATACGAATGCGGCTATATGTGCTACGCAAGATGCGGCTCGTGCAGCCACAGAAGGTGATGCAGATGCATTAGCTAAATTATTAGCCGCCCGAATTCTCGCGAGCGAAAATGCGATTACTCTTGCACAAATTGGTATGCGTATTGGCGGTGGCAAGGCTTATAACAAAATAGGGCCAATGGAACGCTATTTACGCGATGCATTAGCAAGCCAAGTGATGGCGCCAAGTGTCGATGTGCTAAATATTTGGTTAGGTAAAGCCATTACAGGTCAACAAATTCCATAAAGTGCGGTGAAAAATGAGTGAGAAATTAAAAATTGGGGCGGTAATCTACGCCCCACAAGTGACGGTTATTTGGGGAATTATTGCAGACTTTTTTGAAAAAGAAGGCTTTCCTATTGAGCCCGTGTATTTCAAAGACTATAAAGGGCAAGTTGATGCGTTACTCAATAATGAAATTGATGTCGCGTGGAACTCTCCCCTAGCTTGGCTAGATGGTTATTTACGTAGTGGGGGGAAAACCTTAAATGGTGCAATGCGTGATACCGACCAAGATCGTCAAAGCTATTTAGTTGTTAATGATCCAACTATCCAATCAATTGAAGATTTAAAAAATAAAACTATAGCTTTTGGTGCGATTGATTCCCCACAAGCGCGGTTAATTCCAATCGAGTTTTTACATCAACATGGCTTGGAATTTGGTCAAGATTATGTAGAAAAACGCTTTGATGTGGGTGTTGGTTTGCATGGCGATCATGTAGGCGGTGAATTAGATGCAGCCAATGCATTAAAAGATCGTCAAGTCTCGGCAACATGGATGTTAGATTTCAATTTTGAACGTTGGACAAAAGATGGCACACTCGATCCTGCAACAGTTCGAGTACTCGCAAAAACACCATCATTTGACCATTGTATTTTTAGTGGACGCGTGGGATTAGATGAAACCAAATTCAATGCATTCACCGAAACCTTATTCAAAATGGATTACAACAATCCAGAACATAAAGAAATGATGGATTTGGAAGGATTAAAACGTTGGGTTGCGGGCAGAACAAAAGGTTTTGCTCAATTACAAGCTGCCAATGAATATTTAAAATTCTTTTAAGATCAATATGTCATGATGGGCGCGTGATAAACGCCCATCATTGTGGATTTTCTATGAAACCTTTCACAACTTCCCTTTTAGGCTCAATGCCTCGTAGCCAAACACTTTTGATGGTGCGTAAAAAGCACGCACTAGGCAAAATAACCACTACAGAGCTTGAGCAAATCGTTGTTCAAGAAACGAAGCAAATTGTCGAAATTCAACAACGCACTGGCATTGATATCATCACTAGCGGCGAATTACTTCGCGACAATTACCTTTCTTTTATTGCACAAAAAATTCAAGGCGCGACCTTAATGAGCATGAGTGAAATGCTCGATCACATTAAAGAAAAGCAAATTTTTGAGTCAATGCTAGAAACCTTGGATGTTCCCGCACTTTCCATAAAAAATGCTATTTGCGTAGGAAAAATCAGCTACAAACAATCTTTAGTCGCAGATGAAATGTTGCTACTGAAAAATCTAACTAAGCAGCCAATTAAAGCAACCTTGCCTGGGCCTTACTTAATGGCTCGCTCCATGTGGCTTTCGCCTGTGTCAGGTCAACATTATTCATCAAAAGAAGAAATGGCAAAAGATGTTGTTGCTATCTTAAAGCAAGAAATTGATCATTTATGTGAGCTAGGCGTAAGTGTTGTTCAATTTGATGAGCCTGTTTTGACAGAAGTTATTTTTAGCCATCATCAAACACGTTCATTTATGTGTGCGGCGTTAAGCGAAAAACAAGATTTTGCTGCGGAACTACAGTTTGCGAAAAGTTTAATTACTCAAATCTTTGAGTATGCAAGAAATAAAAATATCAAAACCGCACTACATGTATGCCGTGGCAACTGGAGCAAAGATGAAAACGTATTACTGCGAGGGCCTTATACATCATTAGTGGATTTATTTGAATCGGCATTACCTGATATTTTAATGCTCGAATTTTCTACGCCAAGAGCGGGAGAATTAAGTTCGTTATTAGAAAGTGAAATCTTAAGACAAAAATGCATTTTAGGCTTAGGCGTCATCAATCCTCGTTCTGATGAAGTGGAAACCGTAGATCAGATTGTTCAGCGCGCAGAAAAAGCCTTAAATTACCTTCCACCAGAGCAAATCTGGCTAAATCCAGATTGTGGATTTGCCACTTTTTCTAACCGCCCTTTAAATGCTTTTGACATTATTGAAGCCAAACTTAATGTATTAAATGAAGCAAAATCAATATTGAGGGAACGTTATGTATAACGTACCTGAAAGTGAACGTTTTACAGCAAAATATCGAGCCGTATTACGCGGAGAAGAAATTAAATTATTCACCCCGAATGACAGCATTTCTCTCTATTCACAAGTCAATTTCGATAACCAATCGTTACAAAAAAGTGCGGTAGATTATTTTGCTGTTTCTATTTTAGGTGGCATTTTGAGCAGTGTAAAAGCCCATTTTGCTCAACAACGTGCCGATATTGTAGAAATGGAAGGAAAAATTTGGCTCAACCTCGCCAATCCTTTAACCTTACTGGGCGTTCTCGGCTATAGTGAGCAACCTGTCATTAATGACGGCAAAATTAAAATTTTTATTTCATCAGATTTAACCGATGATATCTTCACACAACTCACACAAAACGCATTACGCTGTTGTTTTATTTACAACACGATAATCAAAGCCTTTCCTTTAAATATAGAATTTGAGCAAGTACTTTGATTCTCATCAGGTCGTTCATCAAAATTTTAGACAAAAAAATTGCCCCATTAAGGGGCAATCTTATCAATGCTCTAAAGTTACTTATAGCTTTAAGCAACGATTAAATATGTTGGTTAATGAAGTTAGCCAATTGAGTTTTTGGTAATGCACCAACTTGAGTTGCAACAACTTGACCATTTTTAATCAATAATAATGTTGGGATACTACGAACACCAAATTGTGCTGGCGTTGCTTGGTTATCATCCACATTCATTTTCACGATTTTAACTTTACCCGCAAATTCAGGTGCAAGTTCATCTAACACTGGTGCAATCATTTTGCAAGGACCACACCAAGGTGCCCAAAAGTCTAATAAAACGGGGATATCTGAATTAACTACAACACTTTCAAAATCTGCGTCATTAATGTGTAATACTTCGCTCATTTTGTTTTCCTTATTTTGTGAATGGAATCCCTATATAAGGGCTTTTTTTAAACTTACAAGTGCGGTGCAGAATAACACCGTTTTAAAAAATGTAAACTAATCGTTTTAATTGCCAAAAGCTAAGACGGCAAAACAATATTTTCACACACTTTGCCCGATTTCAATTTATAAACATTTGATAAAGTCACATCCGCAATATTGGTTAGTGCTTCTTCGGTTAAAAATGCTTGGTGGCCTGTTAGCAATACATTATGGCAAGAAGATAAACGGCGGAAAATATCATCTTGAATCACTTCGTTAGACTTATCTTCAAAGAACAAATCACGTTCATTCTCATACACATCCATACCTAACGCCCCGATTTTGCGCTGTTTTAACGCATCAATTGCAGCTTGAGTATCAATCAAAGAACCGCGACTCGTATTAACGATCATCACGCCATCTTTCATTTTGGCAAAAGCCTCGCGATTTAATAAATGATAGTTTTCTGGCGTTGCTGGGCAATGAAGCGTAATCACATGAGATTTAGCATAAAGCTCATCTAATTCAACATATTGTCCACCAAGATCTTCCACCACTGGATTTTTGAAAGGATCGTACGCCAAGATATTCATGCCAAAACCTTTCAAAATGCGCATCACTGCAATCCCAATTTTACCTGTTCCGATCACCCCGACCGTGCGTCCGTGCATATTGAACCCAATTAATCCCTCAAGAGAGAAGTTCGCTTCTCGGGTACGCTGATAAGCACGATGAATTCGACGGTTCAGTGTCATCATCAAACCAATGGTATGTTCTGCCACTGCTTCAGGCGAATAAGCGGGAACCCGTACAACTTGAATGCCCAATTCTTGAGCGGCTTTTAAATCAACATTATTGAAACCTGCACAGCGCAAAGCCACGATTTTCACGCCAAGTGCGGCTAATTTTTCTAATACTTTTCGGCTACCATTATCATTCACGAAAATGCATACTACTTCGCAATGTTCTGCTAAACGTGCAGTGCTCTCGTTCAGCATAAAATCAAAAAATTCTAAATCGAAATTATATTTTGCGTTAATGAGCTCAATATATTTTCGGTCATAGCTTTTAGTGCTATAGATTGCAATTTTCATGGTTTGCTCCAATTATTTTAAGTTTGCAAAAGCCTGTAATAAGTCTGCTTTAATATCTTCTACATCTTCAATACCGACTGAAAAACGCAGCAAGGTATTAGTAATCCCACGAGCTACACGCTCGGATTCTGGAATATCCATATGGGTTTGAGTAGCTGGATAAGTAATAAAACTTTCTGTGCCGCCTAAACTTTCTGCAAAAGTAATCAATTTGATGGATTTTAAGAACGTATTAACCCAAGCTTCATCTTGTAAACGGAAAGACAACATCCCACCTTTATTCGGATAAAGCACCGATTCCACTTGCGGTTGAGCTTTTAAAAATTCCGCAATAGCTTGTGCATTTTCTTGATGACGTTTCATGCGTAAAGAAAGGGTTTTCATACCACGAATAGTCAGCCAAGAATCAAAAGGGGAAAGCACCGCACCTGCACCATTTTGAATATAAGCAATGCGATCACAAAGTTCTTGTCCTTTCGCAACAATCAGCCCGACAAGTGCATCATTATGACCGGCAATATATTTAGTCCCGCTGTGAATCACCACATCAGCGCCTAAATCTAATGGGCGAGAAAGCGCTGGCGTTAAAAACGTATTATCCACGATCAACATCAAATTATATTTTTTCGCAAGTTTTGCAATTTCAACTACATCACATTCTTCCATTAAAGGATTTGATGGAGTTTCAATAAAAATCGCTTTCGTATTTGGGGTAATTGCCGCCTCAATTTCTGAAGCAGATGCTGTATTAACATAAACAGGTTTTACACTATTGTTATTTTTATAAGAAAAATCTAATAGTCGATAAGTACCACCATACACATCGCTAGAAACGATCCATTCATCTGGTGCAGTGAAAAGCGTCATCAAAACTTGAATTGCCGCCATACCAGAAGAAAACGCAAAGCCACGATCTCCATTCTCTAATTTAGCTATCGTTTCTTCTAATACTGTACGAGTTGGGTTTTTGGTACGCGTGTAATCAAATCCCGTGCTTTCACCGATACCATAATGACCATAAGCAGTAGAAAGAAAAATTGGTGTAGAAACTGCACCCGTACGCTCATCACTGCGATTGCCTGCTTGAGCTAATAAAGTATCGATAGCATATTGTTGTGTCATAACATCCTCTAAAAATAATGAAAAAATCAACCGCACTTTACGTGCTAAAAAACGTTTAGCATTTTGGCACAAAGGAAAAAGTGATAAAAGTAGAAATTAGAAAATTACATAAAATTCCATTTTTCCACCATTTTCTGTGATTTATTTGAACAAAATGAACTTTTTTTAAACGGTTAGATAATTTTTTTAAATCTGTAATTGACAGTTATCTGAATTTCCGTAAAATGCGCACCACTAACAGCGAATGCGGGAATAGCTCAGTTGGTAGAGCACGACCTTGCCAAGGTCGGGGTCGCGAGTTCGAGCCTCGTTTCCCGCTCCAATTCATGGCGTGTTAGCAAAGCGGTTATGCACTGGATTGCAAATCCATGTAGCTCGGTTCGACTCCGGGACACGCCTCCATAATACGCAAATGTTAGTTGTCTATATGCCCGAGTGGTGGAATCGGTAGACACAAGGGATTTAAAATCCCTCGCCTTTCGAGGCGTGCCAGTTCAAGTCTGGCTTCGGGCACCATTTAAACACCAATCCAAAGATTTTAAAATTCACTTTAAAATCATCTAATTGGGTCGTTAGCTCAGTCGGTAGAGCAGCGGACTTTTAATCCGTTGGTCGAAGGTTCGAATCCTTCACGACCCACCAATAATATTCAACTGGCGACAAAGTGGCGATTATAAATATCTAGTTTTTATCTTTACTTTTAAACCTATCTTTAAACAATGGCGATAACCGCCAGTCAATTAACTGAAATCAATTACTCTCATATTTCACACGGAAAATTTAAAAACAATCTAAAAATCATTAGGTTATCTTATTATTCTTATTATCAATGATCTATTTTAAGTGAAAAATGATGAAAAAGATTGAAATTTTTACAGTTAAGATCTCTATTCGGTTGCATTAATGATCTCTTTTACTTCAATAAATTAGATTAATTTTTACTTTGAAATCTAACTGAAAAAACACAAATTTTTAACGCAAATTCGGCGGGGGAGGAAGTGGATTTTCCGTGCCTTGTATTTTTACGTGAAAAATTTCCGTGGAATTGTTTTATATTGCTTATTACGTAGATTTATTTGTTATAACAATAACTTAGATTTTCCGTGGTTGATGTCTCCGACATACATGTTAGAAACATAAAGAAAAGCCGCAACATTGTGCGGCTTTGGTTTGATATGAATTGCGGTTGTTACTCAATGATAGGCGTGAGTTTACCTTTAATTGTTTTTGCTTGGCTTGCCTGCTGGGTAAATGTACTTGCTTGATCTGGCGGAGGTGAACCTCTGTGCGTATGCGTTGCCAATGTGCTTGCAACTTCGCCTAATAGTTGAATCGTGTCTTCCAGTAGTCTAAAAATATTCTGCCCTTCTGACCCCATATAACTTAGCGGCGCCACAAATTTATTCTTTTCGTCTGAAACACGTTGAGCCAATCCGACTATTTTTTCTTGTAGAGTACCACCTGTCCCTACAGTTCGATGACTTGCAGTCGTGTCATTGATACTGCCCAACACGCTAACAGTTTTATTTCCGCCAATAGTTTCTGTTTTATCAGAATCAATCGTCACATTTGACGTGCCAATTTGTTTTACTTCGCTGTCGGTTTCGATGTAGCGTTCAAAGGATTTATCTGTAATCTTCTGATCGGTTTCGCGAATCTTATTGCCTGCGGCATCGGTGCGCTCATACACTTCTGGGCGTTGCTGTTTGAGTTGTTCTCCAGGTGCAACACTCGGTACTGTTTTTCCTTGCGCTAACATAGTGCGTACAAAAGGCTGATCGCTTCGCCCATAAGCAAAACCTACTTCAACCATTGTGCCCACTTCAGGAAAGGCAAAATCTCCACCTTGTGAACCTGTACTTGTTACAGGCAAAGGCACAGCTGGATAAACTGGCACAGTTTTATCCTCGTTTCCATTTTCGTCCAGTAGTTGCAACTCGACGGCATATTTCGGGCGGAACGGATCAGAAATATCACCGCCACTAGATGGATCCGCAACGCCAACGACTTTCGCATATTTCGGCAAATGATAACCGCCTGCCAATTCTGGGAACGTTTTTTCCATTTGTCGGCGTTCTGGGCTTTTTTGTGCTGGCTTGCCGTCTTTGCCTAAATTTTCCCACGAAAGCACATAATCATCTCCAGACAATTCCACTTTCTGAATTTTATTGCCATTAATGATTGCACCAGGTCGAATAGCGGCGGTGATAGGAATTGTCATATCATTGCTGCCGCTTGTTAATGTCATGCTTTCGTCAAACTCAATATTCTTTCCTGCCCAGCGTGAATCTTTATGCGAACCAACAAACAAAGAACCGTCTGGCGATTGTTGCCACATATAATCTGGAATTTGATATTGCCGCCCAATATTGGCTAAAAGCTGATAACCACTGCCATTATGAGTGAATAACGAAATCGGCGTATCCGCATAATCTGCTTGCGGCACTTTTACTGGGATTTTTGTTTGACTTGTAATCCACGCGCATAAATCACGCAAGGTTATGTGTCTGTGAGAACAGTTTAAAGGCTTTTCAAACACCGCCACTTTTTCGCGAATAAATAATTTTTTATAGCCGTTTTCCGCACTTTGTTCACGCTCAACAATACCATCAAACCATTTGTAATAGTGATCATATTCTCCCATCTCAAAAACAGCACTTTTTCCGATGCAGTCTTTTTCGGTACGAACAGTAACAAATCCGCGCCCAGTGTTGTTGAGTTCCAAAACAATCATTTCATCGGCAAGCTCCAACTCTTCTCCTTCAAGAAGAAAAGTTTTAATTATTTTCATTGTGTCTACTCCAATCTCCTTTACTTCCAGCTTGAATCGCTCCCAAAATATCACCTTGATTTAATCGTCCTGCTGCACTTGTATCTTTTTCAGTACCTGCCGTTCTTTCTTTTTCTTCTCCAGATTTCCCCGAATTTTCACCCGCACTTTTTGCTACTGGCGCGCTCTCGCCTTGCGTTTTTACCTTTGGTTTTTTCTTTCGTTGGTCTTTTTTCTCTGCAACAGAATTTACCTCGCGCAAAGTAAAGGAAATCGACCAGCCCAACTGCCCATTTTGTTCTGTTGCGGAAACCTCGCCACTAAATTGCACTTCACGCATATTCACGGCTTCAGCCACTGTACAAGAGACCCGATATTTTGTTTGCTCGCCTTTACCCGTTTCTGCTTCAGCTAAATTGAAAAGCTGCGTCAGCCACTCTTTTCTGTTGTATGGAATAAACCCCGTTACGCTTAACTCTTTGGCTTTTACGCCTTTATCTGATTTTTTGGTACTTGATTTTTGACCGCTCATGTCTTTTTCTTCACGTTTGACCGAAACCGACATTAAAATATTGTTTAAATAAACTGGCGTGCCATTTAGTGCAAGTTGTACACTGGGATTACGTTTCTGCATTTTGCAACATTCCTCTAATATTGGTTAAATCTGTACCAATAAACATCACACAAGCGGTAAATACATTACCCGCCGTCGGCACATTCAATTTGATTTTTGTTTCCGCCACTTCGAGATAATCCGAAACGGAAAATGCATATACATTCGCCGATGTATTCAACATTTTTTCAACTTTTTCGTTATTGGCTTTGTCGCGTTCTTTTTTGGCTGCCTTTAACGCCTCAATCATCGCCATCGGATCTTTAGTTTGTGCCGCAACCGCTGCAGATATCGCATTGCGTAAAATACTTTGCATCGTGCGGGCGGAACCTGGCGTAATATCGGCACTATTGGAAAATGATGGACTTGCCATAGTTGGCGTTTTTATCATTTTTGTTTCTTGTAAATCTTTACTTGATTTCGCATAGTCTAGCGCTTGCTTAAATGTTGGCTCAGGCAATAGCTCACGCACTTTTTCCAACTCTGCAATAAACTGATCTATATTGCTACTTGTCACCATAATGACCACGACATCCTGCACACCTTTAGGGCGATTCGGATCGGCATAATCGATCAATTTTGCCGCCAGTGCTTTCACTGCATTTTCGGGTGACAAATAGTGATTTGATTTTTCTTTGATACCGTGCGACCAATTATGCACACCTAATTTAGTACCACTTACAGATAGCGAAAAAGGGGAAATAATCCCCTTTTGTGCGTTTTGTAATATTGTTCTTGCCTGTGGGGATAATTTTAGTTTTTGTTGTTTCCACATATTAAACATCACCTAAAATTCATTAGTTTTAAAACCTTCTGGATATTGTTTGTGATTTAATTCACTTTCATAAGCTGTCTTGCAGTGATTGCTATCAAAGAAGATACCGTTGATGAAACGATATAGTACTCGCCAGCGTTTTTTCGGGTTTTCTGCTAATATCGCACCTCGATAAGTGCGACTGGAAAGTGTTTCATCCGCTGCGCCACCTGTTAAGGCGTTAAACAGTTGATCTATGGCAATAACCACGTGATAGCCATAGCGTTTTAATTTGTTTGGAATTGCCATTGCTCAATCTCCTGTTCAAGTGAGGTTAATTCCTCGGGTGTTTTTAAAGCCACCAAACGATCTTCAAACGCCTGACGTTGCCCAATAATGATGCCAATAGCTACAGCAAACTGAGCGGATTTTTCAATCACTTTTTCAATTAACACCTCTAGCGGCACACCACGCACACGCGCAATTTGTGAAAGCATCGGTGTGGGTGTGTTGTGGTCGACTTGCCATGCGAGAGCCTCTTTTTCTTGTCGATAAAAACTTTCGATTTCCGTTTGTGGATAGCCTGCTAGTAAGCTATTTTTAAGTTGGTCGGCTTTATCCGCTAATTTATTGAGTAAACCTTCTTTTTGTTGTGCAAAAAGTGCGGTTTGTTTTTCGGCTGAAATGTCCCACGTAAGTGTGTCAAGATTTAACACATGTGCCGCACTGGGTTGTGGGGCAATTAATACAGGGTTGCCTGTTTTGTCTGCAATGATTTGTTTACCTTGCGCTTGTCCGTTAAGTAGCTCAATATATTTATCTTGGCTAATTTCCACCGCACCTTCTGGTACAAAACCACCATAAGAATCATCAAAAAAGCCGTCTTTAAAATACATTGTCATTATTTCCATCTCCCGATTGCGAAAAATTGCATTGTTGGATTATGATTGGTGTTTCCCCAAATCTCACTTGTGCGATATGCGCATGTTGCTTGGGTACAATCTGATATAACGATGCCTACTAATGCGCCAAGATCGACTTGTGCACCATTACGATTATCTGTTGCATTAGCAGTTACCCATATCATCGGCGTGCTTGCAAATGCTACCGCCCAGTTAAACGTTTTAAGCTTATTTGTAGTAAGTTGATGCTCCCCTACATTTACAGCATAGGTTTGTATCATCGTCCCATCAGGATATTTTCTCACCTCAAATCCCCCTATATGTTGATAGGTGATTGATGCGTCAATAAGTTGAGAGGCAGCCTGATTAAAATCCGTAATCTGGCTCACTGTATGGGTATGATTACGGTCTGCTTTGTCTTGTAATCCTTGTGCTAATCGCCCTGCATCAAGCATACCTGCATTGGTTACTTCGCCGTGTGATTTAATCCAAAACACCACATCATCAAGGCTATTAATGGCTTTGATACATAGTTTGAGGATTAATGATTTAGGGCGATTTTCATTTGCGGTTGGCACAACTCGCGATGCGTCAAAGCCAATATACCCTTTATATCCAGTTCCGCCGTCATGATAAACACCCGATCTATCCCCTCGATAAAATACCCCATTGATATCTCCTGCGTGCATCCCTAAATGTTTGCCCGTAATATTACGGATTGCATCGCCTTGCGTTTGCCCCACAGATAGCCCATTACCCGCATTGCGCAAAAATCTATCTGCTACTTTAGGCACACTATTAATCGAGCCATATTTGCCGACTAAGTGACGATATAACTCAGGGTAACGTTGCTCGGTAACTTGTGTGGCAATATCATCAAACGCAATCCAGCCAACAGGGATGTTATCCACGGCAAAATAAGCGGTCATGCCTACATCGCTACGGGTTAAATCAGGGAGTTTGTTGCTGTTGCCCAGAGTACGGTATAAATCAGGAAAGGTTTGGGCGTTGAACGTCGAACCATCAGCACGTAAAAAACCGACGGGATTGGTTACCGCACGCGGAAATGATACTACTGCACCTAAAGGCAAGCCTTTTTTAGCAGCCTCGCCCACCGCATATTCAGATGCAAATTTGTTTTTATCTGTGCCGTCAGTTTTGTGCGATATTGGCAAAATACCTGGCTCTGTTTCTGTTGCTGATTTTGCTGCCCATTTTGTATTGGCAAGCTCTTCGGCGTCCACACCTTTATCATAAGCCGTTTTAACCGCAGCACTCGTCGCAACATCATCTGCGCTGTTGCTATCTACGCGAGACGACTTTTTACTATTTGGAATGTAATTACCCAAATTACGCGTAATTGCATCAATTAATGCTTTTAATCCTTTAATGGCTTTCGGGGTTGCAGCCATATCTTCAGCATCTGAATCATAGCCTGAAAATAATTTTACAATCCCCTTTTTAACTAAACTTGCGATAGGTAATTTATGCGTATGACCCAGTTTATCTTTAGTGTTTTCGGTTGTGTCATCTAATGTGAGCGGATTCATGCCTAAAAACGGCGATAGTAAACGGCGATCTGTCACATTGCCTTGGCTGTCAATATCCGCCAAAATTTGCACATAGTGTTGGCGGTTTGCGGTGTCCACATAATCGGCTTTTGATTGCGTGAGATACTTAATTTCGGTTTGGTATTCGCCCGTTACGGTGCAATGATGCACTAGGTCGGCGTAAACTGAACATGGCAAATTGTTTGCTGTGAGGTTATAAAGTGCGGTTGAATCCATGCGCACCCCTTCCACGTAAGCTACACCTGGTTGAATAGTAAATTGATTGCCTGTCTTACGTTTAACCAGAAAACTATCATCGAAAAATACTGCTCTGCCATACAGATCACGATTGGTTAAACGAATTTTTTCATCAAGTCCATGTAAGCGTACAGTAAAATCAATTTGCCAAGTGTTCGCATTGACATTAATGCCCGTCAGAGCTTTTGCGCCACTAAATTCTAAAAGCATATTGCGCGTAATACTGTTGCCTTGCACAGCATTTTTATTACGGATTTTTTTCACTGTATCCGTTTGCACCGCAACGGCTAAAAGATTTTTAGAACTGTTAATTAAACCAATAAAATTGAAATCAAAATCGCCTACTTCAGTACCAATCGTCACAGAATACACAACGGCATTTTCATTAATCACGCCACTTTGTGATACCGCTTGGCGGTGTACAATTTGCGCTGATGTGGGCATAGTAAGATGTTGTGCAAGATTGTTCTCGTTTAACCCTGGAATATTGGCGAAAATAAATTCATCAAACTGTACTGTGCCACGTGCAATAGTTTGTTCTGCAACGTAGCGTTCAAATTGTGGCGTAATTAAACTAGCCATAAATAAACCTCTTATTGTTGTTATTATCAGTTTACTTTCACATAAAAACTTTGGTGATCATGGTTAAATTCTCCGTGATAAATACTCACGGTTTCTTTAGTGATCACTTCAAAGGTATAACGCCGACAAGTGCGGCCATATTTTCGAATGATTAAATTGAGTAATTCTGTTTTCTTTGCTAATTGTGAATCACTGATTCGAATTTTGATAACATCCCAATTTTCCCTATCGAACCGTTCTTCAATTTCTACGTAGCCAATGCCTAAGCGTTCAAAAATGCGGATAAAGCCCGCTTTACTGCCCGCATCTTTCGCATTTAAAAAGGCATATTTCACGCGCTTACGGAAGAGTTCTAACGGCTCACCCTCAAATCGTTCTACGTCTCGTTGATAGGCGATTAAATTTAAAATGCGTTCACTGCAGTGTTCTTCATCTAAAATATTGAAGGGAAATTTGACCGCACTTAAAACATAATCCCACCATTTTCCGAATAGCACGGCGATTTTGCTTAATTCGCCTTTATCCATCCAGAAGGGCAATTTTATTTTCATTTTCTCCCCTTACTTTTGCACTGTGACGGACAATTGCTGAATGCGAGGAATAGATAACTCGCTTTGAATGTCGCTTTGCCCCCATACGATAGATGCAATTTCGCTGATGTTGTCGTGAATTTCTTCGCCCAATTTCGACCAACTAAAACGGCTAAAAGGGTAAGTCCTTGTTACGCCATAATTATTATTTTCGCGAAATGCGCAGCGGATCATATTTTCCACTTGTTGCACGATTTCTTGTTTACGCACATCGCCGACAAAAATAGATGGCTGGAAGTAAATGGCGCACGTTAAATTATGTTTAGTTTCTGGCATGGCGTAGCAAATTAAATCGTCACCGTGGCCGTGAAAACCCTCATCACGCACATGTCGATTGACTTTATCAATAAACGGCTGACTGGTTACGCCTGTGTCTAATAACAAATAAGCGTTTGCCGTACCTGGCCCACGTGGCGCATCGTGTTTAAAATAAATTCTATCCACCGATAAGGCGGCAACTTTGGCGATCATGCCTTTGTAAACGCTGTCAATGTGGTGCTGTCCTACACTCGAAAATTGTGTGCGATAGCGTTCTCGTAATTCGTCGTTAGTTTCTCTGTCAGCACCTGGTGAGGTGAGCCAATCTTCTAAATTTTCTACCGCACTTACCCCTGCGATAGATTCTGGCAAAATACGGTAATAACCTGCAGCCAAATTGAAATTTGCGCCAGCCTGCTCTGCGATTACTGGCACAGGCGCACGCAACACACCTTTAGAAATAATGGTATCTTGCGTGACAATCAAACGGAAAATCACATCATTAATACGCTCTGTCTGAATCACCGTGCCCGCTTTAATGGTGAGATCGGTTACATCGCTTTCTTTTGTAAAATGCACGACACCTTCTGCTTTTGTTGCTGCTTTAAAATCTAAGCCCACTGCCCAGGCTTGAATTTGTAACCAACTATCTTTTGCCGTTTTTACAAATAAATTCGGCAGAATTTCAGCAATTAAATGATCTGTCAGCCACTTCACAGGCTTAACAGCAATGGCGGTGATTAATCGCCAAAATGGACTCATTCGGCTTGTGTTAGTAATCAATCCTGCTTCTGCGGTTAAGCGTTCAAATTCTTGACGGATTTGCGTTTCTTCTGTGGGTAAGCCGCTTTCAGTTAACATTTGTTTGAAATTTTCACTCATTTAAACGTAACTCCAATTCATCAAGTCGCCCAAATTCATAAGTTTCAGCGGTAATAAATAACTGTCCTAAACGTTCTTCGCTAATGGAAACGGTACCTGGAATCAAGCGCACATCTTCTTCAACCAATAACACCATTTGCAAAATAATATCGCGGCGTAAAATGCGCGAACGCTCTGCGATAAGTTGTGTCGCCAATCCACTTTCTAAAATGGCGTGTTTAATATCTTGCGCAATAGATATTCGGTTATCGCAAATTAACGGCTGATTGCCGCTATCTAGCGTAATGTCTTCGCCTGTAATCAATAAATCAAGGTAAAGTTTTTCCATTTATCACCCTGCCGCCAACTGTTCTTTATTGCGCAATTTCTGCCAAATTTCTTCACTGTTGTTACTATTGATAGTGACGCCACCATAGTTTACGGTGCGTTGTTCTGTGCGGTTTTGTGTCAATGTTTTTGTCACAGATCCTTGAGGCATCGAATTTAATTGTGGTTGTAAACTATCGCTTAAACTGAAATTTGAACCGTCTGATACCCCCGTAGCGAGTGCGGGGCTTAATGCTTGTGCGGTAGGGTTATCTTTCCACTCTGGAATTAACGGAATATTAATGCCAGGTAATGAGTTTGCTTTTTCAATAATAAAATTCAGCATTTTGACAAAAGCATTCACAATACCTTGGAAAGCATTTAAAAAGATGTTTCCTAATGCATCACCAATTTTTAGAAAACTATCAATCGGTGCGGTACTATCCCATAGGGTTAGCACTGCTTGCCAACCATCTATAATGCTATTCACCACAATAGAAAACACATCAGCAACAAAATTAAATGCCTGTGCGACCAATTCAACTGCATCAAGCACCGTGTTAAACACAACGCCCAGTGCATAACCAAGATCAATACCGAATTGTTGAAAACTATAAGCTGAATCAGAAGCACCGCCAAATAAGCCAATAATACGCCCAATAGTTGCGCCGATTTTTTGCAATGCTCCCCACACTAAAGAAAACGCATTAAATAATGGGTCAAGAGATACACCCGCAGCTTTAAAACCTTGGATAAATCCACTAATAAATTGCATAAATTCATCACGGAATTTATAAATAAAAATTCCCAATCCCACGATTGCTGCAGTAACCAACATAATAGGACTTGCAAGAAAAGAGAACGCCACACCAATAGCTGATATAATGCCACTCATTAAAGTCAATGCAGCAGTTAAACCTGTAAAGCCTATCAATGCCCCCACAGCATAACCAATCCAACGTGCAATATTTTTATAAGTTTTTAGCCACGCAACAAACTCTTGCCCTAGATCTGCCATACGATTAAAGAGCGGTTCAATCTTTTTAAGAATTTCAACGCCAATGGCAATTTTGATATTTTGTAAAATGGCAGAAAAACGCATCCATGAATCTGTTGTGATTTTGGATACACGTACAGCATCATCTAAATTATTCACCCCACCAATTTCTTTGATGTTATCCTTCAAGCTGTCAATTTTTGGCAGTAAATAGTTAATCACCTGCACCGCATCATTTGTGCCGAATGCTTTTGCAAGCTGTTGAGCCTCAACTTCATCAATGGTGTCACCATAAGATTTTTTGATTTTCGCTAAAATATCGGTAATCGGTAACATTCGATTATTCGCATCTAAAAAATCTAAACCCAGTTTTTTAGATGCCTTACCTACACCATTTAAAAAAGCGGCGTATTTTGTCCCCGACATTCCCCCTGGCATTACAGACTGCAAGTTACCTAAAACGGCAAATTGCTCAGCCAACTCAACGCCTTTTGATTGACCCGTTGACATTAAATTAGTAAATGCTTGGGAAAGTGACTCACCAGACGATTTGAACATGTTTGCGGTTAAAGTAGCTTGACCAGCCATCATTTCAACCCATTTAGACTTGCCCATACGATCTGCTTCTTGTTGGAAAATCCCATACATAGTAGAGAGATAAGATCCCATTTCTTGCACGCTAGAGCCTGTCGCTTTAGCGAGAATGTTCGAACCTTTAGAAAAAGAAATCAGCTCATCATCAGTTAAGCCGTCAATAGCACGGGCTATTTCATTGACTGAGTTCACCACTTCATTTGATGCAATGCCGAAACTTGAAGAGAAATCTAGCGCGAATTGTTCAACCTTTTCTAAACCACTAGCACCAATACCTGCGGCTTTGACTTCGTTGATCGCGCGACTAAATTCAATAGCAGGATCAAGCGCGCTTTTTAGGGCAACACCCGCACCGACAATACCTGCTACGCCGATGCCGATATTTTTCATCGCGTCTGCGCCACGTTTGCCCAAATCATCAATAGACTTCATGACACCTTTCAACGGCGCTGAAAGTTGGTCTGTTAAGCTGATGATATATTCAAGCCCTTGTACTGCTGACATAATGAAACCCTAAAAGACTTTGGCGATACCGCTTGCGACGGCATTTGCCTGTTGTTCAAAATACTGTTTGTGTAACCATATTGCGCGCGCTAAGTTGTAGTCGCTGTTATCGGCGTGTGGTAAATAGTGCATACGTAGCGCAATGGCTTGAGATAACCCGTTGCGCTCGATACTTTCCACACGCGCAGTTAGTTTTTTACGGTAATTTGAATTTCTGGCACAAACACTTCATTTACTTTCGCTGCTAGCTGTGCCGCCAGTGTTGGCACGTGAATAATTTCAAGCAATGCCTCTTTTTGTTCGCGCGCAACAATCGCCAACAAATAATCTTTGATTGGCGTCACTTTATTGTTACTTTCAATGTCATTTAACATTTGATCGTAAGCCGCGTTATCTCGAATAAAGGTAAAATCAACGCCTGCAATGTTTAATGTGACGGAATCTTTAAGATTTCCAGTAAGTTTTTCTAACAAGGATTGCGCTTGTGTTTTTTCCATTTTTAATTTCCCTTTTGGTTTCTGTTTTGGTTGTTAAAATCGGTAATGCACTTGTTGATGGAGGCATACGCTGTGGTGCAAATATCAAGGCGATCTAACGCCTTATTTAAACTCTCTGCTAAATCGCCGTTAGTACGAATATTCACGCTTAATGCTCTGCATTCAGTGGTTTGTGGGCAAATCAACCGAATATTATTTGGCTTGGGTGCGGTGGTTGAGCACGCCAGCAACATCGTTAGGCACGCGGCCATAAGTCCAATTTTTGTTTTCTGCATTGTTTAGCACGTCCTTTAGTTGTTGCTGGCGTTGTTCGGCTTTTTTGTTTGCTTGGTTGAGTTGATAGGTCAATTCCGCATTTTGTGTTTCATACCGTTGCAACATCACTTTATTTTGTTCGATGGTTTGTTCACTTTGTTTAAGTAAAAGTGCGGTGGTTTCTGCTTGCTTTTTATAGTGCAAGGTGGAACCAATACAGCCCACAAACACAATCAAAAATACACCGATAAATAAGGCTTTAAATTCCATATTCCCCCAAACAAATTGCTTTTTCTTTAGCTCGTCGCATTTGCAACCCTTTAAGCACTCTACCGCCTGATTTACTAAAATCAGGAATGTGATTACACATTAATGTCCAATCTTCCACTTTTGCAGCACGATAAATCGTTGTCGGCAATGTCATACGATGCTTTTTACTGTAATAACCTTTAATATTGGTACAACCAACATTAAAGGCTAAAGACACCATGGCATCATATTGCCCTTGATTCATTTTTCTGCCGTTAAAATCGGCGTTGATACAGTTTTCAGCCTCTTTAATGTTGTGGCGTAAATCAGCTGCCACTTCATCAATGGTTAAAATCTTGCTTTTATCCACGTTATGTGTGTTTCCAACCCCATTCGTCCACACATCAGCGGGGCATTTGTACGGATTGCGCACACAGCCTTCCAAATTCACAATCATGTAAACGGCTTGTGGGCTGACTTTATTTTGCTGTTCCGTTGGCAAGTTTTTTTGCTGAGTAAAAAAAGCAGTTGCAACAGCTGCGGCTGAACATAAAATCATTGCACCGAATTTTTTACTCATCACTAATCCCTAATTTTTTCGCTTCAATTTTCGCCGCTAACATTTTGTAGGCTAATTCATCTTTGCGTGCTTGTACGTCTTCTTTGTATTTTCGGTAAGCGATCCATACAGATGCCGCGCCAAACAAAATACCGAATAATGATGCCCATTCATGCAAGCTATATCCTGAAATAAGCGCAGTGAGTGAGCCAATAAACGGAATTGTGCTATCTATTTTGCTATTCATAAAATCACCTTAAAACATTTAGGAAACTGACCGCACTTGCTTGTTTATAATTGTTATACGTCAGTACGGCCAGCACCTAAACTCGGTTAGCCGATAAGATCACGCGTATCTTCATCGGATAAATATGGCACACCATTAATACGCACGAAATCTGGGCTTGTGACAAAATATTTCAATTTTTTTGTACTTTTTGCACCGCCCTTCGGATCGATATTTAACACATCAGTTAAAAGAATCTTATTGCCAAAGGTTTCCACTTTGTCGCGAATCCCGCCACGTTGTGCAAAGAAAGTAAAATCCGTTTCAGGTAAACTGCGATAACTTCCCGCTGCGGCGGCTGCAGCTGATAATTTTGAGAAATTTTTTGCATCTAATTCAATTTCGCCTTCTGCCGCCACATCACCGCTGACCCAACCATCAGGAATCCCACGTGTTTGTGCGACGGCACTATTATCAGTAATAGATAAGCTGATGGATTCAGCGTGAATAGGCAACCCGAATAAATAGAAGTCAAAACTCATTCCGCTAATACGTTCCATTGTTTACTCTCCTAAGCTGTCTAAATCTAAGAAAATATTTGCCGTAATATCTTTCGGGCAATCGTAAGGGCGAACCTTGATGTAAATTGTCACCTTGGTTTTGCTTTGCCACACAATAGTGATGGCATCATCTTTAGGTGGCATACATTCGCCTGGGAAATCCTTGCCGTTGATCGTTGCGGATTTGCTCATATCACGAAGCGGTTTGGCGAAATAATTTTTGTGATATTCCATACTTGATGTTGTGGAGTTAAAAGATCGATCTGCAATCTT
This sequence comes from Haemophilus haemolyticus, assembly GCF_003493685.1. Classification (GTDB taxonomy): domain Bacteria; phylum Pseudomonadota; class Gammaproteobacteria; order Enterobacterales; family Pasteurellaceae; genus Haemophilus; species Haemophilus haemolyticus_O. Next base: position 97,446 of record NZ_QQJW01000003.1, read on the forward strand.
CGCAATCGCTAATAAACGCACTTTACGCGCCACTTTATCGACCACACGAACGTTCTCAATCACTTGATAATCGCCCCCTTCTACATCTAACGTGCGACCGTCCGCCCAGTAGTAGCCGTCATAATCGGGATACCACATAGGCACGGAATAACGTGCTGTTTCAAGGGATTTTAAATGCGCAAGAGTAAGCTCGTTACCGTCTTTATCCAACGGTTTATTGGCACTGCCTAGGCTCACTAACGCGCCTGTTTGTACTCGTGCAGGGCTGTCTGCCACTGTGACGGCACGATTTGCCAATCGCCCTGCCAATACGCCTGCTTCATTGCCGAATAATAAAGGCACTAAGCAAACGTGGTCGGCGACAATGGTTTGTTGCAAAGTGGTAAGTTTCTGTACATATTGATCCCATGCTTCACCGTCAGATTGATCATGATTAATACCTTGTACAGCCTGGATAAAGAAAGTACGACGACCGAATTTAGCAAGTAGTTCTGCATAGCATTCTTGCAATTTACCAATACTTGCTTTATCTACGCCTAAATATCTGGTATTGACACAATATTCAAAAGAGGCGGTTTGATTGGCTTTTTTCACACATTCGACAAAGTCATAGCCGTCTTCTTGTGCGATATACACGTGTGCGAACCAGTTTTGACCCGCATTAAGCATTGCCGCACGCACTTGTTTTTTTAAGTCGGTATCGGTTTCGCCAAATACTTTGTCAAAATCAGAATCGGGCGTTAATGCCAATAACTTTCCTTGATTAGTGGTGCCTACGCCAACAAATAATGCGTGGCGTTCAATTTCCTTGGTTTCGCCACTTAACTGATTAAGGGCGTTAATTTGTACAGATGGGAACATTCTTTACTGTCCTCTTATTGTTGTTTTTGAGTATATTTTTGAATTTCCGCCAGAATAATCTTGGCGTTTTCTTCTTCACGTGTATCTAAGAATGAGCGTTTTTCCGTTGGAATTATCCATTGCGTTAAATGTCTACTCGGATTCATACCGTTCTTTTCTTCCAGTTTACGAATAATCAAACTGGCTTTCGCACGTGATAAGGTGCTGCGGATTTCGCTTAATGTTGGCTTACGGCGTTTCGCCTTGCCGTTTTTTGTTTTACCGTTTGCCACGGTATAACCTAAATCTTTTAATTTCTTTGCTTGGCGCAAGGTACAAGGGTCTGACCCAATGCCGCCTTTATTTTTGCCAGTAAATTCCGTTTTTTTAAATAAGTGTGGAATCCCTTCTTGGTGTTCTTGCGCAATTTCGCCTGTTCGTTTTTGTTTATAAAACAATGCGCCTTGTGCTTTTTCTGCTTTACTATTGGTTAACTTTGCAATTCGGCGTAGCATTTTTGCTGTGCCGTTTTTTCTTTTCTTCCAACTTCCGCCCATCGGGTTACGTTGGTTTGCCGCACTTTTCACCGCTTGGCGTTTAATCATTTGCAAAGAGCGGATTAAAATTTCACGTTTCTTCTTATCGGGCAAACTGATGATTTCAAGATCTTTCAAGAAATTCTTTAAGTCGTCTTTATCAATCCCCATTCGGATGTTCATGTTCAACCCTTACGACAACGTCAATTTCTTCGGCCGTGAAAACTTCAATTTCATCTAAACGATAATTCACATCATCAATTTTTAATTCGCCTTCGCTATCTTTCATTGCCGTCAGTGGCTCACGGAAAGCGATAGTAAAGATTAAATCTGCCGTGTTATCGTCGATAATGTCTAAATCAAATGGGATTTCACTTTCATCCAATACATCACGCATTGGATCGTTTTCGTTTACCCACACTTGAATATGCGCCATTAGATAAGCGGGGGAAATTTCGTTGAATGGCAAAGCCTCAAAGTGAAATACACCGTTATAGGAAAGGTGGCACACTTCAATGCCGTTTTCGGTGACTTGTCGCCCTTCATTCAATAATTTGCCGTCTTCAATCCAGCTGTAAAAATTCCCGTGATAACGTTTCGGCAATTTTGTGAGTAAAAACTCCGTCAGTTGCTGATAGCGCATTTTCTTTACAGCAGCCATACCGATCCCCGTTTTTTACCTTTCAATGTGCGGATAGCGTGGGTTGCTTCTGCCAATAGGCTTTTTTGCTCGGTCACGTAATCACGGTTTTGGTGAATTTCACGCCCTGAAAGAGTGTTAAATTCTGGGAGTAACTCCGCTTTGGCGCGGGCAAACACCGCTTTTTTGTACAAGGTTTCGGCGTAATTTTCGCCATTAACCCACTGTGTTGAAATTTCTTGCACAGAATTGACCGCACTTTTACGGTGATTTTCTTCAACCTCGGCAAGATCCAAATTAACGCCTTGCATAGCGGCAATGAGTGCCGTTTTCACCATTTCCACAGGGATTTGCAACGGAATGGCCCGTTGCTTTTGAAACTCTTCCACATAAATATCCGACCAAAAGCCGTTATTGGTGATGACAGTGTCATCATAATCTTGCGTTCTACCGTTAAACATTGCCTTCCTCGCTGTTTTGGAGTGGGCGGGCAGTGAGTTTTTCAATCACAAGATCAAAATCAATTTGGCTTGGTTCCAAACTCAAGCCCGCCACTTGGGGAAGACGGTTCGGGTCGTAATCGCCCGATTTTGCCAATGCGTTTAAACGCATGACACAACGCTCAATTATATTTTTTACACCCGCTTTCTGATTGAGTTGGAAAGCGCGGTTACATAATTGAATAGCCAGCACAAGTGTTTCGGCATCATCAATGCCACTGGCTTGTACTTTGCCTTGTGGACTGCGTAAAAGCAGTGCCGCCGCTAATTTGAGCCACTTCGCCGTGACAATTTCGTGCAACTTCCACGCCGTCGCCACGTTTTTAAAAGTTTGTGAAAAATATGGCTCCACGGATTGACCCGCTGCGGCTGTTTTATCTGTCCAGTTGTAGATTTGATCGGCAACGAAGTTTGGCAATGTGGTTTGCCACCCTTGCGGCATAGATTGACTCTGCTCAATTGCTTTTTCAGCCAATGACAAGGCTCGGTCAAAATCAGCAATGTCAAACAAATACACAATGCAATAAACCAAGTAATCATTCTGATAAATTGCCCCTTTATCTAAATATTCATTCACAAACGGCAACCACTTTGGCAAAAATCGGTTGCGTTTATAGTCTAATTTTTCGGCACGTGTCGGGAATGCGCGCACGGCGTTTACGTCATTCTGTAAGGCAATTTCCAGCACGGCATAATCATTACCGTGAGTCGCAACCGCACTTTGTTGTGTAATGCTCTCTGATACTTGATTAATGTCTGCTAATGCCTGCATTTGGCGTTGAAAATCTCGCATTCCCATTTAGTGTTAATTCCTATGCTTCACCATTTAATTTCACTTTGGTGTGGTCGATAGCAGTCATTAAACCTAAATCTTCCACAACATAGCCTTCTTGGCGGTAATAAGATGTAATTAAGCCTGCGCGATCTTCATCATTACGTAAAGAGCGACGTACACTTTCAGCCTCGGTGTACACACTTAAGTTTTTAAGCGTTGTCACTGCTGCAGCACGTGCTGGGAAGTTTGGCGGGGTAATGGCATTCATTCCACCGAATGACCCCATTAAGTTATGTGAACCCAATGCGGCTTTTTCGGTAGGGGTTAAACCGTGTTTTTTCTGGATGAGTTTAGTTTCTTTGCTAACTAAATCAGCACCAACAAGGAAGACTAAGTCATTACGGTTTTGATGACGGAAATCTAAGCCTTGTTTTAAGTCAAAGGCTAAATCATCAAGGTTCGCGTAATCGGCGTTATCACCAAAAATGGTAATTTTGCCTGAGGATTCTGTAGATTCGGTCATAAAGTTGGCCGCACGTTGTTCTTGTAAAAGTTTCAACCAGCCTTTATTCACATCAGACAAATCTGCTTTAGTTGTATTATCCGCTACGCTTTGACCGTTCCAGCCAATTTGTAAAATATCTAATGCAACTTGGTTTTGGAAATATTCGCTATAAAGCTCAACAAGTCGATCTTTGAAAATAGCAAATGAATCAAACATTGACCATGGAATAATAACGCCACTGTCAGTGACTGATAATTCAAAGCCATTTTGAGTATGATCTAGACTGGCTAAATTACGTCCACCTTGCTTACGTCCTGTTACGCCTTTTTCAGTTGCCCCAAAGAGTTTTTGACCTTTAATATTAGACACTTGCACCATATTAATTTGCTTTAAGAAATCAGAACGCTGTTGAATGTTTTCGCCCAATAATGCTGCTTCAGGTGCTGTAAGTGAGAAACTTTCACCACGTAAAATAGAGTCCATTGGCTGATTAAAATGTTTAGCCAATGCCGCTGCAAGAGCGTAATAAGCTGTTTTATTCATTATTTAGAATCCTTTTGATAAGTCGATGTTATAGCCGTTTACGCTGTACACATTTTCGCTTTCTACTGTTGGTACACCGCTTGGCACAGTGGTTTGCTCTTGGCTTAATTCGTTGAATTTTTTATCCAACGCCTGAACCGTTGTTAAAAGTTGATTGAACTGCTCTGCTGTTACGCTTTGCGGTTGTTCATCTTTCTTTTCTTCTGGTTTGTTTTCTGGTTCTTTGGTTTCTACTTTGGCTGAAAAATGATTGTCAATTTTTGCGCCTAAACCATTCACCGCATCAATTAATTGCTCGAACTGTTTATTGTTCATTGCATCGTCCTCTTTATTATTGTTGTTATTGGGAATTGGTTGTTCTTCCGTTTGGATAGAAGATGAAAATAACTTTTTAAAAACATTCGCTAAGGTGCGGAATGCCTTTTCTTCTTCAACATCTTCTTTTGCGGAAAAATCTACTTTGATAAATTCACTGCACTGCACCTTTTCTTGATTATTAAAGAAATCAAGTTTGGTTGTACCTACTGATGCAGGGCTATCTGTTACCCCTAGACCAGATAAATAGGCTTTACCTGAATTTCGGAAATTTTGCGCAATTTCAACACTGGTAAATAATTTTTGACCTGCCAGATTAAAATCTAGCAATTGTTGGTTTGGAGAAATAATAGCGAACAATTTCACTTCGCCATTTTCTTGTTCTTCTGCTTTCACTTCTAACACTTCGCCACAATTGAAATAACGGCGATGTTCTGGCCATAAATTCGCAGTGTAATGTTCGGGATCGTAGGTTTCTGCCATTTCGTGCAACTCTTGGGCGGTGATTTGGCGGCCGTCCACGGTGTAGCCCGATGTAGCGATACAAATAAAATCAGTTTTTAGTTTTGATTTGTTCATTTTAGAAATGCCTGTGTTGCGCTTTATTTGCGTAAGTGCGGTCATTTTTGCTGATCTTTTTTGCAAAATCACGGGGCAAAATTTGGATATCGTAGGATATAGGCGGATAACGTGCTATATCCGAAGATATCCAAATCTTGCCATTAAATTTTTGCTGTTTTTGTTGCCACAATACATCCACAAAACAACAGCAAGATAAAAAATGACTGAATCCAAGCTAAGAAAAAGAAAAACAAAACGCTACGATGACGAAGTGATTTATGCGGCAAAGTTTTTATATTTAAAAAAATACACGCCGAAAGAGATCGCTGAAGAATTAGGTTTAAATAGCACACGCCCGATTTACTATTGGGCGGAAAAATACAACTGGCGCAATTTAATCAGCGAAAGCGGGATTGAAGAATTAATTGCGTTACGCATTATTACGCTGACAGAACGTGAAAATAAAAGCGATCAAGAAATCAAAGAACTTGAAGCCCTGATCGATAAAGATATTCAGTATAAAAAGCAACGTGCCGCAACGGTAGCTAAAGTGACGGCAAAAAGTGCGGTCAATTCTACGGACGTTTCTGGCAATGAGCGCGCCTTTGCTGATAGTGGTGACGGCGATGAGCGCAAGAAGAAAAAACGGGTTAAAAATGATGTTTCCCACGTTACCCCCGAAATGTGCCAGCCGTTTATTGATTCGTTGTTTGATTATCAAAAACACATCCGCGCTAACAAGCACCACGATGTGCGCAATATTCTGAAATCGCGCCAAATTGGGGCGACCTATTATTTTAGTTTTGAAGCGTTGGAAGATGCGATTTTCAGCGGTGACAATCAAATTTTCTTATCCGCCAGTAAACGGCAAGCAGAAATCTTTAAAAATTACATTGTGAAGATGGCGAGGGAATATTTCGGTGTTGAGCTGACTGGCAACCCAATTATTTTAAGCAATGGCGCGGAACTGCATTTTTTATCGACCAACAAAAATACGTCGCAAGGGAATAGCGGCCACGTGTACGGCGATGAATACGCGTGGATTCGCGACTTTCAGCGATTCAATGACGTGGCATCAGCCATGGCAACGCATGAAAAATGGCGTGAAACCTATTTCAGTACGCCCTCTTCCAAATTCCATGAATCCTATTCTTTCTGGAGTGGAGATAACTGGCGAGATGGCGACCCTAAACGCAAAAACGTGCCATTCCCAACTTTTGCAGAATTGCGTGACGGTGGGCGACTTTGCCCCGATGGTCAGTGGCGTTATGTGGTGACGATTGAAGATGCACTAAAAGGCGGTGCTGATACGTTATTTAATATTGATAAACTGAAACAACGCTATAGCAAATATGCGTTCAATCAGCTTTATATGTGCGTTTGGATTGATGATGCAGATTCTATTTTCACCGTTCATCAACTTTTAAAATGTGGTGTAGATATTTCGAAATGGAAAGACTTTAACCCGAAAGCGGATCGCCCTTTTGGTGATCGCGAAGTTTGGGGCGGATTCGACCCCGCACACAGTGGCGATGGAGCTAGCTTTGTGATTATTGCCCCACCTGCGTTACCTGGTGAAAAATATCGTCTGCTTGCACGCTATCAATGGAATGGACTTTCCTATGTCTATCAAGCCAATCAAATACGCGCCCTTTATGAAAAATACAATATGACCTACATCGGCATCGATGCGACGGGTGTCGGTTATGGAGTTTATGAATTAGTAAAAGAATTTGCACGCCGTGCCGCCACTGCCATTATTTACAACCCCGAAAGTAAAACAGGTATGGTGCTGAAAGTACATGATTTGGTTGAGCATGGGCAAATTGAGTGGAGCGAAAGCGAATTAGATATTGTACCGAGCTTTTTAATGATTAAGCACCAATCAACCAAAAGTGGTAATACAATGACGTTCACGGCTGAACGCACTGTGAAAACACAGCACGCCGATGTGTTTTTTGCCATTTGTAACGCCATTAATAAAAAATCCTTAAGTGATAAACCTCGCAAACGTCGCAGATGGAGCGTACTAAATGAAAACTAATGTAAAAACAGACAATAAAAAAGGGATTGTTATTGCCCCAATTAATGACCGCACTTTTTCATTAAATGAAATCAGTGCCTCGCCTGCACTAGATTATGTCGGCATAGGCTTTGATGAAAATTACAATTGCTATTTACCACCAGTGAATCGCCATGCACTCGCAAAATTACCCCATCAAAACGCACAACACGGTGGCATATTACATAGCCGTGCAAATATGGTCAGTGCAACCTATGAGGGCGGTAAAGCATTATCTCGTATGGATATGCGCGCACTTTGCCTGAACTTAATTCAGTTTGGGGATGTGGGGCTTTTAAAAGTGCGTAATGGGTTTGGGCAAGTAGTACGTTTAGTTCCACTTTCCAGCCTTTATTTGCGCGTGCGCAAAGATGGCGGCTATTCCTATTTAATGAAAAAATCGCTTTATGATACCGCACAAGAAATCTATCGATATGATGCGAAAGATATTATCTTCATTAAACTTTACGACCCTATGCAACAAGTTTATGGATCGCCCGATTATGTAGGCGGTATTCAATCGGCATTGCTAAATTCTGATGCGACTGTATTCCGACGCCGCTATTTCAGCAACGGGGCACATATGGGCTTTATTTTGTACTCCACTGATCCCGATTTAACCGAAGAAATGGAAGAAGAAATAGCCAAAAAAATCAGTGAATCTAAAGGCGTGGGTAATTTCCGCTCTATGTTTGTGAATATTGCGGGCGGTCATCCTGACGGGTTAAAAGTGATTCCGATTGGCGACACTGGGACAAAAGATGAATTTGCGAATATCAAAAACATCTCTGCACAAGATGTGCTAACCGCACACCGATTCCCTGCAGGTTTAAGCGGCATTATCCCAACAAATACGGGCGGGCTTGGCGATCCGTTGAAATATCGTGAAGTGTATCACTATGATGAAGTGATGCCATTACAAGAGATTATTGCAGAAACAATAAATCAAGATCCTGAAATCAAAAATTTATTAAAAATCAAGTTCCGCGAACAAAATTTCGCAAAATAAATCTTTGTTTTTAGCCTGTACAAAAAACCATTCATTGATATAATTACTTGCAGTTATTTTTTGTGATGGCTTTGGGGAAAATGGCAAGAATAACAGATATTTACTGCACTGTTTGCAATTCGAAATCAGTTATCGAAAGATCTGAACGAATACACAGTGAATTTACAAGATATTATTGTGCGTGTAAAAACCCCCTGTGCGGTCACAGATTTGTCATGAATATGGAATTTGGTCACACAACACGAAGTAGCAAATTAACCAAAGATAAATTACTTGAACTAGTTTTAGGAAAACTTTCAGAAGAAGAAAAAGCCAATTTAAGAAAGATATTAGATGAATAAAAGCCGCTAGAAATAGCGGCTTTTATTTTTATGCTGCGAGTAACTTATTTGTGGCCACCTGCGCCAAAAAGTTGCTTCTGTTTTTATATTCAGGATGCGTTGCTACAAAGCTATCAATGCGTTTAATTAAAAGACTAGGTAAGGTTACATTGATTTTTTCGGCTTTCCCCATTAGGTGAGTTAAATCTACATCCACAAAACTAAACGTAAAGCCTTCATACTCTGGTTTTTTAGCATGCTCTTGCAAGGATGTTGGCTGCGGAATTTCCTCTCCATCTTCTAACATGCCTTCAATATGGAAGGCTATTGCCTCTTTTGCGTTGATGAATGCCTCTTCTAATGTATCACCAGCTGAAAAACAGCCTGGTACATCAGGCACAACCACACCGTATGCGTGATTTTCATCGCCCATTTCTATCCCGATTGGGTATAACATGATCTTTCCTTACTTATTATAAAAAATTGAATAATCAAAAATAGTTTCAATAAAGGGGGATTTTAAATCCCCGCTTGCTTTAATATTGTTTTTACCGTTTTTATTGGTAAATCCTTTTTGGGATGTGGAACTGTAACTCGTCCTTTCTTTGTTGGATGCTTGAATTGATGGTGACTACCGACAACATTTACAAGATACCAACCGTCATCCTCAATTTGTTTAATTATTTTTGCACTATTCATTTATCCTCTTTCTTATTAATTTATGGAGTTATTATAACTCTATTATTTTTGATTTTCAAGTTTTTTTAGAGTTATATGGGTTATTTTTTATTATTTGATTCTTTCATCGTATGCAACGACACATAAGACGACTTCAAACTGCCGTAAGGTGCTTTTGGCTCAAATAGCACCAACATTTGCGGTTTGTTGTTTTGGTCTGTTTCCTCGCCTGTTTCGTTGTTGATGAAAGGGATACGAGAATTGGTGATATACACGATTTCTTTTGCATTACGCACACACATATCGAACCATTTTGTTGATCCGTCCACATTAAGCAACATTACCACCGTTTTGTTATGTAACACGCTTTGCTGGATAGCACGCAACACAAACGGCAACGGGTTACTATAAGGCGGATTCATCCAACAATAACGTCCTTGCCAATCTGTTGTTAGCGTGTTTTGTTCTGGGCTGATAAAGTTTTTCACTTTAGTGTTATGTTCCATTGCACACGCATCTAAATCAAATTTGATGTTGAAATATTGTTCTGCATAATGGAAAACCCACCAAGGTGTAGCCCATAAGTCTTTGTCTGATTTTTTGGTGTTGGATTTAGTCATCATTTCTGCCTTATAAGTCTGATTCTTTAATAAATACGCCATTAATCATGCGTCCTTTGCGGTTTTTGATTTCATCCCAAGCGGCTTGCATACATTCTTCTAATCTCATACTGGTTTCATCAGCAATAAATCGTAGAACGAGAAGAAAATCAAAGAGAAAATCATCATGTCTTCTGCCAAATCGATGTTCTAAATTCGCTATACCATGCAGAGCTCTTAGTCCATCAATAATAACCTCTTCTTTATTAAGTCCATGGTTAGAATCTAATTCCAGAGATAATATTTCTGTTAAATACTTATCAAATTTAAAAACTTCTCCACATTTTTTGAACTGAGAATTTAGGACTGATAAAACAACAAGACAATCACCAATACTATCTTTTATTTTTTCAGCATTGTTTTTAATAACGCCTGAAGTAAGCTCGCCATATTCTTCAATAAGTTTTAGCATTTGTTTCTGCGGTGTAGAACCCTCAATCAAATTACGATCTTTAGCCCATTGTTCAATGTTTGTTATTAACTCTTTCATGTTTACCTCTTAAATAATACGTACAATAAAGCCAACAACCCCACTAATAACCCCAGCAGTAATCGCAAATAGGATTAATTCAAGACGATTTGGCATATTCTGTTTTTCAAGCCGTGCGACTTCTTTTGAAAAATAGCGACAAATAAGACGATTAGTTTCGCCTTGTGTTTTTACCCAACTTGCGGTTTGTTGCGATTGCACAGCAAGATCCCACACTTGCGCTTGTAAATTTTTCAGATCAATTTGACCGCACTTTTCCACCCGTTTTGCCGCTAAGATTCGGCGGATTTGTTTCTGTTTTCTTTTATTCATTTGCGTTTTCTCCTATTGAATACGTTGTTTTTTATGAAAATCTTTGAGTTTTTGAAGGTTTCTTGGCACAGGGGAAAGCGACGTCATCATGTTTTGATTCCGTTTCACTAACTGCACATCGTTTTCGGTGAGTTCTATGGCTGTATATTTATCTATGGTTAGCCGTTTATACTTGAATAAATAGTCTAATTTTTGTGCGCTAAGGGGTGCGCAGATCGATTGTGTCAGTAATTTGATCTTCTGCTCAATAATTGAGCGGTTACAGTTACTGACACAAGTCCAAGGCGCACTGCGTGCGCTATTGTTAGCGGTTGAGCTACGCTCAACTATAGATTCTGTGCGTTGTGCAAAATCTTGTGGGCGTTTTTTAATTTGCCATTTTTTGGTGCGTGAAATGACTTGTTTTAAGCTGAATCTATTCGCTAAACCAATAATGGCTTTGCGTTGTTCGCCATATTTATTAGCAGGTTTAGTTTCATAATCGAGCTTGATGGGTTGATCAGTACGTTTAGCAAGTGCCCCGCCTTGAATTTCCATATATGCCGCATAGTCATTCGCGATGCCTGCGGCTGCTTGGGCTTTATTGATAATTTCATCATCGGCTTGCCCGCTGATTAATCGGCGCAATTCACGCCAAACAGAAATGGATGCGCCCCCGTAGAATTGGAACTGACGAATGTTCCAACGGCTCGCCCATGCACGAACGCGCAATGCGTTGTCGTGTAGGCTTAGTGTCGGGTCTTCGTCTGAGACTTCGCCAGCAAGAGCGAAACCGTCAATATTTTTCGCAATGTATTTCGCAATGTAAGCCGTTGCGCTGCCTTTTGTTTTATCGCATTCTTCCACTTTGCAACGGTGTTCTGCTGCGCCTTTTTCATTGCCGTCTAACTCTAGAGCTTTTTGTTTAAATAAGCGGATGACTTCTTCTTTATGTTCTGCAGGCACATAAGCTAGCGCATGCCAGTGTGGTGTGCCGTCTTTGTGCGGCTCTGCCACACGCATACCATAAAATTTAATATTACGTTTCGACAATAACGCACGGAACTGTTGCCATACTTTGTTTAGATAGTTTTGCGTATCTCGTGGATTAACACCCGACCATTTTTTATTGCCGTTTCCTGCGTGGAATGATGATGGCGCAGTGAGAGTTAAAAATAAGGCTTCATTGTTGTTTTCTTCTGCCCATTCTTCCAAACCACGCAAACGCACCATCATTTCATTACGACGTAATGCGGGGTTAGAGGATGATTTTAAGAACATATCGAAAAGCTCGACCTGTTCTTCTGGGTTGTCGATGTTTTCAATAATCATCGCACGCAAGTAATCGTGATTCTTGCGTTGCTGGAGTTGCCATTCCTGGAAACTTTGATTAGAGATATAACTGGCGGCATTGGCGCGCACCTCGCCACAGGCAATGGCGATATGCTCGACCATACGTTTTTGTATGTCTCGCATTTGCTTAAACCACCATTTTTCGCACGTAAGGCGAATTAAAGTGCTGTCAATATGTTCGGCTTTGATGTGTTTGTCGTTTTCGATTTTTTCCCAGTGAGGGATTTTGAAACCCGCAGAAAGAGCAATTTCGCCACACCATTTATAGAGCTGATAGAAATAGCCTTGAATGTCGCCCTCGTTGTCGTTTTCAATGCCATTTTTTAAAAAGTGGGAACAATCGCATTGAAATCGAATAAATGCCGTTGCCATTTCATACGCCATTTTTTTCAATTTGCTTTCGGTGATTAAATAGAAAGGTAATTGTTTTTGCTTTTGTTGGATGCCGAACACTTGAAAACGGAATCCGCTGTAATGCAACTCATTGTAGTGTTTTGCTAGCTCTTCACGTGTTGGCAGGGCGGAGAACTGCACGGCTTGTTGCATTTCATCTTTAACGGATAGCAACCATTGCGGGGTGTTGATGAACGCTTGCAAAAAATCTACGTTCACGTTGTACTGTGAAAAGACTTTTTGTAAGCGCACATCTAAGACATCGCGTAAATAATCATTGGCGTGGCGGCGTTGTTTATTACCGAGGGCAAATGCAATCGAGCCATCGTCTTTTACAGAACGATAGGCTTTAAGATAAAGTTTACGGAAATATTCACGCTGACGTTGGCGAGGTAGGTTTTCAAGTTTTTGTTCGATAAACTCAAAATCAGCTGGATTAGTGGCGAACAATTCTAGCTGCAGTGGCGTATAGCGGCTTTCATCAAAAGGCAGTAAAGTGCGGTCAAATTTATGCCCATTTTCTGCGGCTTGATAACGTTCACAGGCAACCACCGCCATGTGTGCATTTTTGGCAGTGAGGTTGTTGTTGCGTTGTTGTTCCCACATTGATTGCATAGCTAATCTTCCCACATCCCAGCTATCGACCCTAATGCGCTTAAACGATCACATTTGCCGTCTTTTGCCCAACGGCATTCTTCGAATCGTTGATGTTCTTGATTGTCGTAAAATGAACGGATCGAATAGGCATATCCGCCAATCAGTGGGTATGGTTCGTTAATAGCAAGCAAGCTCACATCCGCAAAAATATAAGCTTTAAAACCGTTGTTAAGACGGACTGGCGCACCTTGTAATGCTTGCTCTAGATTAAATTTAGTCATAAATATTTATTTTGTATGAATTAAATTAATAGATATAGATAAAAAAGGGTTTATGCCTGCGCATAAGTAGCTTGAATTTCAGCGATGCGTGTTACTTCACTGTGAATGGCATGTAGCACGTTACGCATATCTTCAAGAGTTTCTACTTTCTCATTCATCAATTCACAGTAAATCAGCTTATCCACCAAGGAAGGCAAATCCTTACATACTGCTCCGCCTTTACGCTGGTAAGTGCCGTTTTCATTGAGTTCAATTTTGTACAGGATGTAAACGTGGTTTTCGTTTAACTTAAGAGCGTAACGTTCAGATAAATCAATAATGTGTTCTTGCATAAGATTTTCCTTAATGGGCAAATTTGGTGTAGTTGATCCAGTTGTCTCCCGCCGTAATATATTTGCTGAAATAATAATCGGCGGCTTCTTCATCGCCTTGGCGTTTTGCGTTGAGCCATTTTGCGTATAAATGACAGGCTTCTTTGTGCCAGCGATCGGCGTATTTTTTGATAATGGTTCGGTTTTTCGTTGCCATTATTTCCCCCTTGTGTGTGGGTCGATATTGTAAAAATCACGACGGCTTAAAGCGCGCGGAAAAGGCGTTCGAAGTGCTGACATGGCGTGAAAGGCTTTGGTTAATTTATCAATGCCTTTTTCGTTGTAATGCCATAACTTATCGCCAGTCAGATCGGGCGAGATGTAATCTTCAAAAGGTTCAATATCTGCTAACGCTTTTAACATGCCTTTTTGCTCATCGGAAAGATGATTAAAAGCACGTTCAGTGGGATATTTACTCAAGCCCATTTCATGCAAGGTTTCTTCGCTATTTCTTGCTTTCGACATGGGCACACCGTTTAAACGATGCCATTTTTCTACCGCACTTTCGTTTTCAGATACATACATTGCCGCGCCCTCGCTTTTTTATTTACCTGTTTTGTTGTATGCTTGCCCTAAATTGAATAAACGATGACTTAATTTAAGGATTTCAGAAGATGAACGATCAGATGCAAAAAACGCTTCAAGATATGCAAGCACAGCTTTATCAACTTCAGTTACAGCAGGGACTTCAAGAACGCGTGATTGGTTGCCTTTTGCGTGGACTTGCACGTCACCCTGATGTGATTGATGATGTAGAGAATGAGCTTCACGCGCTGATTGCTTCAGTGAAGCAAACAAATCCCGAATTGCTTGATGTTCTGCTCCCGTATATTGGGAAGTTGTCTCATCGTTATTAGCCTGTTTGCGTGGGCAGTTCTCACGGCATTTCGCAAAAATCGCCGAAAGCTGCTGATGATCTTGAGTTGTATCTCGCTCGACTTCTGCCTGATACTGAAGAATAGCGAATCTTTCTTGAATTTCTTCGCTGGTTAAATTGTGTTTCTCGCAATATTCTTGAAAGAAAAACGTGAATGATGATTTAGTCGATGATTTAGTCATTGTCTTCCCCTTATAACTAAAATCTTTTGGAAATTACTCACAATCCTTGTAAGGATTGTTCGCTGCTTCGCAGCCGTTGGCATAGCCAACGTTCAAAAAACCTTGTTTTTTGTGACCGCACTTTTGTGCGGTTTTTTATTCTTGTTTTGCCGCCTGTTTGGCAATCGCGAGTAAATTCACTAACACTGAACCTTTTCCCGCTTTTTTATCTGCAATAGGCAGTTCGCCTTTCTTTCTCATATCTCGCACTTTGTCTAACGAAAGCCCAGTAAGCTCGGCATATTTCTTTAATGTGACGTAAGGGGTTGCGATCTGTACATTTATACAAATTGCATTTTGGCTGTTCATTGCTTAAACTCCTTATTATTAAATATTGGTATATATTGGTTATGGTTCATTTGCGATATTCATTATCTTATCGTCCAAATGAACTTGTCAATAGATTATTTTCTCTCAAACATGACTATAGAAAGATTTAGCGGCGGAAAAGAAGTTATAGATCGCCTTCAAAAAGCATATGGGTTTGCAAAAAGAAAAGATTTTGGTGAACACCTAGGAATACCCGCAAACACTTTTAGTACGTGGGTTAAACGTGAGTTTTTCCCAGCTGAATTAATTGTAAGATGTGCAATAGAAACGGGCGCAAGATTGCAATATTTGGCATATGGTGAAGAGCCGATTTTTGATAATTCAGAAGACCTGAAATATTTTCATACAATAAAGCTAGAAAGCGGAAAATCTTTCATAATGGAAAATAAACCCTTTCTTTTGCCTTACTTACCGAATTTAGACAACCGTGAAAGTTATGACAAAGTGTTTCGTATTGATGAAGACAATCACACCTACTTTGCGACTAGCGATTACGGCAATTTAGTGGATGGCGAATACTTCGTCATCGTCGAAAACTCTCATCTTATCCGTTATATCACTGTGCTACCTGCAGGAAAAATCCGTGTAGATGGCGGCAAATTCAGTTTTGAATGTGAATTAAGTGATATTGATGTGGTGGGGAAGGTGATTTTGAAGATGGAGAGGGTTTAATCAATCATAGTATAATGATGAAAAAACAATAGGAGACTATGATGAGTAAGAAAATTATTACCAGAAAAGAAAACTTGTTACTACAAGAAGATTTTTTCCGTTCTGTAACAGAGCAGATCACCGAAACAGAACAGCATAGAAAACAAAAACGAGAGGAGTTTGAAAATGTCAAACAATGCGGCGCAAACCTTACCAAACATCGATTCACTTACTGATTTTATTTTCAGAAAAATCACTAAATAGGAGAAAGTGCCATGAAAAAGTTAGCTATTGCTTTATTTGTTTTATGTTTAATGGGCTGCAAAGTAGAAATAGAAAAAAAGATTTCATTGAATGATTTATTAAATACCCCACTAAAAACAGAAGGTGCGCAATTAAGTGTAGAAATTGCAAGTTGTCAAGATCACCGTGATAGCCGACAACCTTCCCAATCATTATTACAAGCTCAAGCTAAAATTCCACAAGTATTTAAAGACGCAAATTTCAAAGAATGTTATTCATCTAATTTTAAATCTTTTGCAGTATTTGAAATTCCTGTTAGTGTTGGTAGTGTGGGGACAGATAGTAGTCTTAAGAATGATATAAGTATAGCTAGTCTCAAAGAAGATGGTTCTGTGTTAGTTCTCGTAACTAAAAAATCTTTTAATGACCGAATGAATAAATTTAAAAAATCAGAACCTATGCTTGGGAATATTGAATTAGGTGTAACTTTCTATATTTCTAACGATTTAAAAGATGAACAAAAATTGAATATTATCTCGTCATATATTAATGATGTTCCGTTTGTTAATGCAACCACATTTTTAAAGCCAGGGGAATTGTTAAAAGTTAAGTTATCTGATGTAGCTGCGGATCAATTAGTATCAATAGATAAGTCTGGGGGGATAGTACATTTAATTACGCAAGCAAAAGATAAATAATTCTTAAATAGCAGTTCGCAAAGAAACTAAATAAGGAGCAAAAATGTTTACACTTTCAGTTCAACAAGCAGAACAATTTGCTGATTTGATGAAAACGGGTCACTTTAAATCAGAACATGATTTGTTTGATGAGATGCTAAAATCTTTTCAATACCAGCAGAAGTTAGCCACTTTGCGCAAAGAAATTGATAAAGGCTTACACAGTGGCGAGCCTAAAGCTGTCACTGATATTCCTGCTTTCTTCCGTGAAATTGCAGCACGTTACCATGGCTAAACAATTACAGGTACTCCCTGCAGCAGAAGAAGATTTAGAGGCTATTTTTGCTTACGGCGTGGAATCTTTTGGATTTGATCGCGCTTTTGCATTTTTAGAAAAATTTCAAAGGGCTTTTTCACTTTTGTGTGAATTTGATTTAGGTAGCGTTTTTGATGATTTTTCTATTGATATTGAACTGCGTCGCTATGTGGTTGAAGGCTATGTGATATTTTTTAAACGCACTTCTGATTTTATAACAATCGTTCGTGTTCTACATGGCTCGCAAGATGTTGAGACGCAATTTTCTTAATTATGGCAGTTCGTAAAGACGTAAAAAACGGTAAATGGCTTGCGGAAGTTTATGTAAACGGCAAGCGATCACGCAAATGGTTTTTAACTAAAGGCGATGCGCTACGTTTTTACAATCAAGCCAAAGAACAAACGACAAGTGCGGTTGATTCCATACAAGTTTTAGAATCAAGCGATTTGCCTGCGTTAAGTTTTTATGTGCAGGAATGGTTTGATTTACACGGTAAAACGTTGTCAGACGGTGAGGCACGTTTAGCCAAACTAAAGAACTTGTGTGCGAACTTAGGCAATCCGCCTGCCAATGAATTTAACGCTGAAATCTTTGCCGACTACCGCAAACGCCGCCTTGATGGCGAATTTTCCACGAACAAAAACAAGCCCCCGAAAGAAGCCACAGTAAATCGTGAACACGCCTACTTGCGAGCAGTGTTTAACGAACTGAAATCATTGCGAAAGTGGACAGCTGAAAATCCCCTTGATGGTGTGCGCTTGTTCAAAGAACGAGAAACAGAATTAGCGTTTTTATATGAGCGGGATATTTACCGTTTATTAGCTGAGTGCGATAACTCTCGCAATGCTGATTTGGGCTTGATTGTGCGAATTTGTTTAGCAACTGGTGCACGTTGGAGTGAGGCGGAAACGCTGACCCAATCACAAGTTATGCCATATAAAATCACCTTCACGAACACAAAATCAAAGAAAAACCGCACTGTGCCGATCAGTAAAGAATTGTTCGATATGCTACCGAAAAAGCGTGGCAGATTATTCAATGATGCTTACGAATCCTTTGAAAATGCTGTTTTGCGTGCAGAAATTGAGTTACCCAAAGGGCAACTAACCCACGTATTACGCCATACTTTCGCCAGCCATTTTATGATGAACGGTGGGAATATTTTAGTGTTGAAAGAAATCCTCGGACATTCAACTATCGAAATGACAATGCGTTATGCACATTTCGCCCCTTCGCACTTAGAAAGTGCGGTCAAATTCAACCCGCTTTCTAATCCTGCACAGTAAAAAGGGATTGTTTTTCAAAAAATCCCTTGTACTTTTCCCTCTATTTTACTGGCGATTGGCTGGCGGTTCTGTCTTATATTTACCTTTATATGCCCTTATTTGCACGAGCAAGCAATTAATGTTGCTATAAGTTATTGTTTATACTGGTTTAACTATGGTATTTAAAATCCCTCGCCTTTCGAGGCGTGCCAGTTCAAGTCTGGCTTCGGGCACCATTTAAACACCAATTCAAAGATTTTAAAATTTACTTTAAAATCATCTAATTGGGTCGTTAGCTCAGTCGGTAGAGCAGCGGACTTTTAATCCGTTGGTCGAAGGTTCGAATCCTTCACGACCCACCACTTAAAAATAAAGTAAGCACCGAAAGGTGTTTTTTTATTATCTCAATTCCTGAAATTTACTATAAAAAAATCCCCGACTCAAAGAATCAGGGACTTTTACAATCAAATGTGTTTATTAATTAACGCTCATTCCAACGTTTAATAGACTCACGAATCACTTCTTTCGCTTCTTCTACATCGCCCCAATGCGTTACTTTCGTTGAGCCAGGTTTCTTAAGCGCTTTATAGTTATTGAAATGGAACTCAATTTGTTTAATTAAGTTTGCCGGTAAATCTGCTAATGAATTGTACGCATTGCCTGTATCACGATCATCTGCAGGAACACAAACGATTTTGTCATCCACTTCGCCATCATCAACAAATTTCATGACACCAATTACTTTAGCTTCAAGGAATACGCCTGTTGCTAATGGTTGACGAGTGATTAATAACACATCTAACTCATCGCCATCTTCATCTAAAGTTTGTGGAATGAAACCATAGTTAGTTGGTTTTGCAAAAATTGCTGGCTCAACACGATCTAACTGGAATGCCGCAACTTTACGGTTCCATTCGATTTTATGGCAGCTACCTTCTGGAATTTCATTTACTACATTGATAATGCCAGCATCTACATCGCCTGGCGTTAAAATTTGATTAAAATCAGCCATTTTGTTTCCTTCATTTTATCAAGTTAAAAAACGCGACAAGTATAGCAGTTTTTCTGCTGACTCGCAGTCTCATTTGTAGAGAAAATCAGCAAATAGATTATTTCATAACTATTCATAATTTTGACCGCACTTTATCCTAAACAAAACTCACGCAAACGTTTACTTCTCATTTTTATGATGTAAAATAGCGCACCTTATTCACTTCAAATTTTTACTCAACTTTAAGGAACACTATGCCAACTTTAGAAAAAACATTTGAGCTCAAGCAACGTGGTTCAACTGTTCGTCAAGAAATTATCGCGGGTTTAACCACGTTCTTAGCAATGGTTTATTCTGTAATCGTGGTACCCAATATGCTAGGTGCTGCAGGTTTTCCTGCGGAATCTGTCTTTATTGCCACCTGTTTAGTTGCAGGGTTAGGCTCTATCTTAATCGGCTTATGGGCAAATGCACCAATGGCAATTGGTTGTGCAATTTCTCTTACTGCTTTTACAGCATTTAGCTTAGTGATTGGTCAAAAGGTCGCCATTCCCGTTGCGCTAGGCGCAGTATTCTTAATGGGGGTTGTGTTTACCTTAATTTCTGCCACTGGTATCCGTGCATGGATCTTGCGTAATTTACCATCCAGTATCGCTCACGGAGCAGGCATTGGTATCGGACTCTTTTTACTTTTAATTGCCGCAAACGGCGTTGGTTTAGTCGTCAGCAACCAAGCGGGCTTGCCAGTAAAATTAGGCGATTTCACCTCATTCCCAGTAATGATGTCCTTAATTGGTTTAGCGCTCATTATCGGCCTTGAAAAAATGAAAATTAAAGGCGGTATTTTATGGGTAATCATTGCTATTACTATCGTAGGTTTAATTTTTGATCCAAATGTAAAATTTGGCGGAGAGATTTTCAAAATGCCAACCTTTGGTGAAAATTCTCTCTTCTTACAATTAGACTTTATGGGCGCACTACAACCCGCAATCTTGCCTGTCGTATTTGCTTTAGTGATGACCGCAGTATTTGATGCAACGGGCACTATTCGCGCAGTTGCAGGTCAAGCAGACTTACTTGATAAAGACGGTCAAATTATCAATGGCGGTAAAGCCCTAACTTCAGACTCAATCAGTAGCTTATTCTCAGGCTTATTCGGTACAGCACCAGCTGCCGTTTATATTGAATCAGCAGCAGGAACAGCTGCAGGCGGTAAAACAGGTATTACTGCTATCGTTGTTGGTGTGTTATTCCTATTAATGCTTTTCTTCCAACCATTAGCTTTCTTAGTACCAGGCTACGCAACTGCTCCAGCATTAATGTACGTTGGTTTATTAATGTTAAGCAATGTAAGCAAATTAGATTTCGATGATTTCGTTAGCGCGATGAGCGGATTAATCTGCGCAGTATTTATCGTGCTTACCGCCAATATCGTAACAGGCATTATGTTAGGTTTTGCGGCATTGGTCATTGGTAGAATCGTGAGCGGCGATATTAAACGCTTAAATGCAGGAACAGTGATTATTGCAATCGTACTCGTTGCATTCTATGCAGGCGGTTGGGCGATTTAATAACAGAAATAAAAAAGGGGAAAATCCTTCCCCTTAATTGTAATCACAAAAGTGCGGTGAAATTTCACCGCACTTTTTTTATGCGCTGTACTACTCTTTCTTCAATAAGAAAATACCGTGATCAGATAAATTGACATAAGCTTGTTTTAAATCGGCATTAAAATCTTCTGGCTTACAATTCACCAATAAATCTTTTCCTGCCCAGTTTGCGACGACTTCCCAATGGTTGCCCATATAGACCGCACTTTTAATCTCACAACGTTGAGCATCGCTGCCATCTGCGGCAAGATAAATTGCTTCTGGGCGAATACCTACTAAGCATTCACCATCAGGTAAATTAAACTGTGCGGCATCTTTTAAAGGTACAGAGTAACCATTAATATCCACCACGCCATTTTCTAATTTTCCATCGAAAATACTGGATTCACCCATAAAGTTTGCTAAAAACAAAGAATTTGGTCGGAGATAAAGTTCTTTCGCTGGCGCTTTTTGCATAATTTTACCTTTATGCATCACAATCACTTCATCAGATACCGCAAAAGCCTCTGTTTGGTCGTGAGTCACATAAAGCGAGGTAATGCCTAAACGTTGTTGCAATTCACGGATTTTTTCACGCATAGAACGACGTAAGTTTGCATCCAAATTACTTAATGGTTCATCAAACAATAGGACTTTTGGTTTCAATACCAAAGCACGAGCCAATGCGACACGTTGTTGTTGCCCACCAGAAATTTGATCTACAAAACGGTCTTCAAAGCCCGCTAAATCCACTAATTCTAAAGCCTCTTTTACACGTTGAGCACGTTCTTCTTTGCCAATGCCTTGCATTTTTAAGCCGTAGCCCACGTTATCGCCAATGCTCATATGCGGGAAAAGCGCGTAAGATTGGAAGACAATACAAATATCTCGATTCTGAATAGAGGATTTTGTTACGTCTTCGCCATCAATAAATATTTGGCCTGATGTTGGATTTTCTAACCCTGCAACCAAACGCAATACGGTGGTTTTACCACAACCTGACGGCCCTAACAATGTTACCATCGTGCCACGTTTGATCGTTAAATCTAAATTATCAATGACGACCGCTTTACCAAATGCTTTGGTGATATTTTTTAATACTAAGAAATCATTATTACTCATAATATTTACCTACAACTTAACGAGTTAATTCATTTTTTTCGCTTTAGAACGAGAGATACGCGTATCGCCTACAATCCAGTCGAAGAACAAAATAATTGCCATCATGACAACAATTAAGATTGAACCGTATGCAATAGCAATACCGTATTCACCATCTTCAACGCGATTTAGGATATAAGCTGTTGCAACGCGAGTATCTGCAGTCACTAAGAATATAATTGCACTTACCGTCGTCATTGCACGAACGAAACTAGTCACTAAAGCAGAAAGCAACGCAGGTTTTAATAATGGCAATACGATAAAGCACAATGTTTTCCACGAACTCCCTTTTAAAGAAAGCGATGCTTCATCAAGGGATTTATCAAGCTGTCCTAACCCAGCAATCGCTGCTCGCATACCGATTGGTAAGTCACGCATAACCATTGAAATAATCACGATAATGCCCGTACCCGTAATATAAAGTGGTGCATTGTTGAAGGCTAAAATGTAAGACACCCCCGCCACGGTACCCGGCACGGCAAAACAAAGCATAGTTAAGAACTCAAGGGATTTTTTACCTTGGAAATCTTTACGCACCACAATGTACGCAATCAATAATCCAAAGAATGCGGTTAATGGTGCGGCAATACCTGCATAGATTAAGGTATTGATTAGTGACGGCCACGCTCCATCGCTCAGTCCTTGTCCGAATAACATAGCATAGTTTTTTAAGGTTAAAGTGTAATCTACGCCCCAGTTTACAGTGAAGCTTCCGTAGAAAATACTTCCGTAAAGCGCCATATTAAAGATTACCCAGAATCCAAGCATACCAACGATGGTATATTTCAAACCAGTTGGAAGATCTTGCACATCACCACGATAAGATTTACCTGAAACAGTGACATAAGAGCGGTTACCAATCCAAATGTATTGAATGATAAAAATCGCTAGAGAGAAAATTAATAATATTGAACCTAATGTACTTGCTGATGCGTAATCTAATTGTGAACCAGCAATATAGAAATAGATCTGTGTTGCAATCACATCAAAGCTACCACCCAATACCAATGGGTTACTGAAATCTGCAAGTGATTGGATAAATACAATTAAAAACGAGTTCGCCAACGCGGGGCGTAACAATGGAAAAATAATGTTATAAAAAGTTTGATAGCGATTGGCTCGTAACGTATAAGAGGCTTCTTCAATAGACGGGTGTACAGATTTCAATGCGCCGTCTAAAATCATAAAAGAAATCGGAGCAAATGCGAGAATTTGAGCAATCGCAATCCCATTAAAACCATACAACCAGTTATGATTGGTGAAACCAAAATTCGTACTTAAAAATTCTGTTACATAACCAGAGCGACCAAGCATTAAAGTTACCCCTAATCCCACAACAAATGGTGGCGTAACAATTGGCAAAATAGAGAAAATTTTTCCGATAAATGCCGTTCTACGAGCGATACGCGTAGTATAAAGCGCAAAGGCTAAACCAAATACAGTCGAAACGACGCCCACAAAGCCCGATAAGAAAAGAGAATTCGTAATTACGCGAACAATATAGCTCTGCGTTAAAATACGCATCACTTGTTGTGGCGCAAACGTATCGCCGTCATAAAACATTGAAACGAAAATCGCCAATGTTGGATAAACGATAAAAAAGAAAATAAGCAAAATAATGCAAAGTAAAGAAGAGATGATAAATTTATCACCTTGCATCACTTTTAGTTTTGCCAATGAAAGTGTTGCTAATGCGGTATATCCCACAAGTAACACAATCACAGAATAGCCCATGCTGATTTTACACACTGTCGCACTGATAAACATAAATAGTACAGAAAGTGCGGTCAAAAATAGCTCTGTTTTTGCTTGGGTTTGCTGTGGCAATCTAAATAACGGTAAAGCACCATACACAATAACAGGCAGGAACCAAGCCCAGGTTAAATTGAAAGAAGCCCAGCCCATTGCATCTAAATATTCATCTGAAGTACTTTCAAACAAACCGTAATCAAGTGCATTAGAAGGCAGAAGTGCAAACGCCAACAAGGATAAAATAATCCAAAAATAAGCAGAATGCATTATGGAAAGTTTTTTTGCGTTCATACAACCTCGCATAAGGTAAAAAACGAAGCGATATGCGACATATCACTTCGTTAGTGACATCATTATTTGGCTAATTTTACTTCATCAACCCATTTTGTGATTAAGCGTTTACGTAAATCAGTCGCACCGTATTTATCAAAATCATAGTTAATTAAATTAATAGATTTAAAATCTAACGCATAAGGCGATTGTTGTGCGGTGGTGTTGGTTAAAATGGAATACGCCTCACCTTTTTGCCAAGTTAATTCTTGCGCCTCTTTGGATAATGCCCAATCAACAAAAAGTTTCGCATTATCTAAATTTCTAGCACCTTTAATGACACTCACACCGCCAATTTCATAGCCAGTACCTTCACAAGGTACAACTAATTCTACTGGCGCGCCTTTCGCTTTTTCTAAAGAATATTCATGTAAGAAACCAATGCCAATTGCCGTTTCTCCACGCGCTGTATTACGTGTTGCCGTATTACCAGATTTGGTATATTGCGATACATTTTTATTCAACTCTTTTAAGAATTTAAACGCCTCGTCTTCTCCCCAAAGTTGCATATAAGTTGCTAGCTGAGTGTAACCCGTACCAGAACTTTGTGGATCTGCGGCTTGAATTTCATTTTTGTAAATTGGGTTAGCTAAATCCTTCCAGCATTTTGGAATAGGTAAATTCAATTTTTTCAAACGTTCTGGATTCACCCCAAAACCTAACACGCCTAAATAAATCGCCGAAGAATAATTCCCTTTCATTTTGGCTGGATCACGGAATTTTTCTACGATCTGAGGAAGATTGGATGATTTATAAGGCTCCAACAAGCCCATTTCCCCTGCTTGAGAATGAGGATCCATCGTTCCACCATACCAAACATCGCCCTGTGGATTATCTTTTTCAGCATCAATTTTCGCTAAAATGGTTCCCGTGCCACCACGAATAAAACTTGTTTTAACATCAAATTTTTTCTCAAATGCCATCGCTTCTTGCTCGCACATCGTATTTTGCGCGCTGCAATAAATGACTAGACGTCCTTTTGCAAAAGATGGATTACTTAACACCAATCCACTTAGCATCACACCAGACAAGGTTACTGCAATTTTTGATAGTTTCATCTGATTATAACTCCCTTATGAATGAAAATTTTGCAATCTCTTAGAGGGAAAACGAAATCACATTAAAAATACAAAAAGTGCGGTCAAAAACTTCAGTATTTTTTACCGCACTTATTCCGCGCTATTTCGCTAATTTAACTTCTTGTACCCATTTTTCAATTAAGGCTTTACGTTGTTCTGTTGCACCGTATTTTTCAAAGTCATAATTGATCAATTTAAGTTTATTTGGATCAAATGCAGTTGGTGATTGTTCTGCTGTCGTGTTAGTTAAGATTTGTAAAGAATCCCCTTGTTTCCAAGCTAATTCTTGGCCTTCTTTTGATAAAGCCCAATCGACGAATAATTTTGCATTATCAATATTACGCGCACCTTTTAAGATACTCACGCCACCTAACTCATAACCCGTTCCTTCACACGGCACAACTAATTCTAATGGTGCACCATTGCGTTTTTCTAATGCATAATCATGTAAGAAACCTACCCCAATTGTTGCTTCACCGCGCGCAGAGTTACGTGATGGCGTGATACCCGATTTAGTATATTGAGAAACGTTAGGATGCAAGGCTTTTAAGTATTCAAACGCCTCTTTTTCACCCCATAATTGGACGAAAGTTGCCAATGCTGTGTAAGCGGTACCCGCACTTTGAGGGTCTGCAATTTGAACTTCGCCTTTTAAGCGTGGATCGGTTAGGTCTTTCCAGCATTTTGGCACTTCTTTAATGCCTAATTTTGCCAAACGTTCAGTATTCACACCAAAACCTAAGATCCCCATATAGATTGAGGAAACATAGTGACCTTTCGTTTTCGCTGGATCACGGAAACGTTCCACAATTTCATCAATGTGTTTAGATTTATAAGGCTCAATTAACCCTAATTCTGCAGCTTGAGCTTGAGGGTCAAAGGTACCGCCGAACCAAACATCTGCTTGAGGATTATTTTTTTCAGCTTCAACTTTGGCAAAAGTACTGCCTGAACCATTACGAATAAAGGATGTTTTCACATCATATTTTTCGCCGAACGCTTTCGTGGTGGTTTCGCACAAAATGTTGGTTGCACTACAGTACACAACTAAACGACCTTTAGCATTAGCAGAACCAGAAATAGCCAAGCCAGCAGCTAAAAGTGCGGCAGAAACAGAAAGAGAAATTTTGTTGAATTTCATAATAAATACTCCTTATTGGATAGAATGCTTAAATCCTACTTGAAAAATAGAAATAATACCGTGATGAAGTTCACAGTTTTTAAAAGTCAAGTGAAAAAATAAACGTGAAATTCACCGCACTTTTACTTATAATTGCCGAAATTTCCCTTACATCAAAACACAATTATGTCAGATTCTTGTATCATCATCGCCATCACTGGCGCATCCGCATCAGGCAAAAGTTCTATCGCTTCTACCGTTCACAAAGAACTCTGTAATGAATTAGGCTGCCAGGAAATTGGGATTATTGCCGAAGATAGTTACTACAAAGATCAAAGCCATTTAGAAATGAGCGAACGTATAAAAACAAATTACGACCATCCAAGCTCAATGGATCGCGATTTGCTCATTCAACATTTAAAAGATTTAAAATCAGGAAAAGCGGTTGATGTGCCTGTTTATAGCTATGTTGAGCATACTCGTACGGGTGAAACCACAAAATTTACACCAAAACGTATTGTGATTTTAGAAGGGATTTTACTGCTTACTGATGAACGTGTTCGTCAACTTGCAGATATTTCCGTGTTCGTGGACACGCCATTAGACATTTGTTTTATTCGCCGTTTACAACGTGATATGGAAGAACGTGGTCGCTCCCTACAATCGGTTATTGAGCAATATCGTGCAACCGTACGCCCGATGTTCTTACAATTTATTGAGCCCTCTAAACAATATGCGGATATTGTCATTCCTCGCGGTGGTAAAAACCGTATTGCAATCAATATGTTAAAAGCTCAAATCCTTCATTTATTGAATCAAAAATAGGAAATCTTATGCGCCTTTGCGATACTGATATTGAACGCTATCTCGATGATGGCATTATTTCTTTAACTCCTCGTCCAAATAATGACAAAATCAACGGTGCGACGATTGATGTTCGCTTAGGTAATTCTTTCCGCGTATTTCGTGAGCATTCCGCGCCTTTCATTGATCTAAGCGGCCCGAAAGAAGAAGTCTCCGCCCAGCTTGAATCGGTAATGAGCGATGAAATTATTATTCCAGAGGGGGAAGCATTTTTCTTACATCCCGGTACTTTAGCGTTAGCAACCACGCTTGAATCCGTAAAATTACCCGCCAATATTATCGGTTGGTTAGATGGTCGTTCTTCTTTAGCTCGCTTAGGTTTAATGGTGCACGTCACTGCACACCGTATTGATCCAGGTTGGGAAGGAAAAATCGTGTTGGAGTTTTATAATTCAGGAAAATTACCATTAGCATTACGTCCGAATATGGTGATTGGCGCCTTGAGTTTTGAAGTGTTAAGTGGTGCGGCGGCACGTCCGTATAACAGCCGTAAAGACGCTAAATACAAAAATCAACAGAACGCGGTTGCCAGTCGCATCGATGAGGATAAATAAATGAAGAAGATCGCCTTGATGACGCTGGTCGTGTTGTTGGCGATCTTGGCTTTTTTTTATGTTCAACTTAACAAACTCGAAAGTGCAGTGACCGCCAAGTTGGCACAATATGAAACTACCTTTCACGCGTTTAATCTAGGTATTCTTCCGCAACCTTATATTTCCTTCGATAAAGTCCGGCATAACCGAATCAGTATTGAAAAACTGACAGGCAAGTTCCCCTTATCGGCACTGTTGTTCGGTGATGTCAAATTGCAGGAAATCGACATTCAAAATCTCAAACTCTCTGAAAATGCACAAAACGCGGCAACTATTCAAATGCGTTTTTCTGATTTTTCCTTGGATAATATTACTACCGACAACATTGCATTGAGTGGCGATAGTCAAATTGCGGTGGAATTAGCAAAACCACTGTACGGCAACAATCGCATTTTTAATTTTCATTTTATGAAGGGCGGTGTTCAGCGCAGTGATGAGAGAAAGCTTGTCGCCTATTTTGATCATGTTGTTTTAAATGAAGAAAAGGTAGGCTTTGTTAAAACGACATTGGATTTATCCCAATACACCAAACATCTCACTGCGGATATTGATTCTTATTGTACGGCGCATTCACCTTGCCTCGCGCACGTGGATTATGTGAGCGAGCCGGAACAAAGTGCAGTCGCTTTTTCCGCTAAAAATTATCCTATCGAACGTCTATTAACTTGGCTTGCTTTCCCCAAAACCATGACGGGTTCCGCTGATGTGGAAATTGCCGTGCAATTTGCCCATTCTCAAATTATTAACGGCGAATTCTTTTTCGATGCCCAAAACGGCGAATTATTGGGTTTGAATCTGCTAGACTTGGCAGGACGGTATTTGCCGATCAATTGGAATGATTCGGAACTGAAAGAGAAAGCCGACTTAAACACAAAATATGACCACGCCACCAGCCTTTTTAAACTTAATGGGCATCAACTGGACATTGAAAAAATATCGTTAAAAACCACCGCACTTTTAGGGAACGGAAACGGTCAAGTAAACTTACAATCTATGCAATGCGATGTGAATTTAAATCTTCGGGCAAATAACGAAAAATACCAGGAATTTGTTCTACCGCTTCGTTTCTTTGATAATTGCTATTCACCACAATATGAAGTGCGATTTGACAAAGACTTGCGCAATCAAATTAAACATCTCATTAAACGTAAATTAGGACAGTAATAATGGCGACTTTAGAAATCGTTCGACGCTTAAAATTTTTCCGCGTCATTTTGCTGGCATTTGCTGGATTTGTCTTTAATACCACAGAGTTCTTGCCGGTCGCTTTATTGTCGGATATTGCCGACAGTTTTCACATTCCGGTGGAACAAGCCGGCTTGATGATCACGCTCTATGCTTGGATTGTGTCGCTCATGTCGTTGCCTTTTATGCTCATGACAGCAAAACTGGAGCGACGCAGTTTACTCATTAAATTATTGATTGTTTTTGTAGCAAGCCATGTGCTTTCCGTGTTGGCGTGGGACTTTTGGGTATTACTGCTTTCTCGCATCGGTATTGCTTTTACGCATGCGATCTTTTGGTCCATTACCGCTTCACTTGCCGTGCGCGTTGCGCCGAAAGATAAAAAAGCACAGGCTATTGGATTATTGGCGATGGGCAGTGCTTTGGCAATGGTGCTTGGCTTGCCGCTAGGGCGTGTGATCGGGCAATATTTCGGTTGGCGCGAAGCCTTTGGTATCATTGCCTTTCTTGCCTTTTGCATCCTCTTATTACTTTACCGATTCCTACCACACTTGGTCAGTCGCAATGCAGGCTCGCTCAGTAGCCTCCCCTCTTTATTTAAACGTCCATTATTGGTGGGACTTTATGCATTAACGGTATTTATCATTTCGGCACATTTTACCGCCTATAGTTACATCGAACCGTTCATCATTCGTATTGGTGAAATGAGTAATGATGTCGCCACCGCCATTTTGTTGATTTCTGGTTTCTCCGGGATCACCGGAAGCCTGATCTTCAGCCGCTTCTATCCCCTCTCACCGACTAAATTTTTATTAACATCCATGGTGATATTGATGGTTTCCCTGATCTTGCTATTGCCATTCAGTCACAATATTTTTTCCATGTACTTACTGGCATTTGTGTGGGGAATCGGTATTTCGGGCATTGGGCTTGGTTTGCAAGCGAGAGTACTACAATTGGCACCGGACGCAACGGATGTGGCAATGGCGATTTACTCAGGGTTATATAATGTTGGTATCGGGGGGGGCGCGCTATTAGGCAATCAAGTCATGCAACACCTTGGGCTGGCGAACATCGGTTTTTCCGGTGCGGCATTTGCAATGTTAGGTATTGGTCTTTTTGTTTATCTTCATCTCCGTTACGGTCAATCGAAACGAAATGCATTAGATTAAGTCAGGCAAAAAGAGACTTGGTAGCAAGGGGTGTTAAAAAAAGTGCGGTCGAAAAATCATGATATTTTTGACCGCACTTTAGTTTTATTTTTTCGATTTCTTAATAAACTTCATCAAACGTTTACGTTTACGTAATTGGTTCGGGGTAAGTTTATTTTTACGCCCCGCAAATGGGTTCGAACCTTCTTGGAAAAGAAGACGAATCGGTGATCCAATAATTTTCAAACTCTTACGATAATAATTAGACAAATAACGTTTATAAGAATCTGGTAGTTTATCCATTTGGTTACCGTGAACCACAATAATCGGTGGGTTGTAACCACCTGGATGGGCATATTTTAATTTAATTCGACGACCGCCAATCATCGGTGGTTGATGCTCATCGGTTGCCATTTGCAAAATACGAGTTAAAAGCGAAGTCGTCATTTTTTGAGTCGCGCAAGCATAGGCTTCTTTAATCGAATCAAAAAGATTCCCCACACCACTGCCGTGCAAGGCTGAAATAAAATGCACGCGAGCAAAATCAATAAAATCTAAACGACGATCAAGCTCAGATTTAACCCGGTCTTTCACATCTTGATCTAAACCATCCCATTTATTCACAACGATCACTAAAGAACGACCTGCATTTAAAATAAAGCCGAGCAAAGATAAATCCTGATCAGAAATGTTCTCTCTCGCGTCAATAGTCAATAACACAACATTAGCATCTTGAATCGCTTGTAAGGTTTTAATCACGGAGAATTTTTCAACCGCCAAATGCACTTTACCACGCTTACGCACACCAGCTGTATCAATCAACGTATATTGCTGCCCATCACGTTCCATTGGAATATAAATACTATCACGTGTCGTGCCTGGCATATCGTAAACCACCACACGGTCTTCACCTAAAATACGATTGGTTAAGGTGGATTTACCGACGTTTGGACGACCAACAATGGCAATCTTAATATTTTTATCTTGCTCTTCTTCCGATTCCTCTAACGCCTCATCAAGCAATGCTGTATCTTCTTCTGAATCAAAATCGAATTCTTGTTCCCATTCGTCTTGTTCTTCCTCAGAAGTGCGGTCATTTTCATCGGAGTTTTCCATTTGTTCCGCAAAAGGCGCAAGCACTTGTTCCATTAACTGAGTGACACCACGGCCTTGTGAGGCAGCAATTTGCTCAATTTCCCCTAAGCCTAATTGATAAAATTCAGCACAATGAGAATCCGCATCGATACCATCGGTTTTATTTGCCACCACAATCGTCGTTTTGTTTTGGCGTTGACGTAAGTAATTCGCAATACCAATATCAGCTGCCGTTAAACCCGCTCTAGCATCCACAAGGAAAAGAACAATATCGGCTTCATCAATAGCAAGCAAAGATTGCTCTGCCATTTTTTCTTCTACGCCCTCTTCGGTTCCATCAATACCGCCAGTATCAATAACAATAAACTCATAACCAGCAATATGAGCATGGCCGTATTTTCGATCACGAGTTAAACCAGGAAAATCAGCGACTAACGCATCTCTTGTACGAGTAAGGCGATTAAATAATGTGGATTTTCCCACATTCGGGCGACCTACAAGGGCCACAACTGGAGTTGCCATAAAAAATCTCTTATTTTGTCAAAAATGGCGGCCATTATATCGGAAGTTAAAGGATTGGTAAAAAATGATTTCATAAAGAAAAGAAAAAGCCACGGATACAATCCCATGGCTTTCTAAACACTGTTTATTTGTCTATAACTTAACGTTATAATAATCTCGCTTTCAAGGATCCAGCTTGAAAGCGAGTGTTGCGCTTTTTCGCAACGTTTGAAGAGGATAAGAAAATGATTAAACTCATTATCCTTGTTGTCGTTTTATTATTAGTGAGCCAGCACGCTTACTAATAAGACAACATACTAGGGAGTGACAGCTCCCTAGTTCTTCAAATCTTAAAAGTTTGCTTTATTTTTGTCAAGGATGAAGTAAATTTCAGATACAAAAAAAGCACCGTTAGGTGCTATCTTTATTTATCTTAATTGGCGGAATGGACGGGACTCGAACCCGCGACCCCCTGCGTGACAGGCAGGTATTCTAACCAGCTGAACTACCACTCCGAGATAAGATATTAATTTTAAATTGGCGGAATGGACGGGACTCGAACCCGCGACCCCCTGCGTGACAGGCAGGTATTCTAACCAGCTGAACTACCACTCCGCTAAGTGGTGCGTATCATAATGACGAACATAAATCTCGTCAATCTTTTTTTATGAAATTTTACTTACCTGCTTAAATTCCAAACGATTAATGCACATTATCATTACCAAAGCGTTTATCCCAAAGACAATTATTTCCACTTTTTTTATTAATCATCTTTAATAATTCTAAATGCGCTTGTAGCTCATCATCAGTAGGTTGAAGTAATTTTAAATTGTGCGCAAAATCCACCGCACTTTTTATTTCTTCCGCCGCTTTTTCTTGCACAACATGAATAACTTCAGGCTCAACAGATTCTTCATCGAATAAATTTGTTTGTCCCCCCGTCATCATCAAATAAACATCCGCCAAGATCTCGGCATCCAGTAACGCACCGTGCAAAGTACGTTTGCTATTATCAATACCTAAACGATCACAAAGTGCGTCCAAATTATTACGTTTTCCAGGATACATCTGGCGCGCCATTTGTAGCGTATCTGTCACCAAACAAATATCGTTAGTTTTCACATTAAGGTTGAGTTTACGAAATTCATAATCCATAAATCCAACGTCAAAGGGTGCATTGTGAATAAGCAATTCCGCACCATTAATATAATCCAAAAAATCTTGGGCAACCTCTTTGAATTCAGGTTTATCCGCTAACATTTCATCAGTAATACCATGAACTTTAATCGCATCAGGATCAACGGGGCGATCTGGTTTAATATAAATATGGAAATTATTACCTGTGTAACGACGATTTATTAATTCAACTGCACCAATTTCAATAATACAGTGCCCTTCATAATGCGCGCCAAGCTGATTCATACCTGTAGTTTCAGTATCTAATACAATTTGGCGATTGGGATTAATCATTTGTTCAACCTATCTCTTTCCATTAAAATACTTATTATTCTACACAACAACCTTTTTGTTATGCAAAAACAGATTGAAATTTTTACTGATGGATCTTGCCTAGGTAATCCCGGTGCGGGCGGAATTGGCGCCGTATTGCGTTATAAACAGCATGAAAAAATGCTCTCCAAAGGCTATTTTAAAACCACCAATAATCGAATGGAATTACGCGCTGTCATTGAGGCATTAAATGCATTAAAAGAACCTTGCTTGATCACGCTTTATAGTGATAGCCAGTATATGAAAAATGGCATAACAAAATGGATCTTTAACTGGAAAAAAAATAATTGGAAAGCAAGTTCTGGAAAGCCTGTAAAAAACCAAGATTTATGGATAGCCTTAGATGAATCCATCCAACGTCATAAAATTAATTGGCAATGGGTGAAAGGTCATGCCGGACACAGAGAAAATGAAATGTGCGATGAACTAGCTAAAAAAGGGGCAGAAAACCCAACACAGGAAGATATTGGGTACATGGAAGAATAATATAGAAAACTGACATACCATTACATTCACCAATACCTAAAAATATTTATAGGCAATACTCACGCCTCAAAAAAAGAACAAAAAACAGACAAAAATATACAAAAAGTGTGATCTTGATCAGATTTCAAGAAAATTAAAATTTTGGAGAGTTGACATCAAAAAGAGAATTTGCCATGATCGCAACGTCTATTTAGGCGATTGGACAACCGTATAAGGTAAAAGTTCAATTATAGGTAGTAAACAACCATAAGGAATACAAATTATGAAAAAAACACTTGCAGCATTAATCATCGGTGCATTCGCAGCTTCAGCAGCGAACGCAGCAGTAGTTTACGATAACGAAGGAACTAAAGTTGAAATTGGTGGTTCTCTTCGCCTTATTTTAGAAAAAACTAATGCGAAAGGTAATGAAGCTGATACCAAACGCACTCATTCAGGCTTAAAAAATGCTGGCTCTCGTTTAGAAGTTAAAGCAAAACATACTTTAGATAGCGGCTATTACGCATTAGGCTATTTACAAGTTCGTCTTGATGGTAAACAAGGCAATGGCGCTAAAGGCGATGGTTTCGGTGCTTTAGGTACTAAACGTGCGTTTGTTGGTTTAGGTCACAAAGAACGTGGTGAAGTTACATTCGGTCGCCAAGCAACGTTCGCAGATTCTTTAAGCACAGCTAAAGATTATACTTACGGAATCATTGAGAAAAGCGATTATCTTCCAGATGAAGGTGACTCAGTTGTTCGTTATACTTATAAAGGCATTGAAGGTTTAGTAATCGGCGCAGATTACTTGTTCGCAAATGAACGCGATGCAAATAATGAAGTATTAAGCGGTAAACTTCAAAATGGTTTCCAAGTTGGTGCATCTTATGAAAAAGATGGAATTATCGCTAAATTAGGACTTGGACGTACAAACTATAAAACTGGCACAGAAACTATTACTAAAGTAGTTCCTGGCTCAGCAGCAAGTGCCGCACCTACAACTCAAATCACTACTGAAAACTATACTACTCAACATAAAGATGCAGTTCTTACAAGTCTTGGTTATGAATTTGATGGTCTTACTCTTTCTGTAGATGGTGGTTATGCTAAAACTAAATTCATTAACGAACCTAAGAAAGAAAAACGTTTCTTCGTATCTCCAGGTTTCCAATATCAAGTTACTGATTTAACCAGTGTATATGGTAACTACAAGTATGAGCAAATTAAAGACGTTGATAATGAAAAAACTAAACAACACGGTTTCTTGTTAGGTGCTGATTATAAACTTCATAAACAAGTTGTGACCTATGTTGAAGCTAAATACCAAGTTACTAAAGGGTATGATGCACAAGGTAATTACGAACAAAATAGTAAAGTTAAAGACAAAGCTATTGGCGTAGGTATGCGTGTATTCTTCTAATTAAATAATTAGAAACTATGAAGGCGAATCGAAAGGTTCGCCTTTTTGTTTGTTCTAAAATCGAATAAAGAAATCTAAAGTTTTTAAAATATTTAAGGCCGATAGATATTACAAAGTATGCAATGTTATTTTATAGTTATTCATTTCGATTTTTCTCTACGTTAAATCCTCACATATATCTATTCAATAAGAGATACCACAAAATTCAGTTAAAGAAGATTTTGAAAATCATGAGGAAAATAAGATAAAGAATGACTTACATAAAATAAATACTTTGTGGAAGTTAAAAGAATATTTCATTGAATAAAAACGGCACAAACCATGAGATTGTACCGTTTTTAAAAGAAGGGAAATTATCTTGTTCTAATCTTGCTATAGGTTAATGCCATAACAAAAAACACAGCTTGCAGCAGAATAATACAAGCTCCAGTTGACGCATCAAAATGATAGCTCAATATTACGCCAATTAGGCTTGATGTAATGGAACTTACAATAGCAATCCATAACATTTTATCAAAAGATTTTGTGAGCGTAAGTGCGGTAATTCCCGGTGCAATTAACATTGCCACCACCAAAATAACACCTACCACTTGCATCGTGCTTACAATGGTTAAAGCAAGTAGCATTAATAAGCCATAATGTAAAATTTTAGGAGAAAGACCTGCAACACGAGCGTGACTTGGGTCAAAACAATAAAGCAAAAAGTCTTTACGTTTAAAGACAATCATACAAAAAATTATCGCAGAAATAACCGCACTTTGAATAAGCTCTTGATGACTTACACCCAATACATTACCAAACAAAATATGCGTTAAATGCTGTTCTGTTTGAATTTTGGTGAACATAACAAGACCAATGGCGAACATTCCAGAAAATACAATGCCCATTGCGGTATCTTCTTTTATACGACTATTTTCTTTTAAATATCCCACACCAAGCGAGCAAAAAATGCCTGAAAAAAATGCGCCAATCGCTAAAGGGATTCCCGCCAAATAAGCAAGCACAATACCAGGCAACACTGCATGGGAAATCGCATCGCCCATTAATGACCAACCTTTCAAGACTAAATAGCAAGAAAGTAACGCACAAATAATTGAAACAATAAATGCAGTCAACAAAGCATTTTGCATAAACTCAAATTGTAGCGGTTCTAAAATCCAATCAAACATTTTCTACCGCCTTTTTATTACGAGTGAGCAAACCATATTTTGGCGAAAACAAGAAGGCAGCCAAGAATAATAATGTTTGCAATGTCACAATCACACCGCCTGTGGCACCATCTAAATAATAGCTAATATAAACACCAACAAAACTTGTCACTGCCCCTAAAATAATAGCGATGATTGACAAGGTTTTGAATTTATCTGTGAGTAAATATGCTGTCGCACCTGGGGTAATGACCATCGCAATCACTAAAATAGCCCCTACAGTTTGCAATGCAGCTACCACACAAGCACTTAATAAGGTAAAAAATAAAATTTTATAAAATAATGGCGAAAGCCCTACCGTTCTTGCTTGAGTTTCATCGAAAAAAATCAGCAGTAAATCCTTCCAAAATAATAAAAGCAATACTAAACAAACACCGATGATAATTGCCACTTGGTAAATATCTTCGTCAGCAATGCCTAAAATATTGCCTAAAATGATGCTTTGCACATTTACTGCTGTTGGATTTAAAGAAATGATCAATAGACCTAATGCAAAGAAAGTACTGAAAATAAACCCGATAACGGCATCTTCTTTCAGTTTAGAAATGGATTTAATCCAAAGAATGGAAAGTGCGGCTAAAATTCCGGCAAAAAATGCACCAAGGGCATAAGGCAAAGAGAAGGCATAAGCTATCGCGACACCAGGCACAACAGAATGAGAAAGTGCATCGCCAATCAAAGACCAGCCTTTAAGCATTAAATATGAAGACAAAAAAGCACAAATGGCACCAACTGCCGTGCTCAAGATCATCGCCTTGAGCATATAATCATAGGAGAAAGGTTCTAGTAATAATGCTAACATGCCTTAATCCTTCTCTTTTTTTACCGCACTTTTACAAGGACAGTCTTCAAAATGGCAATCCTTTATTGTTGGTGCCGGTGGATCTTGTTTAGTTTCACCATAGAATACAACGGCTTTTTCATCATCCGTCAAGACGGTAACAGCACGTTTATCTTCATCATTATGCAAATCTTCACCCAACAATTTAATATGGCGTAATACCCCACCAAACACAATTTCCAAATTATGTTGGTTGAAGGTATCTTCCGTTTTCCCTGCTGCAATCACCGTACGATTAATCATCACCACTTGATCACAAAAATCAGGAACAGAACCTAAGTTATGAGTTGAGACAAGAATCAGATGACCTTCTTCTCGAAGCTGTTGAAGAAGATCAATAATGGCATTTTCAGTTTTCACATCAACGCCAGTGAAAGGTTCATCCAATAAAATAATTGGACTTTGTTGTGCTAAAGCGCGGGCCAAAAACACGCGTTTTTTCTGCCCGCCAGATAACTCACCAATTTGACGATGCGCAAGATGTTCAATGTTTACTCGCTGCATCGCCTCTTGAACTTTTTGTTTATCAATCGCTTTAGGGATACGAAGGAAATTCATATACCCATAACGCCCCATCATCACGACATCATACACTGACACAGGAAATTGCCAGTCCACTTCTTCAGATTGTGGAACATAAGCAACCAAATTACGTTTCAGTGCTTGGGAAATTGGTAAATCACAAAGTTTTATTTCACCTTGTTGTGGCTTCACAAGCCCCATTATGCTTTTAAATAACGTGGATTTACCACTGCCATTCACACCCACTAATGCACAAATAGTTCCACTGTTTAATGAGAACGTCATATTGTGAATAGCAGTGTGTCCATTGTTGTAACGAACAGTTACATCATTAACCCAAATTGATGTCGAGAAAGAGTCCATTATTTTCCGAATCCTTTAACAATGGTTGATACAGTGACGTTAAGCAAATCAATATAAGTTGGCACAGGGCCTTTTTTCGCAGAAAGTGAATCAACATACAACACACCGCCGTATTTTGCACCACTTTCTTTCGCTACTTGTTGTGCTGGTTTTGCTGAAATTGTACTTTCACTAAACACAACAGGAATATTGTTTTTACGAACTAAATCAATCACTTTACGCACTTGCTGTGGTGTGCCTTGTTGTTCAGCATTAATTGGCCACAAATAACCTTCTTTTAAGTTGTAATCTTTCGCCAAATAACTGAAAGCACCTTCGCTTGTCACAAGCCAGCGCTGTTCTTCTGGAATTTGAGCTAATTTTGCACGAAGTGGCTCATCAAGTTGTTTAATTTTTTGAGCATAGTCAGCGGCATTTTTTTCATACACAGCTGCATTTTGTGGATCGTATTTCACCAATGCATTTTTAATATTTTCAATATAAATTAATGCATTAGATGGCGACATCCACGCATGTGGGTTAGGCGCATCTTTATACGGACCTTCATAAATAGACAATGGTTGAATACCTTCAGTCACCACCACGGCTGGTTTATCTTTAATATTTTGGAAGAAACGTTCAAACCAACGTTCCAAATTTAAACCATTCCATAAAATTAAATCAGCAGATTGCGCTTTTACAATGTCTTTTGGCGTAGGTTCATATTCATGAATTTCAGCACCTGGTTTGGTAATAGATTCCACTGTAGCTGCATTACCTGCCACATTTTGTGCGATATCTTGAATCACGGTAAAGGTGGTGACGACTTTGAATTTTGCATTAGCCTGCATTGCAAATAAACCAAGTGCAAGTGCGGTCATAATTTTTAATGAATTTCGCATAATATGTCCTTATAAAAAAGTAATAGAGGTTGGATGCCTGAATAATCGCTCAACTGCTCAACAATCATTCATCATTAGTAATAATACTATTTTTATTACGTCTTTCAAATGAAAATAATTATCAAATATTAAATTTATTGTGATTTTGAAAGCATAACAAAAAGTGAGATAGATTTTCCCTATGTTTTTAAGTGTTATATCATCGTGATAGACTAAATTTTCAAAATCTTTTATGCTTATTGTTAATTTGCTTGCTCCTACAAAAGTACAAATATTTTTCTGTCGTTAGAATGACTTTTTCTAAAATTAAGTCTAGAATGCAACGGCTATTATAAATTCATCTTTTGAGGATAATACATGAAAAAAGCATTTTGGTTAGTATTAAGTTCAGCAATAGTCTTAACTGCCTGTGATGATAAGCCTAAAATGACAGAGCAAACTAAAACAACTGAACAAACTAAAATATCGGTAGAGCAACCTGCTCAACAACCAATATCGATAAACTACAAACAGATCGCACTAGAAAAATCCCAAAAAGCGATTGACACTGCTAAAGTTGCTCAAGATAAATCCGTTCAAGCCAATGAAGCCGTAAAAGTAGCAATGCAAAAACAGCAAGAGGCACAGACTGTGTTAAGTCAAGGCGGTGAAGAGGCTGAAAAACTTTCTAAACAAAAAATGGACGAATCTAATGCTGCTGCAGAGTTAGCCCTGAAATTGTCTGAAGAATCAAAAGCAGCTTCAGCACTTTCAATCCAACTTTCTAAAGAGGCTGAAGAAGCTGCAAATAAGGCTAATCAATAAGCTCAAACTTCTGAGAAGTAGCGCAAGATTCATTCTTCTTATTGCTATTTAAATCTACTAAAAAAACGCGAGATAAAACAAACTGTTATCTCGCATTTTTTATGTTTATGAACATTATTTTGATAATTTCTGAATTAGCGTATTAAAGCCCACTTCATCATATCCATCTTCATATTGAGCTTCTCCCGCTACATCACGAATTGTTCTTCCATTCAATGCAGTACAACCGTATTTTTCTAATTTGTTTTTAGTAAAGCTAGAACGATATGCAGAAGAAGAATTATTGAGACTAATTACACCGATGGTGGAACTTTTACATGGGTGTTTATTGATGAAAACAAGGTTATAACCAGATTCTCGAATATAGCCTGTCTTATTTACCACCGCATCAAAAATTTCATCACGCACTAATTTATTTGTATTTTTCATTAATACGCTATGTCTTCCTGCTTGAATATTCGTAGCACTGATATTGGATAGTTGTCTAATTTCAGGTTTATTTAAAGAATGTTTAGCAAGTTTAACTAAATCCATAGGACTAGAGATATTGCTACTCGATAAACCTGAACTATCATGAAAACGAGTAGAATACATGCCTAATTGACGAGCTTTTTCATTCATTTTATTAATAAATTGTATTCTGCTCATTCCTGCAGCACGAGAAAGTGCATGGGCGGCATAGTTATCAGAATGCACAAGCATCGCCTTTAATAATTCTCTGCAAGCCATCGGAACATTCATCGGTAATTTGGTGCTTGTACCTTTAATGTAGTCACGATCGTCACTGGTTATCGCAATGGTGCAATTAGGATTTGTATTATTTTCTAGAAACACATTCGCCGTCATTAATTTTGTTACAGAAGCAATCGGCTGAACGCTATCAGGCGCATGGCTTTCCAACACTCGATTATGCGTAAAATCATACACAACATAAGACTGTGCCACCGCAAAAGAAGGACACAAAGAAAAAATAAATAAAGCTTTTTTAAACATTATTGGTCACCTTAGAAAATAAGCTTACATTTTACCGCACTTTTTACACTGTAATTGGAAATATTTGCGATCTAGATCGCAAAAAAGTGCGGTGATATTTTCCATCGTTTTTCAATTCCGCTAGATTATGCGATGACAAATCTGTACAATCGCCGTTCATTTTTTAATTGCGAATT
Source organism: Haemophilus haemolyticus (assembly GCF_003493685.1). Taxonomy (GTDB): domain Bacteria; phylum Pseudomonadota; class Gammaproteobacteria; order Enterobacterales; family Pasteurellaceae; genus Haemophilus; species Haemophilus haemolyticus_O. The sequence goes on from NZ_QQJW01000003.1 coordinate 138,339, forward strand.
TTTCGTTGTGAGTTTTTAATAAAAAAACACCAGTACAACGCTATCGCCACAATGTGTAATAACGAGGCTAAAATGTCAGAATTATTGTCTGTGCAATCAGATGCACCCGCTAAAAAAATTAATCTAATGGATTTAACGCGCCAACAAATGCGCGAATTTTTTAAAGAACTCGGCGAAAAACCATTCCGAGCAGATCAGTTAGTAAAATGGATTTATCATTTTGGCGAAGATAACTTCGACAATATGACAAACATTAATAAAAAATTACGTGAAAAACTTAAGGCTGTTGCAGAAATTAAAGCCCCAGAAGTTGCCGTTGAACAGCGTTCAGCCGATGGCACGATAAAATGGGCAATGCAAGTGGGCGAGCAGCAAGTTGAAACCGTGTATATCCCCGAAGCAGATCGCGCGACGCTTTGTGTATCTTCCCAAGTTGGCTGTGCCTTAGCTTGTACATTCTGTTCAACGGCTCAACAAGGATTTAATCGCAATTTAACGGTTTCAGAAATTATCGGCCAAGTTTGGAGAGCCTCTAAAATTATTGGCAACTTTGGGGTGACTGGCATTAGACCAATTACAAATGTGGTAATGATGGGAATGGGCGAACCCTTATTAAATGTCGCTAACGTTGTTCCTGCAATGGAAATTATGTTAGATGATTTTGCCTATGGTTTATCAAAACGTCGTGTCACTTTATCAACTTCTGGCGTCGTGCCAGCACTAGATAATTTGAGCAAAATGATTGATGTAGCTTTGGCTATTTCATTACATGCCCCAAACGATGAATTGCGTGATGAAATTGTGCCAATCAACAAAAAATATAATATCAAAATGTTGATTGACTCGGTAAATCGTTATTTGAGTGTATCAAATGCGAATCACGGCAAAGTGACGATTGAATATGTTATGCTCGATCATATAAATGATGGCGTTGAACATGCTCATCAACTTGCAGAAGTATTAAAAAATACGCCTTGTAAAATTAATTTAATTCCATGGAATCCGTTCCCAGAAGCACCTTATGCAAAAAGCTCGAATACGCGCATCGATCGTTTCCAAAAAACCTTGATGGAATATGGCTTTACCGTGATCATTCGTAAAACTCGAGGAGATGACATTGATGCGGCTTGCGGCCAGTTAGCTGGAGATGTTATCGATCGTACTAAACGTACGGCAATGAAACGCCAATTTGGACAAAATATTGGGGTGACAGAAGTTAATTAATATTCTAGGCATGTGAATTAAATCAAGTTCACATGCCCTATGTTTTCATACAAATTAAAGCATATTAAATATTTCTTCCTCCCCAGTTAAAAGGAGAAAAAATGCAAACAATAAGTAAACAACTCAGTGCGGTTATTTTCCCTTTCATTTTTTCTGCTTGCGTTTCCCAATCAACTATTCAAGATTTCAATCAACAATCTGCAGCTAAAGCTCGCGTAGAACTCGCACTCGGTTACCTTCAACAAGGTAATTCTCAACTAGCCAAAATCAACTTAGATAAAGCACTTCAACACGATAAAGATTACTATCTCGTGCATTCAGCGCTTGCGCATTATTATCAACAACAAGGGGAAATCGAGAACGCACATCGTGAATATGAAATAGCTTTAAAACTCAATAATCAACAGGGAGACTTACATAATAATTTTGGCACATTTTTATGTCGTCAAAAGCAATTTGAACAAGCTCAGCAGCAATTTCAACTCGCGCTGAATTCACCTAATTATTATCATCAAGCAGATACATTTGAAAATATGGCTCTTTGTGCTTATTCCTCTCAAAAAATGGATATTTATCAACAAGCATTACAAAAATTGCGACAAACTGATAGTAAACGAGCGGAAAAATTTAATACCTTCAAATAAAGCATTGCCAAATCAAGCGTTGGACTTTAAAATTTAGCCTTTGTTTATCGCATATTATTTGATTGAATTTATGAATCCAACAACTGAGCAAGAACTTTCACCAGGTGAGATTTTTCGCCAAGCACGTGAAAACTTGAATCTTTCTCTCGAAGACGTCGCCAAAGAAATTGCGCTACGTCCTTCCATATTACAACAACTTGAAAACAACGAATTTATTCAAAAATCTACCCCTGCAATCTTTGTAAAAGGTTATGTGCGTAGCTATGCCAAGTTCTTACGCTTACCTGATTCTGTATGGGAAAATATTACATTTGCAGAAAATGATAAAAACGATCTGAGTAAAAATGCTCGTTCAACTCGTGAAGTCAATCAATATTCATCGCACTCTCGTTGGGTCGGACGTTTATCTATCATTGTACTTATTTTAGTCCTTGGCATGACGGGACTTTGGTGGTGGCAAAGTTATCAGCAAAATAACCAAGAACGTGATGACTTAGTACAAAGCTATGTTTCCTCTACTGAAAATAATCAACCGGCCACCGCTCTTGTGACGACAGAAGAAAGTAATAAAACTGCACCAGAAACAACAGCAGCTGTCTCACAACCAGTAGAAATAACAAATAATGTGTTACCAGAAATAGCACAAGAAAATGCCGCTCCACAAACAAAAAACGATGAAAAATCAGTTTCAGACACTCAAAGTGCGGTAGAAAATCCATCAATTTCTCCAGCAGCACCGACTGTAAAAGGAGACTTGATTGTAGAAATCTTAAATAATACGAGCTGGCTCAGCGTAAAAGATAAAAATCGCCGAGTATTAGCACAAAAAGAGTACAAAAAAGGTGAAGTATTAACTTTTAATGGCGATGAGTTTTCATTAATTGTTGGCGCACCAAGTAATGTACGGATCACCTATAAAGGCGAAAATTATCCACTAAAAGTGGATGGCCGCATTGCAAAATTCAAACTTTCACAACCTTAATAAGGAAAAAGATGTCAGCTTTTCAACCAAGCATTAAGCGTCGTGAATCGACAAAAATTTATGTGGGAAATGTACCAGTTGGTGGTGATGCACCAATTGCCGTACAATCAATGACAAATACTCGCACCACTGATGTGGAAGCGACAGTTGCTCAAATTAAATCATTAGAACGTGTTGGTGCAGATATAGTTCGCGTATCTGTTCCAACAATGGATGCAGCAGAAGCATTTAAACAAATTAAACAGCAAGTGAATGTTCCTCTCGTAGCAGATATTCATTTCGACTATCGTATCGCGCTAAAAGTCGCAGAATATGGAGTGGATTGTTTACGTATCAATCCTGGCAATATTGGCCGTGAAGATCGCATCCGCGCCGTTGTTGATTGTGCTCGTGACAAAAATATTCCCATTCGTATCGGCGTAAACGCAGGCTCTTTAGAAAAAGATCTGCAAGAAAAATACGGCGAACCAACACCAGAGGCATTATTAGAATCAGCATTACGTCATGTAGAAATTCTAGATCGTCTTAACTTCGATCAATTTAAAGTGAGTGTAAAAGCCTCCGATGTCTTCTTAGCGGTAGAAGCTTATCGTTTACTTGCTAAATCTATCAAGCAACCATTGCATTTAGGGATTACAGAGGCGGGTGGCGCGCGTGCAGGTGCGGTCAAATCTGCAATAGGTTTAGGTATGTTACTTGCCGAAGGTATTGGCGACACATTACGTGTATCATTAGCTGCTGATCCCGTAGAGGAAATTAAAGTAGGTTTTGATATTCTTAAATCTTTACGAATTCGCTCTCGTGGCATTAATTTTATTGCGTGCCCAACCTGCTCTCGCCAAGAGTTTGATGTAATCGGTACAGTAAATGCGTTAGAGCAACGCCTTGAAGATATTATTACACCAATGGATGTATCAATTATCGGCTGTGTAGTAAATGGTCCAGGCGAAGCGCTCGTATCTGATCTCGGGGTAACCGGTGGTAACAAAAAAAGCGGTTATTATCTTAATGGAGAACGCCAAAAAGAACGCTTCGATAACGAAGATATTGTTAACCAATTAGAAGCAAAAATTCGTGCAAAAGTGGCACAACAAGATCCAAAAAACAGAATTATTTAAGGAAAGCTCGTGGCTAAAACTATTCAAGCAATCCGCGGAATGAACGATTGCTCCCCTACTGAATCTCCATTATGGCAATGGATTGAAGCGCAAGTACGCCAGATATTAAACAATTACGGTTATTCCGAAGTGCGTATGCCAGTTGTAGAAAGCACGCCATTATTTGCTCGTGCAATCGGCGAAGTAACCGATGTTGTTTCAAAAGAAATGTACACATTTTGGGATAACGATGAACAATTAACCTTACGCCCTGAAGGCACTGCAGGTTGCGTGCGTGCCGCCATTGAACACGGGTGGATCTATAACAATGAACAACGCTTATGGTATATGGGGCCAATGTTCCGTCATGAACGTCCACAAAAAGGTCGTTACCGTCAATTCCATCAAGCAGGTGTTGAGGTATTCGGTATTGCGAATCCAGAAATCGATGCCGAATTAATCATGCTTACCTATCGTTTATGGAAAGCGTTAGGTATCGATCAACATGTTACACTTCAACTTAACTCAATTGGCTCTTTAGAAGCACGCGCAAATTATCGTTCAGCTTTGGTTGGATTCTTAGAAAACCATCAAGATTTAATGAGCGATGAAGAAAAAGATCGCTTGGTAAAAAATCCACTTCGTATTTTGGACACAAAAAATCCAGAATTACAAAAAGTATTAGATAACGCACCAAAATTGCTTGATTATCTAGATGATGAAAGCCGTGAGCATTTTGAACAATTATGTTCATTATTAGATGCAGTGGGAATTCAATATGAAATTAATCCTAAACTCGTTCGTGGCTTAGATTATTATAACAAAACTGTATTTGAATGGGTAACTTCCGCTCTTGGCGCACAAGGTACTGTATGTGGTGGCGGTCGTTATGACGGTTTAGTGGAACAACTTGGCGGACACGCAACACCGAGCATCGGATTTGCGATGGGATTAGAACGTTTAGTCTTGTTGGTGCAAGAAGTTAATCCAAATGTTCCTGTGAAAAGTGCGGTGGATATTTATGTTGTTTATCAAGGTGAAGGCGCAATATTAGCCGCTTTTGAATTAGCGGAAAAAGTACGCTCAGAATTACCGCACTTAAATACTATGTTGCACTGCTCTGGCGGTAATTTCAAAAAACAATTTAAACGTGCAGATAAATCTGGTGCAACATTGGCATTAGTTATCGGCGAAAGCGAAGTACAAAATAAACAAGTCGTTGTTAAACACTTACAAGGTGGCGCAGATCAGCAAACCTTAGATTTAGTGAATGTAATTGACTATATTCAAACTCAATTTTAATTTAAAAGGGGAAAAACATGGCTTATTCCATTGAAGAAGAACAAGAGATTAACCAGTTGAAAGACTGGTGGAAAGAAAATGGCAAAACAATTATTGTCGCTTTTATCTTAGGTGTGGGTGGTATGTTTGGATGGCGTTATTGGCAAGCGCACCAAGCAGAACAAATCGCTCAAGCTTCTGCACAGTATGATGCGTTAATCTATTCTGCACAACAAGATGAACAAGCTAAAAAAGCAAATATAGAACAATTTGTGCAAGCTAACAGCAAAACTGCATACGCTGTCTTTGCTTTATTAGATGAAGCGAAAAAAGCGACAGAGAAACAAGACTTTGCAGCAGCAGAAGCAAACTTAAATCAAGCATTAACCCAATCTCAAGATGAAGTATTAACATCTATTATTGCATTACGTCTCAGTGCAGTGCAATTTCAATTGGGTCAATTAGACAATGCTTTAACCACCTTAAACCAAGTGAAAGGCGAAAGCTTTAATGCTCGTAAAGCGATTTTAACTGGCGACATCCAAGTCGCGAAAGGAGATAAAGTTGAGGCTAAAAACAGCTTTGAACAAGCACAACAAAGTGGTAGCCAATTAGAACAACAAATGGCAAAAATGAAATTAAACAATCTTTAAAAAAATAATACCCGCATCAAAGTGCGGGTATTTTTTCAGTCAAATTTCTGATTATTCAAATTCATCCAACCATTTCAATAAAATAGCCTCAAGAATCGCTTCATTTGACTTATTAGGATCGTCATCAAAATCTTCAAGTTCACAAATCCATTTATGTAAATCAGTAAAACGAACGGTTTTTGGATCTAAATCTGGATTACGATCGTAAAGTTCTTCTGCAATTAATTGAGCATCAGTCCATTTCATTAGTGGGCCGCCTCATTGGCATGGTTAATGTTATATTTCGGAACTTCTACCACAAGATCTTCGTCTCCCACTACACATTGGCAAGATAAACGACTATCCATTTCTAATCCCCAAGCCTTATCTAGCATATCTTCTTCTTGATCACTCGTTTCATTTAAAGAATCAAACCCTTCACGGATAATCACATGGCAGGTTGTACAAGCACAGGAGCCATCACAAGCATGATGGATTTCTACTCCAGCATTGTGGGCAACTTCTAATAAGTTATCACCTGCCGCGGCATCAACAACCATACCTTCGGGACAAAATTCTTCATTAGGTAAAAAAATCACTTTTGGCATAACACTTTCCTCAAAATTATTTAATAATCTGACCGCACTTTTACGGTTTTTCAATATCTGACAAATTTTTGCCAGTCAAAGCTTTATTAATCGATACATTCATTCGACGTGCTGCAAATTCTTGGGTAGCAATATCCAAGGCTTTAATTCCTTGCGCGATGGCATCACGATCTGAACCTTGTTTTACATCCATTAATTGTTTTAACACACTTTCAATATGATGAAATTCTTCTGTGCTCAGCAATTCAGCCCCATCTGCTTGTAACGCAACAATTACGCTTTCAATCACTCGATCTGCTTCTACTCGCTGCTCGGCTAATTCACGAGCTTGCAAATCCTCTTGCGCATTATCAAAAGAAGATTTTATCATTGCGGTCACTTCTTCATCGGTTAAACCATAAGAAGGTTTAATTTGGATTGATGCCTGCACTTTTGTCGATTTTTCCATTGCAGTCACACTTAATAAACCATCTGCATCAACTTGATAAGTCACTCGAATATGAGCGGCCCCCGCAGCCATTGCCGGAATACCTCGTAGAGTAAAACGCCCTAAAGAGCGACAATCATTAACTAGTTCACGTTCACCTTGTACAACATGAACGGTCATTGCTGTTTGACCATCTTTGAAAGTAGTAAACTCTTGTGCACGAGCCACAGGAATTGTTGTGTTACGAGGAATAATTTTTTCCACTAATCCCCCCATCGTCTCAATGCCTAAAGAAAGCGGCACGACATCGAGCAACAACATATCAGAGTCAGTTTTATTACCGACTAAAATATCCGCTTGAATTGCGGCACCAAGTGCTACAACTTTATCTGGATCAATGGAAGTGAGTGGTGTTTTACCAAAAAACTCGCCAACCTGTTCTCGTACGTATGGCACTCGAGTTGAACCACCAACCATAACCACCGCTTGTACTTCTTCAGATTCAACGTTGGCATCTTTCAAAGCTCGGCGACAAGTTAGCAATGAACGTTTTACAAGTGAATGAATCAACGCATTAAATTGTTCCCGTGAAATTTCTACTGAAAAATTCATCCAAGAAATCACCGCACTTTTCTCAGTACTTAAAGCAATTTTGGCTTGGCTAGCAAGGGTTATCAGTTCGCGCTGTTGATTTGGGGTTTGTGGTTTTAATTGGGTTTGTTCAACGACCCAATCAGCTATTAAATGGTCAAAATCATCACCACCTAGCGCAGTATCTCCACCCGTGGCTAGAACTTCAAAGACACCTTTTGATAAACGTAAAATTGAAATATCAAATGTACCGCCACCTAAATCATAAACTGCAATAATCCCTTCCTGCCCGCTATCCAATCCATAAGCAACTGCAGCTGCAGTAGGCTCATTCAATAAACGTAATACATTTAGCCCAGCTAAACGCGCAGCATCCTTAGTACTTTGACGTTGAGCATCATCGAAATAAGCAGGAACCGTAATCACAACCCCAGAAAGCTCACCACCAAGGCGTTGTTCTGCAATATGATTTAAACGCGATAAAATATCTGAAGATACTTCAATTGGACTTTTTGGCCCCTGTGCCGTAACAATTAAAGGCAATCCATTTTCACTCGCCACAAATTCATAAGGCAAACTAGAATAACGAGACTGAACATCAGCAAGACTACGACCAATTAGACGTTTTACTGAAATCACCGTATTTTTTGGATCAAGTGAGGCTTGTTCAAAAGCTTCCAAACCAACTTTCTTTTCTGCGACGCCATAATGAACAACTGACGGCACAAGGCTGCGTTCTTGTTCATCATTAAGAATCACGGCTTGCCCACTACGCACGGATGCAACCAAAGAATTGGTTGTTCCCAAATCAATCCCAACGGCTAAACGATGTTGATGCGGTGCAGCAGCTTGTCCTGGTTCTGCAATTTGTAATAATGCCATATGCTATTTTTCTACTGGTTATGCGACGGAATACGCCAAATCAAATTTATTTTTTTCTGCAAAGCTTGATTGGTAATGTGTTTCAATATTGACTTCGTGTTTTTGACGTTCATCAATCGCTATTTTTCTCTCTTCGCTTAAGTCAGGCGAGAATACAAAAATTTGATTACCATCCAATTGTTTCACATCATCTTGCCAATTTTGCCAGAATAGACCTTGATAAAAAGCTTCTAAATCACCATTCAATGCCCAAGCTAAAAATTCTGTATAAGTAAAATTTAAATTATGCCAAGTGAGATCTTTTGGTGAAAAGTAATAAATTTTGCCAAGGTTATCGCCTAACGAACCACCATTTAATGCAAAGTAACCGCCTATCACATCATCTGCAACCAATAAATATTTTGGTTTTTCACCAGACTGACTAAAAGACTTACTAAAATTCCAATCCATCAATCCACGCGGTAATTTAAAACTTCCTGAACCTAAAATACGCAACCAACCATAATGAATTAAAATTCCACCTGTTTCATAAATCACAGCCCCCATTGGTGATGATGTTGGCATTTGCATGGTAAAAAGTTCACGTTCTGCACTTGATTGATCTTTTTTAATGACATAACAATGATTACGTGCACTTTCAATCCATTGGGAAAGTATAGGCCAAGCAGAATTTTCTGGAGATATTAGTTGTTCGAGAGTTTGCATAATATCAAGGGATATTGAGATATAGATCTATTACAGTTCAAAAAGACGTTCTTCTACACGTTCAATTTCTTCAGAAAGTTTACGGGTAAAACGTAATTTATCACACTGTTGAGATGCTTTCGTCCATTGTTGGGATGTCAGACTCTCAGAAAGTGCGGTCAATAATAACTGAGTTTCTTGTTTAATTTCTTTTGCAAAAGCATTTAATGCTTCTTCATCTTTCTGATCTTCAAGTTCTTCTAGTTGTTCTCGCCACTGTAACTGTTGCATTAAAAACGCCACATCTTGCGTACTTTTTTGTTCAAGATCGAACTGTTCACCCGTATTAAGAGCAATGATAGCTTCTGCTCGTAAAATTGGGTCTTTTAACGTTTTTAAGGCATCATTCACTTCGGTGGATTTTTGCATCGCAACGCGTTGTTCTAACGCACTACTTGATACAAAATTATCAGGATGTAGAGCCTTTTGTAATTCTAAATAACGTGTATTTAGCGCCTTCTCATCTAACTGAAAATCAACAGGTAAATCAAAAATTTGAAAAGGATTTAACATCAGATTATTACCTTAAACATGGAAACTTTCACCACAGCCACAAGATTCTTTTACATTTGGATTATTGTATTTGAAGCCTTCATTTAAGCCTTCTTTCACATAATCCAACTCAATACCATTGAGATAAACTAAGCTTTTTGGATCGACAATAATATTCACACCATGTTGTTCAAAAACTTGATCTTCTTCATTTAAGACATCAACAAACTCAAGCACATAAGCTAAGCCAGAACAGCCTGATGTTTTCACTCCTAAACGCAAACCAATACCTTTGCCACGATTATCCAAAAAAGCTTTCACTCGTTGAGCGGCTTTTTCTGTTAATGTAATACTCATATATCCCCCAAAACCACTAAAAGTGCGGTCAAAACCGACCGCACTTTTTCATATTATTCGCCTTTTTTGGATTTGTAATCAGCAATTGCCGCTTTAATTGCATCTTCTGCTAAAATGGAACAGTGTACTTTCACTGGTGGCAATTCTAACTCTTCTGCAATTTGGCTATTTTTGATAGCACCTGCTTCTTCTAAAGATTTACCTTTCACCCATTCGGTAATTAATGAGCTAGATGCAATAGCAGAACCACAACCATAAGTCTTGAATTTTGCATCTTCAATAATGCCGTTATCATTTACTTTAATTTGTAACTGCATTACATCGCCACAAGCTGGCGCCCCCACCATGCCAGTACCAACATTGCTATCTTTTTTATCCATAGAACCCACATTGCGTGGATTTTCATAATGATCGATTACTTTTTCGCTATAAGCCATTTTAACTTTCCTTTTTTAAATCCTTGAGAAACGCCATTTAATAATAGCAGTTAAATCCTAGTGAGCTGACCACTCAATTGTACTAAGGTCGATGCCTTCTTTAAACATATCCCATAATGGCGATAATGCACGAAGTTTTTCTACCGCACTTTTCACTAAATTAATGGTGTAATCAATTTCTTCTTCAGTGGTGTAACGACCCAGTGTGAAACGAATTGAACTGTGTGCCAATTCATCATTTAAACCAAGTGCACGTAATACATAAGACGGCTCTAAGCTAGCTGATGTACAAGCAGAACCAGAAGATACTGCAATATCACGCAATGCCATCATTAAAGATTCACCTTCAACATAGTTAAAGCTAATATTTAAATTACTATCTAAACGGTGCTCCATTGAGCCATTTACGTAGGTTTCTTCAATATCTTTTAAGCCATTATATAAACGATCACGAAGAGCTTTTAAACGTGGCATTTCTGTTGCCATTTCTTCTTTTGCAATTCGATAAGCCTCGCCCATTCCCACGATTTGGTGGACAGGTAATGTACCTGAACGCATTCCGCGCTCATGACCACCGCCATGAATAATCGCTTCTAAACGAATACGTGGTTTACGACGAACGTATAACGCACCAATACCTTTAGGTCCATAAAGTTTATGGCTAGACATAGATAATAAATCAACTGGCAGCTCTTCCAAGTTAATCGCAACCTTGCCCACACTTTGAGTTGCGTCCACATGGAAAATCGTTTTATTTACACGACAAAGCTCACCAATAGCTTTAATATCTTGCAACACGCCAATTTCATTATTGGCATGCATAATTGAAACTAAAATAGTATCGGGACGAAGTGCGGCTTTAAATTTCTCTAAATCAATTAAACCATCAGACTCGGGTGATAAATAAGTCACTTCAAAACCTTCACGCTCTAATTGACGACAAGTATCTAAAACGGCTTTATGCTCGGTTTTGCAAGTGATGATATGCTTGCCTTTAGTTTGGTAAAAATGCGCAACACCCTTAATTGCAAGGTTATCTGATTCTGTCGCACCAGAAGTAAACACAATTTCACGAGAGTCGGCACCAATAAGATCCGCAATTTGATTACGAGCCACATCAACCGCTTCTTCTGCTTGCCAACCAAATTTATGCGAGCGAGAAGCTGGGTTACCGAATGTACCGTCAATGGTTAAAAATTCCATCATTTTTTTTGCAACACGCTCATCCACAGGACAAGTTGCTGCATAGTCTAAATAAATAGGTAATTTCATTTTTCACTCCTAAATCATTCTAAATTTGACCGCACTTTTAATGCATTTTGCACTGTACGGACTACTTTCCTTTATTGATTAACAATTAATTAAATTCTCAAAATCGCTATGAGTTTGGCGTTTTGACTCACGTTTACTCACCAATTCAGCCAAAGTAATTTCATTGAGAAAACTTTCAATGCGATTACTCAGATCTTCCCACAATGTATGAGTTAAACATTCTACGCCATTTTGACAATTTCCACGACCAAGACATTTTGTCACATGAATATTTTCATTTACCGCTGAAATAATCATTCCCACTGAAATTTGATCACTTGGTAAACCTAGCTGATAACCTCCACCAGGTCCACGAACACTTTTTACTAATCCATCACGACGTAATTTAGCAAAAAGTTGTTCTAAATAAGATAACGAAATATGTTGACGTTCAGAAATATCTGCAAGGCTCACAGGACCTTTTTCTGCATTTAAAGCGATATCTAAAACCGCAGTGACTGCATAACGACCTTTCGATGTAAGTTTCATAAAGTGTTCCTAAAAAGTGATGTTGCAATATTTACATATCCTACTAAATCAGTCAATTAATCTAAATCAAGATCAATTCGTTTTTCGACCGCACTTAGCATGCCATTTAAAATATTTAATTCATTTTTTTCAAGTTGAGCGCGATAATATAAACGCTTTAATTTATGTATAACACCTTGATTTTGAATGAATCCTAGTGACTGATATACACGCTCAGTATACTCAAAAAAATAAGCGAGTTGTTCTGCGGTTGGATAGTTTTGTTCTATTAAAGAAAGTGAATTTTCCTTCTTATCTTGAGCTAAAAATGCCATGCGCAATTCATAGCTTACCAACTGTACCGCCATTGCCAAATTTAAAGAAGAATAATCAGGATTAGCTGGGATATTCAAATGGTAATGACATTTCAACAACTCTTCATTCGTTAATCCAATGCGTTCACGACCAAACACAATAGCTATCTTGCCTTCATGCGCTACAACTTTCTCCGCGCATTCTCGAGGCTCGATCAAGGTACTTTGTAAATGACGTAAACGAGCACTTGTTCCAATCACCAAAGAGCAATCATCGACGGCTTCATCAAAACTATCGACAACTCTAGCATTTTTTACAATATCTTCTGCACCAGCTGAAAGAGCATAAGATTGTTCATCAACAGATTTTGGTGAAACAAGACAAAGCTGGGTCAATCCCATTGTTTTCATTGCTCTAGCAGCAGAACCAATATTACCGCTATGCGAAGTCTCAATTAAAACAATACAAATATTTTCCAACATAATGATGCCCGACTAAAATTTAAGGATATTCTACCACAATAACCGCTAAAAATAGTCAAGAATTTAAGCAAATTAAAGAAATTTAAAATATTAGAGATGAATAATAAAAATAAGAATGGTGGGTTGTGAGAGGCTCGAACTCTCGACCGACGGATTAAGAGTCCGCTGCTCTACCAACTGAGCTAACAACCCAACTGGACAACTAAATCAGAGAGTGGTGGGTCGTGAAGGATTCGAACCTTCGACCAACGGATTAAAAGTCCGCTGCTCTACCGGCTGAGCTAACGACCCACTGTGTTGATGAATTAATGATAGCGCATTTGTTTTAGAATCAAAAGAATAAATTCATTCTTTCAAGCTAATTGATTAAATTACAAACGATGAAAACAAAACAGGATCCAATAAAAATGGATCCTGTTTTTCAAGTATTAGAAATACTAAGAATTAGTACGCTAACACTGCACGACGGTTTTTAGAATATGCAGCTTCATCGTGACCTAATACTGCAGGTTTTTCTTCACCGTAAGATACTGTGCCTAATTTACCAGCATCAACACCTTTACCAGCTAAATAACCTTTAACTGCATCTGCACGACGTTGACCTAACGCGATGTTGTATTCTGGTGTACCGCGTTCGTCAGTGTTACCTTCTACTAATACTTTAGCAGCTGGAGTTGCATTTAAATATGCTGCGTGAGCATCTAAGATTTGAACGTATTCACCTGTGATGTCATATTTATCAAAACCGAAATATACGGTGTTATAACGTTGTTGAAGATCAGCAACAGAGTATCCGCCAAAAGTTTGGCCTGCACCATTACCTGCAGCATCGTTGTTAGATGAACTACAAGCAGCTAATGCAGCTACAGAACCTGCAACTAATAATGATTTAACAAATTTGTTCATTAGATTTCTCCTCAATGAGTTTTCTTTATTTAGTTAAGTATGGCGACCAAGCAGGAAATTTCACTTGGCCATTACTTCCTGGAAGGCTCGCTTTGAAGCGACCATCTGCAGAAACTAATTGTAGCACCTTTCCTAAGCCTTGTGTAGAGCTATAAATAATCATAATTCCATTTGGTGAAAGACTTGGACTTTCGCCTAAGAAAGATGTACTAAGTACTTCTGATGCACCAGATGTAAGATCTTGTTTAACAACATTATTGTTTCCATTAATCATCACAAGGGTTTTGCCATCAGCGCTAATTTGTGCACTACCGCGACCACCAACCGGTGTTGCACCACCACCGTTTGCACTCATACGATAAACTTGTGGTGAACCACTTCTATCGGATGTAAATAAAATTGAGCTACCGTCTGGAGACCAAGATGGTTCTGTATTATTACCTGCACCACGAGTTAATTGAGTTGGAGCTCCGCCGTATGAGCTCATCACATAAATATTTAATGATCCATCCTGTGAAGAGGCAAAGGCTAAACGTGAACCATCCGGAGAGAATGCAGGAGCACCATTATGTCCAGGGAAAGAAGCCACCACTTTACGAGCACCAGAATTTAAATCTTGTACAACAAGTTGTGATTTTTTATTTTCAAAGGATACATATGCTAAACGTTGACCATCAGGAGACCAAGCTGGTGACATAATAGGCTGAGAACTACGATTTACGATAAATTGATTATAGCCATCGTAGTCTGCAACACGCACTTCATAGGGTTGTGAACCGCCATTTTTTTGCACAACATAAGCAATACGAGTTCTAAAGGCACCACGGATCGCAGTTAATTTTTCAAACACTTCATCACTAACAGTATGAGCACCATAGCGTAACCATTTATTTGTCACTGTATAGCTATTTTGCATTAATACCGCCCCTGGCGTACCTGATGCACCAACGGTATCAATTAATTGATAAGTAATACTATAACCATTACCAGATGGAACAACTTGTCCGACCACAATTGCGTCAATGCCAATATTAGACCAAGCTTCAGGATTTACTTCAGCTGCTGAAGTTGGACGTTGGGGCATCTGAGACTCAGCAATAGGATTAAATTTACCACTGTTACGTAAATCATCAGCAACAATTTTGCTAATATCTTCCGGTGCAGATCCGGCAAACGGCACAACAGCTATAGGACGTGCACCATCAACCCCTTCATCAATTACAATGCGAACTTCATCATCTGCGAATGCATTGCTTGCAACAGCAAGTACAATCGCTAATACGCTCACTAAACGTTTTAATAATTTCATTTTGTTACCTTTAAAATTTAACAATAAATTTTTCTAAAGAATTATCGAATATCAAAGTCAATAATTGGCGATTTATATTTTTCATAAATTTCATCTGATGGCGCAGCTGGAACTTTTTTCGTTCTAGCAACCGCACTTAATGCTGCTGTACAAATATCATCAGGGCCTGAAATTTTTTGATATCCCAAGATTGTTCCATCTCGACTTAATTGAATTTTAATACGACAAACTTTTCCTGCAAAACTTGGATCTTTTAAGAAACGACGTTGAATCTCTTTCTTAATCACTCCAGCGTATTGATCTCCTACTTTGCCACCATCGCCAGAACCAAGCGCAGCACCGCTACCTTGAGTTCCACCTTTATTCGCATTTCCGCCTTTAGATGCACTACCGCCACCAATATCTCCGCCATTTAAGAAATCATCTAAACTGGCTTGGTCCGCTTTTCGTTTTGCTGCATCCGCTTTAGCTTTAGCATCTGCAGCAGCCTTAGCTTTCGCCTCTGCATCAGCTTTTGCTTTAGCATCAGCTGCGGCTTTAGCTTTTGCATCGGCTTCAGCTTTTGCCTTAGCGTCAGCAGCGGCTTTAGCTTTTGCATCGGCTTCAGCTTTCGCTTTAGCCTCTGCTTTTGCCTTGGCTTCAGCTTCTTGTTTTGCTTTTTGTGCTGCAAGTTCTGCCGCTTTAGCTTTCGCCTCTTCTTCAGCTTGTTTTGCTGCTGCAGCTAAACGTTTAGCCTCTGCATCTGCTTTTAATTTTGCAGCTTCAGCCGCTTGTTTAGCTTTTGCCTCTTCAGCTTGTTTCTGTTTTTCCAACGCTTCTTGACGAGCTTGCTCTTGTTGTTTTTTTATTTCTTGCTGACGTTGCTGTTCTTGCTGACGTTTTAACTCTTCTTGTCGTTGAACTTCCTGTTGACGCTTAATCTCTTCTTGATTAGGTTGTAGCGGTTTTTCTTCAACAACGGGTTCTGGACGTTTCTGTTTATCCGCTAGCCCTTTTTTCTGTTGTTGAATTCTACCCCATTCTTGCGCTGCTGAGCCAGTATCGACCATTACTGCCCCCATAGCATCACCATCACCTTCTCCACCACCCATAATTTCAACTGTATGGTAGAAAGAGCTGACAATCAACAATCCAAACAAAACAAGGTGCATCACTATAGAAATAACAAATGCATTTGCGCCTTTTTTTTGTCGATTATTTTGCACGGTTACCTACTTAGTTAAATTGGGTTTGTCATTAAACCAACAGATTTAATTCCAGCAAGGTGGAGCAGATTAAGTGCTTTAATCACTTCTTCATAGGGAACTTCCTTAGCTCCACCCACTAAAAATAGTGTGTTATTATCTTTATCAAATTCTTGTCGAGATAACTGTGTCACCATTTCTTCCGTTAACCCTTCTTGACGTTCTCCGCCAATAGAAATCGCATATTGTCCAATCCCTGAAACTTCAAGAATCACCGGCACT
This sequence comes from Haemophilus haemolyticus, assembly GCF_003493685.1. Taxonomy (GTDB): domain Bacteria; phylum Pseudomonadota; class Gammaproteobacteria; order Enterobacterales; family Pasteurellaceae; genus Haemophilus; species Haemophilus haemolyticus_O. Next base: position 154,994 of record NZ_QQJW01000003.1, read on the forward strand.
TTATCTTCATTAGATACATTTTGACTTTGCACAGAATCCGGCAATTCCACTTGTACGCTTTGGCTAATAATTGGTGCTGTTGCCATAAAGATCAACACAAGCACTAACAATACATCCAAAAACGGGACAATATTAATTTCAGATTTAATATCTTTACGCTGACGACGAGCCATAATTCAAATCTCTCTTATTTTTCACCGCACTTAACGAAATAGTGCGGTGTATTTTTTCTATATTTTAGTGTGGTGCTTTGCCGAAAGCTTGGCGATGTAAAATCGTCGTAAATTCATCAATAAAGTTACCGTAATTCTGTTCGATAGCATTCACGCGTAAACTTAAACGGTTATAAGCCATTACAGCCGGAATAGCAGCAAACAAACCGATTGCAGTAGCAATCAAAGCCTCAGCGATACCAGGAGCAACCATTTGTAAAGTTGCTTGTTTAGCACCACTTAATGCCATAAATGCGTGCATGATACCCCAAACGGTTCCGAATAAACCAATATAAGGGCTAACAGAAGCTACTGTAGCCAAAAATGGGACGCGACTTTCAAGACTTTCAACTTCACGATTCATTGTAAGATTCATTGCTCGCGTAGTTCCTTTAATAATCGCCTCAGGCGCATCTGGATTCACTTGTTTCAAGCGAGAAAACTCTTTGAAACCAACAAAGAAAATTTGCTCACTACCCGTTAAAATATCACGACGATTTGATAATCCTTCATATAGCTTATTCAAATCTTCACCAGACCAGAAACGGTCTTCAAAAGTATTCGCTTCTTTTAAAGCAGCCGTTAAAACTCGGCTACGTTGAATAATAATTGCCCAAGAAATAATTGAGAATGAAATCAAAATCACAATTACAAGTTGAACAACAATACTTGCTTTTAGAAAAAGATCTAAAAAATTCAATTCTGCAGTCATTGCATACTCCGAAAAGTTTATTTTAGGTTGTAAAACGCAGCTTTTACTTCTTTAGGAAGAGCCACGGGTTTCATATTGCCAAGATGAACACTGGCTACCTTGACTGTAGCCTTTGATAACATCACCGTATCACGCATAAGTCGTTGCTCAAAAAGGATTGTTGCGCCTTTTATCTCTATGACATCTGTTTCTACCGTGAGTAAATCATCCAATTTTGCCGCAACGCAATAATCAATAGCGAGCGATTTGACAACAAACGCAAGTTGTTGTTCTTGTAATAAAGTTTGCTGCGTAAAATTTAACGCTCGCAAATATTCTGTTCTAGCCCGCTCAAAAAAATGCAAATAACGAGCATGATACACAACGCCACCAGCATCAGTATCTTCATAATATACTCGAACGGGAAGATAGAAGGTTTTTTCTGACATTATTAAGCTTTGCCCACCGCAATAGGTCGGATATTTTAGAACCTGTTTTTTAGATAAGCAATATGCCGAAGAAAAAAATCATCCTCGTAAATAAAAATGCTCTACAGCACTAATAAATATAATGATATAAGCGATATAAGGTAAGAAAATTAGTTTCCAAATTACACTTTTAATTTCAAATCCGATTCCATGAATCCAAACCGTAATCAATCCCCAAAAGATCATCAAAATCCACCAAGGAGAATCATTTCGTAACAACGTTGAAAAATTATCAATATTAAAGAAAAATACGGCTGTTAGTCCTAGCGCTAAAATAAATGAAAGGGTTCGAAACGAACCCTTATTAATTAATTGATAGAGTGAATGAATCATATTACTCGTCAAATTTGCCTGCTTTTTCTTTGCCAATGGTTAATTTTGCACTGGCAAATATAGCTAATAACACACCCACTACCCAAATTACATATAACATATTAATCTCCTTAGTATAATGAGTGTTTATTTTCATCAATGAAATTTGCATCTAAGCGACCAAACATCTTTGAATAAGACCAAATGGTATAAACCAAAGAAATAGCCACAAAGATAAGTGCAAAAATCAACATTAATGTTAATGTTAATTCACTTGAAGTTGCATCCCACATTAACAAACTCTGTTCAGGGTGTGAGCTTGAAGGCATCACAAATGGGAACATAGATACTGCAGCAGTAATAATTACACCGGCCATTGTTAATGCAGAGAAAAAGAATGCGAAACCACAACGATTAGCTTTAGAAAATGCCGCATTTAATAATGCAGCGACTACTGCTAATGCAGGGAAAATCCAAAGAATTGGCATTTCATTGAAATTTCTAAACCACGCACTAGTTTCAACAGCAACTTCTTTATTCATTGGAGAAGATGGCGCGTAGTGATCCACAACACTCGTTACTACATAACCCTCTTTAAAGTATAACCATGCTCCAGCTAATACAAACGCAATTAAAGTGACAATCGCACCGATTTGGCTCACTGAGCGAGCGCGATCACACAATTCTTCGGTTGTTTTCATTTGTAACCAGTTCGCACCGTGAGTTACAAGCATTGATAAGCTAATAACACCACACAATAATGCAAATGGATTTAATAATTCAAAGAATGAACCAGTATAAGTGACTTGAGTCAATTCGTTGAAATGGAATGGAACACCTTGTAATAAATTACCAAAAGCCACACCAAATACTAATGATGGAACAAAACCACCTGCGAATAGTCCCCAATCCCAAACAGAACGCCAAGTCGGGTTATCAATTTTTGCACGATATTCAAAACCCAATGGGCGTAAGAATAACGCAGCTAAAACCAATACTAAAGCGATGTAGAAACCTGAGAATGAAACTGCATATACAATTGGCCATGCCGCAAATACTGCGCCGCCTGCAGTTAACAACCAAACTTGGTTACCATCCCAATGTGGGGCAATAGAGTTGATCATAATACGGCGTTCCACTTCTTTTTTACCTGTTACAGGTAAAAGTGCAGTCACGCCCATATCAAATCCATCAGTTACAGAGAAACCGATCAATAATACAACGACTAACACCCACCAAATAAAACGTAGAAATTCATAATCAATCATAATTCATCTCCTGCTTATTTAGATGATTGTTCAAAGTAGTATTTGCCGGTTTTTAACGCACTAGGACCCAAACGCGCATATTTAAACATCAAATACATCTCAACAATAATGAACGCAAGATAAAGCGCACAAATTAAACCAATAGAGAACCATAAATCGCCAGTACTTAACTGAGACGCCGATACCCCAACAGGTAAAACTTCATAAATTGCCCATGGTTGACGACCAAATTCAGCTAAGAACCAACCAAATTCAATCGCTAAGAATGGCAATGGAATACTCCAAAGCAATGCTTTAAGTAATAAGCGAGAAGAAGTCACTTTGTTACGTAAATTCTGAACAAATGCACCGAAAGCTAATAAGATAATTAAACCACCAGCCGCTAACATACCACGGAAAGCCCAGAAGTTAGGACCTACATTTGGAATAGTATCACGCGCAGCTTGTTTAATTTGTTCCTCAGTCGCATCAACAATATTATTTGTGTAGCGTTTTAACAATAAACCGAAACCAAGATCTTTTTTAACTTCATTAAATTGTGCTTTTGTTTCTTCATTTACTTGGCCATTTGCTTTTTTCTCAGCCTTTAATTGAGTAAACAATTCATAAGCATGAATACCGTTACGTACACGATTTTCATTTAATAATTGAAGATCTTTCAAGCCAGTAATTTCTTTATCTACAGAGCGAGTAGCAATTAAACCACCAAGATAAGGAATTTCAATCGCAAAATCATTTTTCATTTCTGTCGAATTAGGGATTGCGACTGGATGGAATGGTGCTGGAGCTGCATGAGTATCAAACTCAGCTTCCATTGCAGCCAATTTCACAGGTTGTGCTTTACCGATGTCATAACCTGATTCATCACCCATAATTAATACAGCTGATGCAGCAATAAAACCAAATGTTGCCGCGACAGAGAATGAACGTTTAGCAAAACCAATATCGCGACCTTTTAATAAATAGAATGCGCTGATACCTAATACAAACATTGCACCGGTTGTATAACCTGCTGTTAATGTGTGTAAGAATTTACTTTGCGCAACTGGATTTAACCAAAGATCTAAGAAGCTGGTCATTTCCATACGTACTGTCTCAAAATTAAATTCTGAGCCAGCTGGAGACTGCATCCAACCATTAGCAACTAAAATCCACATTGCAGATAAGTTCGAACCGAAAGCTACACAATATGTAGCAAGTAAGTGTTTACCTTTAGTTAAACGATCCCAGCCAAAGAAGAATAACCCCACAAAAGTTGATTCTAAGAAAAAGGCTAGTAACGCTTCAATCGCTAATGGCGCACCAAAAATATCACCTACATAATGAGAATAATAAGACCAGTTAGTACCGAATTGGAATTCCATAATGATACCTGTGGTCACCCCAAGGGCGAAGTTAATACCAAATAACTTACCCCAGAATCTTGTCATATCTTTATAAACTTCTTTGCCTGTCGCTACATAAATGGTTTCCATAATCACAAGGACGAATGACAAACCTAATGTCAGCGGCACGAAAATGAAGTGATACAACGCAGTTAAAGCAAACTGCAAGCGAGAAAGGTCAACAACGTCCAACATTCTCAACTCCTCTGTATAAACAACATTAGTTCCAATGATGATTAAAAAGGCAAAGCCTTAAATAATCCCTAATCACTCAACTCCAATCAGCTAAGCTTAAATTGGTTTATCTACATAATCATTCTCAAATAGTTAAAAAACACCAATTATTATAGAGATAAGCCAAATTGGCGGGTATTCTACTACTAAATACAAGGATAAAAAACAGTAAAAACGATATCTAGATCACATTTTTGACATAAGACATAAAATACCTATTATTTATTAAAGATAATTTAATTGATATAAATCAATTTTGCTATTTTTTGTACAAAAATATACGTTACACGTGATCCTTATCACAATTTACAACAATAAATGACTTCAAAAGCTAGACATACTAAGTATATTTTGCTATTTTCCTGCCTAGTTTAATTTTTAGATTTCATAATAAAGAGAAACAAGGACTTAAAATGAAAAAAACATTCCTTATTTTAACCGCACTTTTCTCTACTGTATCAACCTCTACTTTAGCATCAAATATTCTGCCACAACAATGTGAACAACTATTTAAAGAAACAGAGAATTTGATTGCGCAAGCAGAAAAACAACCTGGCACACATACACAGGTAGGAAAAATTAAAAATAAGTTAAACCAAAGTAAACAACAAATTCTTCAAATGGAATTAGCGACTCAGTTAAAAAGTTGTGAAGTGGGTTTAGCAAAATTAAGTAACTTGAAAAGTTATAGTGAGTAATTAAAAAAGCCTTATTGAGTACAATAAGGCTTTTTTAGTGGTTAAATTTATCTAGTCTGATAATTTCTGCAGACCGAAATGGCGATAAGTTTGCGATGTTGCGATACGGCCACGCGGCGTTCTTTGTAGAAACCCCTGTTGAATCAAATAAGGCTCTAACACATCTTCAATGGTATCGCGTTCTTCACCGATTGCAGCAGCAAGATTATCCAGTCCTACTGGCCCGCCGTCAAAACGTTCAATAACTGCAGACAATAATTTTCTATCTAAATAATCAAAACCGGCATCATCTACATCCAGCATAGAGAGCGCTTGTTTTGCCACATCTACCGAAATTACTCCCCCATTACGCACATCTGCATAATCACGCACGCGTCGTAATAAACGGTTTGCAATTCGAGGCGTACCTCGTGAACGACGAGCCACCTCGAAAGCGGCTTGTTGTTCTAATTCAAGATTTAAACACCCCGCACTTCTTGCAACGATAGATGTTAAATCTTCTACAGAATAAAATTCCAAACGTTGCACAATACCAAAACGATCACGCAATGGCGAAGTCAACGAGCCAGCTCTAGTCGTTGCGCCAACCAAAGTAAAAGGTGGCAAATCTAATTTAATAGAACGAGCGGCTGGCCCCTCACCAATCATAATATCCAATTGATAGTCTTCCATTGCTGGATAAAGAACTTCTTCAATAGCAGGGGAAAGTCGATGAATTTCATCAATAAATAACACATCATGCGGTTCAAGATTGGTTAGCATTGCGGCTAAATCTCCCGCTTTTTCCAATACAGGTCCTGATGTCGTACGAATATTCACGCCCATTTCATTTGCCACAATATTAGCAAGTGTTGTTTTTCCCAAACCTGGAGGGCCAAAAATCAATAAATGATCCAAGGCATCTTGACGTAGTTTGGCTGCCTTGATGAAAATATCCATTTGCTCGCGCACTTGCGGCTGCCCAACATAATCTGCTAATAATTTCGGACGAATAGCGCGGTCAATAACATCTTCATCAAGTTTAGCTTGCCCGCTAATAATTCTATCTGCTTCAATCATGTCTAACCTACAGTGCGGCTTTTAACGCTTCGCGGATAACTTGTTCACTGGTTAATTCTGGCTTAGCAACTCGTTTCACCATTTTTTCTGCTTCTGAAGGTTTATAACCTAAAGCAATCAAGGCTGAAATAGCTTCATCAGATGAATTTTCTACACGCGATTCAATAGATGGAACTGACGGAATATGAGTACTTTCTACAAAGAAATCGCTTTGTTTTACGCCTTTAAATTTACCTTTGAGCTCAACTAACAAACGTTCAGCTGTTTTTTTGCCAACTCCTGGAATTTTGGTGAGTTTAGAAAGCTCTTCTCTCTCTATCGCATAAGCAAATTGTTCGACCGACATGGCGGATAAAATCGCTAAGGCTAATTTAGGCCCCACCCCATTTGTTTTAATTAATTCACGAAATAAAGTGCGGTCTGTTTTCTGGGCAAATCCAAAGAGTAAGTGAGCATCTTCCCGAACAACAAGATGGGTGAATAAAGTAGTTTCTTGTCCAATTTCTGGTAAATCATAGAAACTCATCATAGGCAAAAGCAATTCATAGCCTACGCCTTGCACATTGAGTAAAATTTCTGGAGGTTGTTTTTCTAAAAGAATGCCTTGTAAGCGACCGATCATAATTCTTCCGAATGATAAAAAACTTAACGCATAGAATAAAATAAAACTGGACGAACATCCAGTTAAATTTTTAATCTAAAGCGTCCTCGGCTATATCTGGTCTTTAAAAGTGCGGTCATTTTTTCTTGCGTTTCTGTTATTTTCACAGAATTGGCAATATGTAAAGAATGTTGAATAGAATGCGCATGTGTAATCGCGATAGCCAACGCATCCGCGGCATCGGCTTGAGGTTTATCTGATAACTTCAAAATACGAGTCACCATTTCTTGCACTTGCACTTTATCTGCCGAACCAATGCCCACAACCGTTTGTTTGACTAAACGTGCGGCATATTCAAAAACTGGTAAATCATGATTTACAGCTGCAACAATCGCCGTACCGCGAGCCTGCCCGAGTTTCAAAGCCGAATCCGCATTCTTCGCCATAAACACTTGCTCAATCGCAAACATATCAGGTTGAAATTGAGTGATGATTTCAGTTACGCCAGCATAAATGCGTTTCAAACGGGTTGGTAAATCTTCAACTTGAGTACGAATTGCGCCACTACCAAGATATTCTAAATGTCTTCCTGTTTGACGAATCACACCATAACCAGTTACGCGAGAGCCGGGGTCAATACCTAAAATAATGCTCATAATTTCTATAAAAAATGGGTAATTAAATTACCCATTTATTGCATTATTAAAGTTGAGATGCCACTTCGTCACTGATTTCACCATTGTGATATACATTTTGTACGTCATCACAATCTTCCAACATATCAATTAAACGAAGTAATTTTGGTGCAGTTTCAATATCAAGATCAACGGTTGTTGATGGAATCATCGTTACTTCAGCTTCTTGTACTTTAAAGCCAGCTGCTTCAATGCCATCACGCACTGAACCTAAATCTTCCCAAGCAGTATAGATTTCAAATGAACCATCATCTTGTGGTTGAATATCGTCAGCCCCCGCTTCTATAGCCGCTTCAGTTAACGCATCTTCATCTGCTTCTGCGATTAAGATTAAACCTTTTTTGCTGAATAAGTAACCCACAGAGCCTTCTGTTCCTAAATTACCGCCACATTTGGTAAAACTTGGGCGAACCTGTGAAATGGTGCGGTTTGCATTATCACTTAAACATTCAACCATAACCGCTGTACCGCCTGGGCCATAACCTTCATAGATTTTGGTTTCCATATTGGTATCATCGCCACCGCCTACACCACGATCAATAGCGCGATTGATAGTATCACGCGTCATATTGTTGCTAAGCGCTTTATCTACTGCTGCACGTAAACGCGGGTTAGCACTCACATCACCACCACCAATTTTAGCTGCAGTAACAAGTTCACGAATTAATTTAGTAAAAATTTTACCGCGTTGTGCATCTTGTGCTGCTTTGCGGTGTTTAATATTAGCCCACTTACTATGGCCTGCCATGTTGTTTTCCTTCTATTTATCTTTAAGAATATATTTTCTAATTGCTTCCGCATTATTGGAAGATTTTGTCATTTGGATTGCTTTTTCAGGGGAAACCCATTGGTATGCCAAATGCTCACTTAATACTGGTTCGAATTCTTGCTCCATTGCCAATAAAAACCAATGTTCACGGCAATGCGTTACATTCGGTGCGTATTTATATCGGAAATGTGGAAAAATTTCAAATTCTATGCTCTCATTGCAATCAAAAAGTGCGGTGGAATTTTCCGAAATATCTAACCGCACTTCTTCCCAAAGCTCACGAATTGCTGTGTTTTTTGGTGTTTCACCACGTTCAATGGTACCCGTAACAGACTGCCAAAAATCAGGATCATCCTGGCGTTGGAGCATTAAAACTCGGTTTGTATCTTTAGTGTAAATTACAACGAGAACAGATTGATTATTTTTGAACTTCACCACTTTTTGAAGTACTAAAATATTCATTTACTGCAGGTTGGTATAACAAAATAATAGAAACAATGAATAAAATTATTGGTGCAACCCTTCCAATTAATGCTGGTGGATATCCATTTGCATTATAAACAGAATAACCTATGGCAAATATTTCAAAAAAAATATAAAGAATCCGCCCACTGTTCTTACCGTTAAGCATTAATAAAGCTGGAATAGCCGAGACTATAACACCTATGTTCATCATAATTAAAGATTCTAATTCTAGATTCGTAAAACCTAAAAAATAATTCAATAAAATATTCGTTAAGATCATAAAAAGATTGATCAAAAAATAATAACTAACTACTGTAACAACAGCTGGTCTTTTCATTCCATTTTCTCCACAAAAATGCGGCCAAATCTGACCGCACTTCATTCCTAATATTCCAAACTTATTCTGCTTTAACGACAGAAATTGCCAACTCTTCCAACGCCTGTGGATTTGCAAAACTCGGTGCTTCGGTCATTAAACAAGCTGCTGCCGTAGTTTTCGGGAAAGCAATTACATCACGAATGTTTTCCGTGCCTGTTAAAAGCATGGTTAAACGGTCTAAACCAAATGCTAAACCTGCATGTGGCGGTGTACCGAATTTTAATGCATCCAATAAGAAACCGAATTTCTCGCGTTGTTCTTGTTCATTGATACCAAGAATGCGGAATACCGTTTGTTGCATTTTTGGATCGAAAATACGGACGGAACCACCACCCACTTCATAGCCATTAATAACCATATCGTAAGCATTTGCTACCACATCGGTTGGATTAGCTTCTAATTGTTCTGGCGTAAAATCTTTTGGTGAAGTGAATGGGTGATGCATTGCAGCAAGATTACCTTCATCATCACGTTCAAACATAGGGAAATCAATTACCCAAAGCGGTTGCCATTCATCTAAACGAGTTAAGCCAAGATCACGACCTAATTTCAAACGTAATGCGCCCATTGCATCAGTGGTGGTTTGCCATTTATCTGCACCGAAGAATAAGATATCGCCAGTTTGAGCTTTTACGCGTGCAGCTAAGGCTTTCCACACATCTTCATTTAAGAATTTCGCAATCGGGCTTTGTACGCCTTCAAGGCCAGCATTAATGTCATTTACTTTCGCCCAAGCCAAACCTTTTGCACCGTAAATACCAACAAATTGTGTATATTCATCAATTTGTTTACGAGTGATTTCAGTACCATTTGGTACACGAATCACTGCCACACGGCCGTTTGGATTGTTTGCAGGCTCATTAAATACTTTAAATTCAACATCTTTAACGATATCTGCCACATCGACTAGTTCAAGCGGGTTACGCAAATCTGGTTTATCTGAACCAAAACGAGTCATTGCTTCTTGCCAGGTCATCTGTGGGAATTTACCTAAATCCACACCAATGATGTTTTGCCATAAACCGTGTACCATGCGTTCCATGATCTCACGTACTTCTGGCGCAGTTAAGAAAGAGGTTTCCACATCGATTTGGGTAAATTCGGGCTGACGATCTGCACGTAAGTCTTCATCACGGAAACATTTCACAATTTGATAATAACGATCAAAACCAGACATCATTAGAAGCTGTTTGAAAAGCTGTGGTGATTGCGGCAACGCATAGAATTTGCCTTTATGTACACGACTTGGCACTAAATAGTCACGCGCACCTTCTGGCGTTGCTTTGGTAAGCATTGGGGTTTCAATATCAAGGAAACCATTGTCATCCATAAAACGACGTACAAAACTGGTGATTTTTGCACGGGTTTTCAAACGTTGTGCCATTTCTGGACGACGTAAATCTAAATAACGGTATTTTAAACGTTGTTCTTCGGTGTTATTTTGGTTGAAGTCTAATGGTAAAACGTCAGAAGAGTTGTAGATGCGTAATTCTTTCGCTAACACTTCCACTTCACCCGTCGCCATATTTTTATTAACTTGATTGTCAGGACGCGCGATCACTTCACCTTTAATTTGAATACAAAATTCATTACGTAAGCCTGAAGCTGCTGTCAATGCATCTTGATATTTCGGATCAAAACAAACTTGCACAATGCCATCACGATCGCGCATATCAATAAAAATCAAGCCACCTAAATCACGACGGCGGTGGACCCAACCGCTTAATGTTACATCTTGTCCGATATTGTTACGGTTTAATGCTCCGCAATAATGTGTACGCATCATATTCAATTCCTTAACTTTCTATAAAAATGGAAAAATACTGCAGAATTATACGGAAAAAGGTGCGTCTTTTAAATCTTAAACGGAAATTTATTTGACCCCTTGAAAACTTTCCTTAAAATGACCGCACTTTTTAAATATTTTCTAATCTGTAGGGTGTGGAAAGTTGAAAAACACACATCCCGCACACAATGTAAACCATGAAAGATACTATTTTTTCCGCTCCCATTGAAAAACTCGGTGATTTTACCTTTGATGAAAACGTTGCCGAAGTCTTTCCAGATATGATTCAACGCTCCGTACCTGGCTATTCCAACATTATTACTGCAATCGGAATGCTGGCAGAACGTTTCGTCACCGCTGATAGTAACGTTTATGATCTTGGTTGCTCAAGAGGGGCTGCCACACTTTCCGCTCGTCGAAATATTCATCAACCAAACGTAAAAATTATTGGTATCGATAATTCTCAACCTATGGTTGAACGTTGTCGCCAACATATTGCGGCGTATCATAGTGAAGTACCTGTAGAAATTCTCTGTGACGATATTCGTCATGTTGAAATTAAAAATGCCTCAATGGTCATTCTGAACTTCACCTTGCAATTTTTACCGCCTGAAGATCGCATTGCATTGCTTACTAAAATCTATGAAGGTTTAAATCCAAATGGCGTGCTCGTGTTATCAGAAAAATTCCGTTTTGAAGATACTAAAATTGATCATTTACTCATTGACTTACACCACCAATTCAAACGAGCCAATGGTTATAGCGAACTTGAAGTGAGTCAGAAACGCACCGCACTTGAAAATGTAATGCGTACAGATTCTATCGAGACACACAAAGTGCGGTTAAACAACGTAGGATTTTCACAAGTAGAACTTTGGTTCCAATGCTTTAATTTTGGCTCAATGATTGCAGTTAAATAATTCATAACAAATTTATTTAATTCAACTTTTTTGTGGCATAATGCCCGCACTTTTTATCACAAAAGGATTAAACCGATGCGAATTTTACACACTATGTTACGCGTGGGCGATTTAGATCGTTCAATCAAATTCTATCAAGATGTTTTAGGTATGCGCTTATTACGCACCAGTGAAAACCCAGAATACAAATATACGCTGGCTTTTTTAGGTTACGAAGATGGTGAAAGTGCGGCAGAAATTGAATTAACATACAACTGGGGCGTAGATAAATATGAACATGGCACAGCATATGGACATATCGCTATCGGCGTGGATGATATTTATGCAACTTGTGAAGCCGTTCGTGCAAGCGGCGGTAACGTTACTCGCGAAGCAGGGCCAGTTAAAGGTGGCTCAACCGTCATTGCTTTTGTTGAAGATCCGGATGGTTATAAAATTGAATTTATCGAAAACAAAAGTACTAAATCTGGTTTAGGCAACTAAAGTGCGGTCAATTTTTATTGTATTTTTAATAACGTAGGGATTCCTACGTTATTTTATTTTTAAGAGATAGATTATGTCCGATTCTCAAGAAATCCCTTATCACAACCAATTAAAAAATCGCTTTCGTGGCTATTTCCCCGTCATTATTGATGTTGAAACTGCAGGTTTTGATGCAAAAAAAGATGCGTTACTCGAACTGGCTGCCATCACATTAAAAATGGATGAAAACGGTTATTTGCATCCTGATCAGAAATGCCATTTTCATATCGAGCCTTTTGAAGGAGCAAATATTAATCCAGAGTCCTTGAAATTTAATGGCATTGATATTCACAATCCATTACGTGGCGCAGTGTCTGAACTCGATGCAATCACGGGGTTATTTCAAATGGTGCGCAGAGGACAAAAAGATGCAGATTGCCAACGTTCTATCATTGTGGCGCACAATGCTGCTTTTGACCAAAGTTTTGTGATGGCTGCCGCTGAACGTACCGGTGTAAAGCGTAATCCCTTCCATCCTTTTGGCATGTTTGACACGGCAAGTTTAGCAGGCTTGATGTTTGGTCAGACTGTTCTCGTTAAGGCCTGTCTTGCTGCTAAAATCCCGTTTGATGGGAAGCAAGCGCACTCTGCGCTATACGACACCGAACGTACAGCGGAATTATTCTGTTATATGGTCAATCATTTAAAAGATTTAGGTGGCTTTCCCCATATTTCTCAAATAGATGAAACAGAAAAAACAGTAGGAAATCAGACCGCACTTTAAAAAACTAAAAAAAGTGGTTGCAATCGTTTTATTTTTCCAGTAGTTTAAAAGCAATTCTTATTTGGAGATAAAAAATGAACATTATCCGTCGTCACCATCATCACCATTCAACTGAATAATCTTTCAGGTTTTTGGTGTGCTTGGAAGATTTCTTCCGAGCTGACAGGATAATAAAAATCTTACCCCTCGGAAGGCAACTTTCGAGGGGTTTTGTTTTATCACAACACAGGAGTCATCAATGCAACGACATCATCATTATTTATTCGACAATCAAAAATTTTAAAGTAAAGTATTCATCATTTAATAATTCATAAGGAAAAATACAATGTTAACAAATCCCGTTGTTATTTCGATTATCGTTTTACTAGCACTAAGTTTGCTACGTATTAACGTGATTATTGCATTAGTTATTGCCGCACTCACTGCAGGACTCTGTGGTGGTCTAGGTTTAAGCAAAACAATTGAAACCTTCACCGGAGGTTTAGGTGGTGGCGCAGAAGTCGCAATGAACTATGCAATGCTTGGTGCGTTCGCGATTGCGATTTCTAAATCAGGTATTACCGATTTAATTGCCTATAAGATCATCACTAAAATGAATAAAACACCAAGTTCCAGCAACTTAACTTGGTTTAAATATTTAATTTTTGGTGTATTGGTATTATTCGCCATTTCTTCACAGAACTTACTTCCTGTACACATTGCTTTTATTCCAATCGTCGTGCCGCCGTTACTTTCTATTTTTAATCGTCTAAAAATAGACCGTCGCGCTGTAACCTGCGTACTTACATTCGGCTTAACCGCAACTTATATGTTACTTCCTGTTGGCTTTGGTAAAATCTTTATCGAAAGTATTTTGGTAAAAAATATCAATCAAGCTGGGGCTGCTCTAGGTTTACAAACAAATGTGGCTCAAGTATCCCTCGCGATGTTATTACCCGTAATTGGTATGATTTTAGGGTTGCTCACCGCAATATTCATCACTTATCGCAAACCAAGAGAATATGATGTAACTATTCAAGAGCCAACCACAAAAGAAATTGAAGCGCACATCGCAAACATAAAACCAAAACAAATCACTGCAAGTTTAATCGCCATTGTAGCGACCTTCGCAACACAATTAGTGACAAGTTCAACTATCATTGGCGGTTTAATTGGCTTAATTATTTTCGCACTATGTGGCATTTTCAAACTGAAAGAAAGTAATGATATCTTCCAACAAGGTTTACGTTTAATGGCTATGATTGGATTTGTTATGATTGCAGCATCCGGTTTTGCTAATGTGATTAATGCCACAACGGGCGTAACAGATTTAGTTCAAAGCTTAAGTAATGGTGCGATTCAAAGTAAAGGTTTGGCCGCATTCTTAATGTTGCTGGTCGGATTGTTGATTACAATGGGAATTGGTTCATCATTCTCAACTGTACCAATCATTGCTTCTATCTACGTGCCACTTTGTTTATCTTTTGGTTTCTCACCATTAGCCACTGTTTCAATCGTTGGTGTTGCGGCTGCATTAGGAGACGCCGGTTCCCCTGCATCTGACTCCACCTTAGGTCCAACATCAGGTTTAAATATGGATGGTAAACACGACCACATTTGGGACTCTGTTGTACCCACTTTCCTGCACTACAATATTCCATTATTAGCGTTTGGCTGGATTGCAGCAATGTACCTTTAACGATTATAATCCCCCGAATTGGGGGATTTTTTATGGCCATTCAACAACTTATCCAGCTCTTAGATCAAAAAGTTCAACAACTTTATCAAGCTCATTTATCCAAACGAGAAGAAAAAATCTTCGCCAAATTTGACCGCACTTTGTTTAGTGAAAATGGACAAAATGTTTCCTTTTATCTAAAGGAAATCAATCAAACGCTAGATAGAATAAAGACATTAGAATCTAACAATCTTAATCACTATAATTTTCTGGCCGAGCGTTTACTCGCCCAATGTTCCGTTCTTTCGGAAGCTTTAACTCGCAAGAATACTCACCTAACAGCACCCCAAACAACAACGAAACAAACCATTCAAAAATCTCAACATAGCATTCATAAATTGCCGCCAAGAGAACGGTTGGAAAAATACTATGAAGCATTAGAACGCTTGAATAAGCTTTATCAACAACATAAAGATTTAGCGCAAGCAGAAAAAAATAATGATGAAAAAATACGTTATGCTCAACTTGCGGAAGGTTATAAAAAACGCCAGCAAAAATGCCAAGAGGCAATCGATCTTTTAGAAGAATATTTGGTGTTTAAAGAAGAAATGGAAAACCGTGAAAATACGGAAAATAGATGATGAGAAATAAAAACTAATTCTCTCGAATTAGTTAACTTTTAAAAGTTGATGGCGGAGGAATAGGGATTCGAACCCTAGGAGGGCGTAAACCCTCGCCGGTTTTCAAGACCGGTGCCTTCAACCACTCGACCATTCCTCCGTGATTTAATGCGCACGCATAATACGTTTTTTGAGAAAAATCGTCAAGCAGAAATCATCTCATTTTTATTAAGTGATTATTTTTACTGCAACCCAAAAATAAAAAGAATTGACATAATAAAAATCACGCCAATTCTAATTTTTTATTTTAGATTACTCTGATTTTGCTCGGGTAGGCTCAGAATATACATGGCTAATCGCACAATGATGCCCTGCCGCCCCTTTACCGTAAAAATAATAGCGAGAATCTTGCCATTCAGTAATTGGGAAAGCTTCTGGCATTTCATCACTTGCTTTCGCCAAAGTCATCTCTGCTTTTGTATGAGTAACTGAAGAAATAGTACCTAAACGTCCATTAAACTCATAAGTACGAACAAAGGCTGGTTTATTTACAGTTTCAGGCTCATTTACAGCAATCGTTGCTTCAATAGACTCAACGGTTTCTTGAGGTTTATGAGAATTTAAACGATCTAAAGATTCTTGTACTTTTTTCTGTACAGATTCATTAGCTGGCTGAGTAATAAAATCTAATGCTGGTTTTACTTCAAGAGATTTTTCTTCAACCACAATCCCCATTGCTGGCGTGATAAAACCTTTTTTAGTTTTCTCTTGCTCGAGCAATTCATCCACAGATAAGAAATTATTTTCTTTCGGAATGTTCACTGTTGAATAGTCCACCCAAGCTTTTCCACTTGCCAATTCAGGTGAAGCCACTGCAGCAAATAATGGCATTGGCGATTTTGGCTCTTGATTACGGCGACGACGTTGATTATTCGCTGCTCGTAAATGACGTGGGGTACGACGTTGACGATCTTGACGTTCAGAACGTTCTTGGTTTTGACGAACTGGTTTTTCATCATCTTGAACGGTCTGAACTTCGACGACATCCACTTCTGGCATTTGTTCAACAATGTTTTCGTTATTTTCAACAGCCATCTCACTATCTTCAACGCGCACGCGTTTACGTAAATCACGACGTTGACGGCGTTGAGTCACTTGCTCAGTTTTTTCATCCTGAGCCTCAAAAACCGGTGTAGAATTTACCGCACTTTCAGCGATACTTTCTTCCACTAAGTTACGGCGAGGACGGCGTTGATTACGCTCGCGGATATTACGAACTTGCTCTTCGGTTCTTTCCCTTTCGTTATTTTCAGAACGTGGACGACGAGAAGTACGGCGATCCTGTGGACGACGTTGATTACGATTAGAATTGCGCGAAGTGCGGTTATTTTTTGGTTTATTTTCTTCGGATTCAGAAGCAAATAAACCTTTAATTTTCGCAATAATTTTTGCCAACAAAGACGGTTCATTCGATTTACGCTCAACTGGTGTCGGAGCCGCTTCAGAAATAGAAAGAGCCACTGCCGCACTTTCAACTGCAGGTTGTTCAGCAACAACGGTTGTTTCCACATTACGAGAAACAAGAGATTCCTCGGTGCTTTCATCTTTCTCGCAGTGAATTTTCGCTAAGTTATAGCTCAATTCGTTCACTTCTTCGCCATCGCGTAAGCGGAAAACGCTAAAGTGCGGTGTTTCCATTGCTTCATTTGGCGCAACAATGACATCTACATTGTGACGTTTTTCAATATTGCTTATTGCTTTACGTTTTTCGTTAAGAAGATAAGAAGCAATTTGTACTGGTACAATCGTATGCACTTGCTTGGTGTTTTCTTTTAATGCTTCTTCCTCGATTAGACGCAAGATAGACAAGGAAAGAGATTCGTTATCACGCACTTTACCTGTTCCTTGACAACGAGGACAAATGTGATGTGAAGACTCACCTAATGAAGGACTTAAACGCTGACGCGACATTTCTAACAAACCGAAACGAGAAATGCGGCTAATTTGAATACGAGCACGATCTTGACGAACGGCATCACGAATACGATTTTCTACTTCACGTTGGTGACGAACTGGCGTCATATCAATGAAATCGATAACAACTAAACCACCTAAGTCACGCAAACGTAATTGGCGAGCAATTTCATCTGCCGCTTCAAGGTTAGTATTTAATGCCGTTTCTTCAATATCGCCACCACGAGTAGAACGCGCGGAGTTAATATCAATAGCAGTTAAGGCTTCAGTTACATCAATAACGATTGAACCGCCAGAAGGTAAACGCACTTCACGTTGGAATGCTGACTCGATTTGAGATTCGATCTGATAGTGGCTGAAAAGAGGCACTTCGCCTTGATAAAGTTTCACGCGATTGATGAAATCAGGGCGAACCAGTTTGATATGCTCTTTTGCTTTTTCAAACACTTTCGGGCTATCAATAAGGATCTCACCAATATCACGGCGCAAATAATCACGAATAGCACGAACAATTACATCACTTTCTTGATGAATCAAGAAAGGTGCTGGACGATTTTGAGAGGCTTGTTTAATCGCTTCCCAATGGTGAAGTAAAACTTTTAAGTCCCACTGCAACTCTTCTGGAGATTTCCCCACACCAGCAGTACGAACAATCAACCCCACGCCTTCAGGCACATCTAATGAACTTAATGCCTCTTTTAATTCAGTACGCTCATCCCCTTCGATACGACGAGAGATTCCACCCGCACGCGGATTATTTGGCATAATGACCAAATAACTACCCGCAAGAGAAACGAAAGTGGTTAAGGCTGCGCCTTTGTTTCCGCGTTCTTCTTTATTAACTTGAACGATAACTTCTTGGCCTTCGCTCAAGATATCGCGAATATTCGGACGACCTTGGAAAACATAATCATCGGGAAAATATTCACGAGCAATTTCTTTTAATGGCAAAAAACCATGACGTTCTGCACCATAATCTACAAAAGCCGCTTCTAAGCTTGGCTCAACGCGAGTAATTTTCCCTTTGTAGATGTTCGCTTTTTTTTGCTCATGTCCTGGACTTTCAATATCCAGGTCAAATAAGCGCTGTCCGTCAACAAGCGCTACACGCAACTCTTCTTTTTGAGTCGCATTAATTAACATTCTTTTCATTGTCAATTCTCTTATTAAATATTTTAAAAGACCTCAAAATAAACCGCACTTTGCTTCGTTATCGACCTCGTGTTTCTCGCGCCAGTCAATCTCACGACTGTATGTTGCTGGGTGCATTGATAACGTTATTAAGCATAAACGTTTGCTTTATAAAACAACGCGATATTCCACACGCGTTGCAAGCGGCTAATTCATTTCAAGAAAAATGTTGATTATCAATGTCTTATGCCGATTGCTGCATTGAGTTTTCACCAACAAAACTTATCCTTTTTTACGCAAATTCTTAGACGCAAAAAGACGCTCTATTATCCATAGAAAACGATTAATTAGCAAGGTGAATATTACGCTCATAGAGTTACGTTAATAGAGCCTTTGTGATATGATTCGCGCCAATTTTCAAAAGGAAAAAAGATGACAGAACAAAACGAAAAAATCATTAATTCATCAGTAAAAATGTTGACAATTAGTGAAGATGAAAGCGGCCAACGTATCGATAATTATTTATTAGCAAAACTCAAAGGCGTACCCAAAAGTTTAATTTATCGTATTGTGCGTAAAGGTGAAGTGCGGGTAAATAAAGGCCGGATTAAGCCAGAATATAAACTGCAAACAGGTGATATTGTTCGCGTTCCGCCAGTGCGTGTGGCTGAAAAAAACGATGCGTCGATTTCAAAAAATCTCAATAAAGTCGCCGCACTTGAAAATCAAATTTTGTTTGAAGATAATTGTTTGATTGTTTTAAATAAACCTTCAGGAATCGCTGTGCATGGCGGGAGTGGTTTAAATTTTGGTGTGATTGAAGCCTTGCGAGCATTGCGTCCAGAAGCACGGTTTTTAGAACTGGTTCATCGTTTGGATCGCGATACATCAGGCATTTTATTAATTGCTAAAAAACGTTCAGCATTACGTAATTTGCATGAACAACTTCGCGTAAAAACCGTTCAAAAAGATTATTTAGCGTTAGTACGTGGACAATGGCAATCCCATGTAAAAGTTGTTCAAGCACCGCTTTTGAAAAATGAATTATCCAGCGGAGAGCGCATTGTGCGTGTCAGCGAGCAAGGCAAACCATCTGAAACCCGATTTAGCATTGAAGAACGCTATACAAATGCTACGCTCGTGAAGGCTTCACCAGTCACAGGGCGAACCCATCAAATCCGTGTACATACACAATATGCCGGACATCCCATTGCATTAGATGATAAATACGGTGATAAAGATTTTGATAAACAAATGAGCGAATTAGGATTGAACCGTTTGTTCTTGCATGCCTTTTCAATTCGATTTGAGCACCCTAAAAATGGCGAAACACTGCGTTTCAATGCACCACTAGATCATAAAATGAAAGCAATTTTACAAAAGTTACGGGAAAGCAAATAGACAACATTTGTGTTTATTGCTACACTTGCGCGCGGAGACAACTCGTTTCTATCACCAAAATTTCATAATAACGACAACAAAGGATAGCAAAATGGCAAAAGGACAATCTTTACAAGATCCTTATTTAAATGCGCTTCGTCGCGAACGCATTCCTGTATCAATCTACCTTGTAAACGGAATCAAACTTCAAGGTCAAATTGAATCATTCGATCAATTCGTGATTTTATTAAAAAACACTGTGAACCAAATGGTATATAAACACGCAATTTCAACCGTTGTGCCTGCGCGATCTGTTTCTCATCACAATAGCAGCCATCATGTAGCAACACCTGAAGCCGTTGAAAACGTGGAAACACAAGCAGAATAATCACAGCTCCATCAATGGATAATCAATATTTATTAAGTGCGGTTGAAAATTCTCAGGAAATTTCAACCGCACTTTCTTCATCCCAACAATCTGAAAAAACGCGTGATACCGCCATCGTGGTTCACGTTTTCTTTGCGCAAGATAAAAACACTGATGATCTACAAGAGTTTTTGCTACTCGCTGATTCTGCTAATGTGGATGTATTAGATACTATCACTACAAGCCGTAACACTCCTCAAGCTAAATATTTTGTAGGTGAGGGAAAAGCTCAAGAAATTGCAGATGCGGTGCAATCACATAATGCTGATGTAGTGCTTTTTAACCATCAATTAACCCCCGCACAAACACGTAACTTAGAAAGTTTGTGTCATTGTCGAGTGGTCGATCGCACTGGCGTCATTTTAGATATTTTCGCCCAACGAGCACGTTCTCATGAGGGAAAATTACAGGTTGAACTTGCGCAACTAAAACACTTATCCACTCGATTAGTTCGTCGCAAAACAGGATTAGATCAACAAAAAGGGGCAGTAGGATTACGTGGGCCGGGTGAAACCCAGTTAGAAACAGATCGTCGATTGATTAAAGTACGCATTTCTCAATTACAAAATCGATTGGCAAAAGTGGAGAAACAGCGTAATCAAAATCGCCAAACACGCCAAAAGGCAGATATCCCGACCATTTCACTTGTTGGCTATACCAATGCAGGGAAATCAACCTTATTTAATCGTTTAACCAATGCAGAGGTTTATGCAGCAGATCAGCTTTTTGCAACCTTAGATCCAACTTTACGAAAATTACAGATTCAAGATGTTGGTACGGCAATTTTAGCGGATACAGTAGGATTTGTTCGACAGCTTCCGCATGATCTTGTTTCAGCCTTTAAATCGACTTTACAAGAAACGGTAGAAGCTAGCTTATTACTTCATGTGATTGATGCGGCTGATTCACGAAAACAAGAAAATATCGATGCAGTCAATGATGTGCTAGAAGAAATTGGTGCAGGACAAGTGCCTGTTCTATTGGTATATAACAAAATTGATTTGTTGGAAAATGTTACGCCGCATATCGAATACAATGATGAAAACCAGCCTGTTGCGGTCTATCTCTCTGCGCAAGATGATCTGGGTATTCATTTATTGTTTGAAGCCATTAAAGTGCGGTTAAAAAACGAGATACTTTCTCTTTCTTTAATTTTACAACCTCACGAAGGCAAACTTCGCCATGCTTTTTATCAACTTGATTGTGTACGCCATGAACAAATTTCGGAACAGGGAGAATTCTTATTAGACGTACAGATTGATAAAATTATGTGGTTAAAGTTATGTAAGCAATCTTCTAGATTAGCGGATATTAAAATACAATCTCAGGATGCCTAATTTATAGAAAATTATTTTCCAATCCCATATTGTTTCAATTTATTCGCAATCGCAGTATGGGAAACGCCTAAACGTTGAGCTAATTTTCTCGTGCTTGGATATTCTGCATAAAATAATTTTAGAACTTGTGCCTCATAAGAACCGATGATTTCATCTAAGGTTTTATTTTCAAATTCATCCAAAGAAATCACCGCACTTTGTGACGGAGCAAGATTTAAACTTTCGATAGTTAAATGATTATCTTGTACCAGAGAGCAGGCACGATAAAGAGTGTTATAAAGTTCACGAACATTCCCTTTCCAATCATATTTCTGCAAATAAAGAAGAAAATCTTTATCGAAAGTTGGTTTTGCAATTTTTAATTCTTCGCTGATGTCCTGTAAAAAACCTTGTGTCAGCGGCTCAATATCTGCCATGCGATCACGTAATGGTGGCACATTAAGAGTAAGAACATTTAAGCGATGAAATAAATCAGCACGAACTTTACCTTGCTCAACAAGCAAATGAAGTGGAATTTGTGATGTGCAAATTACGCGCACATTTGCATAATGTTCCTTTTCTTCGCCTACTCGACGGAAAGATCCATCCGTTAAAAAACGCAATAATTTTGCCTGTAAACTCAATGAAAGTTCAGCTATACCATCCAGTAAAACCGTCCCTTTATTAGCGTATTCAAAAAAACCAATGGTTTCACTGTCGCCAACTTTTCTACCAAACATTTCACTTTCCGCATCTTCATCAGGCAACCCAGCACAATTTACTGCG
This sequence comes from Haemophilus haemolyticus, assembly GCF_003493685.1. Lineage (GTDB taxonomy): Bacteria > Pseudomonadota > Gammaproteobacteria > Enterobacterales > Pasteurellaceae > Haemophilus > Haemophilus haemolyticus_O. The sequence goes on from NZ_QQJW01000003.1 coordinate 177,493, forward strand.
ATAAATTTTTTATCACGACGTAAACTCTGATAATGGCAGGCTTTCGCTAACAAATCTTTTCCACTCCCCGTTTCGCCTTGAATTAACAAAGGCACATCAAACATAGCAAAACGTTTCGCGTTTTCTACCGCACTTTTCATCGCTTCACTTTGTACAACAAAACAATCGAAAGGATTTTGTGGATCAAATTTAGAAATTGTCATATTCAGGGAATGGAAATAATTAAGATATGGCTATGATAATTTCTTTACAACAAAGTGTAAATATTATTTTACATAAGGTAAAAATGCGACCATTTTTGACCGCACTTTATATAGCTAAGGTTTTAACATTTTTTCTGCTTCACGAACACGAACAAGGAATTGTTTACGTTCAGCTGAACTCATACCGCTGCTAGTACCCGGTAATTTTACGGTAAGAGGATTCACTGCTCGACCGTTAATATGAAATTCATAATGTAAATGCGGCCCCGTAGAAATGCCCGTGTTACCAGAAAGCGCAATACGTTCGCCTTTTTTAACTGTTTGCCCTGCTTTTACTAAGGGTTTGCTCAAGTGCATATAAACAGTTTGATATTCACGCCCGTGACGCAATACAACATAACGCCCAGCACCGCCAGCCTGATAAGCGACCTTTTCAACTGTACCATCTGCTGGTGCAATAACTGGTGTGCCTTGAGAAACAGAGAAATCCACGCCTTTATGGGGACGAACACGTCCTGTTACTGGATGGCGACGATTTGGATTAAAAGGGGAGGAAACGCGTGCTTGTCGCTGCAATGGATAACGAGCAAAACCTTTGCCTAAAGTTTCTCCTTGCTGATTATAATAACGACCATTTGCCGCTTGCACTGCATAATAATTTTTACCACCAGATGAAATACGTAACGCCTCAACATTACCTTGACCTGTAAGTTTATCGCCTAAATATTCACGAGAAACTAAAATGGCAAATTGAGTGCCTTTTTTTAGTTTTCTCAAACTCACTTGCCATTGTAAGGTGTTACTAAGTTGGCTAATTTGACGCGTATTAAGACCTTGTTCTCTTAAACTACTATTTAAAGAATTTTGAATCTCGCCTTTTAATACTTCTTTTCGCCAAATACTTTTCTTTTCAATAACTTGGCGTTTAAATTGCCCATCTTCAACACGTTCATAAACCCGTTCTTCTTTTTCAGATACCAGCCAATTCAAATATTCTAAGTTGTCACTTTTATCTAAAACCCAATAAAACTGCTGACCTGCTTTTAAGTGGGCTAAATCAGGATCTAGCGCCAGCAACTGTTGTACTGTTAAATCATCCAAGCCAGACAGAGCCAAAACATCTTTTAAGGTGTCCCCTTCGGTCACCGTATAGCTAAATTGATCGGTAATTTTTATGGCTTGATCGGCAGCATCCAATACGCCATTGAGCGCATCTTGTGCGTGTTGAGGCAAAGTATCGAAGTCATCCGCAGGTGGTTTTATTTCATCAACTTCGTCATCTTTTGCTTGTAGCTCATCATCATAAGAGGTGGCGTTTTCTTCAGATTGAAATGTGGTGGGATTTTGTTGCGTTTTACTTGACGATGTATTTAACGCTTGATATTCCATATTATCTGCGGTGGAGAAAACGGGATTTTCTTCAGATTTGTCTTTTATTGTAAGTAAAATGCCTGTCAAAATAAGCAGAATAGCAACAAAAAACACGCCTACTTTTATATACGCGCGTTTTTTTCGTCTATCTCGAGCTAATTTTACGTGTTGCACTGACATCCCTAAAATAAAAAAGTTTTCAGCATTCAGACTACAGATTATAAAGAAAATTCATTCCTATGGAAAAAGCATTATTCAAATGCTTAAATATTCGACATTGGGTAGAAAATCTTGAGAATTCTATAAAAATGCGTTATTTTCCCCAACCATTGTTGAAAACACGGCGATTTTATGAATATCACAGCCATTCGCAACGAGCAAAACCCACAACCGCTCATTCAATTAAAAAATATCAATGTGGTTTTCGCACAAAAAACCGCTCTGCAAGATATTAATTTAAATATCTATCCCAATTCTATTATTACCATTGTGGGGCCAAATGGTGGTGGCAAATCTACGTTGTTAAAAACCTTATTAAAATTACAAACGCCCACTTCTGGCGAAGTCATTTATAGTAAAAATGTTCGTATTGGTTATGTGCCACAAAAAATCCATTTGGACCATAGTTTACCCATTACGGTCGAGCGATTTCTTTCACTAAAAAAAGGGGTTAAAACACAAGAAATATCCACCGCACTTGAGCAACTTTCGATTTCACATTTACGCAAAAGCAATATGCAAAAACTTTCTGGTGGCGAAATGCAACGCGTATTATTGGCGCGTGCAATTTTAAATAAACCGAATTTACTTGTGCTAGATGAACCCACTCAAGGCGTAGATATTACTGGGCAAGCAGAGCTTTATCAGCTAATTCATCAAACCCAACAAAAATTAAATTGTGCTGTATTGATGGTATCACACGATTTACACATTGTGATGGCGGACAGCAAAGAAGTATTGTGTATTAACCAACATATTTGCTGTGCAGGTACGCCTGATGTTCTGTCAAATGATCCAACATTTATGCGTTTATGGGGAAATCAGCTCGCACAAAATGTCGGCTTTTATACTCATCATCATAATCATCATCACACCTTGCACGGCGATGTGTGCGGTTGTAATTCATCAGCAGTGCATTGCCAAAATAAGGATAAATAATGTTTGAGATTTTATTTCCTGCCCTTTTAACAGGCATTTTGCTTTCACTTATTACCGCGCCACTTGGCGTATTTGTGGTGTGGCGGAAAATGGCTTATTTTGGTGACACACTTTCTCATTCTGCCTTGCTCGGCGTGGCATTAGGTATTTTCTTACAAGTCAATCCTTACATTGCGATTGTCGTGCTGACCTTAATTCTTGCTATCGCAATGGTGTGGTTAGAAAGCAACACGCAATTTTCCATTGATACTTTGCTCGGCATTATCGCCCATAGCTGCTTATCTCTCGGGGTTGTGACAGTAGGATTACTACATAATGTACGGGTAGATTTGATGAGTTACTTATTTGGGGATTTGCTCGCAATTAATTATACCGATTTAATTTATATTGGGATTGGCGTAATAATTGTGCTTTCAACATTAATTTACTTTTGGCAATCCTTACTTTCCACCACCGTATCGCCAGAACTCGCGCAAGTTGAAGGCATTAATATCAAAAAAATGCGTTTTATTTTGATGATATTAACCGCATTGACCATTGCCTTGAGCATGAAATTTGTCGGTGCATTAATAATCACATCCTTATTAATAATCCCTGCAGCAACTGCTCGTCGCTTTGCGAGAACGCCAGAATCTATGGTGGGCTGGGCAATTGTAGTCAGTATGTTGTCGATTATAGCTGGGCTAATATTATCAGCCTTTTATGATACCGCTGCTGGGCCTTCTGTTGTCATTTGTTCAGCGTTTTTATTTATCTTATCACTCTTCAAAAAAGAGCGATTATAAGCTTGCCCAACCAGTGAAAACCATTTGCGCCACACTTTAATTCTTGATAAAGTGCGGTCAATTTTTACGGTCTTTTTAGGATAAGAAAATGAGCCAAGAATATTTAGATTTTGAATTGCCGATTGCAGAATTAGAAGCAAAAATTGAAGCATTACGTGCAGCATCGGATGATAAAGTCGATTTAACTGATGAAATCAAACGCTTACAAAAGAAAAGTAACGAACTCACTAAAAAAACCTTTGCTAACCTCGATGCTTGGCAAGTTTCACGTATGGCGCGTCATCCAAATCGCCCTTATACATTAGATTATATCGAACATATTTTTACTGAATTTGAAGAACTTGCAGGCGATCGCGCATTTGCTAATGATAAAGCGATCGTTGGCGGTCTTGCACGTTTAGATGGTCGTCCAGTGATGGTAATTGGTCATCAAAAAGGTCGTTCCGTAAAAGAAAAAGTACAACGCAATTTTGGTATGCCCGCACCTGAAGGCTATCGTAAAGCGTTACGTTTAATGGAAATGGCTGAACGTTTTAAATTGCCAATTATCACATTTATTGACACACCAGGAGCTTATCCTGGTATCGGCGCAGAAGAACGTGGTCAAGCGGAAGCTATCGCCCGTAACTTACGCGAAATGGCACAACTTACCGTTCCTGTTATTTGTACCGTTATCGGTGAAGGCGGTTCGGGCGGTGCATTAGCTATTGGCGTCGGCGATAAAGTGAATATGTTGCAGTATTCCACTTATTCTGTGATCTCGCCTGAAGGCTGCGCTTCTATTCTTTGGAAAAGTGCAGAAAAAGCATCAACAGCAGCAGAAGTAATGGGATTAACCGCAAGCCGTTTAAAAGAATTAAATCTCATCGATAGCATTGTGCAAGAACCTTTAGGTGGCGCACATCGTAATTATCTAGAAATGGCTGAAAACTTAAAACTTCGTTTAAAAGAAGATTTAGCAGAGCTCGACGGGCTAAGCAAAGAAGAATTATTAAATAGACGCTATGCACGTTTAATGTCTTACGGTTATTGCTAACTAACATTCTAAAAGAGCGGTGATTTTTGCCGCTCTTTTTTGATCTAAATATACAACAAAGGAGAAAACACAATGAAAAACGTACTTTCGATTCAATCCCACGTGGTCTATGGTTTTGCGGGTAACAAATCCGCGACTTTTCCAATGCAGTTATTAGGCGTCGATGTATGGGCATTAAATACCGTTCAATTTTCTAATCACACGCAATATGGAAAATGGACAGGTATGGTCATTCCACAAGAACAAATCCGAGAAATTATAACTGGACTTGATAACATTGAAAAACTACAAGAATGTGATGCTTTGTTATCAGGTTATTTAGGTTCTGCGGAACAAGTTGATCAAATTCTTTTTGCCTTAGAACAAATCAAACTGCGTAATCCAAATGCACTTTATTTATGTGACCCAGTGATGCCACATCCGAAAAAAATCTGCGTTGTTGCCAATGGTGTTCGCGAAGCACTTATTGAAAAAGCCATTCCAGTGGCAGATATTATGACGCCAAACTTACACGAATTGCGTCAGCTAACCGAATTTCCAATTAATACCTTTGACGATGTATTAAAAGCAGTGAATGCGTTGATTGCCAAAGGCGTGAAAAAAGTTCTTGTTAAACATTTAGGTAGTGCGGGTAAAATTAACGATCCTGATACATTTGAAATTATTATGGCAACCCCTGAAGGTGTTTGGCATTTAAGCCGTCCGCTTTATCAATTCAACTTTGAACCAGTGGGCGTGGGCGATTTAATCGCGGGTACATTCTTAGCAAATTTACTCAATGGAAAATCTGATGTAGAAGCCTTTGAAGCCATGAATAACGAAGTAGCAGGTGTAATGAAAACCACCTTTGAATTGGGTTCTTACGAATTACAAACCATTGCCGCACGTTTTGAAATTCTCAACCCAAGCAGCAATTATAAAGCTGAAAAAGTTGCCTAATGGACTTACTTTCAGACATTGAAAAACAACTCAAACAAACCACCGCTCAAGCATTTCTTATTGCCTTGAGTGGTGGTTTGGATTCCACTGTACTTCTTTCTTTATTTGCAAAACTTCGTCAAAAACAACCGCACTTACCGCCTTTATCAGTACGAGCAATCCATATCTATCACGGCTTAAGCCCCAATGCAGACGGCTGGGCTAAACACTGCCAAAACTTGTGCGATCAATTTCAAATTCCGCTGATTATCGAGCGAGTAAAAGTAGATAAAACCAATGGCATTGAGGCTGGGGCGCGTGAAGCACGCTATCAAGCCATAAAAAAACATCTTCAAACGCAAGAAATACTGGTTACGGCACATCATCTAAATGATCAAACAGAAACATTTTTCTTAGCGTTAAAACGTGGCAGTGGGCTACAAGGCTTGGGCTCCATGCAACAACAAAGTGTATTATTCGGAATGCCAATTTTACGCCCATTGTTAGGCTTTACTCGCCCACAGTTAGAAGATTATGCGCAAAAAGAAAATCTCAACTGGATTACAGACGAAAGTAATGAGGATAATCGATTTGATCGCAATTTCTTGCGCAATGAAATTTTGCCTGAATTACGTGAACGCTGGGCTCATTTTGATTTAACCGTGCAACGTTCTGCTCAACATTGTTTTGAACAGCAACAGTTAATTAATGATTTATTGAGCGAATTCTTTGCAGAACATTGTCAAATTAAAAGCCAATTTAAACTGCTCCAATTTCGCGAATATTCACCAGCAAAACAGACCGCACTTTTGCGTATGTGGCTTGCCAAAAACCAACTTGAAATGCCAAGTAAACGCCAACTTACACAACTTATTAATGATGTTGTTTTTGCAAAAGAAGAGGCAAATCCTCAATTTCAGCTTGTAAATAAAGTCATTCGACGTTATCAGGACTGTTTATATTTAACTAAGCCGTTTTCTGATCTAACCAAATGCTCCCTAAAATTAGAACAAAACACGCTAAGTTTACCCGATGATTTAGGCAATCTCACTGTTCAAGAAAATGAACAAAACCTGATTTTCTACTGGCAGGATTACTCTGTGACGCTAGAAAAAACGAACTTGCCTATTTCTATTCGCTTTGGCTATTCGGGCAAAATTAGACATCATCCAAAACGCCCAAGAGAAGATATAAAAAAAATCTGGCAAGAATTAAGCGTGCCACCTTGGGAACGAAATCGAATCCCCTTAATTTTTTATGGCAACAAGCTAAAAAGTGCGGTCGGTTTTTTCCGTGTTTTTGACGTGTCTTAAAATCAAGTTAAAGCGGCTTTACATCTAAAAACGCTTTCAAAATTTGAGCGGTGAATTCTTTTCTTAGATAAAAACCTAAAGGCAAGGTATCTATAATTTCGCCATTTTTTCCTATGCCTTTTGTCACAGAACGGCTATTTGCCCCCTTAGGGCGAAGTTGCATAACTTCACCAATTCGAGCGGTAATCTGCTCCAATTTGCCAAGTACAATTAAATCCATCAATTCTTCCCAATCTTGTTTTAATTGACGTTCTTGCTCAGCGGTTGGCTTCCATAAAATTGGCGTGCCAATATGGCGTTCACGTAATGGAATATGACGGCTGCCTTCAATCGGCATCCAAAGTACACAAGAAAGTTTATGACGAACGTGAGAATTTTCCCATTTAACCCCTGAATTTTGTACCAATGGGGCAAGGCTCACAAAGGTCGTTTCAAGAGGATAACCCTCAGCATTAATCGGTAACGTTTTAAGTTCAACACCTAAATGAGAAAAATCCTGTTCAGCTTTACTTCCTGCCGTTGCGCCTAAAGCACGCTCTAATAACATGCCTACCCAGCCTTTATCACGTTTTAAATCTGGTGGGACAGGGATATGCAGTTCATCAGCTAACTCCCCAAAAGTTAAGCCTGCAATTGATTGTGCTTGGGAAAGCAATTGTTCAAGGTTTTGTGGAATCATTCGTGATATTTCTTAAAAAAGCGAGGCTTAGTATTTTCAGTGCCTTTATCAATATAGGGAATTTTCTCTAACTGTAATAAAAAACGTTTTGCCTCTAAGCCACCACCAAAACCAGTTAAAGTACGAGCTTTACCTAAAATGCGGTGACAAGGAATAATAATGCTAATCGGGTTACTCCCTACTGCGCCTCCCACGGCACGAACAGCTTTAGGATTATTAATCCGTAACGCTAGCTCTCCATAAGTTGAAAGCTCGCCATAATCAATTTCTCGCAAGGCTTGCCAAATGGCTTGTTGAAACGCTGTGCCTTCTGGCTTTAAAGGAATATCTGCAAACCGCTCAACTTCCCCATTAAAATATCGTTCAAAAGCCAACCGCACTTTTTGAAAAACAGGCAATTCATCTTGCTTGTGCCATTTTGGATTAGGCTCATATTGCTCTTTTTCAAAATCAATATGAGTAATACTTTCACCATCAGATAAAATCAAAAGCCGGCCGACTGGTGAAGGATAATAAGTGTAATAAAGTGCGGTCATTTTTCGCCTTGTTTTATAAAAAGAAAAGCACACCTCGTGTGGAAGTGTGCTTTATTATGCTAAATTTTTTAACGGATTAGAAACTATAATTTAAGTTTAAGCCGTAAAGATTTGCATGTGCTTGAGAAGTATAATTTGCGGTTTCTGTTACCAATCCAGCCGTCGCCTTAGGTGTTATTTCCTCTTTAAAGTGAACTTTCTTACCTTTTAAGTAAGCATAGGCGAGATCAATAGATAAATTCGGGGTGAATTTATAAGTTGCCCCTAAACTATACCAAGTGCGATCGGTATCTGGAATTGCAGCACTACGGTGATGACGAGAAGCAGATTGATCGTAAGCAATACCCGCACGCAAGGTCAATTTTTCATCAAGATTATAACTTGCCCCTAATGCAATACGAGAGTTATTGCTATATTGTAATTCTTTATCAAAAGCTTCCTTACCATCTTCATAGCTAGCGTGTAATCTTGTTAAACGACTCCAATGAGTGTATTTATAACTATAATGCACAGCAAATTTGTCGGTTAATTGATGGAAACCAGAAAATTCTACATAATCTGGTAATTTAAGAGTTAAGCCACCCTTCTCACCAACTTTTCTTGCATCTGCACTAGTCGCTGTACGGTCAGTAAAATCAATATCAACTTTAGAATGGTAAGCTAAACCAATTCTGTTACCCTCATTAAATTGATACATCACCCCTGCATTCCAGCCAAGTCCCCAAGCAGCTTTATCTTGCAATTGTACAACTTGAGTATCAGGCTGCAATCCTTGCAACAGCGGCACCTTGTTAAGAATACCAGCACGACGATCAACTTTTGCTTTTGCATAAATAGCATTTGCACCTAGTCCCACGCTAAACCCCTCAGTCACACGATAAGCACCGCTTAAATTTAAATTAATAGAGGTGAGTTCTGTGGTACCACCAAACAAACCAGCATCATATCGATCGCCATATTCACTTTTTAAACCAAAATTCACATTCATCCCCGCACCCATTGCCCATTTATCATTCACAGGTACTGTAAAATACAAATTAGGTACAAAAGCGGCAGGAACAACTCGACGTTGTGCGGCAGAACCATTTACAGGATTTCCACTCGGCACAGCTGCACCAGTAAGCTTCACATCACCACTCATATTAATTCTAGAATCAACATAAACGCCACCTGTGGAAAACTGTGCAGTTTTAAATAAACTCATCAAAGCCGGGTTAGTTGCTACTACTGATGCATTATCTGCAATCGCCGCTTCACCCGCATACGCACGGCCAAGCCCAGAAGTAGAAACTTCCGCCAATTGGAACGCTGCCGCATTTGTGCCACCTGCAGCCAATAACATTGCAGTTGCTAAAACAGATTGATTAAATTTTTTCATTTGGAAACCTTTGTTATAAATAAAAATCTTGCCGATTCTAAAACTCGATGCCATTGAGCGCAAACCCATTTCCTTATTCTCACCAGAACTCCGACCAGTTAGCGGGAACTTTTTACATTTAATGGACTATTTTGTTAAATTTTTGTCATTTATGGAGAAAAAGAAAAATGATAAAATGCACCAAAATATTCATATAAGGAAAAGAAAATGACCGTAAAATGCAAAGCAGAAGAATCCTTAAGTTGTAGCTGTGTTGATGTAGGCACGATTATTGATGGCTCTGACTGTAGCGTAGAAGTACATCAAGTTTATAGCACAGAAGCAGATGCTAATGCAGCGCTTGAACGATTAACGAAGAAAGCGCGCGATACAGAAAGTGATCCTTGCGAAATTAAAAGCGAAATCGTGGCAGTTGAAAACGGCGTTCAATTAAATGCCTCTTTCACTTTTAGTTGCCAAGCAGAAGCGATGATTTTTGAACTGGCGAATCGTTAAAAACAATGTCAAACTCGACCGCACTTTTTCTAAAGTGCGGTTTTTTTATCTTAAATTTAAATCGCAAACGTTTGCTTAAGCTGTTAAAATAAATCGAAATTTATTTTTCAATACTTATCGATATAGGAAAACACTGTGAGCAAACAATCATTAAGCTATAAAGATGCCGGAGTTGACATTAATGCTGGCAATGCATTAGTTGAACGAATTAAACCAGAAGTGAAACGTACCACTCGTGCAGAAGTGATCGGGGGATTAGGTGGATTTGGCGCCTTATGTGCGATACCAAGCAAATATAAAGAACCTGTTTTAGTATCTGGCACTGATGGAGTTGGCACGAAATTACGCTTAGCCATTGATTTAAAAAAACACGACACTATTGGCATTGATTTAGTCGCTATGTGTGTCAATGATTTAGTCGTTCAAGGTGCTGAACCACTGTTTTTCTTAGATTATTATGCAACAGGAAAACTAGATGTTGATGTAGCAGCTGACGTTGTAAAAGGAATTGCTGATGGTTGTGTGCAATCGGGTTGTGCATTAGTGGGTGGTGAAACAGCAGAAATGCCGGGAATGTATCATGAAGGCGATTATGATTTAGCTGGGTTCTGTGTAGGCGTTGTAGAAAAATCTGAAATTATTGATGGTAGCCGTGTAAAAAATGGCGATGCCTTAATTGCGTTAGGTTCCAGTGGCCCACATTCAAACGGTTATTCTTTAGTTCGTAAAGTGATTGATGTTGCAGGCGTTAATCCTGCAACAGAGCTGCTTGATAATAAACCATTAAGCGAACATGTACTTGCGCCAACAAAAATCTATGTTAAATCCGTGTTAGCACTTATTAAACAAGCCGATGTTCATGCGATTGCACATTTAACAGGCGGCGGTTTCTGGGAAAACATTCCGCGCGTATTGCCTAAAAACACCAAAGCAGTAATTGATGAAAAAAGCTGGGAATGGCCTTCCGTGTTTAATTGGTTACAAGAAAAAGGCAATATCGACACATATGAAATGTACCGAACCTTCAATTGTGGTGTAGGCATGATAATTGCACTTCCTCAGGAGCAAGTCGAGACCGCATTAGCGATCTTAAAACAAGCGGGTGAGAATGCATGGTTAATCGGGCATATTGAACACGCTGAAGACGGTGCAGAACAAGTTGTGATTGCATAATAAAATCATAAAAAAATGGTACACATTTACTGATGCATACCATTTCTAACTGGAAAAAAGTGCGGTGAATTTTCACCGCACTTTAGTTTGATTAATACCCTTCTTCTTGCATATTCGGCAAAAATTCCGCTTGCTGAATGCGCTTTACTTCCGTACGAATTGAACCATCTGAATGTAGATCAATTTCACGCCAACCGGGCTGTAACGTATCAAGAGAAAAATACTGGCAATCAGGTTTAAATTGAATACAAGTCGCTGGTGTTGCCATCACTTGATAACCATTCCATTCACTGTTTACTTCTTGATGAATATGCCCATATAAAATAGCTTTCACATTGGTGAAAGGCGCAAGCACTTCTGCCAATTCGTGAGAATTACGAAGGTTATGTTGATCAAGCCATGCGGAATTAGTTGGTAATAAATGATGGTGTAATACAACCAACGTATAGCGTTCAGGATTTTTTTCTAAGGTTTCTTTTAATAAATCGAGTTGATGCTGGCTTAGTTGTCCGTGTGGTACACCATAAACTTGACTATCCAACAATAAGGCTTGCCAATGTTCGCCCAATAGAAGATGTTTTGCCGCGTTCATTGGTGGCTGATTTAAAAATTCTGCCATTTTAGGCTGAAAATCGTGATTTCCAGGAATCCAAAACACAGGTTTATTGAAAGGTTTCATCATTTCTACAAAACGAGTGTAACCTTCATCACTACTATCCTGCACCAGATCGCCTGTAGCAAGAATCACATCAAATTCGTTATTTTCTTGCTGAATTTCCTTTAATACTTGAGCAAAACTTGCTTGTGTATTTACCCCCAATAATTCCGCACGTTCATCTTTAAATAAATGGGGATCCGTAATTTGTAATAATTTAATAACAGGCTTTTCCGCCTGATAAACAAACGTATTTTTCATTAATGCCCCCTAACTACATTTCCAACTTTGTTGTAACTGAGCATAATTTAATTGAAGCCACTGCAGCCCGATCACTGCAATGCCATTGTCAATTTTCCCCTCGCACATCCATTGATACGCCTGTTCACGTTTTACTACGTGTACTCGAATGTCTTCATTTTCTTCAGCCAAACCGTGAATACCTTTTGCTTTTGAACTATCAACCTCACCGGCAAATAAATGAATTCTCTCCACCGTTCCACCTGGGCTATCCCACACACTTAAGCAATGCGTTAAATTTCTAACTTGAATTCCCGCTTCTTCTTCACTCTCACGCAAAGCAACCTCTTCCGGCTTTTCACCTTTTTCCACCATGCCTGCAATTAATTCGAGTAACCAAGGCGAACGATTAGATTCAGGATGATAAGCCGCGCCAATACGAACTTGCTCAACTAAAATCACAGAATCTTCTTTTTGATCATAAGCGATAACGGCAGAGGCAGCACCTTTAATAAGTAATTCACGCGTTACCACACCGCTTTCACCACCTGCAAAAAGCTTATGTTTAAATTGAATTCGTTTGAGTGTGAAAAAACCTTCATACAAAGTTTGCTCACCCAATATTTCTATATCTTGTTGGCTAAAGTGTTGAATTTCTGACATCTATTTTCTCCAAAACTGCGCGCAAAATCATACGCTTAAAAGGCTACAAAAAAAATAGAAGGTTTCCACTTTTTGTTGAAAGTTTGAAGTGAGTCACAAAATAAAATACCGTGATAATTTATCAATAATCACGGTATTCTTTTTCAGAAGTATGTAAGATAATGTTTTACTCCATTTTTACAAAATAAGCATCTTACAAAACCTTACTCACAATTTTTCCATCAGCCACTTGAGTTGTAATGAAGTCCCCTTGATTGACATCTTTCACGCTAACAATGGCTTTACCTTGCGGGTTTTCCGCAATGGAATAACCTCTTGCCAAGACTTTCAACGGGCTTAAGCCATCCAGTTTTCCGCATAACGTTGCCAGTTTATTTTGACGTTCCGTCACTTGGCGATTTACGCAAAAATTTAACCGCACTTGTAACTGCTCTAAGCGTTGTTGGTGACGTTGCACTCGATATGGCAATGGATTTTGTTTCAAACGAGAAGAAAGTGCGGTGAATTTTTGTTGTGTATTTTCAAACTGACGCAACATAGCGAGTTGCAAGCGATGCGTAAGCTGTTCATTTTTCGCTTGTTGAGCGCGTAACTGATTCTGTGGATGTTGATTTTGCAATCGTAAAATTAGCTGTTTCAAACGCTGGCTTTTTCGCGTAAATAAACGATCAAATGCCATATCTAAACGTTGCTGTTGATGGCGAAGTTGTTGTAATAATTCATCTTGATTACGACTAACTAACTCAGCCGCAGCAGAAGGGGTCGGCGCACGAAGATCTGCAACAAAATCGGCAATCGTCACATCTGTTTCGTGACCTACCGCACTGATAATGGGTAAGGTTGAACGAAAAATTGCTCTCGCCACGTCTTCTTCATTAAAACACCAAAGATCTTCTAATGAACCACCACCACGCCCAACAATTAATACATCCACTTCTTGTCGCACATTAGCAAGTTCAATCATTTGCACAATTTCTGCGGTCGCCTCTTTGCCTTGAACCGCAGTGGGATAAATAACAACTTTTAAACTTGGATCACGGCGTGCCAAAATATGCAAAATATCCTGCAATGCCGCACCTGTAGAAGAGGTAATAATCCCTACCGCCTTACTAAAGTGCGGTAGATTTTTCTTAAGATTTTGAGCAAACAATCCCTCCGCAGCCAACTTCATTTTTAATGCTTCAAATTGTTGTTGCAACAAACCCTCGCCTGCAGGGTGCATAGAATCAATAATAAGTTGATAATCGCCACGAGGCTCATATAAACTCACATTGGCACGCACAAGCACCTGCATTCCATTTTGCGGACGAAAAGCAACGCGTAAATTCTTCATGCGAAACATTGCACAACGCACCTGTGCATTTTCATCTTTCAGCGTTAAATACCAATGCCCAGACACGGGTTGCGTAAAATTGGAAATTTCCCCCGTTAGCCAAATTTGTGAAAAATTCCCTTCGAGCATCTGGCGCGCAGCAGAGTTGAGTTGAGATACGGAATAAATATTGTCTGACATATTATTCAATTAACGCCCAACCATCATCGACCCAATTACAAATGGAATCCAACAGTAAATCCATTGAGGTTTCAGGATCTTCGGTTTCATTTACTAAATTAGATAGAAATGCCCAATCCAAACTTTCACCATCAGATAAGCGTTTTAATACTTCGCTCTCAATTATATTAAGTTCATCTAACCATTCGCCATTCGCATAAATTCGCAACGGATTTTCGGTGTAAAGCAATTTACAATTGTTGTCTTGAGAAAGGAATGCGCCATCTTCTTCTAAAATTGACCGCACTTCATCAAGATCGCACATTTCATCAGAGACTAATAACTCGTAACGACGAGAACTCACCGCACTTGCTACGGCTTGCTTAAACAATGCATCAAAAGCTTCTGAATGAGCCAATTTATCTAATAAAAGCTGCTTCATTGCTTGAATATTTTCATCCGCAAGTTTACCTGTACGTTGTACAGATTGGCTTAAACGTAGCGGTAAATCAAATTCGCTTAAATTTAAATCAGGATCTTGATGACAAAAACCTTTGCTTATCCCATCAATCAAATTGCTTAAATTTGGATAACGCAAGCCAAAAGAAAAGGTTAAACAATCATCTTCAGCCACACCATAATGTGCCATACGGGCTGGAATATAGAGGATGTCGCCCGGATTCATCACTTCATCAATCACCAATTCGCCCATATCATCAAAAATTCGGATTGGCTGATTGGGTTTAAATTCAGTACTTGAATCGCACCATTTACCCACTTGCCAACGACGATGACCATATCCTTGCACCAAGAATACATCATACTCATCATAATGCTTACCAACAGAGCCACCTTTCGGTGCGTAAGACACCATAATATCGTCACGTTGCCACTGAGGAATAAAGCCAAATTTGTTCCAAAGTTGTCCTAATTCAGGCGACCATTGCTCCAAATTTTGAACTAACACCGACCATTTTTCTGGTAACTTTTGGAAATCCTTTTCGCTTAAAGGGCTAAAAAAAACTTTCCAATTATCATCAGAAAATGTCTTCACTAAACGAGCAGTAACATCTTCATTTTGTGCAAGTTCAATAATATCTTGTGGCTCAAACTGCCCAACAATTTCAGGCAAACCGTTACGAATCACAAGTGGCTTTTTCTGCCAATAATCGCGTAGAAAAATTTCTGGCGTGATATGTTCAGGTAAACAAAAATCAGCAGATGAAAGTGCGGTCATTTTTAAGCTCCTTTTTCTTTGTCTTTGGCTGCAGCTTGTTCTGCTGCACGTTTACGGCGAATTTCTTTCGGATCAGCAAGTAATGGGCGATAAATTTCAATACGATCGCCCTCTTTTAATACATCAGTCAATTTTATTGGACGACTGAAAATCCCAATTTTATTTGTGCTCAAATCAATCTCTGGAAATTGGCTTAAAATCCCTGATTGCGTAATCGCCGTTTGCACGGTGATTCCTTCATCAACTTGAAAAGATTTCAAATAATAACGTTCCGGCAAAGCATAAGCGATTTCAATGTTAATCTGATTCATTTTTACTTCTTCATTAAAAAATTTTAGCCATTATAACGGAAAAGTGCGGTGACTTTTAATGATAAATCACGCGCAATAAATTACCCCTTTGTTTCCGCCTTATAGATTGAGAATTTAAGGCTTTTTCGCTACAATACGCCACTATTTTTTACATCATCAAATAAAAATGTCAGAAATAAAACTCATTGTTGGTTTAGGCAATCCTGGCGATAAATATACCGATACACGCCACAATGCTGGCGAATGGCTTGTTGAACGCTTGGCGCGCCGTTTTAAGGTTTTGTTAAATCCTGAAAATAAATTCTTCGGAAAAACTGCCCGCACTTTAGTGAATGGAAAAGAAGTGCGACTTTTAGTGCCAACAACTTTTATGAATTTAAGCGGTAAAGCAGTTGGGGCATTAGCAAGTTTTTACCGTATTAAACCCGAAGAAATTTTGGTTATTCACGATGAACTAGATTTGCCCGCTGGCACAGCGAAACTCAAACAAGGCGGTGGACATGGTGGGCATAACGGCTTAAAAGATATTGTGGCTCAATTAGGCAATAACAATAATTTCTACCGTTTACGTATTGGCATTGGGCATCCTGGCCATCGTGATTTAGTGGCAGGTTATGTCTTAAATAAACCATCACCGGCAGATCGTGATGCACTTGAAAAAGTGCTAGATGAGGCGACTGATTGTGTAGAAATGATTTTCAAAGATGGAATGGTCAAAGCGACCAACCGTTTAAACAGTTTCAAAATTTAAAAGTGCGGTTAGTTTTACAACCGTTTTACTCAAAATAAGGAAAAATTATGGGATTCAAATGTGGTATTGTGGGATTGCCAAATGTCGGCAAATCTACTCTTTTTAACGCGCTCACTAAAGCTGGTATTGAAGCCGCAAACTATCCATTCTGCACCATTGAACCAAATACCGGTGTCGTACCAATGCCAGATCCGCGTTTAGACGCATTGGCAGAAATCGTTAAACCTGAACGCGTATTACCTACCACAATGGAATTCGTGGACATAGCAGGCTTAGTTGCAGGTGCTAGCAAAGGCGAGGGCTTGGGTAATAAATTCTTAGCAAACATCCGCGAAACAGACGCAATTGGTCACGTAGTGCGTTGCTTTGAAAATGACGATATTGTACACGTTGCAGGGAAAATTGACCCACTTGATGATATTGAAACTATCAACACTGAATTAGCCTTAGCAGACTTAGACAGCTGTGAACGAGCGATCCAACGTTTACAAAAACGTGCTAAAGGTGGCGACAAAGAGGCTAAATTTGAACTTTCCGTTATGGAAAAAATCCTCCCAGTGCTTGAAAATGCAGGAATGATTCGCTCAGTTGGATTAGACAAAGAAGAATTGCAAGCAATCAAGAGTTACAACTTCTTAACTTTAAAACCAACAATGTATATCGCAAACGTAAATGAAGATGGTTTTGAAAATAATCCATACTTAGATCGCGTTCATGAAATTGCTGCAAAAGAAGGTGCAGTGGTTGTTCCAGTATGTGCGGCGATTGAATCTGAAATTGCAGAACTTGATGATGAAGAAAAAGTCGAGTTTTTACAAGATTTAGGCATTGAAGAACCGGGATTGAACCGAGTAATTCGTGCGGGCTACGCACTTTTAAATCTTCAAACTTATTTCACTGCTGGCGTAAAAGAAGTACGAGCTTGGACAGTTTCAGTCGGCGCAACCGCACCAAAAGCAGCAGCAGTAATCCACACCGACTTTGAAAAAGGCTTTATACGAGCAGAAGTTATCGCTTATGAAGACTTTATCCAATTCAACGGTGAAAATGGTGCAAAAGAAGCGGGTAAATGGCGTTTAGAAGGTAAAGATTACATCGTACAAGATGGCGATATAATGCACTTCCGATTCAACGTATAAAAACACGCAAAAAATAACCGCACTTTTGACGCATAGAACAAAGTGCGGTTTATATTTTATTAAAGGAATATTATGTCATCTATTAAATATCGTCCAGAAATTGACGGACTACGTGCAATTGCTGTTATTTCAGTCATTATTTATCACCTTAATGAAAACTGGTTGTCTGGTGGTTTTCTAGGGGTTGATATTTTCTTTGTTATTTCTGGCTTTCTGATTACGGGTATTATTATCACAGAAATTCAACAGAATTCTTTTTCGTTTAAACAATTTTATACTCGACGTATTAAACGAATTTATCCTGCTTTTATTACAGTGATGGCATTAGTGTCTCTCATTGCGTCTGCTATTTTCATTTATAATGATTTTAATCAATTAAGAAAAACCATTGAATTAGCTACAGCTTTCTTATCTAATTTCTATTTAGGTTTAACACAAGGTTATTTTGATTTAAGCGCAAATGAAAATCCTGTGTTACATATTTGGTCACTAGCTGTAGAAGAACAATACTATCTTATTTTTCCACTTATCCTAATTTTAGCTTATAAAAAGTTTAGAGAAATTAAAGTATTATTTATTATAACGCTAATCTTGTTTTTTATTTTACTTGCCACCTCTTTTATTCCAGCTAATTTTTACAAAGAAGTATTGCATCAGCCTAATATTTATTATCTCTCTAACCTAAGATTTCCAGAATTACTTGTAGGATCTTTGTTGGCAATTTATCATAATCTTTCAGCAAGCAAGCAAGCAAGCAAGCAAGCAATGTTATTGCAATATTAAGTACATTACTATTATTTTCCTGCTTGTTTTTAATGAATAATGATATTGCATTTATTCCAGGTGTTACTTTAATTCTCCCTTGTATTTTTACAGCATTAATTATTCATACTACATCACAAAATAACATCATTAAATTATGTTTATCTAATAAAGCGATAGTGTTTATTGGAAAAATTTCTTATTCCCTTTATTTATATCATTGGATTTTTATTGCGCTGGCTTATTATATAACGGGCGAAAAACAAATTAATAATCAATCTATTGTTATAGTAACAGTATTAACAATAATTTTTTCAGTTCTAAGCTATTATTTAATCGAACAGCCAATTAGAAAATCAAAACTAAACTTTAAACAAAGTTTTCTTTATATTTATTTTATTCCTTCTCTTTTACTCTTAGGATTTAATCTTTATAAAAGACAAATAATGCGAGTTGAACAAGAACATATTGAACAAGAATCTCCTATTTCTAATGAAAATCATTATCCTGCTAAGGTTATTATTCTAGGCGATTCTCATTCTTCACATTTAGAAGCTTTTCTAAACTACGTGGGAAATAAAGAAGGATGGAAAGCAGATATTTTCAAAGATAAATTTGAGTGTAGCTTTATTGTGAATGATCAATATCAATTAGATCCTAATTGCCAATCTGTATGGCAGAAAGATTCTCAATATAAAGCAATATTTATTTCAGCATTTTATGATTTGAAAATGGGCGGACAGCCAGTACCTCGCTTTAGACCCGAAACTTTCATTGAACCAGATTTTAAAGCGCGTTTTAAAGAAACAGTGAAACAACTAGCGATACAAAAGCCCGTATATGTTTTTGCTAATAATAGCTCAGTAAGTCGTTCTCCGCTGCGTGGTTATTTATTAGAAAATTATGGACTTGAAAAATATTTAACGCCAATTCATCGTATGGGCGATATTGATGCGAGTAACAAAATCATTCACGATTTAGTTAAAGATATTCCTAATGTTTATTGGGTAGATGCTCAACAGTATTTACCAAAAGATAGTGTTATGGCAGAAGGAAAATACTTGTATGGGGATCAAGATCACTTAACAAATTTTGGTGCTTACTATATGGCAAAAGAATTTAGTAAATACCAACGAGTGATGACACCTGAACAAGTGAAAAAACTCTACGAGTAAAAACAAAAAGCGTTGAGCTATTTGCTCAACGCTTTTTTATATCTACTTAAGTACATCAACTAACTTTTCAGCAATAGGTTTACGCCATCCAATCAGCAGCTCGGGGAGTTTGTCTTGAGAACAATCATATTTCCAAACCCATTTAATTAATTCATCCAAAGTGCGTTTGCTCGCAACGATTTCAGGGGTTAAACCTTCCGGTGTTAAGCTATTCACTTTTTCTTGTAACAATCGAATTGTTTTTTTATAACGAGGATCTTCAGAAATACGTTCAATAGGTTTAGGATAGTCATTAGAAGAAACACGTCTAGCTTGAGCAAGTAATTGTAAAATCTTTTTACCACGCACGCGTACTTCATTTTCAGTTAATCCCATTTCCAACATTTCAGATGTATTACATGGATTATTCTTTGCCACTTTCCAAAGATTATCTGATTTCACAATATAAGAAAGTGCTAAATCACGCTCTATTGCCACGTTTTGTCGCCATTGTGCCAAAATTCTTAAACGAGACAATTCTAATGGATTTAATTTCCAAGCATTTGGAATATCTAAATACGCTTTTTCTGAATCTCGCTCTTGTAATTTATGCGTTTTAGAAAGAGCAAGTTCGCAATCATCTCTTACTGCTTGTTCCCAAGGTGTTTTAGCTAACTCTTTTTCAAGAATATGATAAAGCGGCAACAAATACCAAACATCTCCTGCGGCATATTGAAGTTGAATATCAGAAAGGGGGCGTTTGATCCAATTGGTGCGAGTTGCAGCTTTATCGATTTCTACATTTAAGTATTGTTGTGCTAATTTTGCCAAGCCTGCAGATGTGCCAAGCCCAAGAAAGCGCGCCATAATTTGCGTATCAATCATTGGGCGTGGAAGCTGATCAAATTCTTGTAAGAAAACTAATAAATCTTCACTACAAGAATGTAAGATTTTTAATACCTTAGGATTGGCTAATAGTGCAATAAAAGGCGAAAAATCCGTAATCGCTAAAGGATCAATTAAAGAGACGCGCTCACCATCATAAAGTTGGATTAATCCCAACTTTGGGAAATAAGTAGAAACTCGCATAAATTCGGTATCTAAGGCGACCGCACTTTTCTGTTGGGCTAAATTACAAACTTCTAATAGCGCAGTATTATCCGTAATAACCGTAAAGTGCGGTGGATTTTGACATTCTTTTATCATAGTGATTTTTTATTTAAAAAAACAAAAATGGGATATTGCTATCCCATTTTGATATTAATGTTTTGCACGTTTTGCGATTTCTTCATCGCGTAAAACCCGACGTAAAATCTTACCTACATTGGTTTTTGGCAGTTCGTCTCGGAACTCAATTTCTTTTGGCACTTTGTAGCCTGTGAGATATTGGCGACAATGGTTGCGAAGTTCATCACGAGTTAAACTATCATCTTTTTTCACGACAAAGATTTTTATCGTTTCGCCAGAAACTGCGTGAGGAACACCAATTGCCACAGCCTCTGCTACTTTGTAGTTCAGCATAACGACATCTTCAATTTCATTTGGATAGACATTAAAGCCAGAAACCAAAATCATATCTTTTTTACGATCTACAATGCGTAAGCTATATGATTCATCCATAATGACAATATCGCCAGTTGCCATCCAACCGTCTTTTAACACTTCACTGGTTGCTTCTGGTCGTTGCCAATAACCTCGCATGACTTGGTCGCCTTTCACCCATAATTCACCAGGTTCGCCAATTTTTGCATCTGAACCATCATCTTTAATGATTTTTATATCCGTATTTGGCACTGGCACACCAATAGTTCCATTATGTTTCACAACATTAATTGGACAAGCTGCGATCAATGGCGAACATTCCGTCATTCCATAACCTTCAATGATATTACAGCCCGTCAATTCGTGCCAACGTGTTGCTACAGACTGTTGAATAGCCATACCGCCACCTACAGAAAGTTTTAAAGCTGAAAAATCAACTTCTTTGAAATTTTCATTATTTAATAGAGCATTAAATAAGGTATTCACACCAGTAATCGCCTCAAAACGGTATTTTTTCAACTCTTTCACAAATCCCTCAATATCTCTCGGATTGGTGATTAAGATCGCCGTTACACCTAACTCTAAAAATAATAAGCAGTTTACGGTTAAGGCAAATACGTGGTAAAGAGGCAAGGCTAAAATGGCAGAACGAGTGCGAGAATGATCACCAATAAATGGTTCTGCAATCCATTTTGCTTGGAAGACATTGGTTATAATATTTCCGTGCGTCAGCATTGCACCTTTCGCTACACCTGTTGTGCCACCGGTATATTGTAAAAAGGCTAAATCTTCACGCTCTGTTTCTGGGCGAACATATTGGCGATATTTACCAATACTCAATACCTCACGGAATGTTACTGCGTGCGGTAATTTATATTTCGGCACCAGTTTTTTCACATATTTCACAACAAAATTGACTAAAGTACGTTTACCAAATGAAAGTTGATCGCCCATTCGGGTAAGAATAACGTGTTTGACATTGGTATTGAAAACGACTTTTTCCAAGGTAGAAGCAAAATTTGATACCACGACAATCGCTACCGCACCACTATCTTGCAACTGGTGCTCTAATTCTCTCGGTGTATAAAGAGGATTCACATTTACTGCAATTAAGCCCGCACGCAAAATACCAAAAAGTGCGATAGGATATTGCAATAAATTTGGCATCATTAATGCCACACGATCACCACGTTGAAGTTTAAATTCATTTTGCAAATACGCGGCAAATGCACGGCTGCGCTCTTCTAATTTACGGAAAGTAAGTACTTGCCCCATATTAATGTAAGCGGGGCGATCTGGATGTTCGCGCACAGCTTTGTCGAACATATCCAAAATAGATTCATATTTTGAGGTATCCAGAAATTTTTCAGAACCTTCTGGATAATTTTGAAACCAAATTTTTTCCATTTTTAATCCTAATTTGTTGGAAAATCTTTAAGATTTTATCATTTAATTCAAATAATAGCGAATTTCAGGCTGAACATACCAAGGGCGATGTCTCCATCTAAAAAATCCCCAATCATCGTCTTCATCCCAATCATCTGTTGGATACTCATAAGTAGTACTGAGTGCCCAAATACGGTATTTATTAGCTTGAATAACAGGATAAGTATAATCAGCTTGTTCGATCTTGCCTTTCTCTGTTCCAATTAATTGCCCACCTACAGTAATATAACGCTCTTTTAAATTTTCAGGGTCCACAAAGCCGTTGAAATACACGATGAAGCGGCCATCCGATTGAAATTCAACGAATGGTTTACCTGAAATTGATGACACCGGCAAACTTAACACTTCAATTTTTGTTTGATTTGGTAAAACAGTCGCCTGAACAATTTTCCCGCCAAGTCGAACAGTTTTACAATGACAGGTTAAATCTTGAGGTGAAATATCGCGATAGGAATTAATAGAGAACCGCTCTTCTTCTAATCCTTTCGGCGGTGCCATACAGCCTGTCAATCCCAAGCAAAGTGCGGTAAAAAATAAGGTGATTTTGCCTTTCATTTTCTATCCTCCTGTTATTTAAACTTATTCACGTCCTGGTAATTTTTTCCAAGTAACCTCGTTTCGCAAATAAATCGGTTCAATCTCTAAAGCTGAAATTGTGCGTTTTTGCAAGTATTCTACTCGTGCGAGCTCCAGCATATATAAGGCATTAGGTAACACAATATCTGAGCTTGTTAGATTTTTTTCAGTAAATTGAGAATACGCTGCCCAACCCGTTCCGGCTCTAAATGCACTATGATCTCGAAGCTGATTAACCGCTTGTTCTGGGGAACAAACTTGTTCAGTTATGATTCCTCGCCATTGAAAAAACTCTCCAAAATCAGACCGCACTTTTTCTCTCACTAATTGAGAAAAATAAACTTCGTTCATTCTCGCATCAATCGCGGCAACGACATTTTCTGCTTGATGTAATTCAAATGCAGCCTGTGCCATTGCGGTTAAATTTGAAATAGGAATGACAGGCAAATCCGCACCAAATGCTAAACCTTGTGCAATCCCAGCACCAACACGAACGCCAGTAAAACTCCCCGGACCACGCCCAAAGGCAAGGGCATCAACTTGATTTAAACGTAAACCCGAATTTGCCAAAATTTCATCAATCATGGGTAAAATTCGTTTGGTGTGAGTGCGTTGAGCAAGTTCATTAATATGTGTTTTCTCACCACGATGAAATAAGGCGGCAGAACAAGCTTCAGTTGAAGTATCTAACGCCAATAAAGTTAAATTTTGCATTATTATTCTCGTTTATTTATTTTGTAAGAATTGTATCACTTTGTTGAGATCACGGGTACGACTTGAGTTAGGTAAACTTTTCAAAAAAGTTTCGCCATAATTGCGCATCACTAATCGATTATCACAAATAATCACAACACCACGATCTGTAACATCGCGAATTAAACGCCCAACGCCTTGTTTCAACGTAATCACCGCTTCAGGAATTTGAATGTCATTGAATGGATCTCCACCTTGTAAACGGCAATCCTCAATACGTGCTTTTAACAAAGGCTCATCTGGCGCAGTAAAGGGAAGCTTATCAATGATGACTAAAGAAAGTGCATCGCCGCGTACATCTACACCTTCCCAAAAGCTAGAAGTTGCCACCAAAACACTATGCGTTTCTTTTATAAATTGTTCGAGTAATTTGCCTTTTGAGGTTTCGCCTTGTAATAAAATCGAAAGATGACTTTTTTCACGGAAATATTCAGCTAAACCACGCATCATTGAATAAGAAGTGCAAAGAACAAAACAACGCCCTTTGTTTGCTTCAATCACGGGTAATAACATTTCACCTAGTGAATTTAATGTATTCACTTGATTAGTATTCGGCAAATATCGAGGCACACAAAGCAAAGATTGTTCAGGATAATTAAAGGGACTATATAAAATTTTTTGTGTCGCATTTTCAATACCTAAACGTTGGCAGAAATGATTAAAAGTTCCCCCCACTTCTAATGTCGCCGATGTGAATATCCAAGCCGCTTCTTTAGCTTCGAGCTGAGCACCAAATTTATCGGCTACTGTCAATGGCGTAATATGCAAACCAAACTGGCGACCATTTCCTTCATACCAATAACAATAACCCACAATATTTGTTTCAGATAAACGTTTAAGTTGGATTTTAATGGACTCAACACGCTCAAAAATACTATCTAAAGTTTGGGAACGACCAAGTGCTAATTTAATGACCTCAGCTAAAAAATCTATTTTCTCCTGTAATAATTCAAAGGATTTTTTCACCGCACTTTGCGTGTAAAGCTCACGCCAATTTCCTCGAACATTACTCCCATTACCCAGTAATAAACGAAAATCTTGTACCACTTTCAGTAAGGTATCAGATGTTGTGCCAAGCTGCTGCATATCTTTAAGTTCTGTGCGATAAACAATATTAATATCCTTACACAAATCAAAAAGCTGGCGTGATGTTAAAGATTGACCAAAATATTGACTTGCAATATCTGGTAACTGATGAGCTTCGTCAAAAATAATCACTTCTGCATTCGGAATGAGTTCTCCAAAACCACTTTCTTTCACGGCCATATCTGCAAAAAATAAGTGATGATTAACTACAACCAAATCAGCATTTAATGCTTTTTTACGCGCACTTGCTACATAACATTCTGAATAATTAGGACAATCGGTGCCTAAACAGCCTTCCGCTGTACTCGTCAATTGAGGAATAATAGGGCTATCTTCTGCAAGCTCAATACATTCTGTAAAATCACCTGTCTTAGTACTATTATTCCATTTGCATACTTTAGTTAATTCGGATAAAACGGATTTATCTCCAAGCACACCTTGAGCAATAACTTGATCTAAACGCTCTAAACAAAGATAGTTTGCTCGACCTTTTAGCAACGCAATTTTTCCCGTGAAATTAAGGGCTTTTTTAATAGCAGGAAGATCTCGATTAAAAAGCTGATCTTGAAGATTTTTAGATCCTGTAGAAATAATTGTTTTTTTACCAAATACTAGAGCAGGAGCCAGATATGCGAAGGTCTTTCCTGTACCCGTTCCAGCTTCAATGACAAGGGAAGATTTATTTTGGATTGACTCGCCAACAGCATGTGCCATTTCAATCTGCTCAGTTCGAGGTCTAAAACCTTTGATACTTTGACTTAATTCGCCATTAACAGAGAAAATATTAGAAATGCGATCTTGATAATTCATTAAATTAGAAAAATATAAATTTTTATTAGTTTAACAAACTTATAAAAAATCGTATATGAAGATAGTAGTTATATTAAAACTAAAATTAGACTATTATTTCTTTAAATAATTAGTAAATCCCAAAAACAAAAACCCCATATCTTTCGACACGGGGTTCTTCTGTTTTTATTTAATTTAACTTAGATAAGTATTTGGTAACCTGGCGGTGCCCTACTCTCACATGGGGATGCCCCACACTACCATCGGCATTACAGCGTTTCACTTCTGAGTTCGGTATGGTTCAGGTGGTTCCACCGCACTATCGCCGCCAGGATAATTCTTTG
>NZ_QQJW01000004.1:0-164567 GCF_003493685.1 Haemophilus haemolyticus
GCCATGATCAAACTCTTCAATTCAAGTTCAATCGCTCAATAAACTGCTTAGCTATAAATAAAACACTACTTAAAAAAGTAATGATGAATTTTCAGTTAAGCACCTATTAAGACTTCAAAATTAAAAATATTTTTAAAACAAGTCAATCAACAAGTGCCCACACAGATTGTCTGATACATTGTTAAAGAGCAAAAAACAACGACGCACGTGGAAACTTAAAAACTTCACAACAGTGCGTCGTTGTGTGCGGTGCATTATAGGGATTTTCAAAACCCTTGCAAGTACTTTTTGTAAAAATATTTAAAAAAATGATCTTTTGATGGAAATATAAACATTTCATTAAAAAGTGCGGTTAGAATGCTCAAATTTTTATCGCTATAATTTCTTACGCAATGAAACTTCACCACCATTAAACATCTGGATTTTATTGCCACATAATACTTTTAAATAACCGTGTTCATCTATGCCTTGTTCAATACCTGAAATAACACCTTGTTCAGTCAGCACATTTACTTCACTATTTGAAAACGCATTATATGATTTCCACTCCTGTTGAAATTCCGCATTAATACCATTTTTCTCAAAGATATTTAAACGTGCATACAAATGTTGAATGAGTTTTGGTAATAAGGTTTGTCGCTCTACATCAGGAACTATTTCACATACTTCCGCATAAGGCTGACTAATTTCTGTTTGTTTTGGCAACGACACATTAATACCTACGCCAATCACTAAATTGAGCATACCATTTTTATGGTTAGCGATTTCAACCAAAATTCCACCCAACTTTCTTCCATTAAACAAAATATCATTTGGCCATTTCACTTGCACATTTAGCACCTCGGCAATCGCCAAACCGATGACTAAACTTAATCCCTCAATTGATTTGCTAGGATCAAATGCCCAATAAAAACTAAACATGATTTGTCCGGCAAAAGGGGAAAGCCACTGACGCCCACGTCGACCGCGTCCTGCAGTTTGATATTCAGCCACACAAAGATCACCTTTTTTTAAGGAAGGAATATTTTGTAGTATCCATTCATTTGTAGAGGAAATAATCGGCTGATAATGGATACTATAAGGAAAAAGTGCGGTTGAAATTTGCTGAGGATTTAATAAAGGAAGACTAGGCACTAAGCAATAATTTTGGCTATCAACGACTATTTCCAAGCCTAGCTCACGTAATTGTTTAATGTCCTCTTCAATATCCAGAGAAAACTTTTCCAATTCAAACCGCACTTTCGGCTGACAGTCAGCTAAATATGTCAATAAAGCGAAATTCATCATTTATCCCTTGTGGTAAACGGAGCGAAAATCATAGCACAAATCCAAAAATTTCGTTTTCAAAATCAAGTAAAATCTGTATAATCCCACCGCAATATTTTTTAACTTCAACTTAGCGAGAATATTGCAATGTCATTACGCATTAAACAAGAAGCCCTTACTTTTGACGATGTTCTACTCGTCCCAGCACATTCAACAGTGCTTCCAAATACAGCCAATCTTTCAACCAAACTCACTAAAGAAATTAATTTGAATATTCCTATGCTTTCAGCAGCAATGGATACCGTAACCGAAACCAAACTTGCGATCTCTTTAGCGCAAGAAGGTGGCATCGGCTTTATTCATAAAAATATGACCATTGAACGCCAAGCGGACCGTGTTCGTAAAGTGAAAAAATTCGAAAGCGGTATCGTCTCTGAACCAGTAACTGTTTCACCAAATTTAACGCTTGCCGAACTTGCTGAAATGGTGAAGAAAAATGGCTTCGCTGGCTACCCTGTTGTAGATAGTGAAAATAACCTAATTGGTATCATTACTGGACGCGACACCCGTTTCGTAAAAGATTTGAGCAAAACTGTTTCACAAGTAATGACGAAAAAAGAAGACTTGGTAACAGTAAAAGAAGGGGCGAGTCGCGAAGAAATTTTAGAATTAATGCATCGACACCGTGTTGAAAAAGTATTAGTGGTTAATGATAGCTTCAAACTTAAAGGCATGATTACCGTTAAAGACTTCCAAAAAGCAGAACAAAAACCAAATGCATGTAAAGATGAATTCGGTCGTTTACGCGTAGGTGCCGCTGTAGGTGCAGGCCCAGGTAACGAAGAACGTATTGATGCATTAGTGAAAGCAGGTGTAGATGTATTGTTAATCGACTCTTCACATGGTCACTCTGAAGGCGTGTTACAACGTGTTCGTGAAACCCGCGCGAAATACCCTAATCTTCCAATCGTGGCAGGTAACGTGGCAACCGCTGAAGGTGCAATCGCATTAGCCGACGCAGGAGCAAGTGCAGTGAAAGTAGGTATTGGTCCTGGTTCTATTTGTACTACTCGTATCGTGACCGGTGTAGGTGTTCCACAAATCACCGCTATCGCAGATGCTGCTGCGGCATTAAAAGATCGTGGCATTCCAGTTATCGCGGACGGTGGTATTCGTTTCTCTGGTGATATTGCAAAAGCCATCGCTGCAGGCGCAAGCTGTGTAATGGTTGGCTCTATGTTTGCTGGTACTGAAGAAGCACCGGGTGAAATCGAACTTTACCAAGGTCGTGCATTTAAATCTTACCGTGGTATGGGCTCATTAGGTGCCATGGCGAAAGGCTCTTCAGACCGTTACTTCCAATCGGATAACGCTGCAGACAAACTCGTACCAGAAGGTATCGAAGGCCGTATTCCATACAAAGGTTACTTAAAAGAAATCATCCACCAACAAATGGGTGGTTTACGTTCTTGCATGGGCTTAACTGGCTGCGCAACCATCGAAGAGTTACGCACAAAAGCAGAATTCGTTCGAATCAGTGGTGCAGGCATTAAAGAAAGCCACGTTCATGATGTAACGATTACTAAAGAAGCGCCAAACTATCGTATGGGCTAACAATGAATAAAAGAGCGGTTAAATTTGCCCGCTCTTTTTAACTGTTTCATGTAATAAAAGGAACTATAATGAAGAAATTTATATTACTGATTCCATTTATTCTATCGGCCTGCACATTACTCGGTCCAACTTATACTGGGGAAACAACCGCAGACGATTTACTAAAATATGATACGGCAAGTAACATTAACCTATTTTTCAGAGCAATCCATAATTGTACGCCTAAACAAATTCACACTCAGATCGATGATGTAAAACTAAACAACAAAACTTCCACTGTAGATTTAGTGAATGAAACTTGGACAGTAAAAGGCTGTAATAAGACCGAAACATTTCACATCAAATATATCAGCGATGGACATGGTGGAACTTACATCAATATGACAAAACAAAATTAACATAAGGCAAAAAATGACAAACATCCACAATCACAAAATCCTGATCCTCGACTTCGGTTCACAATATACTCAACTGATTGCGCGTCGTGTGCGTGAAATCGGTGTGTACTGCGAACTTTGGGCTTGGGATGTAACCGAACAACAAATTCGTGAATTTGCCCCAACGGGTATTATTCTTTCAGGTGGTCCTGAGAGTACAACAGAAGAAAATAGCCCTCGTGCACCGGAATATGTATTTAATGCTGGTGTACCAGTATTAGGCGTTTGCTATGGAATGCAAACTATGGCGATGCAACTTGGCGGCTTAACCGAAACGTCTGAGCACAGGGAGTTCGGCTATGCTTCAGTTTCTCTTGAAAATTCCACCGCACTTTTTGCAAATCTTAACGATAATTTAACCGCTTCTGAGCCGAAATTAGACGTTTGGATGAGCCACGGCGATAAAGTCACTCGTTTACCTCAAAATTTCCAAGTAACAGGGACTACACCAACTTGCCCAATTGCTGCAATGTCAGACGAAAACCGTCGTTTCTACGGCGTACAATTCCACCCAGAAGTAACCCACACCAAAAAAGGTTTAGAATTATTAACTAATTTTGTTGTGAATATCTGTGGTTGCGAAACTAAATGGACTGCAGAAAACATCATTGAAGACGCTGTGGCTCGCATTAAAAAGCAAGTGGGCGATGATGAAGTGATTTTAGGTTTATCTGGTGGTGTGGACTCTTCTGTGGTTGCATTACTTTTACACCGTGCTATCGGCAAAAACTTACACTGCGTATTCGTGGATAATGGTTTGCTTCGCTTACACGAAGGCGATCAAGTCATGGAAATGTTCGGTGACAAATTCGGTTTAAATATTACCCGTGTTGATGCTGAAAGCCGTTTCTTAGGCGAACTTGCTGGCGTATCGGATCCTGAAGCAAAACGTAAAATTATCGGTAAAGTATTCGTTGATGTATTCGATGATGAATCGAAAAAACTGACTAACGTGGAATGGTTAGCACAAGGTACGATCTACCCTGACGTGATCGAATCTGCAGCAAGCAAAACCGGTAAAGCACATGTGATTAAATCACACCACAACGTAGGTGGCTTACCAGACTATATGAAACTTGGTTTAGTTGAACCGCTACGTGAATTATTTAAAGATGAAGTACGAAAAATCGGTTTAGCATTAGGCTTACCAGCTGAAATGATCAACCGCCACCCATTCCCTGGCCCAGGCTTAGGCGTGCGTGTATTAGGCGAAGTGAAAAAAGAATACTGCGATTTATTACGCCGTGCAGATGCAATCTTTATCGAAGAATTACGCAATAGCGGTTGGTATGAAAAAACCAGCCAAGCCTTCAGCGTATTCTTACCAGTGAAATCTGTAGGTGTGATGGGCGATGGTCGTAAATACGATTGGGTTATTTCCCTACGCGCGGTAGAAACCATTGATTTTATGACCGCACATTGGGCTCATTTACCTTATGATTTATTAGGCAAAGTGTCTAACCGCATCATCAATGAAGTGAATGGCATTTCCCGCGTCGTATACGACATCAGCGGAAAACCACCAGCGACAATCGAGTGGGAATAGAAAATCTCTATTTCAGATACTTTCTAATTATTTCAGTAACTTTAATAAGTGCGGTTAATTTTCACCGCACTTTATTTTTGTTTAAAAGCCCTTCTATGCCAATCACAATGAGACTTAACCAAATAGGCACATAAGTAAAATAATCGCTTGTGGTTATTTGATTATCTAGCACAAAGACAGCTATTAAAAAAAGCAATATGGGTTCAATATAACTCAACACCGCAAAAATACTAACTGGAATTTGTTGGCTTGATTTTAAGTTGGCTGAAAGCGAAATCGCACTCACAATACCAAGTGCTGGTAGCAATAACCAATAACGATATTCTTGCGTAACCAAAGAAAGCGTATCGCTTTGAGAACGAATATAAATAAAACAAGGAATTGAAATTAAAATAATATCCAATGTAATTCCTTGTAGAGCTGGGATTTTCATCCATTTACGGCTTAGATAATAAAATGGATAAACCGTACAAACCCACAAGCTTGTCCATGAAAAACTTTGAGTGTGCCATAATTCATGTACAACACCGCAGGCAGCCAGTAAAAGCGCGATTTTCTGAATAAATGATAAGCGTTCTTTTAACCAAGCCCATCCTAAAATAGCCATGATCAGAGGGAAAAGAAAATATCCCATCGCAATATTTATCCCTTCGCCATTTAGCGGTGCCCACATAAAGAGCCAGAATTGACTTCCCGCATCTAATGTCCCCAGTAAAAATAAAATCCAACGTGTCCAACTTTTTCCTAACGTTGTCGTAATAAGAGACAAAAGAGAGCGGCAACCAATAGTCGGGAATAAAATTAAAAGTAGCCCAAAGATCATGGTTAACATACGCCACGCAAAAACATCCGTTCCGCTAAGTGGTTGGAGCCATACACTAAATAGATACAATATGCCAAATAAACATTGTGAAAAAATGCACAATAATACGCCTTGAGTGACTACTTTCATCTTGGGCCTCATCTTATTAATACGATTATTATAAAAGCCCAAGGCAATAAAAAATCTCAACTTTATTTTTATTATGATAATATTTTTCTCAATTATTACATTTTTGAGAAATTATCTTATGCAAACACTGGATAAATTAGATCGTCATATTTTGAATGTATTACAACAAGATACCATGATTCCGTTAAAAGAACTGTCAGAGAAAGTGAATAGTTCCGTTGCAACCTGTCAACGACGTGTACAAGCATTAACTGATTCAGGCGTTATTACAAAACGAGTTGCAGTCGTTTCCCCAAAAGCCGTTGGGCGTACGATTAGCGTATTTGTCATGGTCGAAATGGATAATCAACACTCTTATTATCAAGAGCAATTTGAACGAAAAATGCGCCAAGAAGACGAAGTGGTGAGCTGTTACGAAATCTCAGGGGACTATGATTTTATGTTACTACTCCATGCAAAAGATATGGAAAGCTATCACGCATTCACACGTCGAGTATTGACGGGTGAATTTCATGTAAGAACTTATAAAAGTTTATTTATAATGAATTTTACCAAAGCAGATAGTGGAATTATCTTATAGAACAGCACAGTAAATTTTGCTCTTCTCCCACCAAGTGGAGCTCAATAATTACCGATAAATTCAACTGAAATTAAAAGGACTGAGTCCGATACAATATCGTCGTCAATCCTTTAAATAAATAGTCTAGTTTTTGAGGTCAAAGAAAATTTACCGCACTTTTCTTATGAACCTAAACGCTGACGTACAATTTCAAATAAACATACCCCTGTTGCGACAGATACATTTAATGATGAAACTGAACCAGCCATTGGAATGCTAATCAGCTGATCGCAATGTTCACGTGTTAAACGACGCATCCCTTCGCCTTCTGCTCCCATAACAAGTGCTAGTGGCCCTGTCAGTTTGCTTTGATAAATGGTTTCAGTTGCTTCGCCAGCAGTGCCAACCACCCAAATGTTATGATTTTGCTGTAAATCGCGCAGTGTGCGAGAAAGATTGGTTACACGAATTAACGGCACGGTTTCTGCCGCGCCACAAGCAACTTTACGCGCGATAGATGTTAATTGTGCTGATTTATCTTTCGGTACGATCACAGCCACTGCGCCCGCTGCATCAGCTGTTCGCAAACATGCTCCCAAGTTGTGTGGATCCGTCACACCATCTAAAACTAATAAAAGCGGATTTTGTTTATTCGCAAGAATTTCATCAAGATCATTTTCATTCAGCTCTTTTGCCGCTTGTACGCGAGCAATGACACCTTGATGAACTTCGCCATCAGCTTTTTTATCGAGTGTTTGTCGATTAACAAATTGCACACCAATTCCTAGAGAATAAAGTTCATTTAAGAGTGGCTGTAGACGTTTATCTTCACGGCCTTTAAGAATGAAGACTTCAATTAAACGTTCTGGTGAATGGGTTAAAATACTATTAACAGCATGAATGCCGTAGATTTGTTCTGACATAAATTTCTCTTTTTCTTATTTGAATTTTTAATTCATTCTTAAAATAGGAAGTGAATTATTTTCGTTTTCTAGATGTTTTCTTCGAAACTTCTTTCTTTTTTACCGCACTTTTTCGTTTCTGGGATGTTTTAGACGGTAGTTCTTTAAAGACTTTCTTGGCTTTTTCTTTCGCCGTTTTTCCAGCACGACGAGGTTTACGTTCACTCCCCATCAGCGAGAAATCGACCATTTTATTTTCTAAATGTACCGCTTCAACTTTGATGCGAACTTTATCGCCTAAGCGATATTGCATTCCACTATTTTCGCCGATTAAACGCTGTTTTGCTGCATCAAATTGGTAATAATCGTTTTCTAAGGTAGAAATATGGACTAAACCATCGATGAATAAATCATCTAAGCGTACAAATAAACCAAATCCAGTCACAGATGAAATGACTCCGCTAAATTCACCGCCAACATGATCTTGCATATATTCGCATTTCAACCAATCTGCCACTTCACGAGTGGCGTCGTCAGCACGGCGTTCCGTCATTGAACAGTGATTGCCAAGTAAATCCATTTCATCAAAAGAGTAATGATAACCGCCAGTATCCGTTGTTTTACGTTTAGCGCCTTGTTCTTTAGCGAGTAAATACTTGATGCCTCGATGAAGTGTTAAGTCAGGATAACGGCGAATTGGTGAAGTAAAGTGAGCATACTCTTCCAAAGCCAAACCAAAGTGCCCAATATTATCAGCATGATAGACAGCTTGACTTAATGAACGTAGCAACATTGTTTGAATAAGTTCATGATCTGGTCGTTCTTTAACTTTTTCTAAGAGAGCAGCATAGTCTTTTGTGGTTGGTTTTAAGCCACCTTCTAAAGTTAAACCAAACTCACTTAAGAAAGTGCGGAACGATGTTAATTTTTCTTCGCTAGGGGTGGCATGAATACGATATAACGCAGGTTCTTTATGTTTTTCCATAAAATTAGCTGCTGCGATATTCGCAAGAATCATACATTCCTCAATGATTTTGTGGGCATCATTGCGAACAACGGGTTCAATGCGCTCAATTCTCCCCATTGCATTAAAAATAAACTTAGTTTCAATGGTTTCAAAATCGATCGCACCACGTTGATGACGCGCACTAAGCAAAGCTTGATAGAGTTTATAAAGTTCTTCTAAATGAGGCACCAGCGTAGAATAACGAGTGTGTAATTCTTCATCGCCTTCAAGCATTTTGGCTACTTTGGTATAAGTGAGGCGGGCGTGAGAATTCATCACTGCTTCATAAAAGCGATAATCTGTGAGCTTACCTTTGGCAGAAATTTGCATCTCACACACCATACACAAACGATCCACTTGTGGGTTAAGAGAGCATAAGCCGTTCGATAAAATTTCAGGTAGCATGGGTACAACTCGGTTCGGAAAATAAACCGAGTTACCACGATTATGCGCTTCTACATCTAAAGCGGAACGTAAACGTACGTAATAACTGACATCCGCAATCGCTACCCAAAGTTTCCAGCCTTTGCCATGTTTTTCACAATAAACAGCATCGTCAAAATCACGAGCATCTTCGCCATCAATGGTCACAAGCGGTAAATGGCGTAAATCTACACGCCCTTTTTTGGCTTCTTCAGGGACTTCTTCAGTGAATTTTTTTACGTATTTTTCCACCGCACTTGGAAATTTATAGGGAATATCGTGGTTACGCAAGGCGATTTCTACTTCCATTCCTTTCGCCATATTATCGCCTAGAATTTCAGTGATTACGCCAATTGGCTGGTTAAAACTGGCTGAGCGTTCTTGCAATTCGACAACGACAACTTGTCCCATGCGAGCACCATTACGATGTTCATTTGGCACGAGAATATCTCGGCCAATTCTGCTGTCATCAGGTATCACATAGCTAAAACCGTTTTCTAAGAAAAAGCGACCCACAATTTGTTTTTTACGACTTTCTAATACGCGTACAATTCTCACTTCACGGCGACCACGACGATCTAATCCAGCAGGCTGAGCTAAGACAAAATCTCCATGCATGACTCTTTGCATTTGATGGTTTGGAATGAATAAATCATCCTTTTTGCCATCGACCTGTAAAAAACCAAAACCTTCGCGATGACCAATTACAGTGCCTTTAAATAAATCTAATTTTTCTGGCAAGGCATAGCGTTTACGTTTGGTGAACACTAATTGGCCGTCATTTTCCATCGCTCGTAACCGGCGACGCATCGCTTCTATTTGATCTTCATTTCGAATGGAAAGTGCGGTCAAAATTTCATCCCGATTCATCGGTGCATTATTGTCTCGAATAACGCTTAAAATAAATTCACGGCTTGGAATTGGATTGCCGTATTTTTCCAATTCTCGTTTGTAATGCGGATCTTGGTTAATTAAGTTTTTACGTTTTTTTGTCATTATTTTTTTACAGTTTTAAAAAGTGCGGAGAGTTTGACACTGTAAGGGGGATAATGCAAGATGGGGGGAGGTTTATTTATCAGTAAAACCAATGAACTTTTTCAATGTGCAAATAAACACCTATTTTTCTTTTTTATTTTTTGTTAAAGTTTAAAACCCTTAATTATTATTCATTTGACAAAAGGAACAATATTATGACAATCATTAAGCAAGCAAGCAAGCAAGCAAGCAAGCAAGCAAAATAGTCTAACCCGCCTTTCTTTAATTAGCCTACTTATTTCTACTTCTTTTTATTCTATCCAATCTTTTGCCGTTGATCCAAAATGGACACCTGAGTATGGGACTGCTCCCAGTAATGTTATTTGGGGAATAGCCTTGGGGGATGACAGTAAAGTGTTCAATCCTGAAAATGGCAAATCTCACGGAGCTGCCGCCATCGGTGGAAATTCTCAAGCAAAAAACTTGGGCTCTTTAGCGGTGGGTTATGAGGCACAAGCAGGTTTAGGCGATAAGGGCGGGAATTTCAGTACTGCTATTGGTGCAAAAACCAAAGCACCCAAAGGCGGGGTTGCACTTGGCTTCAGTGCAGAAGCTGAAGGAGAAAACTCTCTTGCCATCGGTTCTGCTGCAAAAAGCAAGGACGGATACGGTGCAACCGCTTTCGGCACAGGAAGCCGTGTAGAAAAACTAGAAAAAGGTAAAAAGAATACTATTCAAGGACAAGACAACAAAAGCATTGAAGTGGATGAAAATGGCAAAGCAACCAAAATTAATATTAAACGTGAAAGTGAACAATCTTTAATCGAAAAGCAGGGTGAAACCTATGGAGCAATAGCTTTTGGTTTGAAAGCATCTTCGCATAACTTATTCAGCACAGCCTTGGGGGCATTTTCTACGGTTGCCGCGGTTGAAGGTACTGCCGTCGGCGGCGGTAGTCAGGTAACCGGCTATCGCGGTTCTGCTTTCGGTATGCACAGCAAGGCAGAAGCAGAAAAAAGTTTAGCTTTGGGTTATGAAAGCGAATCAACCGCTTATAACTCCGTTGCTTTGGGCGCAAGTTCACTTGCTAACCGTCCTAACACCGTTTCTGTAGGCGATAGTAATTATAATCTTTACCGTCAAATCACTAATGTCGCCGATGGTACAGAAGATTATGATGCAGTTAATGTGCGTCAATTAAATGCGGTAGAAGCTAAAATTGGTGGTATTGGTAATCAATTTACTAATATCAATAACCACTTAGATCGTGTAGATACTCGTATGAATAGAGTGGGTGCTAGTGCAGCAGCGTTAGCTTCATTGAAACATGCAAATTTAGGTGTAGATGATAAATTTGCTGTTTCAGTGGGAGTTGGTAATTATAAGAATACGCAAGCAATGGCGGTTGGAGCTGTATTTAAACCTTCTGAAAATGTGTTACTGAATCTTTCTGGAAGTATGTCTGGCTCAGAAAAAATGCTTGGTGCAGGAATTTCTTGGAAGTTCGGCAATAAACATAAACCTAATTTATCTACACAAAGTGCGGTTGATTCTGCGGAAGTTTTGCAATTGCGACAAGAAGTGTCGGCAATGCAAAAAGAATTGGCTGAATTGAAAAAAGCATTAAGAAAATAATCTTTAAACTGAGTGATTAGGGGCGTGATGTACGCCCTTTTTTATTTATCTATTTAAATATTGTAGATATTCAAATGGGTTATAGTTAACCTTTTGGGGAAGGATAAAATCTGCACTCGTGATGAGTGCAGATAGAAAGTGAATTAAGCAGATTTTTTGGTAAAGCCAATATAGGCGCAGAATATAAATCCAAGCACTAAAGCGTAAGGCGTAAATTCACCAATGCCAGAACCTGAAGCAGCAAGGCTTAAACGATGTGCAGCGGCTGCACCTAAAAGCATACCAAGCACAAAAATAGCGGAGTCATTATCACCTTCACCAAGATGAACTAAATGTTTGCCAGGACAACCACCGCCAAGGGCGAAGCATAAACCGCACAGTGCCATGCCGAGGAAGTTCCAAAGATATTGATTATGTGCACCAGGTTGTTGTTCAAACCCTAAATGGAATTGACCAAGTAAAGCATTAGTAATTGTGGCAAACACCACTAGAGCGATGACACCGTTCAATAAGGAAGAATCACGGAATAGAATGAAATTGCGGAATGCACCGATTGAGCAGAAACGTGATTTTTGCATTAATACGCCTACGATTAGCCCACCTACTAAAGATAATGCCCAAAATGCATGTTGTGTGCCAGGGCCTTTTTGTGAGAAATAAAGAGGTAAGCCTTCGCCAAAACTAAATTGTGTGATAACGCCAATAAGTAATAAACCCGCGATAATGACAGAAATCCAGCCTGTAACAGGAGCTTGTTCTTTTGCTTTGCCGAGCGAAAATCCTCGATTGCTAAAGAAAATTCCACCTAGTACACCGACGAATAAACCGACTATACCGGCAATCGCAGATAAATCGCCACCGCCTAAACGCAAATATGCGCGCCATGGACAACCTAAGAATGTTAGGGCACCAATCATGGCAAATGCGCCTAAAATTAAGCGTATGAATGGTGATGAACCGCCACGAGCACGAAATTCTTTCGCAAATAATGCACTCACTAACGCACCAAATATTAATCCGATGAGCTCGGGGCGAATATATTGAAGTGGAGCGGCTTGATGTAAGCCAATGGAGCCAGCTGTATCGCGTAAGAAACAGGCTGCGCAGAATCCCATATTGCCGGGATTTCCGCTATAAGTAAGGAGTGGAGCGATGATACCAAGTGCAGCACCTGCAACCACAGGCCATTTTGATCCTTTCATAATGAAACCCTTGTGATATCTAAAGTTAAACTAAATTGTGTACTCTCGAATACTCGAAAAGCTCGTTCATTTTAATCTAAGAAGTTAAATGGTAAAGAAGGTTTTGATGAAAAGATGAGATAAATCAAAAATTTGCTACGAAAAAAGTGCGGTAAAATTTTTATTGATTTCCGTAATGAAAATAAAAGATCTATACTAACGCCATTCATTTTTTACTCGGAAGATACGATGACAGAACGTTCAGCCAATATCATTACCCACGATCCTTTTGGTAGCTTGCTTGGATATGCGCCTGGTGGCGTGGCAATTTATTCCTCAGATTATAATACTGCAGATGATAAAGAGTTCCCGAATGATGCCGCATTTCGCAGTTATCTAGGGCGAGAATATATGGGCTATAAATGGCAGTGTGTGGAATTTGCACGTCGTTATTTATATCTCAATCATGGTGTTGTGTTTGCCGATGTCGGTATGGCATACGAGATCTTTTCTTTACGTTTTTTACGCCAAGTAGTGAACGATGCCTTGTTGCCCTTGCAGGCATTTGCTAATGGTTGCAAACGGAAACCTCAAGCAGGTTCCTTATTAATTTGGCAAGAAGGGGGCGAATTTAAACACACGGGACATGTGGCAATTATCACTGAGGTGTTGCCTGATAGCGTTCGAATCGCCGAGCAAAATGTGATTCATTCCCGTTTGCCGAGTGGTCAGCAATGGACGCGTGAATTGCCGATGATTGTTTCAGAACAAGGTTATTTTCTACAAGATACTTTTGATGATACCCAAATTCTTGGTTGGATGATTCAAACAAACGACACTGAATTTTCAGAACCCCAACCTTTTCCAAAATCAACCGCACTTCGGTTACAAGCTCATCATGTTGACAATCATGGACAATTTAGTGGGAAATGGTTAAATGAAAATGAACCATTTGATACAGCTTATATCAAGGCGATGGGCGGGCATAAAGTGAGCCATTCTGATCAATATCGCTATTTTTCTATATCTGAAAGTGCTCAACAAGAATTAATTCACGCCACTAATGAACTGCATTTAATGTATTTACATGCAACAGACAAGGTACTTAAAGATGATAACCTGTTGCAGTATTTCAATATTCCGAAGCTCCTTTGGCCACGCTTAAGACTTTCTTGGCAAAATCGCCGTTATCAGACGATTACAGGTCGTTTAGATTTCTGTATGAGTGAACGAGGTTTGAAAGTTTATGAATATAATGCAGACTCAGCCTCTTGCCATGCTGAAGCGGGCGATATTATGAATCGTTGGGCAAAACAAGCTGGTGGCGTATTGGGGGAAAATCCGTCTGATGGCTTGCGTAATGCGTTAGCTGATTGTTGGCAACATAGTCAAGCCTCAAAATTAGTTCATATTTTGCAAGATCATGATGATGAAGAAGATTATCACGCTATGTTTATGCAACAGGCATTAGTGCAGGCGGGATTTCAAGCCAAAATTATTCATGGCACGGAAGGTTTACATTGGGATAATCGTGGTCGCCTGATTGATGATGAAAATAACCAAGTTCAAACCGTTTGGAAAACCTGGGCGTGGGAAACTATGTTGGAACAACTTCGTGAAGATGCAACAGGAATGGAAGTCGCTCCACCTATTCGTACAGGTTATCCTGAAGATAAAGTGCGGTTAATTGACGTTCTACTTCGCCCAGAAGTGTTGGTTTATGAACCACTTTGGACGGCAATTCCAAGCAATAAAGCAATTTTGCCTGTGCTTTGGTCTTTATTCCCTAATCATCGTTATTTGTTAGAGGCAAGTTTTCATCTCACACCAAACTTAATTCAGAATGGCTATGCACAAAAACCAATTGCAGGTCGCCGAGGTGATAACGTTAAATTGATTGGTGAAAATAATTCCATGCTAGACACAACCGATGGCCAGTTTAGTCAGCAAGATAGTATTTATCAACAGCTTTGGTGTTTACCACAAGTAGAAGATCAATATTTGCAAATCTGTACTTTTACCGTTGGAGGGCATTATGGTGGCACTTGCCTACGTTCTGATTCGACTCGAGTGATTGTAGGCAATAGTGATATGCAACCATTGAGAGTATTAAAGGATAAACAAAATAGCTTGTGATATTAAGAATGGGTTTTACGCAATGCTTTTCCAATTAAAATGCTTGCAACTAACATCACTAAAGTCGGAACCAACCAAGCCATTCCTTCAGATGAAAGAGGGAAGTGTTCCAATAATGAATTAATGCTTTCTGGTAACATTTTAACGTTATTTAAGCTGTCACATAAACTAAAACAAACAGTTACGATTAATGTGCTGTTGTATGTAAATTTTATTGATGGAAGTTTTTTGCGTAAGAATTGCAATAATACAAGCACAATCGCTACCGGATAAATTAATAACAAAGCAGGGATCGTTATGCGAAGTAGATCCGTTAAACCATATTGTGAAACAGTGATTGTCATTGCGGTAAAAAGTGCGGCCCAGAATGGGTAAGAGAAACGCACAGAGAACTTTGAAAAATAGTCAGCGGCAGCACTCGTTACACCTACAAGGGTTGTTAAGCTCGCTAATACAATAATACCCGCCATAATCCAAGTTCCAGCAGAACCGAATAAGACATTTACATAACGAGAGAAAATTTGTCCGCCATTAGTTGCACCTTCTGCAACTGCAGCACTAGTCGCGCCTAGATAAAAAAGCGAAAAATATAAACCCGCCAGTAAGATGACCGAAACAAATCCAGCTGAGATAGTGTATTTCACGATGTCTTTGGGTTGAGTTACATTTTTTGCTGCGAGTGCACGAGCGACGATTCCACCGAAAGCAATAGCTGCGAGTACGTCCATGGTTTGATAACCGCTGGTTAAGCCGATTAATAAAGAATGGCCATTTTCATACGCTTTACTTGGCGCTTGAATCTCAGATAAAGGTGAAATGAAGACAGTGACGGCTACAGCAACTAATAATACAAGCAATGCCGGTGTCATGAATTTACCAACACTTGAAATAATGGTGTTTGGGCGAATCATAAAGCCCATCGCGATTAAGTTAAAAATGAGTGAAAAGAGGAAACGAACACTCGCATTATCTTCCACTAATCCTAAAGGTAACCACGCCATTTCGTAAGCAACATTTGTGATACGTGGCATTGCAAAGGTGGAGCCAATGGTTAGATAAAGTATAACAAGAAAACCTGTGCCCGCCCATTTAGGTAAATCTTTCGTGAGTTCTTCACCACGACCTAAAATAGATACAATAACAAGTGTAATAAAAGGCATTAAAACGCCGGTTAATACAAAACCGAAGGAGGCACCTGCCCAATGCTGTCCAGCAGTGAAGCCTTCCATTGGCGGAAAAATGATGTTACCTGCACCTAAAAATAAGGCGAAGATCATCATTCCTAAAACGATAATATCTTTACGTGAAAACATAATTTTTGACTCTAAAAATAAAAAGGCCTGCATTCTACTACAAAGTGTAGAAAATCCCTATTCTGTAAAACTAAAAATGTGAATTTCGTCACAATATGAAGAATCTTATCGACAATTCGATAAAAATCCCTGCAAAATTGACCGCACTTTTCCCTTTTAGGGCAAAA
Source organism: Haemophilus haemolyticus (assembly GCF_003493685.1). Lineage (GTDB taxonomy): Bacteria > Pseudomonadota > Gammaproteobacteria > Enterobacterales > Pasteurellaceae > Haemophilus > Haemophilus haemolyticus_O. The sequence continues at coordinate 16,113 of NZ_QQJW01000004.1, forward strand.
ATATGCTAGGATTCAGCCTTTGTTAATTTTTTGTTATTTATTTTTGGAAGGAGTTTGCGTGGTACAACTGATTCAACGCTTTTTAAAATTAGAATCCGCTGGTGGTATTTTGTTGCTTTTTTCTGCTGCAGTAGCGATGTTGCTGGCTAATTCGCCATTAAGCAGTCAATATAATGATTTTTTGAATTTGCCAGTCAGTTTGCAAATTGGCAGTTTCTCTATTAATAAAACCTTAATCCACTGGATTAACGATGGTTTTATGGCAGTATTTTTTGTGCTAGTTGGAATGGAAGTAAAAAAAGAATTATTTGAAGGCGCGCTTTCTACCTATCAACAAGCGATTTTCCCTGCTATTGCTGCTGTAGGCGGAATGATCGTGCCTGCGTTAGTTTATTGGTTTATTGCAAAACAGGATCCTAGCCTTGCAAACGGCTGGGCTATTCCTATGGCGACAGATATCGCTTTTGCGCTTGGCATCATGGCATTATTGAGTAAGCAAGTGCCATTGCCTCTCAAGATTTTTTTACTCGCACTCGCTATTATTGATGACTTAGGCGCGATTGTTGTCATCGCTTTGTTCTTCTCTCATGAATTAAGTGTGCAGGCTCTAATTTTCTCAGGTATTTCTATTTTGACTTTGGTTTTATTAAACCGCTTTAGAGTTAGCGCTCTTTGTGCCTATATGGTGATAGGGGCAATTTTATGGGCATCTGTTTTAAAATCTGGTGTTCATGCGACTTTGGCTGGCGTGATTATTGGTTTTTGCATTCCATTAACAGGTAAAAAAGGTGAACGACCATTACATGATTTTGAGCACATTTTAGCACCTTGGTCATCCTTCGTTATTTTACCGCTCTTTGCTTTTGCTAATGCGGGCGTTAGTTTTGACGGTATTGATGTGAGTATGATTTCATCGCCATTATTATTGGCTATCGCGTGCGGTTTAATTATCGGTAAACCAGTCGGCGTTTTTGGATTTAGTTATATCTCCGTTAAGTTGGGATTAGCTAAATTACCGGATGGAATCAATTTTAAACAAATTTTTGCGGTCGCAGTTTTATGTGGTATCGGCTTTACGATGTCAATGTTCTTAGCAAGCCTTGCTTTTGATGCAGATGCTGGAGAAAGTGTCAATACGCTTTCTCGTTTAGGTATTTTACTTGGTTCAACCGTTTCAGCAACGCTTGGGTATTTATTCTTAAAACAAACGGCAAAACGAAGCTAATCATACACAAAGTGCGGTAAATTGAGCTGCAGCCCTAAAAGTTGGACTAAATAAGCGACCGATGACATACAAAGCATGTCAAGAAAAGAAAACTATCTAGACAATGCGGAAATAGAAAGTTTATTTGGTCGATTAAAAACGGAATGTTTTTATAGTTGGAGTTTAACTAAAATTAAAAGGACTGAGTCCGATACAATATCGTCATCAGTCCTTAAGTAAATAGCCCAGTTTTTTAGGCTCAGATGAAATTTACCGAACTTTTTTAATACCTATTGTCTAGCTTGAACTTCTGCGTTGGCGTAATCAATGGTAACAACCTTACCAGGTAATAACGCACCAGATAGAATTTGTTGTGCCAAGCTGTTTTCGATCTCTTGTTGAATTGCACGTTTCAATGGACGCGCGCCATAAATTGGGTCGTACCCCACTTCACCAATGAAATCTAATAAAGCATCGGTAAACACCAATTCGTAACCACGAGTTTCCATACGTTTTGTCAAACGTTCTAATTGAATATTGGCTATTGCACGGATATTTTCTTTACCAAGCGGATGGAATACCACGGTCTCGTCAATACGGTTGATAAATTCCGGGCGGAAATGTTGCCCCACTACAGACATCACTAAGGCTTTCATTTCGCTATAGCTTTCATCTTTGTTACCTTGGATTAAATCAGAACCTAAGTTAGAGGTCATGATCACCACCGTATTACGGAAGTCCACAGTACGACCTTGCCCGTCAGTTAAACGACCATCATCTAACACTTGCAACAAGATGTTGAACACATCTGCATGGGCTTTTTCCACTTCATCGAGCAAAATGACCGAATATGGACGACGACGAACAGCCTCAGTTAAATAACCACCTTCTTCATATCCAACATAGCCTGGAGGTGCACCAACTAAGCGAGAGACACTGTGTTTTTCCATAAACTCTGACATATCAATGCGCACCATCGCATCTTCACTATCAAACAAGAATTTAGCCAAGGTTTTACAAAGCTCTGTTTTACCCACACCTGTTGGCCCAAGGAACAAGAAAGAACCAATTGGGCGATTAGGATCAGAAAGACCAGCGCGGCTACGACGAATCGCGTTCGCGACGGCATCAACCGCTTCTTCTTGACCAATCACTCGTTTATGTAGTTCATCTTCCATGCGCAAGAGTTTTTCTTTCTCGCCTGCCATCATTTTTGATACTGGAATGCCTGTGGCTTTAGAAAGCACTTCTGCGATTTCTTCATCCGTGACGCGATAGCGTAAAAGCGTCATTTCTTTTCCTTCGCTAGTTTCAGCTTGCTCAAGTTGCTTTTCAAGAGCAGGGATGCGGCCATATTGCAACTCAGACATTTTAGCTAAATCACCCGCACGACGAGCTTGTTCTAGTTCGGTTTTTGCAGTATCTAATTCTTGTTTAATATGTTGAGAGCCAGAAAGCGTTGCTTTTTCAGATTTCCACACTTCTTCAAGTTCAGCATATTCACGTTCTTTTTCAGCCAATTCTTTCTCTAACATTTCTAAACGTTTGCGACTTGCTTCGTCTTCTTCTTTTTGTAACGCTTGTTGTTCCAATTTTAATTGAATAATACGACGTTCAAGACGATCCAGCGGTTCAGGTTTAGAATCTATTTCCATACGAATGCTAGACGCCGCTTCATCAATCAAATCAATCGCTTTATCAGGTAACTGACGATCGGAAATATAACGATGTGAAAGCGTTGCCGCAGCGACAATCGCAGGGTCAGTAATATCTACATGGTGGTGAATTTCATAACGTTCTTTCAAACCACGTAAGATCGCAATAGTATCTTCTACACTTGGTTCGTCCACAAATACTTTTTGGAAACGGCGTTCAAGTGCGGCATCTTTTTCAATATATTGACGATATTCGTCTAACGTTGTTGCACCCACACAATGTAATTCACCGCGCGCTAAACTTGGTTTTAATAAGTTACCCGCATCCATCGCACCATCGGTTTTACCCGCGCCGACCATAGTATGAATTTCATCAATAAAGAGGATAACGCGACCTTCTTCTTTCGAAAGTTCATTGAGAACCGCTTTTAAACGCTCTTCAAATTCACCACGATATTTCGCACCAGCAATCAACGCCCCCATATCTAATGAAAGTACGCGTTTATTTTTCAAACCTTCTGGCACTTCACCATTTACAATGCGTTGTGCCAAACCTTCGACAATAGCGGTTTTACCTACACCCGGCTCACCAATTAACACTGGGTTGTTTTTGGTACGACGTTGTAATACTTGAATGGCTCGACGAATTTCTTCATCACGTCCAATTACAGGATCAAGTTTGCCACTTTCTGCACGAGCAGTTAAATCAATTGTATATTTTTCTAATGCTTGTCTGCTTTCTTCTGCATTTTGATCGTTCACGTTTTGTCCCCCTCTAATTTGCTGAATGGCTTGCGAAATTTGTTCTTTTTTCGCACCGCACTTTTTCAAAATATCGCTGAGCGCTCCTCGTTCTTCTAAAGCTGCAAGCAAAAACAATTCGCTCGAAATAAATTTATCTTGGTTTTGTTGTGCAAATTTATCGCATAAATTAAGTAAATTAATGAGCTGGCGTGAAAGTTGTACATCACCGCCATTGCCAATAACCTGTGGCAATTTATTTAGTTCAGTCTTTAATTCATTACGCAATAAAGTTACATTTACGCCACTTGCAGTTAAAATTGGTGCAATTGAACCGCCCTGTTGATTTAACAGTGCAGTCAATAAATGCACGGGTTCAATAAATTGATTATCTTTTCCGATAGCAAGTGATTGTGCTTCGCTTAAAGCTTCTTGGAACTTTGTTGTAAATTTTTCAATGTTCATACACTTTCCTCAATTTGGTTTTGGCTTTCGCCGTTTGCTCAAATTAAGTAAGATCGTTTAAAAGGATTTCAAGAGAAAAAATGAAATATTTTTGATTTTATCTATCAATAAAAATTTGATGATAGGTTTCAACCTACCAAAATATCGAACAGTGGCACATCCCAATGCTCAGTGGGAAGATTTTCTACTTGCTGACATTGATGCGCTAAACCAACTGGAATAAAAGACTTATTTTGCCAATTCTGCAAGGTGCGATCATAAAATCCACCGCCCATGCCAAGGCGGTTTCCCTGTTTATCAAAAGCCACCAATGGCGTAAACAAAATATCCAGTTCATTTAATGGCAAAACATTTTGAACATTCAGCTTTGGCTCCCAAATACCAAACTGATTTTGTTTCATTGGCGTATCAGGTAAATAGCGTAAAAACAATAAATGATGTTTAGTAAAAGGATGTAAAACAGGCAAATACACATTTTTGTTTTGCATCCAAAGGGATTGGATTAAGGCTTTTGTAGAAATTTCGCCATCAAAAGAAAAATATAATGCAATATTTTGGGCTTGTCGTTGCTCGATAAGATTTAACGCCTGTTGAGTAACCGATTGCTCAGCTTTTTTCTGTTGAAGTGCGGTTAAATTTGCTCGTATTTTTCGAATGTCAGAGCGGATTTGCTGGCGTTTTTGAGTATTCATAGACATGAAAGGAGAAGATAGAACCCAGAGTGCCGCTGCGGGCAGTAGTCCTTGAACCCGACGGTTCAAGGAAATCAGTTGATACCGTTTTCAGGTTTCTTAGCCCAATGAACGAGTCAAAGGTTAAGCCTACACACCAACGATAGGAAACCAATTTATAAGATTTAAAGTATCGGCTCAGGGACATAGCCTACTGACGAACACTCCAGGTAATTCTTATGGTTTTATACTAGCCCAAATTCTCAGTATTGACTAGCATTTATTTGTCAATTTTAACGAGTTGATTATAAAACAACAAAAGAGTGTGATAACACAAATTAGTTTTGGGTATTTATTGATCTTGGAAAGAAGAATCTAAAGAATATTGCGGTGACTTAAATGATTTTTAACTAATTGCTCTGAATTAGTTAGATCTTTTAATTTGAAAAAATCTCAGCTCTATTTCACCGCACTTTCCAATTTAATATTGTTCTTTATTTACACGAATATTTTCTAACGAATGATCTAATTGTTGGATACCCATTCTCAATACCTCTTCAATTTTAGCCGCTTTATTTTTTTCTTGGCTTAATTCAAAACTCAAATTAAGCGCCACAATAGAAAGCACACGATCAAGCTGAATAAGACCAGTCTTTTCTTTCATTTCAGAAACCAATATATCTAAATTACGGGCAGCTTGGCGCAATAATTCCTCTTGTTCAACGGGCACGTTTAAACGCAAGACTTGACCCAAAACTAAAATTTCGACCAATTTTAACGACATTTGATTTCCTTAAATTAAATATTTGAGTGGCTGATATTATGCCATAGCAAAAAACGTTCGTCACAAATTTTACATTGAATCCGCCGTTCGCTCATCACCATAAATTACGCTATAATGCCCGCATTTTTCAGTTTAAAACGAGATTTTTATGGCCCAAATTGCAACAAATCCGCTTGTGCTAGTGGATGGTTCTTCTTATTTATATCGTGCATTTCATGCCTTTCCTCCTTTAACCAATGCAGCAGGTGAGCCAACGGGTGCAATGTATGGCGTGTTAAATATGCTAAAAAGCCTCATCTCACAAGTACAGCCCACTCATATAGCTGTTGTTTTTGATGCAAAAGGGAAAACATTTCGTGATGAAATGTTTGAACAATATAAATCTCACCGACCACCAATGCCTGATGATTTACGCAAACAAATTCAGCCTTTGCACGATATGATTCGTGCATTGGGGATTCCGCTTTTAGTGGTGGAAGGGGTTGAAGCTGATGATGTGATCGGCACGCTCGCACGACAAGCATCTCGTTTGGGTAAAAAAGTGCTCATTAGTACTGGCGATAAAGATATGGCACAATTAGTTGATGACAATATTATGCTCATCAACACCATGAATAATAGCTTATTGGATCGCGAGGGTGTGATTGAAAAATACGGTATTCCACCTGAACTCATCATTGATTATCTAGCACTCATGGGCGATAGTGCAGATAACATTCCGGGCGTTGCTGGCGTTGGCGAAAAAACCGCACTTGGTTTACTACAAGGCATCGGAAGCATGGCCGAGATTTATGCTAATCTTGAAAAAGTAGCGGAATTGCCGATTCGTGGGGCGAAAAAACTAGGTGAAAAATTATTAGCGGAAAAAACTAATGCCGATCTTTCTTATACATTAGCAACAATCAAAACGGATGTTGAACTTAACGTGACAACAGATGAATTGTTGCTTGGAGAAAGCCAAAATGATCAACTCATTGAATATTTTGCTCGCTACGAATTTAAACGCTGGCTTAATGAAGTGATGAATGGAGCTGACTCCATAACCCAAACCACTGAACAGCCAGTGAAAATGAACCAGTATCAAGCGACATCACCAGCTCAAAATTCGGTGGGAAATAGTGCGGTGGAAAATACGCCTAAAATTCAAATCGATCGTACAAAATATGAAACCTTGCTCACTCAAACGGATTTAACCCGCTGGATTGAAAAACTCAATGCAGCAAAACTCATTGCAGTCGATACTGAAACAGACAGTCTTGATTATATGTCTGCGAATTTAGTGGGTATCTCTTTTGCTCTTGAAAATGGCGAAGCCGCTTATTTACCATTGCAATTAGATTATTTGGATGCGCCAAAAATACTTGAAAAATCGACCGCACTTGCTGCTATCAAACCCATTTTAGAAAATCCTAATATTCACAAAATTGGACAAAATATTAAATTTGATGAAAGTATTTTTGCCCGTCATGGCATTGAATTACAAGGTGTTGAATTTGATACGATGTTGCTTTCTTATACGCTAAATAGTACTGGTCGTCATAATATGGACGATTTAGCTAAACGTTATTTAGGCCATGAGACTATTGCATTTGAAAGCATTGCAGGAAAAGGGAAAAGTCAGCTTACGTTTAATCAAATTCCATTAGAACAAGCCACTGAATACGCAGCAGAAGATGCTGATGTGACCATGAAATTACAACAAGCACTGTGGTTGAAACTGCAAGAAGAACCAACGCTTGTTGAATTGTATAAAACAATGGAATTACCATTACTTCATGTGCTTTCTCGTATGGAACGTACAGGCGTTTTGATTGATAGTGATGCCCTCTTTATACAATCTAACGAAATTGCCACAAGATTAACCGCACTTGAGGAACAAGCTTACGCATTAGCGGGACAGCCATTTAATTTGGCCTCCACCAAACAATTACAAGAAATTTTGTTCGATAAACTTGGGCTACCTATTTTACAAAAAACGCCAAAAGGTGCGCCATCAACAAATGAAGAAGTATTGGAAGAATTAGCCTATAGTCACGAATTACCCAAAATTTTGGTTGAACATCGTGGGTTGAGCAAACTCAAATATACTTACACGGATAAACTGCCTCAAATGGTCAATTCACAAACGGGGCGAGTGCATACCTCTTATCATCAAGCAGTCACGGCGACAGGACGTTTATCATCTAGTGATCCAAACCTACAAAATATCCCAATTCGGAATGAAGAAGGTCGTCGTATTCGACAAGCATTTATCGCGCGTGAAGGTTATTCTATTGTCGCCGCTGACTATTCTCAAATTGAGTTACGCATTATGGCGCATCTTTCCGGCGATCAAGGCTTAATTAACGCCTTCTCTCAAGGCAAGGATATTCATCTCTCCACCGCAGCTGAAATCTTCGGTGTATCATTAGATGAAGTCACCAGCGAGCAACGTCGCAATGCTAAAGCAATTAATTTCGGCTTAATTTATGGAATGTCCGCGTTTGGACTTTCACGCCAACTTGGTATTTCTCGTCCTGATGCACAAAAATATATGGATTTATATTTCCAACGCTATCCGAGTGTACAGCAATTTATGACCGATATCCGTGAAAAAGCGAAAGCACAAGGCTATGTGGAAACGCTATTTGGTCGTCGTTTATATTTACCTGATATTAATTCTAGCAATGCCATGCGTCGTAAAGGGGCGGAACGCGTAGCGATAAATGCACCGATGCAAGGCACGGCTGCGGATATTATTAAACGAGCGATGATTAAACTTGATGAAGTAATCCGTCACGATCCAGATATTGAAATGATTATGCAAGTACATGATGAATTAGTGTTTGAAGTGCGGTCAGAAAAAGTAGAATTTTTCCATGAGCAAATTAAACAACACATGGAAGCCGCTGCTGAATTAGTTGTTCCGTTGATTGTGGAAGTGGGTGTTGGACAAAATTGGGATGAAGCGCACTAAGGAATTTAATCATGAATAAAGTTATTAAAAGTCGCCACTTTACGGCAGAACGTGCTTGGGGAGCCCTCGATATTACCAATATGAATGGTATTTCGGTGCGTCTGCACTGGACAGATAAACCTTACAAATGGCATATCAATGACGGTGAAGAAGTCTTTGCTGTCATGGATGGTACGGTGGAAATGCGCTACAAAGAAGATGGTCAAGAGAAAGCCGTATTGCTCCATACGGGTGATATTTTTTATGCGGGTATCGGTACCGAACATGTTGCTCATCCACAAGGTGAAGCGCGTATATTAGTCATAGAGAAAGAAGACAGTATTTAACAAATTAAAAAGAATTTTATGAATCAAGAAAGACTTAACGAAATTGAAAAACCATTACTCCACATCGTTAAACATGATGTTGTGCCAGCCCTAGGCTGTACTGAACCCATTTCTCTTGCGCTCGCATCTGCTACAGCGGCTAAATATTTAGGCAAAACACCTGAACGTATTGAAGCCAAGGTGTCGCCAAACTTAATGAAAAATGGATTGGGCGTTGCAGTACCGGGAACGGGCATGGTGGGATTACCCATTGCTGCGGCAATTGGCGCATTAGGCGGTAATCCAGATGGCGGTTTAGAAGTATTAAAACATATTACGCCAGAGCAAGTTATTGCCGCTAAATCTATGCTTGAACAAAAATTAGTGAGTGTAGATATTCATCAAACCGAACATATTTTATATTCAGAATCAACATTGTTTGCCGATAATGATTACATAAAAGTAGCCATTCAAGATCAGCATACCAATGTTATTTTGATCGAAAAAAATGGTGAAATCATTTTTCAGAAAGTGGAAGATGAATGTACTAATTGCGATCCTTATGAGGTTTTTAAACAAATTAGTGCACGCGAGATTTTTGAATTTTCCAATGCAGTTGAATTAGAAAAAATTCGTTTTATTAGTCAAGCTGCAGAGCTTAATCGAGCGCTTTCAGATGAAGGTTTGCGAGAAAATTATGGATTGCATATTGGCCGCACATTGAGAAAACAAGTGGGTAGCGGTTTAATTTCTGATGATTTGCTAAGCAAAATTATGATTGAAACCACCGCCGCATCAGATGCAAGAATGGGCGGAGCAACGTTGCCTGCGATGAGCAATTCTGGTTCGGGCAATCAAGGAATCGCTGCAACGATGCCTGTTGTCGTTGTTGCAGATTATCTCAAGGTGAGTGAAGAAAAACGAATCCGCGCACTTTTCTTATCACACTTAATGGCCATTTATATTCATAGTAAATTACCAAAACTCTCCGCACTTTGTGCCGTGACTACAGCATCAATGGGAAGTTGCGCTGGCATTGCATATTTACTCACAGGAAAATTTGAAACAGCCAGTATGGGCATTTGCAGTATGATTGGCGATATTAGTGGCATTATCTGTGATGGTGCAGCCAATAGTTGCGCCATGAAAGTCTCCACCAGCGTTGCTTCAGGCTATAAATCGGTACTTATGGCAATGGATGAAACCCACGTTACTGGCAATGAAGGTATTGTCGAACACGATCTTGATCGAACCATTGATAATCTCTGCGCTATTGCATCAAAAAGTATGCAACATATCGACAGACAAGTTATTGAAATTATGGTAAGCAAGCCTTGTCCTTAACGAAAATAAAGTGCGGTGAAAAATAAAGAAATTTCAATTTCACTCGAATTTATCGTAAACAAAAGGGTTGAGTATAAATTTACACTCAACCCTTTATCTTCATTAAGAGACAATATTATTTACCACTTTCTTTTTCGTGTGGATTGCCTTTGACACCAATATGAGAAATTTCCCCATTAGCATCAATCAAATAAGCTTGGCCAAAACCTCTTACAAAACGACCTGTTCCAAATGTAAGTTCAACTAAATCAAAATCAGTAAATTCACGAATTGTTTTAATTCCGCCTACATCATTCATAGTTTCTGCTAATTTATCTAAGACTTTTTCAACAATTGGATCTTCACGAGGAATAAAACGTGCACGAGCCTTGTAACGTAAACGAGTACGTACAATGATAGATTTCGCTTTGCTTTCATCTTCTAAAAACATCACTTCTACTTGATTAGGATTACGTTTTAAATTGTCATAATGCTCTGCGATGGCACTGATATAAATATAATATTTTCCATCAAGCGAAATAATTGGCGCATAAGACGCCATCGGTAGGCCATCTTTATCTAAAGTGGCAAGCACACAGCTTTTAAATTCTTGACGAAATTCATCAATTTTAGCTTTGATACGATCGTAATTTGCAACTGGTTTATTTTCTACACAAAGATTGATTATTGCTTGCTTAATTGAACCTTCATCAGCTTGTTGTGGAAATTCCACGCGTAATGTTTTTCCATCATTATATTTAAAATCTAAACCACCAAAATCTACATTAACTAATCTCACATCCGTGATTTCATTTACGCCCCCAAATTTTTTACAAAGGGCAGCCATATCATCTTGGTGATGATCATTCATGTGAGTGATAATTCGATTGAAATCCATTTTTGTTCCTTATATTTACGATTAATCTCATTATTCTACGGATTCTCTTCCGTGAGGAATAATGTTGAGCATTATACTTAAGCAAAATATATTTAACAAAAAAATAACATTTAAATAATGAAAAACAGAACTACTTTAACATATGCTGGCTGAAACAGCTGCGTTGTAAGGGTTGCCCTTGGCTTAATACGTGAGGATTTCAACATACAGCCGCTCGAAGGCGGCAGCTAATCCAGCTTGGGTTGCTATATGATGTCGTGACGTTTCAACACACAGCCGCACGGAGACGGCTGCTATTAAATATATAGATAATCCAACAGAAGAAATGTTTCAACACACAGCCGTGCGGAGGCGGCTGCGTCAAACGAATTAAAAAAGATGAATTCTGCTTGGTTTCAACACACAGCCGCGCAGAGGCGGCTGCTTCTTTAAAAAAGAAGCAGGGCATCCTGTCTTTAAGTTTCAACACACAGCCGCGCGGAGGCGGCTGCTCCCTACATAAAAAAAACAATAAAAATCAGTGTCTTAAATACTGTATTTCGCTAACTGATTTTATGATAAGGAGTTTAGTCAGTATAACGGCCACATTGCCGTTATACAAATAGATTAACTCATCCAAATTGTTAAAGAAAATAAAGATCTCTATCCCATCAGGGTTTTAATGAGAACAACAGGTTAGCGAACTAAATGACAAGTACGTCTTTAAATACATCTATTGCTGGTTTTGCCCCATGATGTTCCACTTTATTACGCCATTTGCTGCCTAAATGATAAAAACGCAGACTATCACACGTCGGGTCGTAGGTTTCCAACAGTTTGTTTTTCAACATGACCCACTGGTCAGGCGTGACATCACATTCAAATACTGAATATTACGCCCGCACGCCGTAATCTAAGCAATGTTTTGCTATGCGGCGCAATCGCGCTTGCCCGTTTGGGTCGTCAAAAGAAAAGCCGCTTTTTTCGCTCAAAAGCAGCCCAAATACGCCGAAATAACGCGCCGCCGCATCGCCTTCAATGCCGCGCACCACGTCCAGCTCCGCCGCGCTCTTCAACTGCCGCAGCGAAATGTTCAAAGACACCGCACTTTAAATCGCCGCATTCTCGCCATAATTGCGAATCTGCCGCTGAAGCACCCGCTTACTCGCCTGAATCTTCGCCGCAATGATATTGCGCGCAATCGGCACGGGATTTTGCTCCGACACCCGATACTGCGCCCGACGCAACAGCACATTGCCGCTCTACCGTCCCTGAAATCGTCCCAAATAACGCCTGTTTTCGGTAAAAAACGCCAAATTCACATTATTTTCACCGCAAAACCCAAGCAGAAAAGGCGACACCAACACATTCCCAAAACAGAAAATATGCCCGATGGAATGCACTGGCAATTGCGCCATCTTTTTGCGATCCTACTCCACCACCAGCGTCTCCCGCTCCTTATGCAGATAGCTGCCTTGGGTGGTGATGTAGAGCGTGTTTTGTAGTTTGTGCATGGGAAATTCCTTGGGTTTTGACCGCTCTTTTTTGGGGCAATGGTTAGATTACCTGAAAAATGATAGGTTAGATTAGGCGGAACGCCATAACCCGACCTATGCTTGTCAATTAAAGTAAGGAACAGGATTCCAACTATTAGCAACATGTTGAGTAAAATGTGTCGTTAAATTAAAGAACTGTATTAATGGAGGATTATGTACTCCATTATCAACCAGAAACCTTTGAAAACATAAAGCTAAGCTGGCTACGCGCTGATTACCTACATCAATATTAAAGTGATTTGAAATAATAGTATTTATACTACGTATATCTGAATTATCAGGCACCTGCGTAGGATTGCTAACTAAATTAAACAATACACTTTCTAATGCTCCGCTAACATTATCCAAATTCCACATAAGACAAATCATACCTATTGCATCATAGAGTTCTTTAGCTATTGGATTCCAGTTTGGTACTTGTTGAACACCTCTTCCAACTCCTGCGCGACCTACATTATTTGCATTTCCAACTTGACCAAAACCTGCCAATGGATCAAATAAAGGTAATCGATTTACTGCTGGATTTTGCCGTTGTATCAAATTAATAAAGTCATTAGCAACAGTTATTCCACAAACAAAAGTACCAGCATCGGCTTGATCTGCATAACTTTGATAACTAAAAACATAATACTCTCTGTCTAAAGTTGGTCCTGCACAACTTTCCTTAGTTTGTCCATTTAATAATCTGACATAAGCTAAAGGTACAATTTCAAAATCATGAACAAGCTGTACACGAGTTTCTTCACCACGACAGTCATCAATAGGCATTTTCTATTCTCCAATTTCGATAAAAATTAATGGCTACTATAGAGATTTATCTCAAGGCTCCAATCACCTTAGAAAAACTTCAGCATAAGCACAACTTAGATAATAAAGATTAGGCGTTCGCCTAACTCAATAAAAACTCAAATCACTTTTTAAGATATTCGATGACATCGTGCCCTAATTGTTTTTGAGGAGAATAACCTAATGAAATTAGCTCTTGCTTCAATTTCTGGATTTCTTGTCCCATCTTATGTATTTGTAATTCATAAGATACTTCCTTAATCCACTGTCCCATTTGTTGCGGACTGATTTTCATAAGTTGTGCAATAGCTTGTTTTGTATATCCAAATTCAGCATGTAATACATAAGCCATTTTTTTCTCTTTTGCTCGATGCATATGATTCAACATATTTGCTCCTAAATCAGGTTAAATTGAAAGTTCATTTCTAGCCAACGGTTCATTTAGCTGAAAAGGATTCTACCAATCAGCAGTGCTTATGTAAAGTATTATTCGAAAGTATCTTTATACTTTATTGATATGCGTAGACTTTTGAAACCTACTACGCCCCAAATAACCCCTCTACATACCCCACACTCCTATCCCGTTTCCCCAGCAACTCCGGCTGGCAAATCTCCACCAGCGAGCAGGCTTTGCAGCGTTTGCCGTAGTCGGGCGGTGGAGTTTGTTCGCTTTCCAATAATTCACGGACGGCGGCTATAGTTGCGAGGGCTTGGGCGCGCAGGCCGTCTGAAAACACGACGGGGATGCGGTGGCGGGTTTGCATATACCACAGCGCGCCCTCAGAGACGGTTTGACCCGTCATTTCTTCCAAGCACAAACCTTGGGCGCAAAGCTGGATTTCGTCCATCGGATTGGGTTTGGGCTTGCCACGTTTGTATTCCACGGGTTTCAGACGGCCTGTTTTCATTTCCACTTCCACCAAATCCAACACGCCATTGATGCCCAATTTCTCTGCCGACACATGCACCGTCCGCTCAAAGCGCACGCCCTTGCGCGTTTCAGGCTCGCCCGAATCCACCCGCTCATGCAACGCTTTGCCCTGCGCGGTCAAATAGTTCTCCGCCCACGCCTGCTCGTTGTGAATCAACGCGCATTGGCGCGGACAAAAAGCGTAATGTTGCAGGGCGGAAAGGGGAATCAGGCGAATGTCCTGATTTTCCCCTTGGATTTCGGTTAAAAGTGCGGTCATTTTTTCAGGCGTTTTTACAGCAACTCTTCCACGCTCACGCCATTCAGGCCGTCTGAAACCACGCTGATTTTGTAATCGCCAAAACCGCTTGCAGGCGTACCTGATTCGCCGTTTACGCGTTCGACTTTCACGGCGTCAAACAATTTATGTGCAGGCTGGCTGCCGAGTGCATTGTCGTGTTTGAAAACAATCAGTTTGCGTGCCGCCATTTCGCCACGGGCGGCGGAGCGGTCGTGTTCAAACATCAGCGTCAGGGCTTGCCAAAGTTTGGCTAAGTCGTCGTCTGAAAAACCGGTTTTGGCAGCAAGGTTGGCGGAGATAAAGCCGTGCACACGGTAGAGCGCGTAAGGGACGATGTATTTTCGCCCCATAGTGCGTTCTTTTTCCAAGTCTTTTTCGTTGGTTACCGCCATGCGGGTGATGGAAACTTCCAGCGGCACGATGGGGTCGATGGATTGGGCGAATGCCAGTTGCACCGGACCGCGCACTTGTCCGCTGTTGACTTCGGTAGTCATCACGGCGCCAAAGGTGCGGATATCAAAGAAGTTTTTGCACATCCAAGCGGTAATGTCGCGGGCTTTGGCTTCATCTTTGGGCAGTTTTTTTTCTTTAGTATTTGGTTCAATCCCTAAAGCCTCATAAGCGCGTTTGTTTTGCAGGTTTAACACGCTTTTTTCTTTGACGTAGATTTCGTAACCGGCTTCGTTTTCGCTGCTGATTTCCACAAAATTACGGATTTTGCGTTTCAGGCAGACATCGGTTACCAAGCCTTTGCTGGATTCGGGATCGAGGCGCGGCATATTACCCGCATCGGGATCGCCGTTTGGGTTGCCGTTTGTTACATCAAAAAAGTAAACAAATTCATAACGGTTTTGAATGGCAGACATTTTCTGGCTCCTTAGTTTTCAATGGTTTCAGCGGTTTCTTTTTTAGCAAAATAGCTTTGTTTTTGGTGGTAATAGCCGATGGCGAAGCGGCCTTGCTCGTCAATGCTCAAATGGCGTGGAAAGGTTTCGTGCAGTTTGGCAATGATTTCGCCCAAATCTTTATCCAAATTTACCGCCATACCGGCTTTGTCTTTACGCAAGCGCGACAAATGGTGTTTTGCACCCGACAAAAGACGCGGAAAAACGGAAAACGGCACGGCGGATGCAGAGCCGTAATAGCGATCGGCAATGCCGGCATTTAATTCGCCCAACGCCTGATATTGAATGCGCTCCAACACGGCAAACAGCCGCCCTAAAAGATAGGCGCGATTCGGGCTTTCATTGTTCAAACTCATAGGAACTCCTTCTTCGATAAAACCTTTTCTAAAACGCCGCTCTAATACGGCTTTCATCATTGCCACGCGCAGGCCGTTCACGTCGCCGTCGGCACGGATTCGGGTAATCAGTTGCGACAGTAAACTCAAGGGATACGGCGTGCCGCAAATCACGGCGCGGGTCATTTCGCCTGCCAATACGGGCGAGATATTTTCGCTTTTGCTCAATACGGCAGTTTGCAATAAGAATCGCCAAATAGACGGCGGCGTTTTCCACGCGCAAGGCTCAAGGGCTAAATCTTGCCAATGCTGCGCCAAATTTTCCGCCAGCTGCCCAAACGTGGTGTCTAGCCAAAAGCGAACAGAAATCCGCGCGGCATTGGGGGCAAGCCCTAAGATATAAAAACGGGTATTGGCAGAGAGTTCGGGCGCAATTTCTTGCAGCGGGCGACCTTTGCCGATTTGTTCCAATACGTTGAAAACTTTGGAACTTTCTTGTTCGTCATCCGGCGGTGTGAATACTTGCGCGAAGAAACCTTCGGCAGCCTGCGCCGTTGCGTTATCGTCCGCTTCCGCCCAAAAGACCGTGCTGGCATCGCCGATGGTCAGGCAGTGATTGTTTTCGCGGCGCAACAGATAGTTCAGCGCGGTGGTGTAGGCAAACGCGGATTGTTCGGAAACGGGCGCATTTGCACCTTGCTCCTTGCCGAACGAAGCAAAGGCTTCTTTGTTGAATGAAATAATCGAACCGCCGGAACTTTGTCCGCCAAACACGCCTTTAATTGCAGGATGCAGCCGCGCAATCGGAGCAGTATCGCCACTAATCAGGCACAAACCCTCGAGCGCTTCATCGCTTTTCAAGCAGCCTGCCCACAAGCTTTGCGCTGCTTCGCGTTTATGGATAAGTGCGGTCGGTTTTTCAAGAGAAAATGCGATGTTGGCATCGAGCATTTCGGCAGGCAGATTTTCGGCGGCGAAATGTGCAGGCTGCCAGTTTTGCAGAAAACGGCACAAGGCTTGCAAGCCTTCATCGTCGCTGTTTTGCAGTAAATTGAGATGGTATTGCTTAAAGGCGTCAAAAGTTTTTTCAGCCGTCGTAAACGGTTTTTCTTTTGCTTCGGCTTTGTTTTTATTGGCTTCTACGCCAAGCGCGTAGGCGGTTTTATCCCACAAAAAATTCGGCTTGATGCCCGACGTGCGTTTTTCAGGGCGCGGCACGCTCATCAGCTTCGGCTGCGGCTTTTTATCGGCAGTCAGATTCGGCACAGCGGTTTTCAGACGGCCTTCTTTATCCAACACCAAAATCCAGCCGATTTTCTCCTCACTAAAGCCATAAGGCGGCACTTTTGGGTTGCCCATTTCATCGGTTTCCGCCGCCAAACGGCGGTAATAGCGGGCAAGGGATGCAAGAATCATGCTTTCACCTCCTCGGCATAAAACGACGGCACATCAATCACGCCGTCTTTCATTTGTGCGCGGAAAAAATGCGGTGTATTGCCGTGGTCAAAATCAATATCGTGCAGTATCCAGCCTAAATCACGGTTTACCTCGCTTTCCGATAACGCCGACGACGGTAGCGGTTCGTCTTCGTCAATCAACGCAAAATCGGCAGGAAATTCACGCACGCCCAAACAAGGCTGCTGAAAACATTGCCCCTTTTTCGCACGGCGTTTGAACATCTCAATATGCTTGGTAACGGTCTCATCCGACCCCGCTTTTGCCGTCAGCACCGCATGAGCTTCAATTACATACGCCACATCTTTAAGCACCGTCGCCGCGCGTTGCTGGCGGTCGTCTTCAATCAGCGTATATAAATCAGCAACGCTCTTACGCTTCATCGCGCCGCTGACCTTACCCGCCGAAATCTTGCCGCCCAACTCATTGCGCCGTACCGACTCAAACCGAATCGGCTTTAACACATAAATCCGGTCAATCACCCACCGAATCGCCGGCTTCCAATGCACCGCCGCCAAAATCCCGCGCGCCGCCGACGGCGTGATGACATCATAAGACACCCGCTCCACCTTCATCTCCAGACGGGTAAAACAGGCATAATCGCCCCAAATGTGTAGGCGGATTTGGTTCATTTGGTTCTCCTTTTTGTACACACGCCCCTTCATACAGAAGGAGCGGATTAGCTGACTAATCTAACTACTTTAGTTTCAATCCACGCACGGTTAAGTGCGAAAAGTTTTCAAATGATGTGCTATGCTCGAACTTGTCGGCGTAGTGCTTCAACAGCTTTTGATACAGCATCTGGTTTTGGTTCTTGGTTTGCCCAATCACTCCAAAATTGCCGCGTTGCGCTTTCAGGAGCTATTGTAGGTTTATCAAGTTTAATTCTTGTAGGAAGTAAAATTGAATCTCCTAATAGCAATGCTTCGCCTAAATCAAGCAGTGGCAAAATATCTGTAATTCCTACCATTGATTCAGGCAATAAACGCTTCACAACACTTTGATCTTGATCATTTGTTAAGCGAAGAACCAAAAAATTATTGCATTGACTGAGAATTGTCCGGCTAACATCCGAAGGACGCTGGCTAACAACTAATAGAGATACACCGTATTTTCTGCCTTCTTTTGCAATGCGTTCAAAGGCTTCTAATGCGCGTTTTTCTGCTGCCTCTGCTGCATCACGAACTGGGAGATATAAATGCGCTTCATCGCAAACAATCGTTAATGGGTGTCGTGCATCTTTATCCATCCAGAATTGAATGTTATATAACAAGCGAGCAAGAACACCTGTAATAATTGGCAATACATCTGATGGAACTTCAGAGAAATCAATAATTTTAATGCCCCTTTGGCTCTCTGAAACAGCAAACAGTTTCATCAACATATTTTCTAGCCAACCGTAGTCATTACATTCTTCAGGAGGCTGAAACATAAATCCACAACGTCTATCATCAATTTTGGCTTTCAGACGACCTATGAATCTCGTCAATCTACCATTCCAATCTCCTTTTACTTCTTTTCCACTTGCTCCCGTTTTTGTACCTGTATCATCTTTATTCAATTCATCCAATAAAGAGTTAATGTCATAAGGAATGGGTGAATCTACTGTAAATGTCTCGAGCACCTCCGTTTTTTCTTCATTTTGTAAGGTCTGCTCTTTCAAAGTACGGACATGTTCGGTAAACCTTGCTGCCTGATTTGGTGCATTATCGTCACTGCGGTCAAGAATCAAAGCCAGCATTTCTTCTCTGTTTAATAACCAGTAAGGTATAAACAGACTATTCGGATTTGAACCGTCTAAATCTCCTGGTCCTGCAATGTGATATTGCTGCGCAATTGGATTTTCTCCGTCACACAAAGTTGAGTATTCTCCATGCATATCGAAAACGATAAGATTAGCCGATTTTAATGCGGCTGCTCTTTCTAAAATCAAAGCAACAGACCAACTTTTACCAGAACCAGTACTACCCAAAATAGCAGCGTGCCGTTGAAAGAACTTATCGCCATTCGCTACTGCTATTGCTGTTTCATCAGCCATAAAATGACCTAATGTTAATCGCTCATTTTCTGCTACATTGGCTGATAGCAGATTCATAAATAATTGCAGATTGCTGCCACTGAGATGAAAGCAAGTTTTATCAATTTGAGGGAAGCAATCCGCACCACGTTTAAATGTATTGCTCAAGCTGCCATCAACTGTTCTGTAAGTCCCAATTAAAACAGCTCTAATAAAATCATCTTGACTTTCTCCTAACGGAATTGAACCATCATCAGATTCATCTTCCAAAAGTAATTTTTCACTAATTGATCGAGTTACCCGTTCAATGATGCCAATAAGGAATTCATTGGCTGTTCTACCATTGATTGCAATCAAATTACCAACGGCAATGCTGGTCATTTGTTCATGTTCTTCAACAGAAATCAAAACCCGACTTGTATCTACCGTTACCACTCTTCCGAGCTGATCTTTAGCTTCAAAATTTAATTTATTAACATCCATTTTCTAGAACCTCTTTCACAAAATATTCAATATCCCACCAGTCAACATTAGAAATAACCTCTTCTCCCGAGCTACTAATAACGGAAGTGCCTTGTGGATTTTCATTAAAAACAAGAGCCTTGCAATTTGATGATTCACTGACTACTTTTCGAGCATTATCTGACAAACCCCTTGTCAATATTAAAGTTCTGATACCGCTTTTAATTTTAGTAGTCAGATGAGTTTGAAGATGATCATCATTGAAACCATAGCCAATACATAAAATTGCAGAAGCGTCATCAATTGCTCTATTCCCTTGTTCTCGATGAGCATCAAATGGCTGCTCATATCCCTTTTTATACTTACCAACACCAGGTGTAATAATTAGCGGTTCTTCCATTGCGCCTATGCAACTAGTCATTGGAGTATCTCCAGCCATAAACCAATCTAAACTGCCATGTGGTTTATAAATTTTGATATGTTTTCGATAAACAAGTCTTGGCGTTTTTCCTTTTGCAACAACCTTTTCAACTAATAATTTTTCACTCAAATCAGGATTATGTCTTCCCCAGTACCGTCCGACCATCATCGAATCAACGCCCCAATCCTCATACTCAGCTGCAAACTCAATCAATCTATCGTAATTTGTTGTAATCACACGAGCTGTCTTAGGGGTGCATGCTGAAATATGAGGCAATAAATAGGAGAATTTGAGTTTCTTATTTTCAGAAATACATCTATTAATTGCCTTTTGTTCTTCATTTAAAACATATTCAGCCGTTATTTTGATTATTGCTGATTCGATTGCATCATTAGCTGGATGCTTTAATAAAGCACCTTCTAATCCGTCTGATTCAAGGCAGGTTGCAATTTCATTCCAAGTTTCCAAATTTTCATCTGAGATTTTGCTAGGTATCTCCTGTTTCAATCTCTTACCTAGATGCCACATGCTAGGCAAACCCTCTGCACAAGATAGACCTGAACCAACAATAATTACTAACTTATCTGTAAAGATCTCTTGTAGCCATCTTTTTAAATCATCAAGTTCTGTGTTATTCATTTTTTACGCTTTCTCCAGCATCCATTTTTTGTGTTGATAGCATATTACTCTTGTACATTTAAAAAATAAACTTCTAAAGAATTTAAATTATTTTTTATCTATTTAGACAAGCTCAAAACACCAAACTCTCCCCCTTCAAAAACTCCACATCCTCCCAACTCAAGCCCGCTACGTCATCATACAAATCCAGCCCGATCAGCATATAAAACTGTTTGCCGAAGTTTTTCTCGTTAATCGGTTCGATACGCCCTGCTTTATACAAAGCGGCGAGGGCTTTTTCGGGGATTTGGACGGTGTAAGGTTGCAGTTTGCGTAGCAGTCCGCCAATGTGGTCGGCGTGGTGCAGGCTGCTGATGAGGCTTTCGGCCTCATCCTCGAACGGAATAATCAGCGGCTGCATATAGCTTTCGATCATGCGGAATTGGTCGGCGATGGTTTGGAATGGGAAATCGAGGCTTTGCCCTGTATCGTTGTGCATTTTCAGAATTTTTTTATTGTCCAGTTCACTGCCTTTTAATTGATAAAGCTCGGAGAAGTAGGCGGAGACGGCTTGGGCGGATAAGAGGTCGTCTGAGAAGCTGTCAGCGGTCAGGCGCATAACGGCGGCTTGGGTGGCAAGTTCGGGCGGGGCTTTCCATTGTTCTTCAGGCGCGAATATCCAGACAAAGCTGTTTTCAGGCAGCCTTTTGCCTTCGCGGTTGCAGCGTCCTGCAGCTTGCGCAACGCTGTCTAAACCTGCTTCGGCGCGCATCACCAGCGGAAAATCTACATCAACGCCGGCTTCAATTAAGGAGGTGGCGATAACGCGGCAGGCTTCACCCTTTTTCAGACGACCTCGAATCTCATCGAGCTTTTGGCTGCGGTGTTTGGCGCACATTAAGGTGGTCAGGTGGAACGTGCCGTCAAGGTGTTTGGCTTGGTCGTACAGGCCGCGGGCGTGGCGGCGGTTATTGACGATGACGAGCATTTGCGGGTATTCGCCAAGTTTGGCGAGCAGGTCGGCGTCGGTTTGTGTGCCGATATGCTGCACGGTGGTGCGGCGCAGTTTGTCGAAAAGTGCGGTCGGTTTTGTGGCTATTTCGCGCACGTTTTCAAAGCCGCGATAGAAGCCGTTTTCGGCTTGCACGGCCGGCTGGGTGGCGGTGCACATGACGACACTGCAGCGGTAGTTTTGCGCCAATTCTTTGATGGCTTGCATGATGGGTAGCAACAGATTGAGCGGCAGCATTTGCGCTTCGTCGAGGATGATGACGGAGCCTGCGATGTTGTGCAGTTTGCGGCAGCGCGAGGAGCGGTCGGCAAAGAGGGATTCAAAGAATTGCACGGCGGTGGTCACGACAATCGGCGCGTCCCAGTTTTCCGAGGCAAGGCGCAATTTGTCTTTGGTGGTATCGTCTTGCAGTTCGCTGTCGTCGAAGGTGCTGTGGTGCTCCAACACGGCTTGTTCCTCCAATTCGCCAAAGGCTTTGCGGAATTCGGCGGCATTTTGTTCGATGATGCTGGTGAACGGGATGACGTAAATCACACGCCGCATGCCGTGATGTTTGGCGTGTTCCAGTGCGAACGCCATGGAAGTGAAGGTTTTACCGCCGCCGGTCGGCACGGTGAGCGTAAACAGCCCTTGCGGTTGTACCGCTTGTTCTACGGCATGATCGAGAATTTCACTGCGCAGACGGTTTAAGGCGGCATTGCGTTTTTCGGCTTCGGTTTGCTCTGGAGCTTGAGCGATACGTCGTCTGAAATTGTTGATAAATTGATTGAAATTGTGTTGTAAGGCATTTAAATCGGGATAACCGCCGCGCTCAGCGGCTTTGTTTTCTAGCTTTAAATAAAAGGCTTCGGTATCAAGATAATCTGCATCCACCAAGCAGGAATAGAGCATTCGGGTGAAAAAAGCGTAGGAGAAATAAGGATGATGAGCGTCGGCTTTAAGCGGCGGCACAGGCAAAGTTTCGGGTAGCTTGATTTCTTGCAGCCATACACTATCGAGTTCCGGAATATCTTTGCCGAATTGCAACGCCAAACGCTGTCTCAAGGTGTTGCGGTTATTACCCTCGCCCGTACCGTTCGCCAAACCGGCATGGTGTCCCGCAATGCAAAACGCCATTAGCTTGCCGATAGCAATGCTGCCCCAATGCTCAAAAGCGATTTTTGCTCCGGCGGTAGCGTGATCAACTGAGGGACCACCATGCAATCGGTGGTTAAAGGCTTCTGAATATTTCCCCAAATCATGCAGCTGTCCCGTCTGGCAGGCAATTTCCTGCGCACCAAATACCTGAGCAAACTCCGCTGCCATTTCGCCTACATTGAGTGAATGACTTTGCAAGGTTTGCCAGTGTTCGTAAGGTAAGAGATTACCGAGTTTATCTTGCGCGGAATGGGCGTAGTAGAAAGGCTTAGTAAACATAAAAATAATCCCTTATATTTATGATTATTATTTGGCCTAATCTACTCCTAATCCTCTTTTAATTCAACCATGTTTACATTGATACATTTTGAGGTTAAATCATTCAAATTTTGAATAATATGATACTAATGACGCCCGCCAAAAGGTGGTTTTGCAAACCAAATCACAATAAACAATCCTAAGAATCCCATAGCTGATAGCCAAAATATTTCATTTGCACCAATAATAAATCCTTGCGATGTTATTTGTTGAGCGAGGTAAGCTGAAGTTTGGGTATCACTTAAACCAAATTGATTCATTTGATGGTAAAAACTTTGGGAAATTGGGTTATAAGGATTAATGTATTCTGTTAATTGAGTGTGGTGAACAGCTTCACGGTTATACCACATAAATGTGGTTAAAGATGTCCCTACAGAACCCGCTAAAGTTCTCAAGAAGTTAAATAAGCTAGAGGCGGAAGCCATTTTATGCGCAGGTAAACCAGACAAGGTTATCGTGGTAAGTGGCATAAAGAAACAGGCTACCGCTAAACCTTGTACTAATTGTGGTAAAGCCACATCAGCAAAAGTCATTGATGGCTCGAAAGTCACCGCTCGCCAATAAAATGTTATTGCATATACAATAAAACTTATCGTCACTAAAACTCGCATATCGATCTTATAACCGAAACGCCCAATAATCGGTGAAAGCAAAATTGGGAATAATCCAACTGGGGAAGCCGCAAGCCCAGCCCACGTTGCGGTGTAATGGAAGACTTGTTGTAGCAAGAGCGGAATTAATACCACAGAACCTAAATAAATCAAAAAGGCTAAACTAGTACATAAACACCCTACACTAAAATTACGAGAATGGAAAAGCGAAATATCTACTACAGGATTATCATCTGTCAATTCCCAAATAACCAAGGCAATCAGACAAACGACAGCAACAACGGCTAATATAATGATTTCATTAGAATTAAACCAATCTTGCTCACGGCCCTGATCAAGCATTAATTGCAAACACCCCACACCTAAGACAAGTAAAATTAAACCGACTTTATCAATAGGTTGATGAACAATTTCACTTTCTCGGCTCCCCAAAATCTTCCAGCTGATTAGCACAACTAATAAACCAATCGGAACATTGATAAAGAAGATCCATCCCCAGTGGATATTATCACTAATCCATCCGCCTAAAATTGGGCCAAAAATAGGCGCAACCACAATAGTCATTGACCAAAACGCCAATGCCATTCCGCGTTTTTCTGGTGGGTAATTATTTAATAATAAACTTTGCGAAAGAGGGATCACAGGGCCTGCGACAGCACCTTGAATGACGCGAAAAATAATTAATGCCTCAAGACTATCTGCAATCCCACAAAGCCAAGAAGAGACAACGAATAAAAAAGTTGAGACTAAAAATAACCGCACTTCGCCAAAACGTTTTGCTAACCAACCTGTTATTGGAATAGAAATCGCGTTTGCCACACCAAAAGAAGTAATTACCCACGTACCTTGACTAAAAGATGCGCCTAAATCGCCCGCAATAGTAGGAATCGCCACATTTGCAATCGTAGAATCTAATACCTGCATAAAGGTGGCGAGAGATAAAGCCAGCGTTAATAAAATCAGGGCGCCACCTTGAATAGGTGGGAATTTTTTTGCGGAATTGTCCATAGCACTGCCTTAATGGCTGTTTTGCTGAATGATAGATTCAATTAAATCTTCTACCGCACTTTCATCATATTTAAGTGTATCAGTAGCAAATAAAGTTTTCTGTTCTGATTTTTCTCGTAACATTGGGCCAGATGAATCTGCAATTCTTACTTTTGCCGTTGCAGAAAGACCAATTCTCAATGGCATTTCGGCAAATTGTTGTGGATCTAATTTAATTCGCACAGGTACACGTTGCACCACTTTAATCCAGTTACCAGTGGCATTTTGCGAAGGTAAAAGAGAAAACGCATTGCCAGTTCCCATTTCAATGCCATTTATCATGCCATCAAATTCTTTATTTTTACCATATAAATCAAAATGAATTTTCACTGGCTGACCAATTCGCATATTCGTTAATTGGGTTTCTTTGAAGTTAGCTTCTAGCCACATTTGTTCATTAGATACCACCGCCATTAATGCGCCGCCCACTGAAACTGCTTGTCCTACTTGAGCATTACGACGCGCTACATAGCCATCAATTGGACTTCTAATTTTTGTACGTTGCAAATTTAACCAAGCCTGTTTGAGTGAACTAATTGCATTCTGTATTTGAGGTTGTTCACGTAATGGAACGTTACGCAATAAAGCCTGATTAGCAGCCAATTGGTTTCTAGAGGCATTTAAATTTGCTTTGGCAAGCTCGACAGCTTCTTTTGCGTGTTGGAAAGATTCTTTATCAATCGCACCCATTTTTTCAAGTTGGATTCGGCGTGTCAAATTGCCTTGTGCTTGAGCTAAAGAAATTTCATTGGCGTGCACAGCGGATTGCAATTGCTGCACAGTAAAACCCAGTTGTTCTATTTGACGCACTGCATTGGCGAGATTGCTTTTTGCTTGTTCAAAACTAAGTTTTGCATTGGTATCATCTAATTCAATTAGTACATCGCCTGAATGGACTTTATCCATATTGTCAGCATTAATCTTCGCCACATTACCTGCAACTTGTGATGACACCATCACTTGATTACCACCCACATAAGCATCTTCTGTTTCTTCAAAATCCTTCAAGAAGAAAAACCAATACAAAGCACAAGCAATACCAATAATAAGCAGGAGAAGAATAAAAATGCTTAAACTTTTTTTACGATTAGTTTTCTTTGATACAGATTTATTTGATGGGGTTTCAGTTGCAGTTTGCGTCATAATGCCTTCCCTGATTTGGGATAATGTTTAAAAATGGGATATTTAAAACTATCAAAAATAAAAATGAAAGGTCATTATGAAACTTTAAAAAGGGGAACTCAAGGGAAAATGATCATCTCTTTGTTTGCTAGATTAATGAATGTTCTAGAAGTATTGTTTCATTTATTTAATTTATTTTCGGGTAAGAATTAAAAATCGGCAATCATAGCGATTTTGTTCATCCGCCTTACGATATTCGTCAAATTCAATTTTCCACTCTTCCCAATTCAATTGAGGGAAAAAAGTATCGCCATCTAGTTCTGTTTGAATTTGAGTAAGGTATAACTTATCTGCTTGTGGCAAATATTGTTTGAATAACTCTCCCCCACCAATCAACATAATTTCATCAAAATCTCTGACAAAATTGACCGCACTTTCAAGGCTATCTTTCCATACCACACCTTCGTGTTTAAAAGGCTGATGAGAAAGTACGATATTGGTACGTTTAGGTAGTGGACGACCAATACTTTCAAAGGTTTTACGCCCCATAATGACAGGTTTACCAGTGGTGTTCTGACGAAACCGAGCTAAATCTGCAGGCAAGTGCCAAGGCATTTGGTTATCTTTACCAATTACACTATTTAATGTCGTCGCTACAATTAAACTAAATGTCATAAGTCCCCCTAAAATTTGCCGTTACTATACCTGATATTAAGTGATTTGTCATTGATTTAGTGATAACGTTAATACCAATTTTAAGAACTTGGGAAAGGACTATGAACAAAAAAACAATTGTTGTGAAATTCGGTACAAGCACGCTAACTCAGGGTTCGCCAAAACTGAATTCGCCACATATGATGGAAATTGTTCGTCAAATTGCACAACTGCATAATGATGGATTTCGTATAGTGATTGTGACTTCTGGTGCCATTGCTGCGGGTCGCCATTATTTAAATCATCCTCAATTACCACCCACTATTGCCTCAAAGCAACTGCTTGCAGCGGTTGGTCAGAGCCAATTAATTCAGGCTTGGGAAAAATTATTTGCTATTTATGATATTCATATCGGACAACTTTTATTAACTCGTGCCGATATTGAAGATCGCGAACGTTTTTTAAATGCACGAGATACTTTACACGCACTTTTAGACAATCACATAATTCCTGTAATTAATGAAAATGATGCGGTGGCAACCGCAGAAATTAAAGTTGGCGATAATGACAATTTATCTGCATTAGTCGCTATTCTTGTTCAAGCGGAACAACTTTATTTATTAACTGATCAACAAGGTTTATTTGATAGTGATCCGCGTAAAAATCCTGAAGCGAAATTAATCCCAGTTGTAGAGCAAATCACGGATCACATTCGCTCAATCGCAGGTGGCAGTGGGACTAATCTTGGCACTGGAGGAATGATGACTAAAATCATTGCTGCCGATGTTGCCACTCGCTCTGGAATTGAAACCATTATTGCACCGGGTAATCGTCCAAATGTGATCGCTGATCTTGCTTATGAACAAGATATTGGCACAAAATTTATTGCACACCAATCTGATCGATTAGAAAGCCGCAAACAATGGCTTTTCGCCGCGCCATCGGCAGGCATTATCACTATTGATGATGGAGCGAAAAATGCCATTCTTGAACAAAATAAATCTTTATTACCCGCTGGTATTATTAACGTGGAAGGACTTTTTTCGCGTGGTGAAGTAGTCAAAATACGCACTCAATCGGGTAAAGACATTGCACTAGGTATGCCACGCTATAACAGCGATGCCCTACAATTAATTAAGGGCAGAAAATCAGCAGACATTGAAAATGTTTTAGGCTATGAATACGGTGCAGTAGCAATGCATCGTGATGATATGATTATTTTGTAATAATCCTTAATGAAAAAATCCCAACTAATTGCACCGCACTTTTAGTTGGGATTTTTTTATTTCAATGATATAGATTTAAAATTCAACAACCTTAGATTAACATTACATGCCAATCACTACGCAATCAGCCACACTTTTGGCTTTATTTTGAGCCTGCACTGCTGCATCTCGACTAGCAAATCCCCCTACACGAACACGGTTCCACTCACCATTCACTTGCACTTGTGCATTTAAACCAGTCATTGATAAGCGTCCTTGCAAA
Source organism: Haemophilus haemolyticus (assembly GCF_003493685.1). Classification (GTDB taxonomy): domain Bacteria; phylum Pseudomonadota; class Gammaproteobacteria; order Enterobacterales; family Pasteurellaceae; genus Haemophilus; species Haemophilus haemolyticus_O. The sequence continues at coordinate 44,249 of NZ_QQJW01000004.1, forward strand.
TTTTCAGCTTGCGCTCTATTTTTGAAAGCGCCACATTGTAAACCGAATTTTTTACCACCGTTCAAATTATCTGTAGTTTTAGATTGTTCAACCTTTTTAGCTGCCTCAATTTTTGGTTGTTCTTGTTTTTGTGTAGATTCAGGTTCCACTGTTTCTGTTTTTACGGCTTCAGGCTTTTTCGCTTGCTCTACTTTTGGCGCTGCTTGCACTTGTTGAGCTTTCGCCGTTTCTACCGCACGTTGTTGCTCCGCTAATTTACGAGCTTCCTCCGCAGCTTGTTGTTCTTTTTCCATTTGTGCTAAAACTTGGCGTTGTTCTTCGGTTAAACGCATATTTTGCTCTACGCTTGTAGGTTTATTATCAACAGGAACAGTTCGAGTTTCTAATGCTTTGATATAACTCCAAACTTCTTCTGGGCGATTAGGTAAAATACTTTTAGGTTGCGTTTTTTCTTGTTGTGTCGCAGCCTGTTGCACTACAGCTTCAGCTTCGCTATTTTTATTTTTCAACAAATAAAGCCCTGCGCCAAAAGCCAACACAATGACTAAAGCGAAGATGATCAGAATATTCTTATTTTTTTTTGTTTTTTTCTTATTATTTGAACCGCGACGTGCGGCAAAATCTCGGTGAGCCACAATAAATTCCTAAATTTTAAGTAATATTTTAATAATTCAACAAAACTTGCTAAGTTTACTGAAAAATAGGCTTTAAATAAAGACTAACATCAATAGATTATCGTGTATAAACACAAAATAAAAATACCGCACTTATTAGCTAAGCGCGGTATTTTTTCACAATATTTTGAGAAAATTATTTCTCGTCTTTGAATCCTGACTCAACGCCACTCATATCAGGTAGTTGGTGTGCAATACCTTTGTGACAGTCGATACAAGTTTTACCTTCAGTCTTCATTTTTTCATGCATACGTGCAGCCACAGAACGTTGATCGTTGAAGTTCATACGATCTACTTTATGACAGTTACGGCATTCTTTAGAATCGTTAGCTTTCATACGAGCCCATTCGTTTTCAGCCATTTCTAAACGATGTGCATTGAATTTTTCTAAGGTATCCACTTTTCCAGTATAGTGAGCAAATACTTCCTTCGCCGCAACAATTTTACGTTTCATTTTTGCACCAAATTCATGTGGTACGTGACAATCTGGACAACTTGCCCCCACACCAGTACGAGTTTGATAATGCACGCTATGCAAATATTCTGGATAAGCATCTTGGGTATGACAACTCGCACAGAACTGCTCAGTATTAGTTTTCTCTAGACCATAGTTAAAACCAACCCAAGAAAGAATACCACCGATAGCTGATAAAATAATAATCGTACCTATCGCCATACGGCTTGGTTTTCTAAACCATTGCCAGAAACGCTTTAAGATATTTGGTTTTTTCTCAGACATATAGACCTCTTAAATTAGTTTCCGTAACCTTTCATCGGTTTGAAATCATTTGGAACAATCGGATCTACGTTTGATTGAGAAACGTGACATTGTAAACAGAAATAACGACGTGGTGATGAGCTTGAACCCACTTTACCATCACGATCCATAAAGTGAGTTGGGCTGATTCGAGTTGCACCACTCAAACGAGAATTTTCTGGGCTGTGACAATTTAAACATTGGTTCGCATTTTTTGTCACTTGATAATTTGCAACACTATGTGGAACCATTGGAGGTTGGTTTACATAGTTTAACGCTGGTAATTCACTTTGACGCGGTGCATTATGAAATGCTGGAGCAATATTTTCTGCCGCTTGAGTTAAATCTTTTCCCACTGCTGGTGCATCAGATGCCATCAGTGAGCCAGCAAAAAGTGCGGTAAATAATCCCGCTAAAATTTTAGATACCTGTTTAGTCATATTAATCACTCCCCTGAATGATCGAATCTGGTCGAAAATTTAAAAACTTTTTCAGCGCAAACGTCAATACAACGTCCGCAGCTGATGCAATCTTTGGAAAGCACAAGTAGGCTTTCGTCTTTTTTTCCATGTAAAGGTGAACGTAACACTTGGGCTTCGGGACAAACATTGTAGCAATCCATACAATTATCGCATTTAGCACGATCAATCACTTTGATACGGATTAAACTTTTTGCACCAATCACACCGTAAGCAGCACCAATTGGGCAAAGGTGTCCACACCAGCCATGTTCTACAATCAATAAATCAAAAAGAAAAATAACAAGCAATAGCCAGCCTGTTGCACCAAAGCCAAATATAAAGGCACGGCCAAGTGCAGCCACTGGATTAACCCACTCCCAAAGCAACATCCCACTTACGCAACTGCCTAGTAAAATAAGCGCAAGAATGCCATAACGTAAACCGCGCGAAATTTTTGCCGTTTGGCGAATGCCTAACTTACGGCGTAGCCACGCAGCACAGTCCGTCACAACATTTAGCGGACATACCCAACCACAAAATACTTTACTACCCAGTACTGCGTAAAATAACACAATAATTGCTGCACCAATCAAGGTGAGAGCATCAGGTAAATGTCTTGCAGCCAAGCTTTCTGCTGTAATTAAAGGGTCGCTTAATGGAACAGTATCGAGCAATAAGCTTCCACTATAATTGCCTTTTAAAATCCAAACACCAAAATAAGGACCGCTTAAAAACATCGCAAGAATGCTAAGTTGGCTTAGTCGACGCCAAAACAAAAAGCGGTTTGCATACCACCAGCCCCATTTTTCTCGCGACTCTTTACCTGCAAATTTTGGTATATTTGCCATTATTTGCCACTCCCTAAAATAGGTGCAAGCACGGGCTCTGCCGGTTCAGGAATTACAGTTGCTCCTTCTGGCGTACGAGTCGGCAACGAAATCATATCTTTAGGCGCAAGAGAATGACCAGCTTTCACTTTTTCTTCCCAGCCCAAACGATAATGTTTACCTAACATACCTTTTGCAAGATCCATTGGTAAAACCTTAATCGCAGCTTCTTCTAACACACAAGCTTGCTCACATTTCCCACATCCGGTACACGCTTCAGAATGTACTGTTGGAATAAATAACGCATGCTTATCAGAACGTGGATTATGTTGTTTTTCCAATGTAATCGCTTTATCGATTAATGGGCAAACTCGATAACAAACATCGCAACGTAATCCTTGCCAGTTCAAGCAAGTTTCGTGGTCTAACAATACTGACAGTCCCATACGCGACTCATTAATATTTGTCGCATTGCGATCAAGCGCGCCAGTTGGACAAGCATGAGCACAAGGAATGTCAGGGCACATTTCGCAAGGTTTATCACGCGCAATAAAATACGGTGTTCCCGCTTCTACTGGCGATAATAAAGATGCTAAATGCAGCATGTCATAAGGACAGGCTTGAACACATTGTCCACAACGAATACAAGCGGCAGAAAACGCTTTCGCATCTTGCAAAGCAAACGGTGGGCGTAATAGCACACCTTCGCGAGCAAGACTTTGATTTTGCTGCAATCCCAACAAAATCCCAACGCTAGCTAAACCACCCGCAGTACGAGTTGCTTCTTTGAGAAATTTTCTACGTTCAGGATTGAGAGCAGGCTTCTTCATTTTCTTTTTAGATTTTAACCGCACTTTCATCTTCCTCTTTTATTGATAGGGGAAAATAAAGTGCGATTGATTTTTACATGATTTTTACGCAGCCTTTTCCACTTTTACCGCACATTTTTTAAAGTCGGTTTCTTTTGAGATTGGATCTGTCGCATCTAGCGTTAAGCTATTTGCAAGCTGACCTGCATCAAAGAAAGTGGTGAATACTAAGCCACGAGGTGGTTTATTACGTCCGCGAGTATCTAAGTAAGAAATCATTTCGCCTCGACGGGATGAAATCTTAATTTTATCGCCATGGCGTAAACCACGAGCTTCAGCATCCAATGGGTGCATCCAAACAAGGTTGTTCGGCATAGCACGGTGTAATTCAGGCACACGGCGAGTCATAGTACCAGTATGCCAATGCTCTAGAACACGACCGGTAGATAACCACAAGTCATATTCTTTATCTGGAGACTCAGCTGCAGGCTCATAAGGTACCGCAAGAATAATCGCTTTCTTGTCTGGATAACCGTAGAATGCCACACCTTCACCTTCTTTAACGTACGGATCGTAGCCTTCACGGTAACGCCATAAGGTTTCTTTACCTTCGACAACCGGCCAGCGTAAACCACGCGCTTTGTGATACATTTCAAATGGAGCCAAGTCATGACCATGACCGCGACCAAATTCAGCATATTCTTCGAACAAACCTTTGTGTACATAGTAACCGAAGTGTTCTGATTCGTCGTTTAATTGACCTTCAGCAAGTTCGCTTAATGGGAATTTATCTACTTGACCATTTTTGAAGAGCACATCATATAAAGTTTTACCTCTATATTCTGGCATTTGTGCAAGTAATTCTTCTGTCCACATTTCATCAGTCGTGAAGTATTTTGCAAACTCCATTAATTGCCATAAGTCTGATTTTGCTTCACCTGGTGCTTTTACTTGTTGACGCCAGAATTGAGTACGACGTTCTGCATTACCGTAAGCTCCCTCTTTTTCTACCCACATTGCAGTTGGAAGAATTAAGTCAGCAGAAAGTGCGGATACAGTTGGGTAAGGATCGGATACAACAACGAAGTTGCCTTCTTTACGCCAGCCTGGTAAACGATCTTGATTAATGTTTGGACCAGCCTGCATATTGTTGTTACACATTTGCCATAGCACATTCATTTTGCCGTCGTTCATTGCACGGTCTTGTGCAATTGTGTGCAAACCAACTTTTTCAGAAATAGTACCTTTTGGTAATTTCCAAATACGTTCCGCTGTTTCACGGTGTTTAGGATTCGTTACTACTAAGTCTGCTGGTAAACGATGAGGGAATGAACCTACTTCACGCGCAGTACCACAAGCAGACGGCTGACCAGTTAATGAGAATGGTCCACAACCTGGAATTGAGATTTTTCCAGTTAATAAGTGGATGTTATAAATTAGGTGGTTTGCCCACACACCACGAGTGTGTTGGTTGAAGCCCATTGTCCAGAAAGATACCACTTTTTTGCTTGGATCTGCATAAAGTTTCGCTAAAGTCTCAAGCTGAGTCTTATCTACACCAGACATTTCAGACACTTTTTCAAGTGTATATTCAGACACAATTTGTTTTAATTCTTCAAAAGAAGAATCATGCATTTTGCCTGCAGTTTTATTGTTAGTACCTTTTTCTAATGGGTTTTCAGGACGTAAACCGTAACCGATATTGGTTTCACCACGTTTAAATTTAGTGTGTTTGTTCACAAAATCGTGGTTTACAGCATTGTTCTGAATTAAATAATTGATGATGTAGTTCATAATCGCCAAATCGGTTTGTGGTGTAAATACCAAACCGTGATCGGCAAGTTCAAAACTACGATGTTCGTAAGTAGAAAGTACAGTAACACGAACATCAGGATTAGAGATACGGCGATCAGTAATGCGCGACCATAAAATTGGGTGCATTTCCGCCATATTTGAGCCCCAAAGAACGAAAGCATCTGCATGTTCAATGTCGTTATAACAACCCATAGGTTCATCCATACCGAAGGTACGCATAAACGCAACCGCTGCAGATGCCATACAGTGACGAGCATTCGGATCTACGTTGTTAGAACGGAAACCTGCTTTCCAAAGTTTATTCTTCGCATAGCCTTCCCAAATGGTAGATTGTCCAGAAGTGAACATACCTACTGCATTTTGCCCGTTCTTTTTAAAAGCTTCTTTAAATTTTTCAGCCATTGTTTTGAACGCAAAATCCCAAGAAACAGGCGTAAAATCGCCGTTCTTATCAAATTTTCCGTTTGTCATACGTAAAAGTGGCTGAGTTACACGGTCTTTACCGTACATAATTTTCGGTAAGAAGTAACCTTTAATACAGTTTAAACCACGGTTTACTTCTGCATCCGGATCACCTTGAGATGCCACAACACGTCCATCTTTAGTACCAACTAATACTGCACAACCAGTACCACAGAAACGACATACTGCTTTGTCCCATTTAATTTCGGATTCAGCCGCAACCACATTTTTGACTGGGATGGTCAGCCCCGCAGCCGTTGCCGCAGCTACAGCTGCGTTGGCTTTCATAAAGTCTCGACGACTTAAACTCATCGCGTTTCCCCCACGTTAAACACTGATTTATTATTAAATGTAAACTTTTTTACACACCGATAAGGCAGTAGCCTTACGATAAAAGACAAAAACTTTTCTTTTATCTTTTAAGCATTTCCCTTGCTTACAAGAGAATAAAGGTATTGTTATAGTAATTTATTTCTTCTGCTCGTCTTGCTCGTGATACACCAATGACACATTAATAACACCATCAATGTCTTTCACGCTTTCCATATTATCTAGCAGAATATGTTGATCATGCGATTGCATCACTACGACCATCTTTCCAAATTTTTCATCAAAAGTTGGAATTTCAGTATGCTCAATCGCTAAAAGTGCGGTTCGAATTGCCGCAAATTTTTCCGGATTACCTTGAACAATTAGCCCAACAACATGCCAATCTTTTGCGCTTTCCGGAGATAAATTTGTATTACTCATTTTGTTTTAGATAACTAATTTTAATCGCATTCACCGGACACCCCTGTAAACAAGCCCCACAGCCGTTACAAACATCCGTATTCACTAAAGGCTGCGCAACTCCCCCCATTTGCAGACGAAAACTAATTGCTCTCATCGGGCAACTGTCTTGGCAAGAACGGCACTCAATGCGATGTTGGCTTAAACAAGCCATGCCAATTTCGATTTTGTGTAACCAAGGTTTTTCATCGCGAGAATGAAAAATAGGTTGTTTACACACATCTACGCATTTTCCACAAAAAGTACATTCGCCATTATCAAAACGAACTTCAGGAAAGCCTCCATCGCCTTTCACCAAAATATTGGTTTCACAGACAAAAAGACAATCGCCACAGCGCGTACATTGCTCCACAAAAATAGAATTTTCGACAGCCCAAGGTGGGCGAATTCCATCAAAGCCTTGTTTTTGCTCATTTTCTGAATGCAAAGACGTTAAGAATTTACCTCGTAAAAACTGTCTGCGGGGTAAGTTTTCAACGGTCATCGAGCGTGCCTTTTGTGAATAAATAAACAAATGCTTTTTTAAGGCGTAGAATTATGCGACACAACAGTTACAATATAAACCACCCAAAATGGGTAGAACGTTAAATTATTGAGCTTTATTTGTGATAGATCAAAAAATCTAAAGTGCGGTGAATTTCGCTAATATTTTTAATAAAACAGCACAGCGATTTATGCCATGCTGTTTTTAAATCAAATTACTCTGCTTTTGCTGGATATTCCCACCAAATATCAAATAATTCGCTTACTTCAATTTGTTGCAAGCCATTGGTTTCTAACCATTTTTTCACAGTTTCACGGTGGCTTTCATCACATTTACCAATTTTTTCTAGGCAAACTAAACCTTCCCAATGTAAATACCCGCTACCTTCATAAGCTAGACCATTTGGTTGAATCACTTCGTTAATAAAACGATCAACAATTTCATCTACAGTTTCAATCGCAGTACCTTCTGCAAATTGGAAATTTACAAGAAAACCAAGTTCTTGGAATTCAGCGAGGTGAAGTTTCTTGCGTTGACGTTGATTGTAAGATTTAGACATGGTATTTCTCCTATTAAGGTCGTATTCAAATCAGTATTCTATATTAAATTCGTGAATTTGGCATCGGATTTCCCCAACATCAATCTTCACCCAAAAGTTAATTTGCCCAAAATAGGCTTATTTCTTCACAAAGTATAAATCCCAAACACCATGACCAAGTCTGTGACCTCTGGCTTCAAATTTAGTTAAAGGTCTAAAATCTGGTCTTGGAATATAATCACCATTTTTCGAGGTATTCACTAAATCGGTGTTTGCGCTTAATACTTCTAACATTTGCTCAGCATAATTTTCCCAGTCTGTTGCCATATGGATAAAACCATTTTTACCTAATTTTTGCACAACTTGTGCCACAAAGTGCGGTTGAACAATACGACGTTTATGATGTTTAGCTTTATGCCAAGGATCTGGGAAAAATAATTGCAAACCGCCAAGCGTGCCATCAGCAATACTGTCACGTAAAATTTCCGTTGCATCATGACAGATCACGCGTAAATTCGTTACACCTTTTTCCACTGCATAAGCAATACAAGCACCCACACCCGGAGTATGAACTTCAATGCCAAGGTAATTTTTGTCGGGATTAGCAAAAGCCATATCCACGAGCGATTTTCCCATCCCAAAGCCAATTTCTAATACAACTGGATTATCATTGCCATAAATCTTCGCAAAATCAAAAGGTTCCGTTTGATAATCCAAACCAAGTGTTCCCCAGTTATCGTTCATCATGTTTTTCTGAAATTCACTCAAACGACCAGTGCGTAGCACAAAACTACGGACTTTGCGTTTATAGCGGCCATCTTCGGTAAATTCTGCGGTTTCAACGGTTTTACGTTTTTGATCAGCAAAACTTTGTGTCATAAAAATCTTGTTCGTGAAAAAAATTGGCGGCGATTATACACGTTTTTCTCGTATAATAGGGCAAATTTTTTCCCAAGGTTGATTATGAAAATTGTCCGAGTGGCACTGGCTGTGCCGCTTTCTCGTTTATTTGATTATCTCGTTCCCGATGATGTTTTATTACAAATCGGTATGCGCGTTCTTGTGCCTTTTGGTACGCAAAAACGTGTCGCCATTGTGGCTGATTTTCCGACAAAATCGGACGTGCCAGAGGGTAAGCTCAAAGCCATTCTTCAACCATTAGATTTAGCACCGATCTTTACCCCAATTTATTGGGATTGGCTTCATTGGGCAGCAAATTATTATCAAGCGGGATTAGGCGATGTGTTATTTCAAGCCTTGCCTGTGAAATTGCGTAACGGCGAAAGTGCGGTAAAAAATGACCGCACTTTTTGGCGAATTACGGATGCGGGGAAAAATGCCCTTGAACAAGGCGAATTAAAACGCTCGAAAAAGCAAGCTGAAGCCCTACAATGCTTATCTGAAACTGATCTTGAAAAAGGTAATAATAATTTTTCCTCTGCCATTTGGTCTGCCTTAAAAGCCAAAGGGTTTATTGAAGAAATTACTATCCAAACAAATCCCCTAAGCTGGCAACAAAGCTTAGGCAATAACCCAATTATCAATGCTGAAAATCGTTTAACCTTAAATAAGCAGCAAGCCTTAGCGTTTAGTCAATTGCTCTTTCATTCTGGTTTCAATGTATGGCTGCTCGATGGAGTGACTGGTTCTGGAAAAACAGAAATTTATCTGCAGTATATTGAAGAAATTTTAAAATCGGGTAAGCAAGTATTAGTGCTTGTACCTGAAATCGGACTAACTCCACAAACGGTGCACCGTTTTAAAGCGCGTTTCAATGTTGAAATTGATGTGCTGCATTCTAATTTAACCGATACGCAACGGCTTTATGTATGGGATCGTGCGCGTTCGGGACAAAGTGCCATTGTGATTGGCACGAGATCGGCGTTGTTCACGCAATTTTCTAATCTTGGTGCAATTATTTTGGACGAGGAACACGATTCGTCTTACAAACAACAAGACAGTTGGCGTTATCACGCGCGAGACTTGGCGATTGTACTGGCTCAAAAACTAAATATTGCGGTATTAATGGGCTCCGCCACACCAAGTTTAGAAAGTATTAATAATGTACAAAATGGCAAATACCAACATTTAGTTTTATCAAAAAGAGCGGGGAATTCTACCGCACTTCGTCATTTCGTTGTTGATTTGAAAAATCAAAACATACAAAACGGGCTTTCGAAACCCTTATTAGAACGGATGAAAGCTCACCTAGAAAAGGGCAATCAAGTGTTGCTTTTCTTAAATCGTCGTGGCTTTGCGCCCGTATTGCTTTGCCATGAATGTGGTTGGATTGCACAATGCCCGCATTGTGAAAAACCTTATACGTATCATCAGCATCAAAATGTATTGCGTTGTCACCATTGCGGTGCTCAAAAAACTATTCCTCGACAATGTGGTGATTGCGGCTCGACTCATTTAGTCACTACAGGTCTTGGCACGGAACAATTAGAAGAAACCTTGAAAATGCTATTTCCTCATTATTCTGTAGCGCGAATCGACCGCGATAGCACGGCGCGTAAAGGAAAATTGGAAGGTTATTTAGAAGATATTCAACAAGGCAAAAGCCAAATTTTGATTGGCACACAAATGCTCGCGAAAGGACATCATTTTCCGAATGTTACCCTCGTTGCCTTAGTGAATGTAGATAGTGCATTATTTTCACTGGATTTTCGTGCAGAAGAACGTTTAGCTCAACTTTATATTCAAGTTGCTGGACGAGCTGGACGTGCCGATAAACAAGGCGAAGTCGTGCTACAAACACATTATCCAGATCATCCTTTGCTTACCACGTTATTAGCGAATGGCTACCAAGCTTTTGCAAAAGAAACCTTACAATTACGCCATTCAATGGGATTGCCGCCTTTCACTTTTCAGGCGTTATTCAAAGCACAGGCTCGACATTCTGATCTTGCAGAAAATTACTTAAGCCAGATTGCAAATTTTTTTCAATCAAAGCAAATTACGGGATTGCAAATGCTTGGCCCAATGCCTGCACCGTTCAGCAAAAAAGCAGGGCAATATCGCTGGCAGTTATTATTGCAACATCCGTCAAGAATGACGCTGCAAAAAGCATTGAGAGAATATCAACAAGCCGAACTTGAAAAAAACAGCCAAGTGCGGTTAATTTTGGATGTTGATCCGCAAGACTTATCATAAAAAATGCGGTGAAAATTCACCGCACTTTCTCTATAAAATCTATTTGAAATCTTCGACATCACCCAATAGACAGGCATATTTTGCCGTATTGGGACTGGACTCCAAGGCAATTTTTAATGCCATCGTCAGAGGAACAGAAAGTAACATTCCCACGGTTCCAAGTAACCATCCCCAAAACAATAATGAAAGAAACACCACTAAAGTTGAAAGCCCTAACCGTTGTCCCATCATTTTAGGCTCAATAATGTTACCGACAACCATATTAATCGCAATAACACCGATTGCCACGCCAAAACCAATTCCAAAACCGTTCAGTAATAAGGCTTGCACAATAATCGGAATAGCCGCGATGATTGAACCAATATTCGGAATATAATTCAGCAAGAAACCCAAGGTTGCCCACAAAATGGCATATTGAACCCCACAGGTTTCCAACAAAATAAAAATACCAACACCAGTAAGCAAGCTCGTGATACTTTTAATGCCGAGATAACCAATTACGCCTTGCAAAACGCGATCAATATGGCGTTCTTCTTTGGCTGCATCATGAGGGGTTGAACTAATCACCATAGCAAATTTATGTTTCATCGTTGGTGCTTCCGCAAGCATAAAAATCACGACCAGCACTAAAACAAACACATTACTCACCACGCCAGAGAAATTCAACAATACTCGGCTCACAAAATTCATAATGATACTTGGGTCAAAATTTTCTTGGATAGTTTCACGCGAAAGCGTGAAAGGCAGATTGAAACGTTGCAACAATTCAGTTAAATCACTCACGCGTTGTGAAAGCAAAACTTTATATTGTGGAATTGATTGGGTGAATTCTCTTGCAGTGCTGTTAATCAGCCCGACTAATAAGAAAAACACCAAAGAAATCAAGATGAAAAGCAAAGTAATGGCCAACCAATGAGGAATTCGGCGTTGCGTCATCGCCTTAATCATCGGTGAACAAATTATCGCGATAAATAGCGATAGCAAGAATGGCACCACGATTTCTACCGCCAATGCAACACCAGCTAAGATAATAATCACCGAAGCAATGCCAAGCAAAGTGCGGTGTAAATTTAAATTATTTTGCACTAAATCGCATCCTCGTTTTCTTCTCCCGTGCGAATGCGGATCGCTCGCTCAACGTTATAAACAAAAATTTTGCCGTCACCGATTTTGCCTGTTTGTGCCGTTTCAATAATCGCTTCAATACATTGATCCACAAGCTCATCGGGAACTACCACTTCCAATTTCACTTTCGGCAGAAAATCCACCATATATTCCGCACCACGATAAAGTTCTGTGTGACCTTTTTGGCGACCAAATCCGCGTACTTCCGTGATTGTCATACCTGAAATACCAATATCTGAAAGACTTTCTCGCACATCATCTAATTTAAAGGGTTTAATCATTGCTTCGATTTTTTTCATGCTATTTCTCCAGATTTTCGCGTCTTGCTGATTTAGGACGGAAACTTTCAATGATTTCAGGCTTGGTATCAATATATAAGCCGTTAATCAGTTGCAAACAATAAGGCACCGCACTAAAAATGCCTTTTACAAGCACATTTCCTTCTTTATCTTTCACGCCTTCTAAGGTTTCTTTAATTGCTTTAGGCTGACCCGGAAGATTTAAAATCAGACTTTCCTTACGAATTACGCCCACTTGGCGAGATAAAATTGCGGTAGGTACAAAATGCAAACTCACTTGACGCATTTGTTCGCCAAAACCCGGCATTTCTCGATCCGCTACAGCAAGGGTGGCATCAGGCGTTACATCGCGTTTTGCTGGCCCAGTTCCACCAGTTGTCAGCACCAAATAGCAACCTTGTTCATCCACCAGTTCTTTTAATGTTTGTTCAATAACTGGCTGCTCATCGGGGATTAATCTTGTTTCTAAATGGAAAGGATCTACTAACGCTTGTTCTAACCAAGCCTGTAATTCTGGAATACCTTGATCTTGATACACGCCTGCTGATGCGCGATCAGAAACAGACACCAGACCAATTTTTAAAAGTGCGGTCATATTTTTCCTTATTTTTATAAATGATTTTGACGTGATTGGATAAATCAAAAATGCGGTAAAAACGTACCGCACTTTTTAAGGGCTAGAAGAATAAAATTCCGCCCCAAACAATACCGACAATACAAAGGGCAATAAATACCGATGCAGAACCTTGATCTTTCGCACGCCCTGAAAGTTCGTGGCGTTCTGTACCAATGCGATCAACGACAGCTTCCACCGCACTGTTTAAAAGTTCTAACGCCATCACAAGCAAAACAGAAGAAATCATCAAGATAATTTCAATTTTTGTTTCGCCTAAAAAGAACGCAAGAGGAATTAAAATGCAGGCTAAAAAACATTCGTGGCGAAAAGCTGTTTCATTTTTAAATGCACTTTTTAAGCCTTGTAATGAATATTTAGTGGAGTTGATTAAATGGGTTAGCCCCGTCGTTTTATACATAAATTTTCCTATTTTTATAAACGTTTCGCCTCAATTACGTCATCTAATTTTGCTAATCGAGCCAATATTTTACTCAAACTTTCAACATTATGGAGTTCAATTTCCATATCAATGGTAGCAAGCTGTTTTTTGGTATCAGCACGGCTTGACACCCCTAACACGCTAATTTTTTCATTTGCTAGAACCGTCGTAATATCACGCAATAAGCCATTGCGATCGCCTGCCACAATACGGATATTAATATGGAAACCACTTGCGTAATTTTCGCCCCAAATAGATTCCACAACTCGCTCTGGATGAGCTGTTTGTAAATCCAAGAACTGTTCACAATCCGCTCTGTGAATAGAAATACCACGCCCCATTGTGATATAGCCAACAATCGCATCGCCAGGAATAGGCTGGCAGCAACGTGCAATATGATGCATAAGATTGCCTACTCCTTCCACAATTACGTAGCCATTGTTCTTTTCAGATTTCTGCTGAGAATTGACCGCACTTTTGTTAGCAACATGACGTAAAATTTCTTGATCAGCTTCTTCAGCGGTCACTTTAATCAATTTACTTTGCAAGAAATTGATTAAGTTATTTAAACGAATATCGCCACTGCCAATGCCCGCATAAAGATCGTCCAAATTTTTCAAGTTATAGCGTGGTAACGCATAAGGCTCTATTTGCTTAATGCTTAAATTTAAACGGGCGAGTTCATTATCGAGTAATTCTTTGCCTGCTGGAATATTTTTATCGCGATCTTGTTTTTTAAACCACGCTTGAATTTTAGCTCGAGATTTTGCGGTGTGAGTAAATCCTAAATTTGGATTTAGCCAGTCACGGCTCGGGTTCGGATTTTTCTGGGTAATAATATCGATTTGATCACCCATTTGTAGCTGATAGGTAAATGGCACAATACGCCCTGCCACTTTTGCCCCGATGCAGCGATGGCCAATTTCACTATGAATTGCATAAGCAAAATCTAATGGTGTAGATCCCGTTGGCAAATCCACCACTTCGCCTTTTGGCGTAAACACATAGACACGATCATCAAATACTTGACTGCGTAACTCAGCCATCACTTCGCCAGAATCCGTAATATCATCTTGCCAAGCTAGCAATTTACGCAACCACGCAATTTTTTCTTCGTAGGCAGACATACTGCCTGTATTGCCTTCTTTATATTTCCAGTGAGCCGCAACCCCTAACTCTGCATCATCATGCATTTGTTGGGTTCGAATTTGCACTTCAATTGGCTTGCCACCTTTACCCAAAACAACAGTATGAATAGATTGATAACCGTTCGGTTTAGGGTTCGCGACATAATCGTCAAATTCTTTGGGTAAGTGTTTAAATTGAGTATGAACAATCCCAAGTGCGGTATAACAATCTTGCAATTTTTGCACGATAATTCTGACCGCTCTTACATCATATAAACCGCTAAACTCAAGATGCTTTTTCTGCATTTTGCGCCAAATGCTATAAATATGTTTCGGACGACCATAGACTTCCACTTGCTCGATATTTTCACGTAAATAACCGCTCAACTCACTAACGAAATCAGCAATGTAATGTTCTCGATCGAGACGACGTTCCTGCAATAATTTAGCAATAGCGCGATATTGTTCGGGATGGAGATAACGGAAGCAGTAATCCTCTAACTCCCATTTCAACTGACCAATCCCAAGACGATTGGCAAGAGGGGCGTAAATATAAGAACATTCTTTGGCGGCAAGGATTTTATCTTCCTCTGCGCAACGATGCTCTGCATCACGCAAGAAAGTAATGCGTTCAGCAAGTTTAATGATTACGCAGCGGAAATCATCCACCATCGCCAACAACATACGGCGAACATTATCTACTTGCAGTGCGTTTGCGGAATGGCTGGCATTAAGTTGGCGAATATTATCCATCTCCAACACGCCTTTAAGCAATTTAGTGATTTTCGCACCAAATTTATCTTTTAGACTGTCCCAGTCTATTAATTTATTTGCAACGATAGGAAACAACATGGCAGTAAGCAGGGTTTCCGCATCCATATTAAGTTCGTGCAAAATTTCTACCATTTCCACGCCAGACTGGAGCATCAAGGTAGCATTCTTCATTTCATTGGGATGAGTGCTCATTAAGTCACGTGCGTAATACCACGCATCGATCAAACTTTTTTCTGTTTGTTCTGCCAGTTTTAAGCCAGCGCACCATTGTTCAATCACAAAATCCTGCGGATTTAACAAATGAGAACCACGAACAGCAACCATAACACCCCCTTGTTGATGAAGAGAAAGCAACTTCCTGTCGCTTTTATTTTGGGTGGATATTGTACCGAATAACCGAGTTATTTTGTAGTGAATAACGTCACCGATTCCAAATGCCCCGTATGAGGGAACATATCTATCACCGCACTTTTTTCAATCTTGTAGCCAAAATCACGTAAAATTTCTGCATCGCGCACTAATGTTGCGGGATTACAAGACACATATAAAATTTTCTCAGCTTTCAGCTCACACAAAGCATTTAACGCGAAAGCTGCACCGCTGCGTGGAGGATCAAGCAAAATTTTATTGAACGACTGACGAGCCCAAGGTTGTTCAACAAAGGATTGGTCAAGATCGGCTTGGAAAAATTCAATATTCTTGATTTGGTTTCTTGCGGCATTTTGCTCCGCTTTTTGTACCATTTCAAAAATGCCTTCAATTCCCACCGCACTTTTCACGAGTTTGGCGAGAGGGAGCGTAAAATTTCCCATGCCGCAAAATAAATCTAGCACGCAATCTTGTTGGCTCAATTCAAGCCAATCCAACGCAGTATTGACCATACGTTCATTTAATGCACGATTTACTTGAATAAAATCACGAATATCAAAATGTAATTTTATGCCATCAGAAAATTGATAATAAGGTGCATCGCCATAGATTTGTTCAATACCTTCATCGCTTTGTAAAAACAGCATTAACTTTTCTTGTTCAGCAAATTTGAGCAATAAAGTGCGGTCAATTTCCGCAAGTTTTTTGGTGTAACGTAACAACATTGCAACGCCATTATCGGCCGCCACAAATTCAATATGTCCAAGCTGTTTCGGCGCAGAGAATTGTTCTAAAAGTGCGGTTAATTTAGGTAGTAAATAATTAATTGCAGGTTCTGCCACTTCACAAGATTGAATGGTAACTAAATCATTAGCATTTTTCTGACGAAAGCCCATTTCAACTTGTTTTGTGTTTAGATTAAACCATAAACTCAAACGTACACGACGACGATACGCCCACGCGTCGCCACAAATCATAGGTTGAAATGAAATCGGCTCTGACTGTAATTTACTTAATCGTTTAAACAATGCGGATTCTTTCGCTTTCCTCTGCATTTCAATAGGAATATGTTGTCCTTGGCAACCACCACAACGCATAAAATGAGCACATTTTGGTGCTAAACGTTCAGGGCTTTTTATTAGCCATTTTTTTGCCATAGCATGCCCATATTGGCGTTTATCTTCCAGAATCCGACATTCCACTTTTTCGTGCGGAAGTGCATTTTCAATAAACCAAGTTTTACCATTAATTTTCGCGACGCCTAAACCTTGATAATCTAAATCAAGAATATCAGCCGTAATGGTTTGAACATTGTTTGTTTTTTGCTTTGGGGTATAAAGAAGAACCATTATTTTAGAAGTAAAATATTTTGAGTGAATAATTCTCGGCTTTTTAGCGGTTTATCGCCAAGATAAGGTTTCAGTGCAATACGAGTAAAACGTTTTGCTGCCTGACGTACCGCATCATCAGAAAAATCGAGAGCTTCAAAGGCTAATAAATCTCTTCCGTAAAAAGTGAGATTATCTTTCACTAAGGACGCAATAAAACCTTTTTCTTCACGATAACGATATGTCATTGAGAAATCCACTGGCTCGCCAGAACCCGCACAATGAAGAAAATCCACGCCGTAACCGAGAATGTGTAAAAGTTGAAATTCAAAAAGACGCAAAGTTGGCTCAACGTTGGTTTCAGTTGCCAAGCCCGTTAAGCATTTTAAATAATGTTGAAACAGCGAAGGATTCGGCGTTTCAGGCTCAATAACACGAGTGAGTAATTCATTTACATAAAAGCCACTATAAAGGGCGATTTGTTGTAAAGGCAGTGTAATTGCGGCGGGTTCAACTTTAGTAAGGGTTTTCAATGAACTTTTTCCCGTCCAACGCAACAATAAAGGTGTGAAAGGTTGCAAGACCGACTTCCAAGATGAACGCTTTGCTCGTGCGCCCTTGGCGATCACGGTTAGGCGACCACTTTCTTCAGTAAACAAATCGACTAAAAGACTCGTTTCACTATAAGGGCGACGATGAAGAATAAAGCCTCGCTGGAGTTCGGTTTGCACAATTAATTACCGGATAAACGCTCTACGGGTTGTAATACACATTGTTCCGCTAAAACTTCACCTAAATTAGTTTTTAGCACACTAAAATCATCGCGCTCTTGCCACGCCCAACGAATATTGCCGTAATTTTTACCGCGCTCAGAAATCATTAATGTCAATTTTTCTGACATAGAATTAAAAGTCACCGTAATGTGATGCAATGATTTTTTACGTCTTTTTTGAGTGGAATGAACCACACGAACTTGCTTATCATCTTTACACAAATAAACCTTAGCCTCACCTTTTTGCAAAGCTTTATCTACTTTTTCCACCTGCATCTTTTGCGGCTCTGGCTTCTTTGGTAAACCATTTTGAGCACAACCGATCAAGCAAAGTGCGGTTAAAATTAGAAACATTTTTTTAAACATAGAATCCTACTTGCAAAAGAAAAATGGGCGATTACTCGCCCTAAATATTATTTTTTATATTCATAAGAACCATCAGACTGACGGACAAATCGCGTACCGTTAGATAAACGCATTTCATTTACTCGCCCTTGACTGTTCACAGATACTGCAACTTTATCACCCGGTTTAAAGCTACTTAAAACATTGCCCGCACCCGCAGCTTTACTCATTGCATTAACATCCGAAATATTAAGTTGATTGTCACGGAATACTTGCATAAGAGAAACGCCTTTAGGCACAGTTAACGTTTTCGCCGATGCAGTTGGTGCAGCTGCTTTTGTTGCAGGTTTTGCATCAACTATTTGAACCTTAGTTTCTTTTTTCACTTGAACTGGCTTTGCTTCAACAATTGGTGCTTTTCCTACTGTTTTAGCGACGGTTTGTTCAGTTGCTTTTGCTGGTACATGTGCTTTTTCAGCAACCTTCACTTCTTTTTTCGCAATATCTTTATGCGCAACTTGTTGTTCTACTACTTTTTTCACTGGTGGAACTGGTGCTACAACAGTTGGCGCTTTTGACTGTTCCACTTGAGCTTGAGTTTGTAGTTGCTCAGATTGAGCTGCTTGCATAGGCTTAGCTGAATCCATTGTATTTGAGGTTTGAACTGGAGCTTGAGCCATATTTTGTGGCTCAGCCATGTTTTGTGGCGCAGCTACGTTTTCTGCAGGTTGATTTTGAGCGGTCGCACTATTAGCTGAGTCATCTGCTTTTGGCGCAGATTCAGGTTGGTTAGCTTGCTCTGCAGCCATTTGATTTTGTGCAGGTGGATTATCTAAAATCGTGGTTTCAACTGGTTGATTTTGATCTAAAGATTGGAACTGCACTGGAATTTCATTGCTGTTAGACTGAGTGAAAGACTCAACAGTGTCAGAACTTGGTTTTAATGCAAAGAAAATAATTAATAAAATGACCAACGCCAAAATAGCCATAAATAAACGGCGATGCTTTGCCGGTAATACTTGCAACACTTTCCATTTTTCTGGTTGGGCTAAAATAGGTTTTTCAGCCTTTTCGACGGTTTCATCCGCGTTATTTTCAGCACTGATTTCTTCATCAACAGTAGAAATATTTTCTTCTGTGGAAGAAGTTTGAAGAACTGGCTCTTGTGCTGTTTTCAAATTTTCACTCGGAATTAAAGGAGCATTTTCTTGCGCTGATGAATCGCCAAAAGTAGGTTCTTTACGTTGCTGAAAGTTAGTTTGCACGTGATTTTTTTTGGCAAATAACCCTTTTGCTTTACCTAAAATTGACGAACTTGGCTGAATTGTTTTCTTTGGTGTAATCGGCTCTTGGTTAAGGCCTAAATCTAATTCATCTTGAGATGATTGTTCATTTTGATTTTTATTCATAGAATCCACTGGATTACTCCTGATACTTGTTGTTATTCATGTTAATTAGCCACGGAAGTGCGGCGAAAAAATTACGCGATATTTTATCGGATCTTATTCCGCGTATAAAGTCTTATTTGGTTCGCCAGCAATTTCTCGTGCGAGTTTGGGAACAAGATAGCCAGATGTAAGAGATTGCAAGGTTTTATAAATTTGCATAGCCTCTATATCGCTAATCAGAAAATGGCTCGCTCCTTGCACTTTATCTAGCAAATGCAAGTAATAAGGCAAAATTCCTGTTTGGAAAAGTTTATCACTCAATATTTTTAGAATTTGCGCGTCATCATTCACGTCTTTTAGCAAAACGGATTGATTCAAAAGCGTGACATTCACAGCTTTTAATTTTTGCATCGCATGAGCAAAAATTTGATCAATTTCATTTGGGTGATTAATGTGTGTCACCATAACAGTTTGCAAACGAGTTTCTGCTAATAAGGTACAAAATTCATCAGTAATCCGTTGCGGAATCACGACAGGCAAACGAGTGTGAATACGCAAACGTTGTAAGTGCGGTATATTTTCCAAATGTTTTATTAACCACGCTAACTCATGATCTTTCGCCATTAAAGGATCACCGCCTGAAAAAATCACTTCTTCAATTTCAGGATGCACTGCAATGTAATCTAATGCTAGTTGCCAGCTTTTTTTATTTCCCGGGTTTTCATCGTAAGGAAAATGTCGGCGGAAGCAATAACGACAATTCACCGCACAACCACCCTTCGCCATAAAGAGCAAGCGGTTTTGATATTTATGAAGAATATTCGGCACCGCATTGGCATTTTTTTCTTCTAAGGGATCCGTACTAAATCCTTCGGCTTGCACAAATTCTAAATCAGAACACATCACTTGCAAGAAAAGAGGATCTTGCGGATTACCTTTTTCTATTTTATCAATGAAAGGTTGTGGCACACGAAGCGAAAAAAGTTTCCGCGCAGCAATGGATTGCTCAAAATCATCTTCTGGTAAATTTAAGGCTTTTAGCAATAATTTAGGATCTGAAATCGCATTTTTTAGAATTGTGAGCCAATTTTGTTCTTCTCTAATGACGGGTTCTTGGGTTAAAATACGCACTTTTCAAACCATCTCTAATTTTTAGGATATTAAAAATATGGCTACATATACTACCAGTGATTTCAAACCAGGTCTAAAATTTATGCAAGACGGCGAACCTTGCGTAATCGTTGAAAATGAGTTCGTAAAACCAGGTAAAGGTCAAGCTTTCACCCGTACTCGTATTCGTAAATTAATTTCAGGCAAAGTATTAGACGTAAACTTCAAATCTGGTACTTCGGTTGAAGCTGCTGATGTTATGGATCTTAACTTAACTTATTCATACAAAGACGATGCATTCTGGTACTTCATGCACCCAGAAACATTTGAACAATACTCTGCTGATGCAAAAGCTGTAGGTGATGCAGAAAAATGGTTATTAGACCAAGCAGATTGTATCGTGACTTTATGGAATGGTGCGCCAATTACTGTTACTCCACCAAACTTTGTTGAATTAGAAATCGTCGATACAGACCCAGGCCTTAAAGGCGATACAGCAGGTACTGGCGGTAAACCAGCAACATTAAGCACTGGCGCAGTCGTAAAAGTACCTCTTTTCGTTCAAATCGGTGAAGTAATCAAAGTAGATACTCGTTCTGGCGAATACGTATCTCGCGTAAAATAATTGCTTAGATGACAAAAGTGCGGTTAATTTCTGCGGTATATTATGTCGCAGTAATAAAAAGCACTACAATTCATGCGATAAAAATGCCTTTCCGTTCATAAATAGGAAAGGCATTTTTTTATAAATAATATAGTTTGATAGAAAGCATAAAAAACCAATCAGTCAAATTTTTCTGTTATTTTATGCTTTAATTAAAACATTTTTACTTATAGTATAGAATAGAGTAAAATGAAGCACGGTTTTCAAAAATCGACTATAAAAATTTTATTTTAAACAAAAATCCTTTGGAGGAACCCTAATGAATATTCGAATTGAGAAGTCTTCTCTTCTCTTCTCTTCTCTTCTCTTCTCTTCTCTTCTCTTCTGCTGTACAAGCGGAAGATAATGGAAAAGGGGTTTATGTGCAAGCCGATTGGGTGCACGCACGTGAAAAAATAGAGACACACGCTCCAAATCAACCTGAAATATTACAAGACTATTCATACATCAAAACTCATTCCAACCATCCTCGTTTTTCTATTGGTTATGATTTTGGCAATTGGCGAATTGCAGTAGATTATGCTCATTATCGTAAATGGAGTCACGGCAAACATCTTATTAGTGAACCTATCGAAAAAGATCCTGTTGGATCGACTCATCCGATGAATCTAGTTAAATCTAGCACAGTAATTGATCACAAAGATGCAGGTAGTTTCCAAGCCAAGAATTCTTATGGTATTTCTGTAATTTATGATTTTGATACTGAATATAAAATTAAACCTTATGTTGGTGCAAGAATTGGAGTTGGGCATGTTGCTGCCAGCGGTTATACAAAAGATGAATTTACAACAAAACTTACATTTAAGGCTAACAATATGCCAATGGGAGGAGATGTGAAGGCGTATGAGGAAACATCATATTCCAGAACCATAAAACGCATTGGCTTTGGTTTTATTGGTGGTATTGGCTATGACATTACACCGAATATTACCTTAGACTTAGGTTATCGTTATAATGATTGGGGACATTTAGAAAACGTGCGTTTTAAAACTCACGAAGCCTCTTTCGGTGTACGTTACCGTTTTTAATTAAACAAATTTAGTTTTCTATTTACGCGGTCAAATTCTTCTGATTATTTACAAAGACAAGAAGCATTTGACCGCTTGTTGATCTGCACCCCAAAATCTGGACACCTAATTTGAGGTGCAGATTATGTCCTACCCTTATCAATTTCGTTTGAAAATTATCAAACTCGTCACCGAACAGGATTATGGTATCCGTGAGGTGGCTAAACTTCATAAAATTTCCCACGCTCTCATCATTTATTGGCTAAAAGCATTTCGGGAAAGAGGGCTTGATGGCGTAAAATCGCCTCATACAAACCTTCAAACACCGAAAATAGCGAAGCCAAAGATGAAAAAGAAAGACATTGAAATTCCAGAAACCACAGACTTTTCACCTAAAGCGTTTAAAAAGTTACAACGAGAGCTCGCCTTAGCTCGTGCGGAGATTGCTTACCTAAAGGAGTTGGATGCGCTCGACCGTCAAAAACAACGACAGAAAAAAATTAGGGGCTGACGTAGATTAGCAAATATGCTAGTCTATAAAAATGAAGATAACCCATTGTAAATTAAAGATATCTATACAAAATAAGCTCCTTGAATTTTTTGTATTAGAAGTGACAGCCCGAGCAGCGGCTGATTTACTCGGTATCCAAGCCAATTCAGCGATTTTGTTTTACCGAAAAATTCGTGAAGTCATTAGCTATCATTTAGCCCTTGAAGCCGATGAGGTTTTTGATGGTTAAATTGGGCTTGATGAAAGCTATTTTGGCGGTCATCGTAAAGGAAAACAAGGTCGAGGCGCAGCAGGAAAAGTTGCTGTATTCGGTTTGTTAAAGCGACAAGGAAAAGTATTTACAGTAGTGGTAGAAAATACCAAAACAGAGACATTAATGCCTGTTATTGTGAGGAAAATCAAGCCTGACAGCTGGGTTTATACCGATACTTATCGAAGCTATGATGCCCTTGATGTGAGCAAATTTCACCACGAACGAATCAATCATTCCGAACTATTTGCGGTGAAACAAAACCACATAAATGGAATAGAAAATTTCTGGAGTCAGGCGAAAAGAATCCTCCGAAAATATAATGGAATCGACCGAAAAAACTTTCCTTTATTCTTGAAGGAATGTGAATTTCGGTTTAACTTTGGAGCACCAAAAGAACAGCTTAAAATATTGAGAAAATGGTGTGGTATTTAGGGCTAATCTACTTCAGCCCCTTATTTAATATAGGGTAATTTCAAGCGGTTAAATCTTTCTATCAGAACGAGATAAACTGAATTTCTAATTAGGATTTAACCGCACTTTCCTTTACAAGCCAAATATTTTCTCTACAATACCCCACCTAACGATTTGCCTAGCGCAAATCCCTGACCTGAAATCAGACAAAAGAGAATATTATGACAACCCAATTCAAACCAGAATTACTTTCCCCTGCTGGCTCTCTCAAAAATATGCGCTACGCCTTTGCTTATGGCGCAGATGCCGTTTATGCAGGGCAACCTCGTTACAGCTTGCGCGTACGTAACAATGAATTTAATCACGCCAATTTAAAAATCGGGATCGATGAAGCCCATGCACTTGGCAAAAAATTCTATGTGGTCGTAAACATTGCACCACACAACTCCAAACTCAAGACCTTTATCAAAGATTTACAACCTGTGATAGACATGGGCCCTGATGCCTTAATTATGTCTGACCCAGGCTTAATTATGTTGGTGCGTGAAAACTTCCCAGATATTGATATTCACCTTTCTGTACAAGCAAATGCCGTAAACTGGGCAACAGTCAAATTCTGGAAACAAATGGGATTAACTCGTGTGATTTTATCGCGCGAATTATCCATTGAAGAGATCGCTGAAATTCGCCAACACGTACCAGACATCGAACTCGAAATTTTCGTACATGGCGCGTTATGTATGGCGTATTCTGGTCGTTGCTTACTTTCTGGTTATATCAACAAACGCGATCCAAACCAAGGCACTTGCACTAATGCTTGCCGTTGGGAATACAAAATGGAAGAAGGCACCACGGATGAAGTAGGCAACATCGTGCCTAAAATCGATCCTGCTCAACAAATCGAAGTGAAAAATGTCGCACCAACCTTAGGCGAAGGTGCAGTAACAGATAAAGTTTTCCTCTATACCGAATCACAAAAGCCAGATGAGCAAATGACGGCGTTTGAAGATGAACACGGCACCTACTTTATGAATTCAAAAGATCTGCGTGCCGTACAACATGTAGAAAAATTGACCGCACTTGGTGTGCATTCTCTAAAAATCGAAGGTCGTACTAAATCATTCTATTACTGCGCAAGAACGGCACAAGTTTACCGCAAAGCCATTGATGATGCTGCTGCTGGCAAACCATTTGATGAAAGCTTAATGGATACGCTGGAATCCCTTGCTCATCGTGGTTATACCGAAGGTTTCCTACGTCGTCATACGCACGATGAATACCAAAACTACGAATATGGCTATTCTATTTCTGATCGTCAGCAATTTGTCGGTGAATTTACTGGTAAACGTAATGAACAAGGTATGGCTGAAGTGGCGGTGAAGAACAAATTCCTACTTGGTGATGATGTAGAAATGATGACCCCTCAGGGGAATATCAATTTCAAAATTGAAAAAATGCTAAATCGTAAAAATGAAGCGGTTGATGCAGCGCTAGGTGATGGGCATTTTGTGTTCTTAGACGTACCACAAGATATCAACTTAGACTATGCTTTACTAATGCGTAATTTAGTCAATAGCAATACAAGAAATCCACATAATTAAATGACAAAAAATATTTGTTAAAAAAATGTTGCATTTTTGTATTTTATTATTATAATACGCCACATACCTGATTTGTTAATTCAACAACTCATAGTATGACTCCAAATATTTTTGCCCTTTCAGCTTTTGAAAGGGCTTTTTTTATTCCGAATATTCTGCAACCTCAAACCAACTTTCTAGAATCAAACAAGCAGAGATCCCATCTACTTTGCCTTTTTTTAAGGCTCGAAAACCGCCTCTATCAAAAATTTCACTACGAGCCTCTGTTGTTGTTAGACGTTCATCTTGCAACTGAACATTAACGCCAAAACGACCTTGTAAACGATTTGCAAATTTACGAGCACGCAAAGTGAGATCTTGCTCTGTTCCATCCATATTTAAAGGCAAACCAACTACGACAACATCTGGTTTCCATTCTTTCAAGCATTTTTCGATTGCATCCCAGTTTGGGATACCATCTTGCGCCTTAAAAGCAGGCAAGGCTTGTGCGGTGCCGGTAATACTTTGCCCTACAGCACAGCCAATACTTTTGGTACCAAAATCAAAAGCAAGTGCAGTAATCCCCATTAGCTATGCCCCACTTGTGCAAACACAAAATTATGTGGGTGAATACCAAGCAATTGATTCGCCGCAACATAGCGCTCATCATAAGGCATATCAAATAAAATCTGATCGTTCGCAGTAGCGACTAACCAAGCATTATCAGTGATTTCTTTTTCCAACTGCCCAGCCTCCCAGCTAGAGCATCCAAGAGCGATAAGGTATTTTTCTGGCGCAAGTTCAGAACCTAGCGTCTCTATTACATCAGCAGAGGTTGTCATTGAAAGATCATCCGTGATTTTATAAGTATGCTGAAATTCATTAGGTGTATTCTTATGTAGAATAAAACCTCTTTCACTATGCATGGGGCCACCTGCTACCACCATTTCATTGCTAAAAGTGCGGTCATTTTTCATCATAAAATTGAGTTTTGAATAAAGTTCCGCAATGCTTAAATCTGTTGGCTGATTAATCACTAACCCCATCGAGCCTTGCTCATTATGCTCGCACATAAACACCACAGTACGATTAAAATAATCGTCTAAGTGTGGCATCGCGATCAAAAATTTCCCTTGTAACTCCATCATTCACCTAAATCTCCAAAACAAATTTGTAGTGCACTAATCGCCGCAAGCGATGCAGTTTCAGTACGCAAAACACGCTTTCCTAATAAAATTTCAGTAAATCCTTGCTGTTCAGTTTGTGCAATTTCTTGTGCAGATAATCCACCTTCTGAGCCAATTAATAAGCGAACACCTTCAACGGGAATATTCGGTAACGTTTTAATCGAATATTGCGCGCGTGGATGCAAATTCAATTTTAGCGCTCCGTCATTTTCTGCACACCAATCTTGCAATTTCATCAGTGGACGAATCTCCGGCACAATATTACGACCGCACTGTTCACAAGCACCAATCGCAATTTTTTGCCATTGTTGGATTTTTTTATCCATGCGTTCGCCATCAAGCTTTACGCCACAGCGTTCTGACCATAATGGCGTAATCACATTCACACCCAATTCCACCGATTTTTGAATGGTAAATTCCATTCGCTCTCCGCGAGAAATCACTTGACCCAAATGAATTTTTAAATTGGATTCTTTATCCGCCAGCTCACGCCCAAAAATCGCCACCTTTACCGCTTTTTTATTCGACTCAATAATTTTGGCTGGATAAATATGATTAGAACCATCAAAGAGTTCAATTTGCTCACCTTCTGTCATTCTTAACACGCGCCCTACATGGTTTGCCGCGTCTTCGGAAAGTTGACATTGAGTTTGATTTTCAAGGGATTCAGGATGATAAATTCTTGGTATGCGCATAATGTTTATCTATATTAATGAAAAAGTGCGGTTAAAATTCACCGCACTTTTGATGTTGAAATCAATCCGAAAGATTCTGCGGCAATCGCTCTAGAATAGTTTTCCAATAAGTTGAAGAACGTAAATTATGTTTACGAATACAATCCACCACCGCATCAGCATTTCCCGCAAGGCAAATTTGTTGCATTTCTAAATAGAATGTTTTTGTAAGTTCTCGATGTTTTTCTTCTTTAAAAAATAAAAAACCAATTCGTTGGTAAACCCCTTTCAAACTATTAAAAATTAAACGATAAAAGGGCTTATTAGCCACTACGGTAAATTGACGAAATAATTTGTAATCAAATTCTGTGTAACCTTGCGCCGTATTTTGTAATTGATCTAATTCAGCAAAAAGTGCGGCAGATTGTTGAGGAGAATTTTTTACTGCCTCATAAATATAAGATTCAGACATTTTACTGCGTAAAGACAACATATTATCAATAATCAAAGGTGCTGACTGCATATCTAAACCGATTAGTGTTTCAATAATATTTGGCCCTGCCGTATCCCAGATATTATTTACTTTTGTTGGTTTGCCGTGCTGAATAGTCAGCCAACCATCACGCGCTAAACGTTGTAAAACTTCACGCAAAGTGGTGCGAGTCACTCCGATCTTATCGGCTAAATCACGTTCTGATGGTAAATTACTGCCTGCGGGAAAAACATCTTGCCAAATGCTTTTGACAATATATTCTTCTGCTAAGGCTGCTGGACTTTGGGCTTTTAAAATATCGTTATCGTTTTGCATTACAATTAAAAATCAGATAAAAATCAAAAAAAACGCAATTTTATAAAAAAATTACTCAGTTTTTATTATCCTTTAAAGGGGGATATATTACAATGTTCACGTGATAAAAATAATGGAGTTCTCTATGACAAACACACAAGCTTTTATGAAAAACTTTCTTGGGTCAAGTCCAGAATGGTATAAGCTCGCCATTGTGGTTTTTCTTATTATTAATCCTATTATTTTCTTTTTAGTCAGCCCTTTTATTGCGGGTTGGTTACTCGTTGCAGAATTTATTTTTACGCTAGCAATGGCATTAAAATGCTATCCTTTGCAACCAGGTGGCTTACTAGCGATTGAAGCCATTATTATCGGGATGACAAATGTAGAGCACGTAAAAACGGAAATTATGGCAAACTTTGAAGTAATCCTGTTACTGATGTTTATGGTGGCAGGTATTTTCTTCATGAAACAACTGCTTCTTTACGTATTCACGAAATTACTTGTCAAAATTCGTTCAAAAATCGCACTTTCTTTAGCTTTCTGTTTTAGCGCAGCCTTCCTATCAGCCTTCCTTGATGCACTAACGGTTGTTGCCGTAATTATCAGCGTAGCAATGGGATTCTATGGTGTTTATCACAAAGTCGCATCAGGTAATAATTTAATTGATGCCGTTGATATTGCCGATGATGAGAAAATTACAACACAACACCACGAGACCTTAGAAAAATTCCGTTCATTTTTACGTAGCTTGATGATGCATGCTGGCGTCGGAACCGCACTTGGTGGTGTGATGACAATGGTGGGTGAACCACAAAACTTAATCATTGCAGAACAAGCAAAATGGAACTTTATCGAATTTTTCTTCCGCATGGCACCAGTTACGGTTCCAGTATTTATCTGCGGACTACTGACTTGTTTCTTAGTAGAAAAATTCAAATTATTCGGTTATGGTGAAAAATTACCTGAAGATGTATGGAAAATCTTGTCGGATTTAGACCGCACTAATTCAGAGAAAATGTCTAAACAAGACAAAATTAAATTAGGTGTGCAAGCATTAATCGCGATTTGGTTAATTCTTGGATTGGCGTTCCATCTTGCGGCAGTGGGCTTGATTGGTTTAAGTATCATTATTTTTGCAACTGCATTCACTGGTGTGACTGATGAACACACTATCGGTAAATCATTCCAAGAATCCTTACCTTTCACTGCATTGCTCGTGGTATTCTTCTCAGTGGTTGCCGTAATTATCGATCAAAAACTTTTTGCGCCAATCATTCACTTCGTTCTTTCTTCAGAAGAAAATACACAGCTTGCCTTATTCTACGTATTTAACGGCTTGCTTTCTTCTATCTCTGATAACGTATTCGTCGCAACGGTTTATATCAATGAAGCGAAAGCGGCGTTAACGAATGGCGTAATTGCTCCGCACCAATTTGAATTGCTCTCTGTTGCAATCAATACAGGGACAAACTTACCGTCAGTGGCAACGCCAAATGGGCAAGCAGCATTCTTATTCTTATTGACCTCATCACTAGCCCCATTAATTCGTCTTTCTTACGGAAGAATGGTTTATATGGCTTTACCTTACACGATTGTACTTTCGATCATTGGGTTACTGGCTATTGAATTTATCTTACCAGCTGCTACTATTTGGCTAGCAAACTTAGGTTTAATTTTTCCAATTTAAGGAGAAAAAATGCTCGCACTTTTAAAACAATTTTCTGAAAAACGTTCTGCATGGTTTCTGCTGGCATTCTCAAGTTTAGCACTAGAATCTACCGCACTTTACTTCCAATATGGAATGGGATTACAACCTTGTGTACTTTGCGTGTATGAACGTTTAGCAATAATTGGGTTATTTATTGCGGGCATTATAGGTTTACTTCAACCTCGCGCTTTAATCATTCGATTAATCGCTTTGGCATTGGGCTTATTCAGTGGCATTAAGGGATTATTGGTTTCATTCCGTCATCTTGATTTACAAATGAATCCAGCCCCTTGGAAACAATGTGAATTTATACCAAACTTTCCTGAGACTTTACCATTTCACCAATGGTTTCCATTTATGTTTAGTCCGACTGGCTCTTGTAATGAAAGTCAATGGTCATTATTCGGTGTGACAATGGTGCAATGGTTGGTATTTATTTTTGCAGTATATGTGATAATTCTTGCTTTATTATTAATAGTGCAAGTAGTCAAAACACGAAAACAAAGAAGAATATTTAATTAAAAAAATACGGTGAAATTTCACCGTATTTTTTATTCGCTATATTTTGTTATTTTTTATCTGAAGGTTGTGCTCTGCCATAATTCGCACAAATAATCTGAGCAGCATTATAAAGCGTTGTATCAGGTGTTAAACTTAACGTATGTTTCTTTTGCTTTTTAGGTGCCGCACGCAAACCCTGTCCCCAAAATTCATCATAGAAATCAGTTCGTACTTGAGTTAAATGATAATTTGCACAATTCAAAATCTTATACTGACGAACAGAACGTGCATAACGTTTAGGCTCAGGATAAACATACAATCCCTTATCTAAATTCACCACTGCATCAAAATGTACAATTTGTGGCTCTTGATTATCCACCCAGATCGATTCACTATCGATGTAATAATTCACATTCTTCACCAAACGTACATATCCGCTTCGCACATCAGTCGGAGGTGTCAGCTTCATATCATTTTGTTCAGCCTTTTGAGTTTGAGCAGAACAAGCGCTAAGCAACCCAAATGATAATATAAAAATCAGTTTTTTCATTATTCACTCCTTATGTTAGCTGACATTCACTCTAGAATTTTATAGTGTGCCC
Source organism: Haemophilus haemolyticus (assembly GCF_003493685.1). Classification (GTDB taxonomy): domain Bacteria; phylum Pseudomonadota; class Gammaproteobacteria; order Enterobacterales; family Pasteurellaceae; genus Haemophilus; species Haemophilus haemolyticus_O. Next base: position 74,601 of record NZ_QQJW01000004.1, read on the forward strand.
ATAACCTTCTAGGATTGTTTTAATATGCTCTAACGATTCTTTGGTTGGCGGTAATACATCTTCAAGCTCATAATCTAACCCAAGGGTTTTCCATTTATGCGCACCTAATCGATGATAAGGAAGAAGTTCAACTTTTTCAATATTGGTCATACCTTCAATAAACTGACCTAATAAATGCACATCGTGATCGCTATCGGTATAACCAGGAACCACAACATAACGAATCCATGTACGTTGATGACGTTTTTGCAAATATTTTGCAAATTCAAGGGTACGTTTATTTGGTACCCCAATAAGATTTTGATGAACTTGATCATTAAGCTCTTTTAAATCAAGTAAAACAAGATCTGTTACATCTAATAATTCATCAATAATATGATCATAATGACGTACAAAACCATTTGTATCCAAGCAAGTATTAATCCCTTCTACTTTACAAGCACGGAACCAATCACGTACAAACTCCGCTTGTAACACAGCCTCACCGCCAGATGCTGTCACGCCACCACCAGTAGCATTCATAAAATGGCGATAAGTCACGACTTCTTTCATTAAATCTTCGACACTGATTTCTTTACCCCCTTCAAGATCCCAAGTATCACGATTGTGGCAATATTTACAGCGCATCAAGCAACCTTGCATAAATAAAATAAAACGAATACCTGGCCCATCTACAGTGCCACAGGATTCAAAAGAGTGAATTCTTCCAAGAACTGACATACATAAATTTCCTAAAATTAGATATAGCTAAATTTTACCAAATATTTAGTCTATAAAAAATGAGCCTGATTGAAATCAGGCTCATACACATTATGTTCCCGCCAAAGTGCGGTCAAAAATAAAAATGTTTTTACATTGACTCTGTGAAAGTTCTAGTAATTACGTCTTGTTGTTGCTCTTTAGTTAAAGAGTTGAAACGTACTGCGTAGCCAGATACACGGATAGTCAATTGTGGATATTTATCCGGATTTTCCATTGCATCTAACAACATTTCACGGTTTAACACGTTCACATTTAAGTGTTGGCCACCTTCAACCGTTGCTTCGTGGTGGAAGTAACCATCCATTAAGCCAGCAAGGTTGCGACGTTGTGCTTCTGCATCTTTACCTAACGCATTTGGTACGATTGAGAAGGTATAAGAAATACCATCTTTCGCATAAGCAAACGGTAGTTTAGCTACAGAAGTTAATGATGCTACCGCACCTTTTTGGTCACGACCGTGCATTGGGTTCGCACCTGGTCCGAATGGTGCACCAGTACGACGGCCATCTGGGGTGTTACCCGTTTTCTTACCATAAACCACGTTAGAAGTAATAGTTAATACAGATTGTGTAGGCACTGCATTGCGGTAAGTTTTAAGTTTTTGAATTTTCTTCATGAAACGTTCAACTAAGTCACAAGCGATGTCATCAACACGGTTATCGTTGTTACCATATTGTGGATATTCACCTTCGATTTCAAAGTCGATTGCTACGTTAGTTGCAACAACATTGCCATCTTTATCTTTGATGTCGCCACGAACTGGTTTAACTTTCGCATATTTGATTGCTGAAAGTGAGTCAGCCGCAACAGAAAGACCTGCGATACCACAAGCCATGGTACGGTATACATCACGATCATGTAATGCCATTAATGCTGCTTCGTATGAATATTTATCGTGCATATAGTGGATTACGTTTAAGGCTGTCACATATTGTTTTGCCAACCAATCCATAAAGCTATCCATACGGCTCATTACTGTATCGAAATCTAATACTTCATCAGTAATTGGTGCAGTTTTCGGGCCTACTTGCATACCTAATTTTTCATCGATACCGCCGTTGATTGCGTATAACAATGTTTTCGCTAAGTTTGCACGCGCACCGAAGAATTGCATTTGTTTACCCACAACCATTGGTGATACACAACATGCGATTGCGTAGTCATCGTTGTTGAAGTCTGGACGCATTAAATCATCGTTTTCGTATTGAACGGATGAGGTATCAATCGATACTTTCGCGCAGAAACGTTTGAAGTTTTCAGGTAATTGTTCAGACCAAAGAATCGTTAAGTTTGGTTCTGGAGAAGTACCCATGTTGTAAAGGGTGTGTAAAATACGGAATGTATTTTTGGTTACTAATGTACGACCGTCTAACCCCATACCTGCGATAGTTTCAGTTGCCCACATTGGGTCACCAGAGAATAATTGATCGTATTCAGGTGTACGTAAGAAACGAACCATACGGAGTTTCATAACTAAGTGGTCAACTAATTCTTGCGCTTCAGTTTCAGTAATTTTTCCTGCTTTTAAATCACGTTCGATGTACACGTCAATAAAGGTTGCAGTACGACCGAATGACATTGCCGCACCATTTTGTGATTTGATTGCAGCAAGATAAGCAAAGTACATCCATTGAATGGCTTCTTGAGCATTGGTCGCTGGGTTAGAAATATCATAACCATAGCTTGCAGCCATTTGTTTCATTTGGCCTAATGCACGGTGTTGTTCTGCGATTTCTTCACGTAAACGAATTGTTGCTTCAAGATTTACACCATCTTCTAAATCTTTTTGTAAAGAAGAGAATTGCGCGTATTTATCTTTCATTAAGAAGTCTACACCGTAAAGTGCTACACGACGGTAGTCACCGATAATACGGCCACGACCATAAGCATCTGGAAGACCCGTTAATACACCAGATTTACGGCAACGTAAAATATCTGGCGTATAAACATCGAATACACCTTGGTTATGCGTTTTACGGTATTCAGTGAAGATTTTTTTCACTTCAGGATCTAATTCACGACCGTAAATTTTGCATGACCCTTCCACCATTTTAATACCACCAAATGGCATAATGGCACGTTTTAAAGGTTCATCAGTTTGAAGACCAACGATTTTTTCTAAATCTTTGTTAATGTAACCTGGTGCGTGAGAGATAATGGTAGATGGAGTATGTTCATCAAAATCTAATGGCGCGTGAGTACGGTTTTCAATTTTAATTCCTTCCATCACAGATTCCCAAAGCTTAGTTGTTGCTTCAGTTGGACCTGCTAAGAAAGAGTCATCGCCTTCATACGGGGTATAGTTTTTTTGGATAAAGTCACGTACATTGACATTGTTTTGCCAATCGCCACCAGCAAAACCAGCCCACGCCAATTTTTGCGCTTCATTAAGTTCTGACATAGTCATTTCCTTTGTTAATTAATAAATAAGTAAATCTTTAATGAGTTTTGGTTAAATAACGTTGGAATACACCAATACAAATTGCCCCGCCGACAATATTTCCCAACGTTACAGGGATTAAATTTTTCACAATGAAATGATACAAATCTAAATCTGCGTATTTCATCGGATCAACGCCGATTTGTTGCCAAAATTCAGGTGTACTAAAATGTGCGGTAATAATTCCCATCGGAATCATAAACATATTAGCCACACAGTGTTCAAATCCTGACGCGACAAACAAACCAATCGGCATAATCATAATAAATGCTTTGTCTGTAACCGTCTTACCAGAATAAGACATCCAAACCGCCACACACACCATAATATTACATAAAATACCTAGGTTAAAAGCTTCAAACCAAGTGTGATGAATTTTATGTTGGGCAGTTGCAAGAATTGTTAAACCCCATTGGCCATTTGCTGCCATTGTTTGTCCACCAAACCAAATAACAGCCGCAATAAATAAACCACCAACGAAGTTGCCCAAATATACTACGATCCAGTTTCGAATCATTTGGGTTGTTGTTATTTTTCCGCCTACGCGGGCAACTAAGGTTAAAGTAGAAGAGGTGAATAATTCAGATCCTAAAATCACCACCATAATTACACCCAAGGAGAAGACTAATCCACCTACTAACTTGGTTAATCCCCAAGGTGCGCCTGCACTAGCAGTTTGTGTTGTTGTGTAAAATACAAAGGCTAAGGCAATACAAGCACCGGCACTAATGCCGGACATAAACGATAAAAATGGACGTTTATTTGCTTTATAAGTCGCTGTATTTTCTGCATAATCCGTTGCTTCAACAGGTGTGAGCGCAACAGAAGACAGTTTTTGATTTTCTGATGCCATAATCAAACTCCAAATATTGAAAAAGTGAATGAAAATTTAATACTTCTAATAGGTTTACAACTTCAAATACTTCTACAACCGTCGCCATTTTACTCTCCTCCCCTAGTATTGCAAAGAAAACTACTATTTATTTCAACAAAATTTGATTTTTTACAAGATTTGTTAAAGAAAATACGCTATACACATTTCAGGTTAGATAAAATCCACAAAAAATAAACCGCACTTTTATCAAAAAAGACAAAAGTGCGGTTAGTTTTCTAGTTATTTTAGTAATATTCAGGAGTCATTAAGGTACAAAATAATGAGGTATAAAATGGCTATCATTCCCCGTCACTGCTGTAAAATCTTCGCGTAATCCCATACCGCAAGCCACATCCCCCACAACCCAAGAGCCGATAATTGGATACATTCCATCAAAACTTGGTAATTCAAATTTTTGTTGATAAACATAACCTGAATTAGCATAAAACGCAGAGTGTTCGCTTCCTTTCGCTGCAAATTCTACGCCATTGTTTTTCTCATAATAGAAGACATTGGCACCCTCTCGACCTAACAATGGTTTTTTCACCCACATTGATAAATCTTTTGGTAGTTCGAAAGGCGTAAAATAAGCAGGTAATAAATTCGGATGATTAGGATAACGTGCCCAAAGTTTTGCCAATAGCGCTTTATTACTTAACAACATTTTCCACGCAGGCTCAATAAATCGTGTTTCAGCGGTTGTAATATGGCGAGCAAACTCAGCGTGGCTTAGCCATTCCAGCGGATACAATTTAAATAACATTTCAATAGGCTGATCATTTAAATCTACAAATTTTTCTGTTTCGCTGTTGTAGCCAATATCCTCTACCGCTAATTGATGAATATTCCAACCAGCGTTATAAGCCACATCAGCTAAATAATCCACATTGCCCCAATCTTCACGGCCAGCATCTTGCATAGCACTCAAATGGAAATCGGTTTTGCCACTTTGTTGTTTCAAAAATTGGAAATGTTTTATTAATTCTTCATGAATCCAGTTAAATTGATCCCGATGTTTCAAGCCCTCAATTTGCTCCAACCACTGCCATTGAACAACCGCAGCCTCCAACAAGGATGTTGGCGTATCGGCGTTATATTCAAACATTTTTAGGTTTTCACCATCATAGCCAAAATCAAAACGCCCATATAAATAAGGATCTTGGTTACGCCAAGAGGTTTCAATAAGCTGTTTTTGCAACTCCGTAAAACGGTAATTTTCATAATCGCCTTTTTTAATTTCATCCGCCGCAAAATCTAAACACATTGAATGTAATTCATTAGTTGTATCCTCAATGCGATCAATTTCCGCTAAGGTAAATTCATAGGCGACATTATCAGACCAATAATGAGATCCATCACTGGAAGGCAAGTTATAATAATCAAATCCAACATTAAGTAGCTGTTGCACCATATCTGGTCGAGTAGGAAACCCTGTTACACGTTTCATTTAGCCCCCACTGCTGCTACGATTAGTATTATTGGGGCTACTAAAACCACCACGAGATACAGGTTTGCTATTCATGCTTCCTGCATTTCCTTTCACGAGCATTGGTTTTCCAACAGAACGATTTGTTTGCGGTTGCACAACTTGCCCTGTTGGCGTAGTGACAGCTCGATTTCCAGGATGATAACTTGGGCCAAGGAAACTACTAATTGCACGAGCCGCCATATACCCCATAACGCCACCGGCAATCGCAGCCCCTAAAGAAGGATCGGTACTTTCAGCTTTTGCAGTTGATTCAGCATTGTTCTCGCTTTGATTAGCTTGCGCATTATTTTCAGCTGAATTTTTTACCGCACTTTCTGCATTACCATTATCACGAATATTTAAACCAAGCCCCTGCTGTGGTGTAGTCTCAGTTTTCTGAGTACTTTCAGTATTTTTATCTGCTTCACAAAGCTCAATTTTTTTCCAATCCGCTAAACAATCATCTAAAGACTGATACACATCACGTTGTACTTGTTCTTCTGAACAGCCTCCTAATAAGGCCACAATAGATAAACTAACTAAAATCTGATTTTTCTTTTTCATTGTTCTCAATTTTTATCGAATGGTTTTCACGCCTAGCCATTGCTCGGCCTGTTTATTGGTAATTTCTTCACGAGTCCACATACTCATTAAATCTGGTTGTGGATATTTATTGCTGTTATAGCCGACTAAACGAGCAAAATCAAATACGGCATGAGGATAGCCATTAATAAGCAACAATGCTAAATAACCACTTTCATCCCAACAAATTTCAAGTTTGCGAGCCTCATGATGATTAGAGGTTGAATCAACATTATACACATGCAACATATCCACTATCGGTTGAGCATTTTGACGCATATCAAGTGCATAAAAATAGCCTGTTTCACCGTCATCTTCAAACATCACAGCAAAATGCTCAAATACCGTAGAATGCGTTCCCACTTGCTTTGGCGTTCCTAAAAAGAGTTCGTCCTCTAAAGTTAAATGTAACATAATTTTTCCTAATCAAATTGTGTAATCCAATGGCGACTATTATATGCTTGAAAACAAAGCTCTACTTGAGCTTTCGTATTTTTTGCATCATTCATTGGTGGAAGTTTATCCAAGGAAAAATAAGCAGAGTCCAACGTTTCACTGTTTGCCTTAAATTCACCTGACAATCTTTCACACATAATAAAAGCCTTCTGTACACGATGAGCCAAAGGCGGATAGTTATGCTTATGCTGGTCGTGGATTGCAATAATAAAAGTTGGCTTCACATTTAGCCCTGCTTCCTCATACACCTCTTTTACTGTATTACTATGAAGCGTCTCCAATACATCAACCCATCCTCCAGGCAATGACCAAAGTCCATCATTTTCTAGCACTAACAAAATTTTATCATCTTGAAAAATCGCTGCCCGAGTATCTATTTTTGGAGTTTGGTAGCCATCCTCATTACAAAAAAGATTTTTAACCGTTTCTTTTGGTATTGCCATTTTATGGCTAATCATTTCAGCTGCTAAATCTCGAAGACGCTCATAGCGTTCTATATCATAAATATTTTTACAATAAGCCAAGCCACTTTGTGCAATACTTTGAATTTCAATCGCCCAAGATAACCAAGGTTCAGTAAGCAATGAATTAGATTGAGTATTCATAAAAACTCCCTAAAAAAACACCGCACTTTTATACAAAGTGCGGTGAGATTTTACAGTAAATTCAGCGTGAATTACGCTTGACCTTTAACCGCTTTTAAGCCAGGGAATGCTGCTGGAGTACCCGCGCGTTCTAATGCTTCTTCGATACGGATTAATTGGTTGTATTTCGCAATACGGTCAGAACGGCTCATAGAACCAGTTTTGATTTGACCTGCTGCTGTACCAACCGCTAAATCAGCGATAGTCGCATCTTCGGTTTCACCTGAACGGTGAGAGATCACAGCGGTGTAACCTGCATCTTTAGCCATTTTGATTGCTGCCAAAGTTTCAGTTAAAGAACCGATTTGGTTGAATTTAATTAAGATGGAGTTTGCAATACCTTTTTCGATACCTTCTTTTAAGATTTTGGTGTTAGTTACGAATAAGTCGTCGCCCACTAATTGAACGCGGTCGCCTAACACTTTAGTTTGGTATGCAAAACCTTCCCAGTCAGATTCATCTTGACCATCTTCGATAGATACGATTGGGTATTGTTTAGTTAACTCTTCAAGATAGTGTGTGAACTCTTGAGAAGTGAATGAACGGCCTTCGCCTTTCATTTCGTATTTGCCAGTTTCTTTGTTGTAGAACTCAGAAGATGCGCAGTCCATCGCTAAAGTCACGTCTTTACCTAATACGTAACCTGCTTTTTCTACAGCTTCTTTGATACATGCTAAAGCGTCTGCGTTAGATGCTAAGTTTGGTGCGAAACCACCTTCGTCACCAACAGCAGTGCTCATGCCTTTAGCTTTTAATACTTTAGCAAGGTTGTGGAATACTTCAGCACCGATACGAAGTGCTTCACGTAAGGTTTTCGCACCCACTGGTTGAATCATAAATTCTTGGATATCAACGTTGTTGTCTGCGTGCTCACCACCGTTGATGATGTTCATCATTGGTAATGGCATAGAGTAAACGCCTGGAGTGCCGTTAAGTTCTGCAATGTAAGCGTAAAGTGGTAAACCTTTAGATGCTGCAGCTGCTTTTGCGTTTGCTAAAGATACCGCTAAGATTGCGTTTGCACCAAAGTTAGATTTGTTTTCGGTTCCGTCTAACTCGATCATGATTTGGTCGATTTCAGCTTGGTTAGACGCATCTTTACCAAGAATTGCTTCAGCAATTGGGCCATTTACTGCTGCTACAGCTTTTAATACGCCTTTGCCTAAGAAACGAGATTTATCGCCGTCACGTAATTCTAATGCTTCGCGAGAACCAGTTGATGCACCAGATGGAGCCGCTGCTAAACCAACAAAACCACCTTCAAGATGAACTTCAGCTTCAACAGTTGGATTACCGCGTGAGTCGATGATTTCGCGACCAATCACTTTAACGATTTTTGCCATTTTTATTTTCCTCAATTAAGTTAATTAAAACGGGTTAGGCGAGCCTAAAACAGGCGATATGATAAAGCTATTTTGAGATTTTGTCTTGTAAAAAATGCGTATGCTTTGATCTTTATCTATTTTTACAAAATAAAAGAGCGGTGAAAAAATTTGTCGTTTCTCACCGCTCTTTTTACTCTAATTTAATCCATTACTTCACGGATTGTTTGTGATTTTCATAGGCTGCTTTTACAAAGCCTGCAAACAACGGATGGCCATCACGAGGCGTAGAAGTAAATTCTGGGTGGAATTGGCAAGCGACAAACCAAGGATGATTTGGCACTTCGATAATTTCTACCAATTTTTTATCTGCAGATAAGCCCGTTACTTTCAATCCTGCTTTTTCAATTTGTGGAAGTAACGTGTTATTCACTTCATAACGATGACGATGGCGCTCTTCAATGGTTTCTTTTCCATAAAGCTCGCGAGCGCGGCTGCCTGACACCAAATGACATTGTTGTGCGCCTAAACGCATTGTTCCGCCAAGATCAGATTCATCGGTACGCACTTCTGTATTACCATCAGCATCTTGCCATTCCGTGATTAATGCCACCACAGGTTGTTCACAATCTTTATCAAATTCAGATGAATTTGCTTTAGTTAAACCCGCTACATTACGTGCATATTCAATCAACGCGATCTGCATGCCTAAACAAATTCCCAAGTAAGGAATTTTGTTTTCACGTGCATATTGTGCGGTACGAATTTTACCTTCCACACCACGATAACCGAATCCACCAGGAACAAGAATGCCATCAATGCCTTTTAATACTTCAACACCTTTGGTTTCAACATCTTGGGAATCAATATATTTAATGTTAACGCTTAAACGATTCGTTAAACCGGCATGTTTCAATGCTTCATTTACAGATTTATAGGCATCGGGTAACTCAGTATATTTACCTACCATACCAATGGTCACTTCACCCACTGGATTTGCTTGTTTGTAAAGCACTTGCTCCCATTCAGACAGATCCGCCTCAGGGCAAGTTAAACGGAAACGTTCACAGACGAAATCATCTAAACCTTGAGATTTTAATAATGCTGGGATTTGATAAATCGAATTTACATCTTTTAATGAAATGACTGCGCGTTCTGGAACGTTACAGAATAAAGCAATTTTCGCGCGTTCATTTGGCGGAATCATGCGATCTGAACGGCAAATCAACACATCAGGTTGAATACCAATAGAAAGCAATTCTTTTACAGAATGTTGGGTTGGTTTCGTTTTTACTTCACCCGCCGTTGGAATATAAGGCACTAAAGTTAAGTGCATAAATAAGGTGTGTTCACGACCAACTTGAACGGCTAATTGACGTAATGCTTCTAAGAATGGGAGTGATTCAATATCACCAACGGTACCGCCCACTTCAACAATCACGACATCATGACCTTGAGCGCCAGCAATGACGCGATCTTTAATTTCATTGGTGATATGTGGAATCACTTGAATTGTTGCACCAAGATAATCGCCACGACGCTCTTTACGTAATACTTCAGAATAAATTTTGCCTGTGGTGAAGTTATTGCGTTTAGTCATTTTCGTACGGATAAAACGCTCATAGTGACCTAAGTCTAAATCTGTTTCAGCTCCATCTTGAGTGACGAAAACTTCCCCATGTTGGGTTGGGCTCATCGTACCCGGATCCACATTAATATATGGATCTAATTTCATAATAGTTACGTTTAAACCACGAGCTTCTAAAATTGCCGCCAATGATGCTGCCGCAATGCCTTTACCTAACGATGAAACCACACCGCCAGTGACGAAAATATAATTTGTAGCCATAGGGAACCTAATCTGTATTGGGATATAAATGATTATAGCTAATCATCTTACAGACAAAATCAACCAAAAGTGCGGTCAAAAATCGAAGATAACTAGCTATCAAAGACGGGACGGTAGTTTACCTGATTTGGTCAATGAACTCAATTAGAAAACCACAATTAGCATGTAAAGCCTTGTTAGACTTATCTATCCTCTAGGATGAAATCTTTCATGTAATCGTTTCAATCTCTCTTTTGCCACGTGAGTATAAATCTGTGTTGTAGATAAATCTGTATGCCCTAGCAACATTTGCACCACACGTAAATCCGCACCATGATTCACTAAATGGGTGGCAAAAGCATGGCGAAGAACGTGAGGGGAAAGTGTATCCGCATCAATATCCGCGAGAATGGCATAATGTTTTACACGATGCCAGAAAGTTTGACGAGTCATTTGCTGTGCACGCTGACTTGGAAACACAACATCAGAACTCAGCCCATTTAATAGCACAGGGCGACCATAAAGCATAAATTGACGAACCCAATAGGCAGCTTCTTCCCCCATTGGCACAATACGCTCTTTGTTCCCTTTACCAATCACTCGCACCACGCCTTGTTGCACGCTCATGTTTTCAATCGTCAGCGAAACTAACTCCGTTACACGAAGCCCAGTCGCATAAAGCAACTCTAACATTGCTTTATCGCGTAACTCCAAAGGCACGTCTACATCTGGCGTATTGAGCAAATCTGACACTTGTTGCTCAGTTAAATATTTTGGCAGGCGACTGGGTAATTTAGGCGAACTTAGCACCGCACTTGGATCATCCACGCGATATTTTTCCCGATATAAATATTGGAAAAGTTTACGCATTGCACTTAACATTCGCGCGGTGCTCGTGGCTTTGTAACCTTTCTCCAAACGTTCACCTAGAAAACCTTGCAAATCTACAGCATCTAAGGTTTCCAAAGACAAGTCGTTTTTATCCAACCAATCACAAAGTGCGGTTAAATCCAAACGATAAGATTGAACGGTATTTTCTGAAAGCCCTTTTTCAATCCAATATTCGTTAAGAAACAAATCAATAAGCACAAGATTTTTCATATTACTTTTCTACAAGGAAAGCGATGCGTCCTATTTATGCTGAACAATCAAAAAGGCATTTAACTTGCGTGGAATCACAAAAAATGCAGCCGCCGCAATGATACTCATAAATACAAATGTCATCGCTGGCGACGTTGGATAAATCGTTCCCGCAATCGCGGTAAAAATGGCAATTAACACACCATTGGATAAACCATTATACAAACCTTGTAATTTCGTAATATGGCTTTGTGGCTGGGTCGTGATATAGCGAACAATCGCATAATGGCAAACGGCATAGGTTAGACTGTGCATAAGTTGCAATAAGAATATCAACCAAAAATCTTCAATATATCCCATTACAGCCCAGCGTCCAACGCACGCAAGTGCAGAAATATAAAGCAACACACTAATAGAAATATTTTGAAATAAACGACGAGAAAAGAAAAATAATACAATTTCTGCTAATACGCCAATGCCCCAAAGTAAGCTAGTTTGTGAAACAGAAATTCCAATGCTTGTCCAATAAATCGTGCTATAAACATAATAAGCCGCATGAGAGCCTTGAATCAGCCCTACTGCTATCATGACTCGTAATGTCATCGGATTTTTCAGTAAAGCAATAAAACCAACATCATTTTGAACGCCATCTTCAGGTATTTCATCTTTTGGGGGAATGGTCGGTTTTAAAAGCTGAATGATGGTATAGAAAGATAAAAGTGCGGTTAAAATCCACACGATATTTTGCTCGCCGACCCAGCCAATCATGCCACCAAACACCACTACGCCAAGAATAAAGGCAGAAGAGCCAATCAAACGTACTTTGCCGTAATCTAAGCCGATTTGGCGTTGCCAAGTGGATGCCAACGAATCCCCAATTGGCATTCCCGCTGAATTCACAGAAGCATACAAACCAATAGCAATAAACAACAACCAAAAATTATGAGCAACTAAACTCATAGCCGCCATAATAATGGCCGATGCTAACGCCAATAGACGTAAGGAACTAATAATATGATTGGCTTTTTTAATCAGCGATGAAAAAAATAATCCGCCCGCAAATCGGAAAATATAAGCACTCCCGATCACCAAACCAATCATTTCTTCACCATATTGTTGAGATTTCAACCATGCGGGGAAAAACGGCAAAAATACGCCATAAGCGCAGTAGTAACCTAGAAAGCTCAGTGCGAGCCAATAAAAAGGACGAACTTGCATCAGAATAAAGTTTCCATTTCTTGTGAACGAGACAAACAAGCTTGCATGGCTTGCTCTATTGTTTGATTAAAATGTTGAGCATCAAATACTGCTAACGCCGCCGCAGTGGTACCACCTTTCGAGGTAACATTTTCACGTAAAGTTGAAAGCGCAATTTGCGGATTTTCAGCCACCATTTTTGCTGCACCAAACATAGATTGCTGCACTAATTCACGCGCAGTTTTCTCATCAATATTCATTTTGATTAAGGCTTGCTGCATCGCTTCCAGCATTAAAAAGAAATAAGCGGGGCTACTTCCTGACGCGGCAGTTACTGCGTGCATTTGACTTTCATCATCCACCCAAACCGTTCTTCCCACAGATCCCAATAAATCTTGTGCAAAAGTGCGGTGATTTTCACTCGTATTTTTCGGTGCAAATAACCCCGCCATACCTTCCCCCACCAATGCGGGCGTATTTGGCATGACGCGCACTATCGATTTTATACTTGGAATTAATGCGTTCAAGCGTTCAGTTGAAATACCGGCGGCAATGGAAATTAACAATTTGTCGGAAAAATCCACCGCACTTAGTGGCGAACAAACATCAGCCATCATTTGAGGTTTTACCGCAAGCAACACAACTTCCGCTTTGGTTGCACTTTCCACATTATTTTCTGAAGTTGCCACGCCAAGATTAGCAAAAAATGCTCTTTTTTCCTCATTCGGATCATTCACAATAATTTGCTCGGCAGGATAACCTTGTTTCAACAAGCCAAGAATAATAGCCTGCGCCATATTGCCGCCGCCAATAAAGGCAATCAATTTGTGTTGCATCGTTTTTCCTACTTTTATGGGCTATAATGCAACACATTCTACCCTATATTGAAGGAAGTGTTACGATGTGGTTCAAAAATTTAATGACTTATAGGCTGACTAAACCGCTAGATTGGGATCTTACACAACTACAAACTCAACTAGAAGATTGTCAATTTCATCCTTGCGGCGCTCAAGATCAAAGTAAATTTGGCTGGTCTGCTCCATTAAGAGGTTCTGATTTACTCTATTTTTCTGTAGGAAAACAAATTCTATTAATCGCCAAAAAAGAAGAAAAAATCTTGCCGGCAAATGTAGTCAAACGTGAATTAGATGACCGCATTGAAAGCCTCGAACAAAAAGAAAATCGCAAACTTAAAAAGGTAGAAAAACAGACATTAAAAGATGATGTCGTGATGAATTTATTACCTCGTGCGTTTAGTAAAAATCAGCATACAGCGCTATGGATTGATACGGAAAATAATCTTGTTCATGTTGATGCCGCATCGAGTAAACGCGCGGAAGATGCGCTCGCATTACTGCGTAAATCCTTAGGATCGCTCCCTGTCGTGCCTTTAGCATTTGCTAATGAACCCAGCACGATTTTAACGAATTGGATAGTTCAAGATAGCTTACCCCATTGGTTACTTGCATTAGAAGAAGCCGAGCTTCGTGGCAGCCAGGAAGACAGCATTATTCGTTGTAAAAAACAACCCTTAGAAAATGAAGAAATTCTCGCCCTTCTGCAAGATGGCAAAAAAGTAGTAAGTAAATTAGCCTTAGAATGGGAAGATACCTTAACTTTCGTTTTTAACGAAGATTGCACCCTCAAACGTTTAAAATTTGCAGATAGTGTACGCGAAAAAAATGATGATATTCTGAAAGAAGATTTTGCACAGCGTTTCGATGCAGATTTTGTACTGATGACTGGTATTTTAGCCAAACTCACCGAAAATTTATTAGATGAATTTGGTGGCGAAAAAACTAGACTGTAAAATCATATTATAAATTTACTGCACTTTTTGCTTGAACAATGTTTGCCTAGACAGAGGTTAAATCAAGCATAGACAAGAGCCTTTCCCAAAATATGAGGAAAGGCTTGCTTATCATTAAATTATTGTTCAGTATTTGAGTTACTTGGCTTGCGTCGTTTGCCGATATTTTTCGTATCCTTATGACGCAATTTTACTTTTTTCTTCGCCTCTGTTTTTCTCTTTTCTTCACGTTTTTCTTTAATGCGTGCCTTTTGTTTTTTGCTTACAGATTTCACTTCACCGTCTTTTGGCGGCTTAGTGCGAGGTTCTAAACCTTCTAAAATGCGTGCCTTTAAAATTTCCTCGGTATAGCGTTTGATTTTACCAAGTAACTTGTAATCATGGGCTTCGACAAAAGAGACCGCCGTGCCCTTTTTACCTGCTCGTGCTGTACGTCCAATTCGATGCAAATAAGTATCCGCACTATACGGTAAATCAAAATTCATAACATGGCTTACATCGTCAATATCAATACCACGCGCAGCTACATCCGTTGCAACCAATACCGTCACAATACCTGATTTCAACTTATCAATCGCATTGTTACGTTGAGTTTGTGCCATTTCACCTTCTAAATACGCAGAACGAATGCCTCGTTTACGCAATGTTTCAGAAAGTTCACGCGCATCTTCACGACGACGAACAAACACAATTCCACGCGTCACTTCTTCAGTTTCAATAAAACGCGCGAGCAATTTGATTTTGTGTTCATTGCTGTCTGCATGGTAATACCATTGGTTGATTTTTTTTCTCTCTCGACGGCTTGGTTCAGCATCCACTTTAACGGGATCATTCAACAAACGCTCCGCAAAATCGACTAACAACTCTCCTTCCAATGTTGCAGAAAACAACAAGGTTTGTTTCCGCCAACGGGTTTCAGCTGCAATTTTTTCCGCATCTTGCCCAAATCCCATTTGTAACATTCTATCCGCTTCATCAAAAATCAGCATTTCAACGGAACGGCAATCAAAATTTTCTTCCTTAATGTATTGCAACAAACGACCGGGCGTTGCCACCACCAAATCTTGATTGGTATTGAACACATCACCGTGATTTTGATACGCCACACCACCTGTAATGGTCGCAATATTTAAATGGGTGAACTGCGCTAATTCTTCCGCTTGTTCAGCAACTTGCATTGCCAGTTCACGGGTTGGCGTTAATACCAAAATACGCGGTGGACCTGGTTTACGACGCGGATAATCCAATAAATGTTGTAGCGCAGGTAATAAAAAAGCAGCAGTTTTCCCTGTTCCCGTTGGTGCAGAGCCTAATACATCACGCGCTTCCATTGCGGCAGGAATGGCTTCCATTTGAATAGCTGTTGGGCGGGAATAACCTTTTTTCTCAAGCGCCTTTAAAAGTTCGGGAGAAAGATCAAATTGTTCAAATTGGGATAAATTCATTATTGTGTGGTTCTTTGTTAAAATTGGCGCGGATTATACCTGAAATTAGGGGCTATTGATAACTCATTTCACGCTTGAGTTATCGTTTAAAATGCGCACAATCGCGACGCAATTCGAAATCAAGAGTGGTTCTCTTGATGAGAATTGCAACAAAGAGTGTGCACATTTTAAACATAACCCGAAGGGCTGGGACTATTTTTGGCGATAACAGCGTTGAAATCGGTTTGTTTAGAATGCTAAACTTCACCGCTTTCGCCTTGTTCTCACCAAAAATAGTCTCCAGCTCAAACGGGAAATGAGTTATCAACAGCCCCAAGTGCGGTCAATTTACGAAAAATTTATGAGCAGATTTACCTTTAAACAATTCCATATCAATCAAGATTCTTGTGCCATGAAAGTCGGCACAGATGGCATTTTGTTAGGTGCTTGGGCAGATGTAAAGCATTGTAAAAACATTTTAGATATGGGAAGCGGTACAGGATTATTGGCTTTAATGTTGGCACAACGAACAAAAGAAAACTGCCAAATTCAAGCGGTTGAGTTGGATCCCATTGCAGCAAAACAAGCGCAAGAAAACATTAATAATTCAGTGTGGAAAAATCGTATTCAACTTATTCAAACGGATATACAACATTTTTTACAAACCACTGCACAAACCTTTGATTTAATTGTGGCAAATCCACCTTATTTTGAACAAGGTATTGCTTGTAAAAATGAGGAAAGAGAATTGGCTCGTTATACCAAGCAAAGCCACTTAAATTGGTTAGAATGGGCTGCAATGAGCTTATCGGAAAATGGGAAAATAAGTTTTGTCCTGCCTTATGATGCGGGAAAAACGCTCACAAAATCCACCGCACTTTTTTGCATAAAACAAACGAATGTCATTACAAAAATGGGAAAAACGCCCCAAAGAATGCTACTTACCTTTGCCAAACAACCCGAAGTTTTAATGCAAGATCAATTGGTGATTTATGATGCGGATAATCAATACACCGAAGCGTTTATTGAATTGACTAAAGACTTTTATTTGAAATTTTAAAGGGGAAATCATTTTCCCCTTTAATCATACACTATCTAAAATACCACTTCGCTAACAATACACCCGCATTCACTGCAATGTTTAAGCCTGATTTAATTGGACTTGCGAGCGTTAAACGCACTTGTGTATCTTCTGGCGTCGCTAAACTTTCCGTAGAACTTTCACTTAGCACAAAAACCACTTTATTTTTTAACCGCACTTTATCCAATGAGTCGCCTTGTTTATTGTGCGATACGTGAATAATTTGATAGCCTGATTTACGCAATTGCATTAAAGCTGAATCAATATAATCCGTTTCTAACACACGAATATATTCTGCGCCACCTTCTGCTACACGCATAGAGGCTCCCGAATACAGATTTTCCACATTATCGGCGACAATATTTTTCACGCCAAAATAAGCACAAGTACGCAATACGCCACCAATATTTTGTGCATTATTCACGTTGTCTAATAGCACTAAACAATCCTCGTTACGAGGAATATCCAAATATCCTTGCAACGTGAAAGCACGCGGTTTCTTCACTAATAAGCAAATGCCACCATGATGTTCCGTTCCACTCACTCGTGCTAATTCTTCACTATCTACAACATGATAAGCCTTCTTGTTTTCGGCTAAATAACTCAATACCTCGCCAATTTTGTGTGACATTTGTACGGTTGCCCACAATCGAACAATACTTTCAGGGCGTTCTGCAAATAAAGCTAAACAGGCATTTTCACCGTAAACTTTCATTTCTTCCGCACGGTTTTTCTTAATTTTTTCAGGCGCACGAGGAGAAAGCGCACCCGTTTTCTTTTCTTTTGTTTTATAAACCGTACCAGTACTTTTTATCGTCACTTGAACTTTAGGTTGTTCTGTATTTTTATTTGATGGCGCACGAGATAAAGAAAGTTGCGTAATTTTAGTTTCTTTCACTTCTTGTTTATCACGAGGAAAACGAGATTTTTCGTTTCTATTTCCATTAAATTTATCATTAAAGTGCGGTCGATTTTGAGTTGGTTTTTCTCTGTATTTTTCACCTACTGAGCGTTCTTGAAAGGATCTGCCGGAGGATTGAAAAGACGGTTTGTGTTTGTCGTTCATAGGGTTTTCCTGAATAAAAATGGCTGTTTTTTAGCCAAAAAATGCTAAAATTTGTGAGCATTATAACGAAAAAAAGCCTTTTTTCTATTAATAAGCACGTGAAATATTGTAAACTAACGCACTAGTCTTTAATCACGAGATGGATTATGTTAATCAATAAAACCAAACGAGCTGAACAAAATTTAAATAATTTGCCATTCCTTGCCTTGCAAGCTGAGCAAATTGAATTTTTGGGTAGCCCGGCTGAATTTAAAACTCAAATTATTGAATTAATCAGAAACGCAAAAAAACGTATTTATGTCACCGCACTTTATTGGCAAAAAGATGAAGCGGGACAGGAAATCCTCGATGAAATTTATCGCGTGAAGCAAGAAAATCCACACTTGGATGTAAAAATTCTCATAGATTGGCATCGCGCACAACGCAATTTATTAGGGGCGGAAAAATCGGCCACCAATGCAGATTGGTATTGCGAGCAACGCCAAACTTATCAGTTACCAGATGATCCGAATATGTTCTTTGGCGTGCCAATTAATACACGAGAAGTTTTTGGTGTATTGCACGTTAAAGGCTTTGTATTTGATGATACCGTGCTTTATAGCGGTGCAAGCATAAATAATGTCTATCTTCATCAATTTGAAAAATATCGTTACGACCGCTATCAAAAAATCACTCATGCTGAATTAGCTGATTCGATGATAAATTTCATCAATGATTATTTGTTAGATTTCAGTGCAGTTTATCCACTTGATGTCACCAACCGCCCTCGCACCAAAGAGATCCGCAGCAATATTCGCGCTTATCGTAAAGATCTTGCTCAAAATGGAGAATATTCATTAAAAAGTGCGGTGAAATTACCAAATGTTTTAAGCGTATCGCCACTGTTTGGCTTAGGCGCATCAGGCAATGAATTAAATCAAGTAATTGAAGATTTATTCTTGCAAGTACAAGAAAAATTGGTGATTTGTACGCCATACTTTAATTTCCCACGCACATTGCAACATAAAATAGCGACGTTATTGGAAAACGGTAAACGAGTAGAAATTATTGTTGGCGATAAAGTCGCAAACGATTTTTATATTCCACCAGAACAACCATTCAAAATGGCGGGGGCATTACCTTATCTTTATGAAAGTAATCTTCGCCGTTTCTGTGAAAAATTTGAGACTCAAATTGAAAATGGTCAGCTTGTGGTGCGTTTGTGGCGTGATGGCGATAATACTTACCACTTAAAAGGTGTGTGGGTGGATGACCGTTATATTTTACTTACGGGCAATAATCTTAACCCTCGAGCATGGCGTTTGGACGCAGAAAATGGCTTATTAATTTACGATCCACAACAACAGCTTTTAGCCCAAGTGGAAAAAGAGCAAAACCAAATTCGCCAACATACAAAAGTATTAAAACATTACACTGAATTAGAAGAATTGAATCAATACCCAGAACCAGTGCAAAAACTTTTGAAAAAATTTGCACGAATTAAAGCGGATAAATTAGTGAAAATGATTCTGTAATGCTGAATAATACTTTTTAGACCTAATAATAAAGCCTTGTGAAAACAAGGCTTTATTCTTTCAATTAAAAAACATTAACTTAACAACGCCTGCGCAGCTGCGATCACAACAGATACAGCTTTTTCTTCCGTTTGTTTCATTGTTGCTTCATTTGGAATTTCTTGTTGAGTGCGGTTTACAATCACGCCCGCAACCATCCCAGCACGCAAACCTAATGCGCTACACATGGTAAACAATGTTGATGATTCCATTTCATAGTTCATCACATTCAAATCTTGCCATTGTTTAAGTAGACCTTGGTAATCACGATATACTTTACCGCTATAGGTATCATAACGCTCTTGACCTGGATAGAATGTATCAGATGATGCGGTTACGCCTACATAAGGCTCGATACCTTTTGCTTTCGCTGCATTATAAAGTGCGGTTGTACATTCAAAATTTGCCACAGCAGGATATTCTAACGGCGCAAAATGACGGCTTGCGCCATCTAAGCGAACAGAAGCGGTTGTGATAAGAACATCGCCTACATTAATGTGCGGTTGAATCGCACCCGTTGTGCCAATACGTAAGAAAGTGCGAACACCAAGTTGAGCAAGTTCTTCCACACAAATTGATGTTGATGGCCCACCAATACCTGTAGAACATACCACAACAGGTTGTCCATTAAGATAACCTAACCATGAAGTAAATTCACGCGTGCTAGCAAGAAACTCTGGATTATCAAGTTGTTTCGCAATACGCTCACTGCGGGCAGGATCGCCAGGAACAATAGCGAGTGTTGCCCCTTTTAATTGGGATTTTGTTAGGTTTAGGTGGAATACGTCTGACATAATAAATCTCCTTATTATCATTGAACGTGATGATTTCGCCCTTAGGAAAAATCTTATTGTAAAGAAAAGAAATAAAACATTTTTAGAAAATTTTGTTTTCTCTTTCAAACATTTTCATTATTTCCTTTTCATTTTTCTGATAACGAATAATAAGTAAAAAAAGAAGTGCGGTCAAAAAGTTAAACGTTTTCGGTTATAATTCCACGTAAATTTTTTCTAGAACAAGCGAAAAATAAAATGAATGCAAAAATTTTAGTTATAAAAGTGGGACAAGTTGAAACCCTAACCTTTTCCGATGGAAGCGTATACGAAAGCGCAATTCGTAAGAAAACAGTACCATCGGTAAAAATTCATTCTCTTGGTGCAGAAGGAAACGATGTTGGTTTGAAAAAACATCATGGTGGTGTAGATAAATCTCTCTTTTTTATGTCGGCAGGTTCTTTTAATGAATTAAATACTTTATTAAATAAAGATTTTTCTTATATGGAAACTGCTACATACGGAGAAAATTTTGTTGTGTCAGGCTTAAATGAAGACAGCGTCTGTATTGGTGATCGTTATCAAATCGGCTCAACCATTTTAGAAGTATCTCAGCCTCGTAAACCTTGTGAGCGTTTATCAAAAAATACGGAAAACGAAGAGACTCGCGATATTGTTTATAAAACCGGGCTCAGTGGATGGTATGTTCGCGTCATTAAAGTGGGAGAAATTAGACAAGGTGATGAATTGAAATTGCTCGCGCGCCCTTATCCGCAAGTAACAATTCGCCATTTAAATCGCTTGTTATCTGCACCCGAAAATGAAGCTGAACTAGAAGCGGCATTAGATATTGAAGTATTAGCTGAAGCCTTTAAACGCTCAATTCGATCGCAAGTATCGAAATTCAAACAACAGGGATAAATATGTCAGAAATTTCAACCGCACTTTCCGAAGATTGTCCATGTCAATCTGGTCATCATTACGCAGATTGTTGTGGAAAATTTCATTTGAGACAAGCGTTTCCCGAAACGGTAGAACAACTCATGCGTTCACGTTATACGGCTTATGTTTTAAAAAATATACCTTATATTGTTGCAACAACTGTGCCAAGCCAACAAACTTTATTAGAGACTCATCTATTGCAAGAATGGGCTGACAATACTACATGGCTAGGATTAGAAATTCTAAAAACAGAAAACCTCACAAAAACTCAAAGTACGGTGGAATTTAAAGCTATTTTTCAAGGCGAAGAAGGAAAACTAGCTCATCAAGAACGGTCAATTTTTGTAAAAATTGAAAACCGTTGGTATTTTGTGGATCCGACCGTATCCTTGCCTACAATGAAACAACCTTGTGTATGTGGTTCCGGTAAAAAATTTAAACATTGCTGTGGGGGATTTTTATGATTTCATTGAAACAATTTACCCAGCTCTTTTGGAAACGTTTTTCAGAAAATAAACTCAACCAAGCTGCTGGCGCATTAACTTACAGCACGATGCTTGCTATCGTGCCAATGGTGATGGTGATTTTTTCTATATTCTCTGCCTTTCCTGTATTCAATGAAGTCACTGGAGAATTAAAAGAAATGATTTTCACCAATTTCGCACCATCAGCGAGTGATATGGTAGGCGAATATATCGATCAATTCGTCTCGAACTCAAAGAAAATGAGTGCGGTGGGAATTGTGAGTTTAATTGCCGTTGCCTTGATGCTAATTAATAACATCGACCGAACCCTCAACAGCATTTGGCATGATACAAGTATTCGCCCTATTTTTACCTCTTTCGCGATTTACTGGATGATTCTGACTTTTGGACCTCTCCTTATAGGTACAAGTATAGGGATTAGCTCTTATATAAAAGTGATGTTTGAACAATCAGAAACACTTTCACTCGGCGTAAAATTGCTGAGTTTACTCCCGTTCTTTTTCACATGGTTTATTTTCACATTGATTTATACCATCGTGCCAAATAAGAAAGTAGATATCAGATATTCTGCTTGTGGTGCGCTTATCGCCGCTATTTTCTTTACACTTGGTAAACAAGCCTTTACTTGGTACATCACCACATTCCCTTCTTATCAACTAATCTATGGCGCAATGGCAACATTGCCGATTATGCTATTGTGGATTCAGATTAGCTGGCTAGTTGTGCTGGTCGGGGCACAATTATCTGAAGTATTAGGCGAGTTAAAAGAATAAAAATGGAAAGACCGATTTATCAACATCAGTCTTTTTTATTTAGCTATTTTGCAATCTTTAAGGTTTGATAGAGATAATGACGATAGTCATTCACAAATGCAGGATTAGAAGAATCTTCCAATTTTCCGTTACTTAGTTTACACATTGCCATATTCGCTTTCATAAATTCATCTTCTGCTGATAATCCAGCTACATTCATCAAGACGCCTCCAGCAAAAGCAAGATCTAAAAAATGTTGCTCTTGCTTAAATTGACTTGCACAATTACTTCTTACAACAAATTGTGTCACATAATCGGGCTGTGCATAATCCCCTTTCTTCGGAGGGATAACATTATCAAATGCTACTTGGTGATCACCGAAATAACCTAGAACAAAAGGCTTTTTACGTTCATGTAAATAGTTATTCATTCCTTCAATCGCATCATTTAATGCGACAATACGTTGAGTATAGTCATTCAATGCAGAAATACTTTTAGCCCCTAAATTAGGCATTTGAAGATTAAATTTATTTTCCATGCCCAATTCATATGGACCATGTTCACGCATAGTCAATATATAAACAAACATTGGCTGATCTACATTTTCTAACGCAGGATGTTGTTTTTCCAAAATCATTCGGGTGTACTTCATCATTTCTTCACTACTAATATCCCAAAGATTTTTACTGATAGGCGCAGGATAGCCAAGATCTTGTGGCTGTAACATCAAATCAAAACCGAAATGATCATAAGCGGATTTTGCATTGTAATTACCTTTTGTAAAAGGCGACAAGGCAACACAAAAATATCCTTGAGCTTTTAGATTTTTCACTAAACCTGATTGCAAGTGCGGTACAACAGAATAAAAAACGCCACTTGCTAACGCGCCAAAATCGGTCGAAGGCACACCGGCTAAAAAAGCAAATTCTGATTTCCACGTTGCGCCAGCAAAAGTATGTACACGCAACGGCGAAGCAAATACCGTATCATTTTGGGGGGCAAACATGGAAAGTGGTGGAATAGATTGCTGACTAAAAGCAAATTGATGAGGGTTCAGAGTGGATTCCATTAATGTCACTACAATATCGGGTTTTGTTTCAGATACCTTGTTTGTATCAGATGAAAGTGCGGTCATTTTCTCAATAAAATTTTGGCTATTGCCATCAAAATTTGGCACCTTGAAAAAAATACCGCGGCAAGACATTGGTAAATTTAAAAACACATCACGACCATCATCGGGCAAAGAATCTAACCAAACTTGCACCGCACTTGGCTTTTTAGAATAATGCCACATCAAGCTAAAGCTAACAATAAACAATAACGTCCCAATGGTATTACCTAATCCCCCTAAAGACTCGACATCATTAAAACCAAAAATCGCATAACCTAATAACGCAAGTAGTCCAATAACGCCAAATAACGCACCTTTATAATGAATTAAGGTTTCCCAATTTCGCCAATCTACCACAAGAAAGAAATCTGAAATTAACAAAGGCTGTTTGTAATAATGAATTTTTAAACGGTGAAATAACATCAGCACTACAAAAAGCACAGATGAAAAATTTAAAGCACGTTGCCATTGGCCAGAAACCATAAGCATGCCGCCAAATAAAAAAGTAAAAAGCGTAATAGCAAAGAAATAAGTCCAACGATAATGGGAGTTTACGATAAAAATCACTGCCGCAATCGTGAATAAAGCTAAGAAAATATAAGCAATCATGAATTTTCCCTATGATGCATAACAGACTAAAATGAGACATGACAATGTCTGCGCACTTTATCACGTAAACGTAATGGATTGAACGGGAAAAGAAAATTATTTAGAGAATTTGAAAATAAAGTGGTGGGCGATACCGGTCTCGAACCAGTGACCCCCTCCTTGTAAGGGAGGTGCTCTCCCAACTGAGCTAATCGCCCGATAATATTAAGGCAAAACCCTAAATTTTCGGTTTATTTAAACACTTTTAAGTGGTGGGCGATACCGGTCTCGAACCAGTGACCCCCTCCTTGTAAGGGAGGTGCTCTCCCAACTGAGCTAATCGCCCACAAGAAAGCGTTTAAATATAAAGGGAAAGTTTGAGCGGAAAGGACACTTTAGAAAAGTGGTGGGCGATACCGGTCTCGAACCAGTGACCCCCTCCTTGTAAGGGAGGTGCTCTCCCAACTGAGCTAATCGCCCGCTTGGTCAAACTTAGTAACATTAAGAACACTTTTTAGAGAAGTGGTGGGCGATACCGGTCTCGAACCAGTGACCCCCTCCTTGTAAGGGAGGTGCTCTCCCAACTGAGCTAATCGCCCTTAATGTTGTGGGTTGGCATTATAGGGAGAATGCATTTTCAGTCAATACCTTTTTATTAAATTTTGTTTAATTGTCGTAAAAATAAGCATAAAATCCGCTTTTTTATTTAGAAGTCAAACAAGTCGTAGTAGAATAACGACTAATATTTTATTGAAGATAGGTTATAAAAATGAAACTAGATGCTCCTTTTAATTTAGACCCAAATGTAAAAGTGCGTACTCGTTTTGCTCCTAGTCCTACAGGTTATTTACATGTAGGTGGCGCACGTACCGCACTTTATTCTTGGTTATACGCAAAACATAATAACGGCGAATTTGTATTACGAATTGAAGACACTGATTTAGAGCGTTCAACACCAGAAGCAACTGCTGCAATTATTGAAGGAATGGAATGGTTAAATCTTCCGTGGGAGCATGGCCCTTATTACCAAACTAAACGCTTTGATCGTTACAACCAAGTGATCGATGAAATGATTGAACAAGGCTTAGCATATCGTTGCTATTGTACTAAAGATCGCTTAGAAGAACTTCGTCATACTCAAGAACAAAATAAAGAAAAACCACGTTATGACCGTCACTGCTTACACGATCACAGCCATTCACCTGATGAACCCCACGTTGTACGTTTTAAAAATCCAACTGAAGGCTCAGTAGTATTTGATGATGCAGTGCGTGGCCGCATTGAAATCAGCAACAGTGAGCTTGATGATCTTATTATTCGTCGCACAGACGGTTCACCAACTTATAACTTCTGCGTAGTTGTAGATGACTGGGACATGGGCATCACTCATGTGGTGCGTGGCGAAGATCATATCAACAACACGCCACGTCAAATTAACATTTTAAAAGCAATTGGTGCACCAATTCCAACCTATGCGCACGTTTCCATGATTAATGGAGATGATGGTCAAAAATTATCTAAACGACATGGCGCAGTGAGCGTAATGCAATATCGTGATGATGGTTACTTACCAGAAGCTTTAATCAACTATCTCGTACGTTTAGGCTGGGGACATGGCGACCAAGAAATTTTCAGTCGCGAAGAAATGATCAACTATTTCGAATTAGATCACGTTAGCAAATCAGCTAGTGCATTTAATACCGAAAAATTACAATGGTTGAATCAACATTAT
The DNA here is from genome assembly GCF_003493685.1 of Haemophilus haemolyticus. GTDB lineage: Bacteria > Pseudomonadota > Gammaproteobacteria > Enterobacterales > Pasteurellaceae > Haemophilus > Haemophilus haemolyticus_O. The sequence goes on from NZ_QQJW01000004.1 coordinate 100,571, forward strand.
ATCCGTGAATTACCGCCAGAATATGTGGCTAAACATCTTGAATGGCATTACAAAGATCAAGGCATTGATACAACCAATGGTCCTGCATTAACTGAAATAGTCACCATGCTTGCGGAACGTTGCAAAACCTTAAAAGAAATGGCAAGTTCAAGCCGCTACTTCTTTGAAGAGTTTGAAACCTTTGATGAAGCCGCAGCGAAAAAACATTTCAAAGGCAATGCTGCTGAAGCGCTTGCAAAAGTGAAAGAAAAATTAACCGCACTTTCTAACTGGGATTTACATTCTACTCACGAAGCGATTGAGCAAACGGCAGCTGAACTAGAAGTGGGCATGGGTAAAGTTGGTATGCCATTACGTGTCGCTGTGACAGGTTCTGGTCAATCGCCATCAATGGATGTTACCCTAGTCGGTATCGGCAGAGAGCGCGTACTTACGCGTATTCAGCGCGCTATTGATTTTATTCATGCACAAAACGCTTAATATTTAACCGGATAACAAGCCCTGAATAAAATCGTATTGACAGCCACATAGTCAAATTTTATCATGTCGCTGTCTTTTATGGGGATATAGCTCAGTTGGGAGAGCGCTTGAATGGCATTCAAGAGGTCGTCGGTTCGATCCCGATTATCTCCACCAGTTTATAAGAAAGCCTTGGAATTTTAAATTTCAAGGCTTTTTTGTTGCATAATAAAACCAATAAAAATACATCTAGAGACCTTTGCAAGAAAGCCCTTCCTTCGACAGCCGGAACCCAAACACAGGTTTTCGGCTCTTTCCCTCCCCCAATACCTCCTGATTTTACCCAAATACTCGGTACAACCTGATAACATCATTTACATTCTAACCCGAGGACATCATTTACATTCTAACCCGAGGACATCATTTACATTCTAACCCGAGGACATCGTTTACATTTTTCCCGTAAACTTATCATCAAAATACCTAATCCACTGGAGATTGATGATGCCTTGGATAGAGACCGATGCGATGCTACAGCGTGTACTTTTCTTAAACGCGTGGCTAAGCCAACGCTATACTAAAACTGAACTGTGTCAGCAGTTTAATATTAGCTGTCCAACGGCAGATAAATGGATTAAACGCCACGAACAACTTGGCTTTGAGGGCTTAAGCGAGTTATCTCGTAAACCTCATCATAGCCCTAATGCCACGCCACAATGGATTTGTGACTGGCTTATCAGTGAGAAACTTAAACATCCTCACTGGGGAGGCCAAAAAGCTTTTAGATAGCTTTACTCGGCATTTTCCAGAGGCGAAAAAACCAGCTGATAGCACGGGCGATTTAATTTTGGCGCGTGGTTAGTTCAGCCTCGTAAGACGAAGCGTCGTATGAGTGCAGACACACAACCTTTTGGCGAATGCACCGCACCCAATGCCACTTGGAGTGCTGACTTCAAGGGGCAATTTTTACTCAGCAATCAGAAGTTCTGCTATCCGCTGACGATTACGGATAATTTCAGTCGCTTTTTATTTTGCTGTAAGGGGTTGCCTAATACAAAATCAACGCCTGTTATTGCTGAGTTTGAACGCCTTTTTGAGCAATTTGGTCTGCCGTATTCGATTCGTACCGATAACGGCTCACCTTTTGCATCACAAGCATTAGGTGGAATCAGCAAGCTTTCTAAATGGTGGATTGACTTAGGTATTCGTCCTGAACGAATTAAGCCATCACACCCAGAGCAAAACGGACGACACGAGCGAATGCACCGTAGCTTAAAAGCAGTGCTTCAACCTCAAAATAGCTTTGAAGCTCAACAGACATTCTTCAACCAATTCTTACGAGAATACAACGAAGAACGTTCACACGAAGGCATTGGTCGTAAAACACCTGCCGAATGTTATGAGCCGTCAAAGCGAATTTATACAGGTCACATTGAGCCATATGACTATGGGGATAATGTTGAAATCCGCAAAGTGAAACTCAGTGGCGAAATCAAATGGCAAGGAAAAACTTATTATCTCAGCCAAGTGCTTGCCAATGAACCTGTAGCGTTCGAGCCTTATGCCGATGGCATTTGGCATATTTATTATCGCTTTCATTTACTGGGCAGTTTTGATGCCAAGGAAATGAAAATTAAATCTGCCACATTGTGGCATAAACAACCTAACGAATGTAAACGATGTCTTTAGGGAAAATGTAAACGATGTTTGGGTTGTACAGGTTAATAAAGTGGTTTTGAGACGTCTAATTTTAAATCCTGCCGGTTGATTGATCTATGGAACGCATTATAGGGATTTGTGTTGGTTTGATAATTAGGGAAAATGGCAATGCCGTTGTGAGGAAAATTCAGCAATCAGGCTTTCAGACGACCTTTTATTTTCACTATACTGAAAATCAGCCTATAAAACCCTTTAACTTTGCATTATAATGAAAATAATCTAGCAAAATTTAGGAAGTTTTTATTATGCTGCAAACTGTATTTGACCGCCCCATTTATCTCAACCGCTTGAAAAAATACCAAAACAGTGAATTTATCAAAGTCATCACCGGCGTGCGCCGTTCGGGCAAGACTTTTGTGCTGGAAATGTTCCGCCGTTATTTGCAAACCAGCGGTGTGGCAGAGGCACAGATTGTGTTTTTGAACTTTGAATCCATGCAGCTCCAAGCCTTGCGCACCGCCGAAACGCTGTACCGCTATGTGATGGAGCGTGCGCAGGCGGGGCAGAAAATGTATCTGTTTTTTGATGAGATTCAACGGGTTGCAGGCTGGGAAGATGCCGTGAACAGCCTGCGGGTGGATTTGGATGCGGATATTTATCTGTCGGGCTCAAATTCCTCGCTGCTGTCGGGCGAGCTGGCGACGCTGCTGGTGGGGCGAATGGTGGAAATTCCTGTGTTTCCCCTTTCATTTCAAGAATATATGCAATTCCGCCAATTCGACGGCGTGCCGGACACACTTTTTCCCGAATATGTGCAGCGCGGCGGTTTCCCCGCCACGGCGTTGGTGGAAGACGAAGAAGTGCGCCGCACGATTTTGGACGGTATTTTCAATTCGATTTTACTCAAAGATGTGAGCGAGCGTGCCAACCTGCGCAACGACGGCGTGTTGAGCCGCCTCGCCGCCTTTTTATTGAGTGAAACAGGCAACAGCATTTCCATTAACAACATCGCCAACATCCTGAAAAACGAGGGTACGGGCGCAAGCAACAACGCCATTGCCAAATATGTGGACCTGCTGGAACAGGCGTTCATCTTCTACCAAGCCCGCCGCTACGACCTGCGCGGCAAAGCCCACCTGCGCACCCAAGCCAAGTATTACAGCGTGGACACGGGCTTGCGCAACGCCACGCTGAACAAATCGTTCCGCGACAACTTCGGGCATCAGATTGAAAACATTGTGTTTATCGAACTGCTGCGCCGTGGCTACCAAGTGGACGTGGGCAGCTACGATAACACCGAAATTGACTTCGTGGCGAAAAAAGGCACGGAAATCCAGTATTTCCAAGTCGCCATGCAACTGCCCGAAAACAGCAACCGAGAAGTCGGCAATCTAGTCAACCTGCCTGATAATTATCAAAAAACCGTGCTGACCGCGAACCGAATGGACGTGGGCGAAGTGGATGGAGTTAAGGTGGTGCATGTGGTGGATTGGTTGGTGGCAAATCATATGTAAGTAGAGTAAAATTAGTTTCAATGAGTTCTTATTTATATGAGCTATTTATGAGTGAAAATTCTTGGTTAGATACAACTATTATTTCAGCAATTACATCTACTATAAGCTCAATCGTAGTGTATTACCTTGGGATCAAAAATACACGAAAAGAAAAATTGCGAGATGATAGAGATAACATTTTAAAAATTTCTGTAGAATACCCTTATCTAGAATATCCTGTTTTTTGTGATTCATGGGATAAATCAAAAGCCAAACATGAACATGATGAAGCAGAGAAGTTCATTCGTTATGAGATGTACACAATACTGGTATTTAACCATTTATCTGATGTATGTAATTATTATAATTATGATTTAAAGAAAATAACTAAAAATCATGTTGATATAAAAAATTGGTTGAGGTTACATAGAAAAATCTGGAAAGAACCTTTAACAGATGAATATGCAAATACAGATGGATACAATGAGAAATTTGTATCCTTTGTTAATAAAATATTGAACTAGGAGTTCTATAATGAAGAAAAAAGCATTAATACTTGGTAATTTAGATCCCAAGCTAGGCGTAGAGAAGGATATTAATTACTTTAATTCCTTTTTAAAAAGTCTTAATGGGGGGGGCTTGGAATGATAGTGAAATCGACATTCTTAAAAGCCCGTCTAAACTTGATCTGCAAACACGGATTAATTTTTATAAACGTTTAAACCTTGATTATTTTGTTTTACTTTTTGGAGGACATGGGGATACAAGTCAGGGAATTACTCATATCTACCCAAGCCATAAAGAAAAGTATGACCTATCAGAAGAGTATTTCAAAAGTATAGCAAAAAAACAGTTAAGCATTTTTGATTGTTGTAGAGATGTGAGAAAAACAATTTCTGAAAACATTGCAAAACTTTCTACAGAGAGTGTCGCAATGGATAGTATGGTAAGTTATTTAACACGAGATGAAGTTAGAACGATTTATCATAATTGTATAAATTCCGCTGTTGAACAAGATTTAAGACTATATGCTTGTTCTATTGGAGAGTTTGCACAAGATGATGATGGGGGTCTTTATACTCAGAATCTGATTTCAAATGCAATACAATTATCAAAAGGAAATGAAAGAACTGTAAGTGCTATTACCGTACATCAGACTACAAGCCCTGTCGTTTATAGAAAATCAAATGGGAAACAGACACCAACTTACAAAGGTCTAATACGAGTACAAGAAGATCGGCAATTAGTATTTTGTGTCAATCCCAAAAGAAATTTGATCTCTTGGTAATTTCTAGTTTTGAACAAAATGCCGTCTGGAACTAACCTTTCAGACGGCATTTCAATATGGAACAACCCCATGCAAAACCGCAACTTCAACGACCTCTACGCCTTCACCCAAGTCGTCAAACTCGGCAATTTCAGCCGTGCGGCGCAGTCGCTCGGGGTGCAGCCGTCTGCGCTCAGCCACCGCATGAACGATTTGGAAAACCGCTTAAATACCAAGCTGTTAAACCGCACCACCCGTTCCATGTCACCCACGGAGGTGGGCAGCGGCTGTATGAGCGGATTGCGCCGATGTTTGGCGGCATTCAGGACGAGCTGGCGGCGCTTAACGATTTGGGCGACACGGTGCGGGGCAGGCTGCGCATCAATGCGGCGGAGAACCCCGCCTATTACCTGATTTACCCCAAAGTGCGGTCGTTTTTGGCGGCGTTTCCCGAGGTGGACGTGGAGATTCTGATCAGCAACAGTTGGTCGGACATCGTGGCGCAGGGCTTTGATTTTGGTGTAAGGCCTTCGAGCGACGTGGCGCAGGACATGGTCGCCGTGCTGATTTCGAGCGAACGGGCGATGTGCGTCGTAGTCGCGCCCGACTATCTCACCCGCCACGGGCAGCCTGAAACACCGTCCGAACTCGCTCAGCACCGCTGTATAGTGCCCGCGTTCAACGCCTTTAACCGCTTGGACGACTGGGAATTTTTCCAAAACGGGCAAATCCACCGCGTGCGCGTTCCTACCAGCCTCACATTCAACAGCACCGCCCTTGTCAAAACCGCCGCCCTTGACGGCTTGGGGCTGACATGGCTGCCGCATTATGCCGTCGCCGACAAACTGGCCTCGGGCGCACTGGTGGAACTCTTCTCCCACGAGTGCGCCGTCTATTCGCCGATGGCCTTGTACTACCCGCCCAACCGCCACAAAACGCAGGCGGCAGAGGCGTTGATTGAGTGGTTGAAAATAGAAAAGGTCGTCTGAATCCCAAGTTCAAGGCTTAATGCCATGGAAACTGTATTTTCAGACGACCTTAAGACATAATATAGTGGATTAGATTTAAATCAGGACAAAGCAATAAGGTCTCAGACAGTATTAAGCCCAATTCATTGGGTACTTTGACCTTGATAAGTGTTCCCTTTGAGCTACGGCAAGGTAAGGCTGTACTGGTTCAAACTTAATTTCCCATAATAGAAATTCGAAACAGTCGATATCGCCCCTTGCCCTTCCCCTCTCAGGCAGACATCTATTTTTAATTCCTAATATCCTCGAAAAATTGCTTGCGGATGCGGATAGAAATCAAAAAACAAATCCATCCGAGACCTTTGCAAAAAAGCCTTTCCCTCAACAGCCGAAACCCCAAACACAGGTTTTCGGCTCTTTCCCTCCCCTAATACCTCCTAATTTTACCCAAATACCCCTTAATCCTCCCCGGACGCCCCATAATCAGGCATCCGGGCCGCCTTTTAGGCGCAACAGGCACACTTAGCCTATTAGCCGCTTTCAACAGGTTCAAACACATCGCCTTCAGATGGCTTTGCGCACTCACTTTAATCAGCCCGAAATAGGCTGCCCGGGCATAGCGGAATTTACGGTGCAGCGTACCGAAGCTCTGTTCGACCACATAATGGGTTTTCGACAAATATCGGTTACGTTTGGTTTGCGCTTCCGACAACGGACGGTTACGGTGGGCTTTGCGCATAATGCCGTCCAGTAACTGATGCTTTTCCAGATGTTGTCAGTTTTCCTCACTGTCATAGCCTTTATCGGCATAGATGGTCGTACCTTCGGGCAGTCCTTCCAACAAAGGCGACAGGTGTTTGCACTCATGCGCATTGGCGGGGGTAATGTGCAGTTTCTCGATATAGCCTTCCGCATCGGTACGGGTATGTTGTTTGTACCCGAGTCTGTAGAGGCCATTTTTCTTTGTCCAACGGGCATCGCTGTCTTTGCCCGGTGTGGTTTGTCCGCTGACTTGTCCTTCCTCATCGACTTCTATGGCCTGACGCTGTTTGCTGCCGGCGGTTTGAATAATGGTGGCGTCAATGACGGCCGCAGATGCTTTCTCTACTTTTAAACCTTTTTCGGTCAGTTGGCGGTTAATCAGTTCCAGCAGTTCGGAAAGGGTGTCGTCTTGCGCCAGCCAGTTGCGGTAGCGGCATAAGGTGCTGTAATCGGGGATGCTCAGTTCGTCAAAATGGCAAAACAGGTTGAAATCGATGCGGGTGATGAGGCTGTGTTCGAGTTCGGGATCGGAGAGGCTGTGCCATTGTCCAAGCAGGACGGCTTTGAACATGGACAGCAGGGGATAGGCGGGACGGCCGCGGTGGTCTCGAAGGTAACGGGTTCTTTGACGATTCAGGTACTGTTCGATCGGCTGCCAATCAATCACTTGATCCAACTTCAATAGCGGGAAGCGGTCGATGTGTTTGGCAATCATGGCTTGTGCGGTTTGTTGGAAGAAGGTGGTCATGGAAAATCCCCTAAATGTCTTGGTGGGAATTTAGGGGATTTTGCAAAGGTCTCATCTAATCTCAAAACCCTGTCACCTAGCATAGTTTTTTTTGATTGATTTGATAGATTTCAATCGTTAAAACCTTTTTGTATGATGTTTACGAAATTTATTTCAACCCTACTTATTTCATACATACAAGGAGTTAATAATGAGTTCTCAATGCCCTTTTTCGCATTTATCTTCTACTAACCTAACTATGGGAAATGGCGCCCCTGTGGCGGACAATCAAAACAGTTTAACTGCTGGTCCGCGTGGTCCATTACTTTCACAAGATTTATGGCTTAACGAAAAATTAGCTGATTTCGTACGCGAAGTTATTCCAGAGCGTCGTATGCACGCAAAAGGTTCTGGTGCATTTGGTACCTTTACTGTCACACACGATATTACTAAATATACTCGCGCAAAAATTTTCAGTGAAGTTGGCAAAAAAACAGAAATGTTCGCACGTTTTACCACTGTTGCAGGTGAACGTGGTGCAGCTGATGCTGAACGTGATATTCGTGGTTTCGCATTAAAATTCTATACCGAAGAAGGTAACTGGGACTTAGTGGGTAACAACACCCCGGTATTCTTCTTACGTGATCCTCGTAAATTCCCAGATTTAAACAAAGCAGTAAAACGCGATCCACGTACCAATATGCGTTCAGCCACTAACAACTGGGATTTTTGGACATTATTACCTGAAGCATTGCACCAAGTAACCGTTGTTATGAGTGATCGTGGTATTCCAGCAAGCTATCGTCATATGCATGGTTATGGTTCACATACTTACAGTTTCTGGAACGAAGCGGGTGAACGTTTCTGGGTAAAATTCCATTTTCATACTCAACAAGGTATTAAAAACTTAACCGATGCAGAAGCAGCTGCAGTTATCGCAAATGATCGTGAAAGCCATCAACGTGATTTATACGAAGCAATTGAACGTGGCGACTTCCCGAAATGGACGCTATTCGTACAAATTATGCCTGAAGCAGATGCGGAAAAAGTGCCTTATCATCCATTCGACTTAACTAAAGTATGGCCGAAAAAAGACTACCCATTAATTGAAGTCGGTGAGTTTGAATTAAACCGTAACCCAGAGAACTTCTTTGCAGATGTAGAACAATCTGCATTTGCACCAAGTAACTTGGTGCCGGGTATCGGTGCAAGTCCTGACAGAATGTTACAAGCTCGTTTATTCAACTATGCGGATGCACAACGTTACCGTTTAGGTGTGAACTACCGTCAAATTCCAGTAAACCGTCCACGTTGCCCTGTTCATAGCAACCAACGTGATGGCCAAGGCCGTGTAGACGGCAACTATGGTAGCCTACCGCACTACGAGCCAAACAGCTTCAGCCAATGGCAACAACAACCAGACTTTGCTGAACCACCGCTTCGCATTAATGGTGATGCGGCACACTGGGATTTCCGTAATGATGATAATGATTACTTCAGCCAACCGCGAGCATTATTTAACTTAATGAGTGCAGAGCAAAAACAAGCGTTATTCAACAACACTGCAGCTGCAATGGGTGATGCACCTGAGTTCATCAAATACCGTCATATCCGTAACTGTCACTGGTGTGAGCCAGCATATGGTGAAGGCGTTGCAAAAGCATTGGGCTTAACCGTTGAAGATGCATTAAAAGCACGTGAAACTGACCCAGCCTTAGGTCAAGGTGGATTGTTATAATCTCTAGGCTGTAGCCAAACAAAAACGGTAGGAATTTTCCTACCGTTTTACTTTTCAACATTCACTAACAAATAGTGGTGCCTTCTTCGGTACCAGTCACTACTTGACGTAATGCACCAGGTTTACCCATATTGAATACTCGGATCGGCATGCCATGATCACGAGCTAAAGTAAACGCCGCTAAGTCCATCACTTGTAATTCTTTATCGATCACTTCTGCATAACTTAAATTTTTATAAAGTTTTGCATCAGGATTTTTCGCTGGATCACAATCATACACACCATCAACTTTAGTCGCTTTCAACACAACATCAGCTTCAATTTCAATACCACGCAAACAAGCAGCAGAATCAGTGGTAAAGAATGGACTTCCTGTTCCCGCAGAGAAAATGACTACGCGTTTTTCACGTAACATTTTGATTGCTTCAGACCAGTTATAAGTATCGCAAATACCATTTAATTGGAAAGCTGACATTAATTTTGCATTCACATCAGCGCGGAATAAAGAATCACGCATTGCCAAACCATTCATCACCGTAGCAAGCATTCCCATATGGTCGCCCACCACGCGATTCATCCCAGCTTTTGCTAGTTTTGCGCCACGGAATAAGTTTCCACCACCAAGAACGACACCAACTTCCACGCCCATTTCCACTAATTCTTTAATTTCAACAGCCATACGATCGAGAATTGCAGGATCGATACCAAAACCATCTTCTCCTTGTAATGCTTCACCGCTTAATTTCAATAAAATACGTTTATAAATTGGTTGGCTCATTGTTTTTTCCCTCTGGCTTAAAAAATTGGCTTATTCTATAAAATAACCGCTCAAGAGTGAAGAAGTTAAATATGGAAATTCTGAGTGAAAGGAGGATAATAGCGGCATTTTCTTTTCAGGGAAGACAATTATGAACACGAAAAAAACAAGCCCAATTTTGCCCGCACTTTTTGCGGTGATTTGTGCCGCATTAGCAGGTTATTTTATTTTAATCGGTTCTGGAATGTTTACAGAACCAACTGTGGTTCTCATTCTGCTTGCGACAACAACTATTCTCTTATTAAGTAGCAGTAAAAAATCCTTTTATTTTATTTTGCTACCGCTTGCATTACTGCATGCTTTTTATACGCCTACAGGACTAAATTTTGGCCCTCCAAGCTACCAATATATCGCCTCGCTTTTCGCGACAGATATGTTGGAAACAAAGGAATTTCTATTGCAAATCCCAGTGAGTAGTTACTTAATTGCTTTCGCCATTCCTATTTTGATTTTTCTTCAGTACAAAAGTGCGGTGAAATTTGGCATAAAATTTTATCGTAATAAAACATTTATTGCCTTGGCGACATTGCTTTTTGCTTACAACATGCCGCTTGCTGAACCGATTAAAGAAACCGTAAGTTCTACATTAAAAATTGTGGATGAAGTACAAAAACTCAAACAAATGTCCCAATCTGATAACTGGGGAAAATCAACATTAGAAAATTCACGCTATGATGATTATGTGATTGTTCTTGGTGAAAGTGCACGGAAAGATTATCACAATGCCTACGGCTATCCAATTGAAAACACGCCATTTATGTCTAGCGCTAAAGGCACATTGATTGATGGTTTTCGTTCAGCAGGAACCAATACCGTCGCCTCACTTCGACTTATGTTAACCCTTCCTAACAAAGAAAAATGGGAACCCAATTACAGTTTGAGTTTAGTCGATCTCATCAAATCTGCAGGCGTGAAAACTTATTGGCTTTCTAATCAAGGTATGCTCGGTGAATTCGATACGCCAGTTTCATCTCTTGCTTCAAAATCTGATGAAACCTTTTTCTTGAAAAAAGGCGGGAGCTTTAATTCTACTAACTTTAGTGATTTTGATTTATTACCAAAATTCGCCCAAGTACTAGAAGATCCTATTCAAGGAAAACGTTTTATTGTGTTGCATATTTATGGCTCACATCCAATGGCTTGCGACCGTGTCGAAGATTATCCAAAAATCTTTAACGATAAAGATCTTAATCCGAGATATGGTTACTTAAATTGCTATGTGTCGTCTATTAAGAAAACTGATGAATTTTTAAAACGCGTATATGATCAGCTTGCAGAAAACGCGAAGAAAAATCACCGCACTTTCTCAATGATTTATTTCTCAGATCACGGTTTATGCCACCAACAAGATGAAAAAAACAATATACTTTTGTTCAATCAAAACTGTTTCAGTCGAGAACATCATAATATTCCGTTATTCAAAATTTCGTCGGATGACACCGAACGCAAAGAATATAAGGTGTTTAAATCTGGGTTGAACTTCTTAGAAGGAATCGCAAATTGGATGGGAATTAAAAATCCTCAATTAACGCAAACAGAAGATTTATTTTCTAACGAGTCGGATAAAAATGACTTTGGATTGCAAAAACGAATTGATGAAAAATATCGTAAAGATGACGATCCTGCCATTGATATTCGTCCTAAACACTAGGCTATATTGGGTGCGTTTTATTTTTAGCCGTAAATATCGTATAATCCGACAGATTTTATTTGTTTATTTTTTGTAAGGTGTCAACGTGTCAGAACAACAACCAAGAGTGATCGAATCAAAAGAAATTATGAGTTTATTACCACATCGCTATCCATTTTTATTAGTGGATCGCGTATTGGATTTTAAAGAAGGTGAATGGTTAAAAGCGATTAAAAATATTAGCGTCAATGAGCCTTGTTTCACAGGTCACTTCCCTGGCGAACCTATTTTACCGGGCGTTTTAATTTTAGAAGCTTTGGCACAAGCAATGGGCATTTTAGCCTTTAAAACTCACGAATTAAAAGGCGGTGAATTATTCTATTTCGCAGGTATTGATGAAGCGCGCTTTAAACGCCCAGTGTTACCTGGAGATCAAATGGAATTAAACGTTCAAGTGATTAAAGAACGCCGTGGCATCACTGCATTTACTGGCGTAGCAACCGTAAATGGTGAAATTGCTTGTGAAGCAAAACTAATGTGCGCTCGTCGTTAATTAAGGGGGTAAATATGATCCACCCAAATGCAAAAATCCATCCAACGGCCTTAGTTGAAGAAGGCGCGGTTATTGGTGAAGGTGTTGTTATCGGGCCTTTCTGTATTGTTGAAGGCACTGTTGAAATTAAAGCTCGCACCGTATTGAAATCTCACGTTGTCGTACGTGGTGATACAGTTATTGGCGAAGATAATGAAATCTATCAATTCGCTAGCATTGGTGAAGTGAACCAAGATTTAAAATATAACGGCGAAGCAACCAAAACGATTATTGGTAATGGCAACCGAATTCGTGAACACGTGACAATCCATCGAGGCACGATCCAAGGCGGTGGCGTAACCGCTATTGGCAATAACAATTTATTAATGGTGAATGTTCACGTTGCACATGATTGCCAAATTAAAAACAACTGTATTTTGGCAAACAATGCAACGCTTGCAGGTCACGTAGAATTAGATGATTTCGTCATTGTTGGTGGTATGTCAGCAATTCACCAATTTGTGATCGTTGGTGCACACGTCATGTTAGGCGGCGGTTCTATGGTAAGCCAAGATGTACCTCCTTATGTTATGGCTCAAGGCAACCACGCCCGTCCATTTGGCGTAAACTTAGAAGGTTTAAAACGTCGTGGTTTTGATAAACCAACCATGCACGCAATCCGTAACGTTTATAAAATGATCTATCGTAGTGGTAAAACGCTCGAAGAAGTGTTACCCGAAATTGAGCAAATTGCGGAAACCGATTCAGCGATCAGTTTCTTTGTTGAATTTTTCAAACGTTCAACTCGCGGTATTATTCGTTAATAATATTTTTCATTCACTATTCATAATAATTATAAGAAAAATTTATGTTATTAAATCTCAACAGTAAGTTTAAATTTTTTCTTACTACAACCTTTTTATTTTCTTCTCCTGATACATTAGCACTACATCTATCAGTTTCGATTGATGATAAAGAATCTCCTATTTCTGAATCATTAATAATTAAAGATGTTATTTCTATTGGTGCCGTTCCTTTCAAAGTAATAAGAACAGAGCTTCCCCCAGAGTTTAATGGTGCGGTTAATGGTATTCCTGAAGTCGCAGCCAAACCTCCAGAGTTTACTGGGGGGGTAAATAGCATGGATCCACCAATTCATGAAATACCAGAATATAAAGGTTGCATTACTAATTGTGGTGATGAGGGACCAAGTGTATCTTATCCTGATTATAAGCCTTATCCTCATCATGATTATAATTATAATCCTGGTTATAAACATGATACTGACAGTATAAGTGAACTAGCAAAATCTATTCTGCGACCTCATCCTGATGAAGAATCTCTAAATATTCCATATATGAAAGGCACGCCTGAGATACATTCAAAAATCGAATTTACAGGTTCAGTTAATGGCATTCCTGACCGTGCAGAACCTGTTGATTTTGAAGGTGGGGTTAATGGCGATAAGGATGGTGAAGCTGATTTTCAAGATATACTACCAGTAGTTACATATGTTTCAATTACAGCTGTGCCATCTAATGCGCCAATAATGGATAAACCTGAATATGTTGAGCCTCGCCAATCGCTATCACAACGAAAATTAGAAGAAAACAATAGTATATTATTGAAGCATCAATTTAATAAATTACGTTCCTTACAAACCTATTGTATTGCTAATAAAAATGAGTTTTGTTATGGCATTCGACATCATTATATGGCTAAAAATGATATACATGATAATTTACTTGGCCTACGTTTGGGATACGGAATAACAAATAAGTTAACTTTAGGAGTAAACATAGAGCGTTCATTAGAAAATCATTTATCAAACAACTATCGCACACTTCATAATAATGTTGGAATAGGGGCTTTCGCACATTATAAATTGCCTTCTAATTCATATATTGTAGCTGGAATTGCAAAAAATAATAATTCTTATTTACTCCCCCCCCCCTATTTTAATAACAGTGTTACCAGATATAAAGGTATCTCATGGAATTTAACATTGGGTCAGGACTTAACACTATCAAATAAAAACTCTTTAGGTTGGTATTTATCTTACCGAAATACACAGATTAAACAAAATGGATATGATGTACCTGTTTCTCAGTTTTTAATGAAATACAATAATATACAATGGAGAGAGCATTCACTTGCATCAGGTATAAAATGGAATTATTCAATCACTACTAAATTAACATGGTTAAATACTATAGAAATTGAACATCAAATTAAAAGCAATGTGACTGGTGCTGTGCAAATAGAAAACCTCAAACATGACTATCATCTTAATATTCACAAAACCCAGTGGAGTATTAGTTCAGGATTGAATTACCAATTTTCTCCAAAATTTAGTATATCCTTTACACCTTATATAAAAAATGGACTGATTAGTAGTAAACAATGGGGAACCTATCTATCATTAGAAGGTAAATTCTAGAATAGTAGTTCTAGGATGTTTTATATCATGTTAAATTAAAAATCACATTAGGGCGTACTTATACAAACGCCCTTTATAATTTTTATTGTTTTAATTTTATTCAAGGATAACGTTTATGAATAGGATAAATCCAACCATTGCTCTTGTTGCTGGAGAAGCATCTGGTGATATTCTCGGTGCTGGTTTAATTCGCCAACTCAAAGCTCATTATCCTAATGCTCGCTTTATTGGCATTGCTGGCCCAAGAATGTTGGCTGAAGGCTGTGAGACGCTTGTCGATATGGAAGAACTTTCAGTCATGGGCTTGGCTGAAATTTTGAAACATCTTCCTCGTCTGTTGAAAATTCGCAAAAATGTCATTCAAACCATGTTGCAAGAAAAACCTGATGTTTACATCGGCATTGATGCGCCTGATTTTAATTTGGATGTAGAACTCAAGCTCAAAGCAAACGGAATTAAAACTATTCATTACGTGAGCCCATCTGTATGGGCTTGGCGTCAAAATCGCATTCATAAAATCGCCAGAGCGACTCATCAAGTTCTTGCCTTTTTGCCTTTTGAGAAAGCCTTTTACGATAAGTTTAATGTGCCTTGCCGTTTTATTGGACACACAATGGCAGATGCTATTCCGCTCAAACCAAACCGTGCCGAAGCATGCCAAATGCTACAGATTGATCCCGCACAACGCTATTTAGCTATCTTAGTTGGAAGCCGTGGTTCTGAAGTGGAATTTCTAGCTGAGCCGTTCTTGAAAACGGCTTTATTGTTAAAAAAACAATTCCCTGATTTACAATTCCTAGTTCCTTTGGTGAACGAAAAACGACGAATGCAATTTGAAGCTATTAAAGATAAAATTGCGCCAAATCTAGACCTACATTTAATTGATGGCAATGCACGACAAGCAATGATTGCAGCTGATGCAACACTTCTTGCTTCGGGGACAGCAGCACTTGAAGCAATGCTTTGTAAATCCCCAATGGTGGTGGGTTATCGAATGAAACCACTGACCTATTTCTTAGCAAAACGTTTAGTAAAAACCGATTATATTTCTTTACCAAACTTGCTTGCGAATGAAATGCTCGTGCCTGAAATGATTCAAGAAGAATGCACACCAGAATTACTCGCTGAAAAACTATCTGCTTATCTTTCTGATGATGAAAGTGCGGTAAAAAATCGCCATATTTTAATTCAGCACTTCACGGATTTACACCAAAAAATTCAATGCAATGCCGATAAGCAAGCGGCTCAAGCAGTCATTGATTTATTAGAGGAAAAAGAAAATGTTTGAATATCCACAAGGCTATGAATTGATCGCTGGCGTTGATGAAGTTGGGCGAGGCCCTCTAGTTGGGGCTGTTGTAACGGCTGCCGTTATTTTAGATCCTAATAACCCAATTGAAGGCCTCACTGACTCTAAAAAACTTTCTGAGAAAAAACGTTTAGCCCTTGCTGAAGAAATCAAAGAAAAAGCCCTTGCTTGGGCATTAGGACGAGCAGAAGCTAACGAAATTGACGAGATAAATATCCTGCAAGCCTCCTTGCTAGCAATGACTCGAGCAGTGAAATCTTTAAAAATTCAACCGCACTTTGTGTTGGTTGATGGCAATAAGCTCCCAAAAGATTTAGATGTTCCTGCACAAGCCGTCGTAAAAGGTGATAGCCTTGTGGCAGAAATCAGTGCGGCCTCTATTTTGGCAAAAGTAGCACGAGACCAAGAAATGGAAGAATTAGACAAGCAATATCCCGAATACGCTTTTGCCCAGCATAAAGGCTATCCAACCAAATTACATTTGGAAAAATTAGCTGAATTTGGCGCGTTACCGCAACATCGTCGTAGTTTTGCCCCAGTGAAAAAAGCGCTAGAAAATCGTTAGAATTTTAATCGAGAAATTCTTTTATTTTGCTAGGCAGTCAAATATCGATAAAAACAAAGGGAGTATTAAAAATACTCCCTTTCCT
Organism: Haemophilus haemolyticus; assembly: GCF_003493685.1. Taxonomy (GTDB): domain Bacteria; phylum Pseudomonadota; class Gammaproteobacteria; order Enterobacterales; family Pasteurellaceae; genus Haemophilus; species Haemophilus haemolyticus_O. Next base: position 117,022 of record NZ_QQJW01000004.1, read on the forward strand.
TTAATCAACTTAACTCTATGGAATGACGGGTAATTAACCTTTCTGTACGTTATATGCTTCCAATGCACGTAAAGAGTAAGTATAAGCAGCACCTGCATTTAATGCGATAGACATTGCTAATGCTGCAGCTACTTCAGCTTCGCTTGCACCAGCTTTTACAGCCTCTTCTGCGTGTACGCTAATGCAGCTTTCGCAACGAGTTGTTACCGCAACTGCTAATGCGATAAGTTCACGAGTTTTGGCGTCAAGCACATTACCTTCTGCCGCAGCTGCACCTAATGCTTGGTAAGCTTGTAACATTTTTGGATATTGTTTACCTAACGCACCAAATGATTTTTTAACGTGTGATGTTTCTTCTTTCCAATCTGCAAACATAATGTTCTCCTAAATATATTGAATTAATAACGAACTGGTGTGGCAAATTATAGGCAGATTGGATTATGATACTTGCTCATTTATCTCAATTTTTATCGCTAACATCTCATTATGGATTATTTAGATAAACTCACCCATTTAGCACAAGTGCGTGGGGAAATTAATATTCGCTGTGAATTTCAAGGTGAATGGCAAGTTGCCCATCAAGAAAAAGATGCAGGAAAAGGCGTATTCCATCTTATTGAACAAGGCGAATGCTGGCTTACACTCGGACAAAAGCAATTTCATTTAAAGGAAGGTGATATCTTTTTCCTTCCCCAAAATCAACCGCACTTTATGCGTCATTCATCCACCCAAACAAAGGACGCATCATTGAAAAAAAGCTGGCAAGGTGCGTTTGAATTGTATCAAGTAGGGCAAGGCACACCGGATTTAAAAATGTTCTGCGGGGCGTTTTATTATCAGCAAGATGCACTCCTCACTGCTTCTATGCCTGAATATTTGCATCTCAATTTATGTGATACACCGATTCATCCTTTGGTTCAACTTTTTCTACAAGAAGCCCAAAAAAACGATGCAGGTACAAAATCAGTCGTCGATGCACTTTCCAATGTACTTTTAATTTATATTTTACGCCATGCGATTCAAGAGAACTTAATTACAGGCGGTGTGCTACTTGCTCTGCAAGACAAGCGATTAAATGCGGTACTAGGTGCGATATTACAACGCCCTCAAGAAGATTGGAGAATTGAACAATTAGCTGATCTTTCTGCAATGTCTCGTGCAAACTTTATTCGTGTTTTTCAACAACAACTTGGTATGTCGCCTGGGCGTTTTATTACTCAAGTGCGGTTACAATCAGCTGCGTTTTTATTAAAGCAATCCCAACAATCCGTACTTGCTATTGCTTTGGAAGTTGGGTATCAATCGGAGGCGCATTTTAGTAAAGCCTTCAAGAATTACTACCAACTTTCACCAAGCCAATACAGAAAATCTGCCAGCCTATAAATTGGAGAATTTTTGCGCTATAATCGCCAAGTTTTTTGAAAGGCAACATCTGTTGCCTTTTCTTTTTAAGGAAAAGATATGTTTAACAAAATTTTTTCGTGGTTTGAAAACCGTTTAAATCCTTATCCAGAAGATAATCCAACAACACCTAAAAAAGGCTTATTGCGCTTTATTTGGTCTAGCATTGAAGGAATGAAAGGTTGGATTCTCTTACTGACAGTGTTAACGGTTGGTACGGGTGTAATGGAAGCCGTATTATTCCAATTTATGGGAACGCTTGTGGATTGGTTAGGGACATTTACGCCTGAGACATTATGGCAAGAAAAAGGTCATTTATTAATTGGTATGGCTGCGCTATTACTTATTAGCATTGTGTGGGGATTTTTAGCCTCTACCGTACGTTTACAAACCTTACAAGGCGTATTTCCAATGCGATTACGTTGGAATTTCCATCGTTTAATGCTTGGACAAAGTTTAAGTTTCTATCAAGATGAATTTGCTGGCAGAGTGTCTGCCAAAGTAATGCAAACCGCACTTGCTGTTCGTGATACGGTACTCACACTTGCGGATATGTTTGTATATGTCATCGTATATTTTATTACATCAGGATTAGTTCTCGCAGCATTAGATTCTTGGTTCTTACTGCCATTTATTGCTTGGATTACGATTTTTATTTTTATCCTACGAACCCTCATTCCTAAATTATCAAAGACTGCTCAACGACAAGCTGACGCACGATCGTTAATGACAGGACGCATTACAGATGCTTATTCCAATATTGCCACAGTAAAATTATTCTCTCACGGTTCGCGCGAGGCCGCTTATGCAAAGCGTTCTATGGAAGATTTTATGGTAACAGTACACGCCCAAATGCGCTTAGCCACATCACTAGATACGCTCACCTACGCAGCTAATATTTTACTTACACTGAGCACAGCCGTACTCGGAATTATTTTATGGAAAAATGGTCAAGTTGGCGTGGGTGCAATAGCAACGGCAACGGCAATGGCATTACGCGTAAATGGGCTGTCTCGTTGGATTATGTGGGAATCTGCCCGTTTGTTTGAGAATATCGGAACCGTAAACGACGGAATGAATACGTTGACCAAACCTCACACTATTGTGGATAAACCACAAGCATCTCAGTTACAAGTGACACAAGGGGAAATTAAGTTTAACGATATTAGCTTTGCTTATGATCCGACAAAACCATTGCTCAATCATTTCAATCTCACCATCAAACCAGGTGAAAAAGTCGGACTAATCGGTCGTTCTGGTGCAGGAAAATCTACAATTGTGAACTTATTACTGCGTTTCTATGAAGCACAACAAGGCGCGATTACCATTGATGGGCAAAATGTACTAGATGTTCAGCAAGAAAGCCTACGTCGCCAAATCGGTTTAGTGACTCAAGACACTTCGCTGCTACATCGCTCTGTTCGTGACAATATTATTTATGGACGCCCTAATGCCACAGATGAAGAGATGATTTTAGCTGCTGAACGAGCAGAAGCCGCTGATTTTATTCCATTCCTCACTGATGCTCAAGGCAGAAAAGGCTACGATGCCCATGTGGGTGAACGAGGTGTAAAACTTTCAGGTGGTCAGCGTCAGCGCATTGCTATTGCTCGTGTGATGTTAAAAGATGCACCAATTCTATTGTTAGATGAGGCCACAAGTGCACTGGATTCTGAAGTGGAAGTGGCAATACAAGAAAGTCTCGATAAGATGATGGAAAATAAAACGGTGATTGCCATTGCCCATCGTTTATCCACCATCGCTGCGATGGATCGCCTGATTGTGCTTGATAAAGGACAAATTGTTGAACAAGGCACCCATGCTGAATTACTGGAGCGCAATGGTCTGTATGCTAAACTTTGGAATCATCAAAGTGGCGGATTTTTAAGTGAACATGCTGAATAATATTACTTTTCCGCTATAGATAAAATCCATATAAAAAGGCACGCATATAAAAAATATGCGTGCCTTTTATCATTATACGTTTAACTAGATTTATAACTTACTTTTTAATACTGTCAATGCTCGTGCACGATGAGAAATTTTTTTCTTCTCAACAGTTTCTAATTCAGCAAATGTGCAACCTTGTTCTGGACTAAAGAATAAACTGTCATAACCAAAACCATTTTCGCCTTTTTCTTCAAAACCAATCACACCATGACACTCACCTTCGGCAATAATTGGCGATGGATCCGTTGGATGCTGTAAAAACACAATACAGCTCACAAATTTGGCTTGACGTTTATCTTGTGCAACATGAGCAAGCTCTGCCAATAATTTCTCACGGTTTTTAGCATCATTGCCCTCTTCACCTGCATAACGTGCAGAATATAGACCTGGCGCGCCATTAAGTGCGGAAACTACTAACCCAGAATCATCCGCAATAGCAGGCAAACCTGATTTCTCTGAGGCATAGCGCGCTTTTAATAACGCATTCTCAACGAAAGTTAAGCCTGTTTCTTCTGGGCTTTCAATGCCTAAATCTGTTTGTGCAATCACTTCAAAACCAAAATCAGATAGAACATCAGCCATTTCTTTCACTTTGCCTTTATTGCCTGTAGCAAGTACGATTTTTTGTTTCATAATCAATCCTTTTATTGATGATAAGCTGCCGTTAAATCAGCCCAGTTTTGCTCAGTAAATTGAATATTCATTCGTCCAACTTCTTTTTCGAAGGAACGCTTTAAACGATTCAGATTTTGCACTTTCCAAAAATCTCCAGATTTTTCACCGCACTTATCAAAATCGAGTAACCAACATTTTTGCCCTTGTTCAGTTTGTTGAAGCAAAATATTGTGTGCATTCAAGTCTGTATGGCAAATTTGTAAATCATGTAGTTTTCGAATCAAACGACCAATTTGACTCCAAATTTCTTTTGGCAATGTTTGTGTTTGTAAAAGTGCGGTTAAATCCTGCGCATTTTCGATTTTTTCCATCAAAATATCCGCTTGATAGCAAATACCTAACTTGCCTTTTTGAATACGTGCGGCAATGGGTTTAGGCACAGGTAAACCCGCTTCATACAAACGTTGTAATAAATGAAACTCAGCAAAACTACGGGTAGTTTCAAGAGCAGAAAAATGATAACGATCTTTGTTCAGTTTAGCCCAAAGTCCACCTCGATAATAATGACGCAACGCACAATTTACGCCAAACCAATCTTCAGTTTGCAAGAAATAAGTGATACCTCGACCTTTTGCACTCCCTATCACTCGTTCTTGTTTTTGCCAAAATTCTGCTTGGAAAAACTCAGTTGCTTGCTCAAAAGTGCGGTCAAAATTAAAGACAAAATATTGGTTATCTTGTTGGAATTGGTGCATGGGAATGTTGTTATGAATAGAAAATGGACTCATTCTACTTTAAAATAAGCGCAAGTTAAATGAGAAAGGAATGTCAATGCCACTTTTTACCGAAGCTCCAAAATCCCTTTGTATTCTCCGATTGTCAGCGGTAGGCGATGTCTGCCACGCCTTAGCTGTGGTTCAGCACATTCAGGCATATTATCCCCAAACAGAAATTACTTGGATTGTAGGCAAAACCGAAATGGGTTTACTTTCAGGCATTCCTAATATCACGCTCCTTCCTTATGATAAAAAAGCGGGATGGAAAGGCGTTTTATCACTCTGGAAACAACTAAAAAATAAACAATTTGATGCCCTATTAAATATGCAAACAGCATTTCGTGCATCAATCCTTTCTTTAGGAATTAAAGCAAAATTCAAAATTGGATTTGGAGAAAAACGTTCTCGTGAAGGGCAATGGCTATTTGTAAATCATCGTATCACAGATCCCTCATTGCCCCACGTATTAGATGGATTTATGGCTTTTGCTGAATATATTGGTGTACCGAAATCAGAACCGAAATGGGAATTAGCTATCTCAGAAGATGATTATAAATTTGCCGATCAATTTATTGATTTCTCTCGTAAAAATTTATTGATTTCCCCTTGTTCTAGCAAGGCCGAAAAAGATTGGCTAATCGAACGTTATGCAGAGGTTGCCAATATTGCCCATCAGCATAATATAAATGTAATCTTCTGCAGCTCGCCTGCAAAACGTGAATTAGAAATAGTCAAAAAAATTACCGCACTTTGCCATTTCACACCAACCAATATTGCAGGGAAAACAAGCCTAAAACAGCTTACTGCTTTAATTTCTAAGGTTGATCTGGTGCTTTCGCCAGATTCTGGCCCAGCCCATATTGCGACAACACAAGGTACACCCGTTATTGGCTTATATGCGTATCACAATCCTTTGCGTACTGCACCTTATAATAATTTAGATAACGTGGTATCTGTATATGAAGAAAATGCCCAAAAAGAATTTGGCAAACCGTCTTCTGAACTACCTTGGGCAACCAAACTAAAAGGGAAAAATTTGATGGCAGAGATTCAAGTTGAACCCGTCATTGAACAAATGAAAAAATTGGGATTATTCTAAAGAAAAAAGCTCAGCTAATGCTGAGCCTTTATTTATCTTGCAATCAAATTACTAATTGCTTGGTAAATTCTTGTGGCTGAATCGCCAGACAATGCCTTGCCTTTTTCATCAGAAATGACAACGGAGCTTTGTCTGCCATGATCAGAAATTTGCATTTGGTAAGTGCCATTTTCAAGTTCTGGAAGTTCAGTTCCCATGCGCAACCAATCTTCTTTTTTTAATGCTGAATATTTTAATTCACGATAACCTTTACCTGCAGTTTCAGATTTGATTGCAAAACCTACTTTAGGTAAAGCACTACCCAGTTTTTCCCACGCTTGACCAAAATTAACATTCATCGCTAATGCAGTTTGGCCATTTAAATCCTGAATAATTTGCGAAGCAATCGCTCCCACAGAAGCGCTAGATAAATCTTGTTGCTGTTTGTTATAAGCAGAAGTTAATGCAGACACAATGTGATTTAATCGTTCAGACGTATAACGTTGCTTATCAGATACACTTGGAGTGAAAATCACGCCATCACGACGCATTTGCAAAACAGATACTGCTAGTGCACTCGCATCTTGAGCCATAACTTGTTCTACTTGATATTTAATCTCAGTGCCCGATTTATCACCAATTCTTCCTGTAGGCGCCCAATCCGTCGTTAAAATCGCACCATTCGTCGTTGATGAAATACCGTCTTCTTTCAATAAGCGTTCAACTTGTTGGAGGTTATACACACTTGCTTGCTGTTCTGGATACACGATTAATGCACGTTCACCATCGAATTGTGTTAATGAATTTTCAATAATCGCTAATGGTGTTGATGGAGGACGAATATCAATATTTTCTCCCTTTTTCACCGCAATATTAGGCAAAGCATAAGTATCGTCTGCTTTTGGTAGCATTACACCAGCGCTCGCCAATGGTGAGAACCCAGGGATAGAAGCCTCTGATTTTTGGAAAGAATCATTAGCAGTCTTTAATGCTTCAGGATCAGACGAACAACCAGACAATACGATAACCGCTGCTAAACTCAACATTATTTTTTTCATATTTGAACCTTAACTAAATTGAAAACTTTATGAATTTTGACCGCACTTCGACAGCCTATAATGCAAAAAGTTTAGGGGTAATAACTTATCCCTGATTTTTATAATAATCCTGCGATTTTCAGTGCTTCTTCTACTTTTGGTTGAACCTCTTCGCTTAACACCGTCAATGGCAAGCGTAAATGTGCTGACTTAATTAAACCTAAACGATAAGCCGCCCATTTCACAGGAATTGGGTTCGATTCGATAAAGAGATCATGATGTAAACGCATTAAGCGAGCATTAATTTCTTCGGCTTTAGCAAAATCTCCCGCAAGCGCATAGCGACACATATCAGCCATATCTTTTGGTGCTAAGTTATTCGTTACAGAAATCACGCCTTCTGCGCCGAGTTTCATCGCATCCAAACTCGTTGCATCATCACCACTTAAAACGATGAAATCCTTGCCTGCGAGTTCTTTAATTTTGGTGACACGACTAATATCTCCCGTTGCTTCTTTAATACCAACAATGTTGTTGATTTTTGCTAAACGAGCAACCGTTTCTGGCTTCATATCGCTACCGGTACGACCTGGTACGTTATAAAGAATTTGCGGTAAATCTGTACATTCAGCAATGGCTTTAAAATGCTGGAAGATTCCTTCTTGGGTTGGTTTATTGTAGTAAGGTACAACGGATAGACAACCCGCAACGCCGCTATCGCGTAATAATTTAGTCATTGTAATTGCTTCGCTTGTCGCATTTGCGCCTGCGCCAGCAATCACAGGAATACGCCCCTTGGCAAATTCAACCGTCTTCTCAATAACCTTTACATTTTCTTCAATACTTAATGTTGCTGATTCACCCGTTGTTCCCACAGAAACAAGCGCATTAGAGCCTGCCTCAATGTGATATTCCACCAATTTTTCTAAACAAGCGAAATCTACTTCACCGTAATTATTCATCGGTGTAACAAGTGCAACAATACTGCCTGAAAATAAAGGATTTAGTGCTGACATAGAACCTCCGTTGGTTTTTTAATTTTATTATTTGGTATAGCTCGTTATAGTCGCTAAAATGACTTGAATTTGCAAATATTTTTTCATCAAAGGAGCTTTTTATGAATCCATTATCCGTTGGTAGCCAAGCACCCATTTTTACGTTATTAAATCAGCAAGAACAACCCGTTTCTTTAAATGATTTTCTCGGTAAAAAAGTGTTAGTCTATTTTTACCCGAAAGCACTCACGCCTGGCTGTACAACGCAAGCATGCGGATTGCGTGATAGTAAATCAGAATTAGATGAATTAGGTTTAGTTGTACTTGGCATTAGCCCCGATACACCGAAAAAATTAGCTCAGTTTATTGAGAAAAAAGCCCTTAATTTCACACTACTTTCCGATCCTGATCACAAAATTGCAGAACAATTTGGTGTATGGGGTGAAAAAAAATTCATGGGTAAAACTTACGATGGTATTCACCGAATTAGTTTTTTAATTGATGAAAACGGAAAAATTATTCACGTATTTGATAAATTCAAAACAACAGAACATCATCAAGTTATCGTAGATTATCTTCGATCCCTATAACCCTTCAAAAATTACCGCACTTTTCTATATAAAGTGCGGTAAAAATTCATTATTTTTTCAGTTCAATATTTACGCGTTATTCCGCCTTTGCTAGAATTTATCCTTGATTGAAATTCATTCTCAATTATATTCCCAAGATATTTCTCAAATAATAAGGACAGAAAAAAATGATGCAGCTTTTTGATTTTTTACAACAGTACAGTGACTACTTTATCATCGGTTTATTATTACTGATGAGCATTATTATGCTAGCCATGGTAATTGAACGTTATCTTTTCTTAAGAAAGGTAAACGTCGCACACTATTCCACCATTCACGCATTAGATATCGATTTAAATCGCAATATGACCGTGATTTCTACTATTGGTGCAAACGCGCCATATGTTGGTTTGCTTGGTACAGTTATCGGGATTTTATTAACGTTTTATCAAATAGGTCATGGCGGTGGCGAAATTGACACTGGCGTGATTATGATGCACTTATCTTTAGCATTAAAAGCGACAGCATTGGGTATTCTTGTGGCTATTCCATCGATGGTGTTTTATAACGGTTTAGGTCGTAAAGTTGAAGTTAATCGTTTGAAATGGAAAGTGTTAAACGAACAAAAAGATAAGGAATAGTCTGTGAAAAAATTCGATGAAATCAACATTATCCCTTTCATTGATATTATGTTGGTGTTGCTTGCTGTGGTACTTATCACTGCGTCTTTTATCTCTCAAGGTAAAATTCAAGTTAACGTACCTAAAGCCAGTACAGCCGTTGCATTTAAAGCTGATGAGCTTGCTAAATTATTGACTGTGACAGCGGATAAACAACTCTATTTCAATGATAGACCTATTACACAAGAAGCCCTAGAAGCAGAAATTGCCCAATGGAATAAAGATCAAAAAGTCACATTAAAAATTGATGCTGAAGCCTCTTTCCAAGACTTTGTTACCATTACAGATATGCTCTCTAAAAATGAGATCAAAAATGTAGCTATTGTTTCTATGAAAGATAAGGGTAAAAGTGCGGGTAAAAATCCTCAAGAATCTGCACCCGCTCAATCTGTGCCAACGACGCCTTAAGGAATAATTATGCAGCAAACAAAACGTTCGCTATTAGGTTTGCTTATTTCTTTGATCGTGCACAGCATTGTTGTAGGGTTAATCTTATGGAGTTGGAATAAGCCAAGTGATAGCGCCAATAGCGCACCAGGCGACATATCCACAAGTATTTCCATGGAAATGGTGCAAGGCATGGTGATGGAAGAACCTGCTCCTGAGCCAGAAAATGTACAAAAAGAGCCAGAACCAGAAAAACAAGAAGTTGTGGAAGATCCAACGGTAAAACCTGAACCACAAAAAATCAAAGAACCGGAAAAAGAAAAGCCAAAAGAAAAACCTAAAGAAAAGCCAAAGGATAAACCGAAAAAAGACGTTAAACCACAAGAAAAACCAATCAATAAAGATCTACCAAAAGGTGATAAAAATATTGATTCAAGTGCAAACGTGAATGCTAAAGCGACCACAACTGGCGCCACCAATAGCAATGCACAAGTAGCGGGTAGTGGAACAGACACGAGCGAAATGGCAGCCTATCGCTCCGCAATTCGTCGTGAAATTGAACGTCATAAACGTTACCCTACTCGCGCAAAAATGATGCGTAAGCAAGGTAAAGTCAGTGTGTCCTTCAATGTAGGCCCGGATGGCTCACTAAGTGGTGCTCGCGTTACTCAATCATCAGGTGATGAAAGCCTAGATAATGCAGCATTAGAAGCAGTTAACAGCGCAAGACCTGTCGGTGCAAGACCTTCAGGATTCCCTTCAGGGTTAAACGTGCCAATTAGTTTCACGCTTCAATAAAAAAAGTGCGGTTAATTCTCTTTGAGTTTAACCGCACTTTTCTTTGGCTAGATTTAATTAAGCCGCTCGATTACCTAAGGTACCATCATCAATCGCTTCTTTCGGAGTACCTACCACTTCAGCAATTTTATCTCCGTTCTTAAAAAATACAAATCCACCATTTTCCATTTTTGTCCAATTTTCATCTTTGGTTAATGGAAAGGTTGTAATGATATTCACTTTATCGCCTTCCTTTGCATAATCACTAAAATCAATGACACCATCATCATCAATTCTGTGTGCTTTACCAAAAGGCGCTTGTCGTATGACATAATGTAAATTCGTTGAACAATGGGCTATCATCCACTCTCCATTAGAAAGAATAAAATTAAATGTGCCGTGTTGAGCAAGCTCTTTTGTTACTTTTTGAATAGCTTCAAAAATTTCCATTTCACTCGGTTTTTTACGAAAAGTATTTTTAAGATATTCCGCCATATAACAAAAAGCAGCTTCAGAATCTGTAGAACCTATTGGCTGCAAAAAATGTTTTGTCATATCTGGTAGGTTTTTCAAATTACCATTATGCGCAAAAACCCAGTTTTGCCCCCAAATTTCACGAATAAACGGATGAGTATTTTCAATATTCACTTCACCCTGAGTCGCCTTACGAATATGTGCAATAACATTCAAAGACTTGATTTTATATTGCTTCACACAATCAGCGATGGGGGAAAGGCTAGCAGCTTGATTGTCGCGAAAAATACGCACTCCACGCCCTTCAAAAAAAGCAATTCCAAAGCCATCTGAATGACAATCAGTTAAACCAGCACGACGACGAAAGCCTTCAAAAGAAAAGACAATATCCGTCGGCGTATTACAATTCATTCCGAGTAATTGACACATAATTTAAATAAGATATAACCTCACAATATATGAGTGATTTAACACCATTATGAAAGGAATATCAATAGAGATTCTATGGATTTTTCATGTCATGTAGGTATTAGGTCTCTTAGAAATGATACTTTTAGTTAACGCACCATTTTCTAGAAATCATTACCAATTATTTCTAATGAGAATCCGATTCAAAAATAAGATCTGGAATTAAAGTAATAAATATTGATAGAAGAAATTAATCTAAGGAAATTTAAAGGGTATAGAAAGGGAAAATGGTCCCCCCTACCGGACTTGAACCAGTGACCAAGCGATTATGAGTCGCCTGCTCTAACCGACTGAGCTAAGGGGGGAAAGTGCGGTTGATTATAGAGAAATAATCACTTGAAGTCTATAAAAGAAGGGATGATTGATGAAAAATCAATCATCCATATTTATCACTATTAAAAGAAGAGCTCTAAATGTCACTCAATATTTAATTATGGAAAGTATTCAAATTATTACGTATTACACCTTGCTCTTTGACGATCCGCCTCTAAATCAGAAGGTGCATTATGCCCTCCAATAATATAACCCAAATGAGGCTTAACCCCTCTTACCCTTTCTTTATCACAAAAAACTTCAAACCAATCAGCTAGCCAATAAGGTTTTTCTTTTTTTAAGTTTTCAGTTAATTCAATTGCAAGAGATTTTCGTATTAAATATAAACTTGATCCCTGATTATTATAACCATAATACATAGGACAGAAATTTTCATCTAAATTAAACCAATCAAAGGCTAAACTTTGTAAAATAATTAAATCTACATTTTCTTGGTTCAAAAAATATCCGTTTTCAAAAACATCTATCACTTTTTGAAGTGAGGATTGTAAATCATCTTTTAAGAGCACATCATCTTCAGCAATAATAGCAAAATCTCGCTCCAGTAAATCATCGTCATTTGCAATTGCTTTCCAACATGCAATATGGGAAAGGGTACAAGCAATTTCGCCTGAGGTTACCTTCTGTCCCATTAAACTTTCACACTGTGAAATATTAAAAAAAATTTCTAAATCAAATAGTTCAAGTAACTTCTTATCAACAGCGGGCATACGCGTAAATAAATTTGCTGAAGTTTGAGAAAAAAACTTTTTTAATCGTTCAGGAGATCGATTTAAATTAATAACGTACCCTTTTGTTTGTTTGTTTGTTTGTTTGTTTGTTTGTTTGTTTGTTCAAGCATAATTTCCTTCTTTGATTAGAATATAAATTTAAAAGCCCATTTCTGGGCATTAAATCATTATTGTAAAACAGAAATATCCGCTACTTGTAAGAACAAGCTTTGTAACGTATTTAAAATCGCTAAGCGGTTTTGGCGTAATGCTGGATCTTCAGCATTTACCATTACGTTATCAAAGAAGCTATCTACTGGTGCGCGTAAGTTCGCTAATTTATCTAATACTGCGGTGTAATCGCCTTGTGCGATAAGCGGTTGAACTTCAGTGCGTAATGCAAGTACAGCTTCAGCAAGGGCTTTTTCTGCTGGTTCTACACAAGCGGTCAAATTGATCTCACCAATTGCAGCATCCGCTTTGGCTAAGATATTGCTGACACGTTTATTTGCTGCTGCTAGCGCTTCTGCTGAATCTAAAGTACGGAAGTGAGATACCGCACGCACGCGCGCATCAAAATCAGCAGGGCGAGTTGGACGACGCGCCAATACCGCTTGAATTACATCCACCGCAATACCTTCATCTTGATACCATGCACGGAAACGACCGAGCATGAAGTCCACTACATCAGCAACCACATTTTGATTCGTGAGTTTATCACCGAAAAGTGCGGCTGATTTTTTCACTAAATCTTCTAAATCTAGTGGTAAATTTTTCTCTACGATAATACGCAATGCACCTAATGCCGCACGACGTAATGCGAACGGGTCTGCACTGCCTTTGGGTGCTTGGCCGATACCGAAGATACCCGTTAAGGTGTCAAATTTATCCGCTAAAGCGACCGCACTTGCCACCAAAGATTTAGGTAATTCATCACCCGCAAAGCGTGGCATATATTGTTCGTTTAACGCCACTGCCACTTCTTCATCTTCACCATCATGACGAGCATAGTGCATACCCATTACACCTTGCGTATCGGTGAATTCAAATACCATGTTCGTCATCAAGTCACATTTTGACAGTAAACCCGCACGTTTTGCTTTCGCTTCATCTGCACCGATTTGTTTTGCAATTTCGCCTGCAAGTTGTTCGATACGGTCAGTTTTGTCTTTCAATGTACCGAGTTGTTGTTGGAACAATACGGTTTCTAAACGTGGTAAACGATCAACCAGTTTTTGTTTTAAGTCGGTTTTGAAGAAGAATTCCGCATCGGTTAAACGTGGACGCACCACTTTTTCGTTCCCTTCGATAATCGCGGTTGGATCTTCAGGGTTGATGTTCGATACGAAAATAAAGTGCGGTAATAATTTGCCGTCTTTATCATAAATTGGGAAATATTTTTGGTCGCCTTTCATGGTGTAAACCAACGCTTCCGCAGGCACAGCTAAGAAACGTTCTTCAAATTTTGCCGCTAATACGTTTGGATATTCCACCAACGAAGTCACTTCTTCAAGCAAGCTTTCTTCAATGTCAGCCACGCCGCCAAGTGCGGTCGCTTTTGCTTGAGATTTTGCAAGAATTTCTGCTTTACGCTCGTTGAAGTCCGCTACCACCGAACCTTTTTCACGTAATAATTGCGGATATTGGTCTGCATGTTGAATTTCAAATTCTTTCTCGCCTAAGAAACGGTGGCCGCGAATAGTACGCGCACTTGCTACACCTAAAATTTCGCCTTCAATTAACTCATCACCTAACAACATAGTCACAGTATGAACCGGACGAATAAACTGCACCGTTTTGTCAGCCCAACGCATTGGTTTTGGAATTGGCAATTTTGCTAAGGCATTAGCCACAATATCGTTAAGTAAGTTTTTGGTCGGTTGACCTTCAATTTTTGCACGGTGAACAAGCCATTCACCTTTATCAGTCGCAATGCGTTCTGCTTGCTCGACAGTAATGCCACAACCACGCGCCCAGCCTTCTGCTGCTTTAGTTGGTTTGCCTTCTGCATCAAAGGCAGCTGACACTGCTGGCCCGCGTTTTTCGATCTCTTTGCTCGGTTGCTGTGTTGCTAAGTTTAATACTTTCACCGCCAAACGACGCGGCGCCGCAAACCATTCGATTTTGTCGAATGATAAACCTGCTTGGTTTAATTCCGCTTCAACGTTATCCGCAAAAGAGGTCGCTAATGTTTTGAGAGCTTTTGGTGGCAGCTCTTCCGTGCCGATTTCTACTAGGAAGTTTTGGGTTGTCATTTTGGAGTCTCTATGTAAACATAATTTATATCATTATAAATATTAAGGCTTTAAACCAAATACTAATGCAAATGGTACCCAAACTGGCATTGTTAAAATAAATAACAATTGACCGTTACTAGTTTCAAAAAAAGGTCTTTTGTCAGTTACTACTATTGGTAGTGGGGTATCTAATTTATATTCATCAGTTAAATTATTTAAACCATAAAAAGTCTCAGCATCAGCCAAGAATGTTACTTTTATATATTGTTTTTCATAAGCTTCAGCTTGATATACTTTTTTTAATTTGATTAAGTCATCATCACTTAATAGATTTTTATCAATAAAAAGTGAGTATATAAGCTCATTAGAACTTTGCGTTAGTATTTGCAGGTTTAAAGCTTGTTTAGATACTTTATAATGGTAACTATCATAAAATTCTTTAAATTGTTGTATTGTTTTCTTATCTTTGCTCTTTAAATGATACAGTTTTTCATTTATCTGAACATGAATAGAATTATCAAAAAAACGTATATGTGTTATTTGTTTTTGAACAACGGAATTACTATTCGTACAACCTATTATTAACAATACGCAAATAAAAATTATTGAATATAGTTTCTTAATCATCTTTTATATTTCTCTGTTTTCACTTCTGCCAAATCTCCCCTACCCCTCTTTGCTAAAGAGGGGATTGGATCTTTGGAGAATTAAATATTTATGTTCTACTTTAAC
Organism: Haemophilus haemolyticus; assembly: GCF_003493685.1. Taxonomy (GTDB): domain Bacteria; phylum Pseudomonadota; class Gammaproteobacteria; order Enterobacterales; family Pasteurellaceae; genus Haemophilus; species Haemophilus haemolyticus_O. The sequence goes on from NZ_QQJW01000004.1 coordinate 132,241, forward strand.
GTTTTTTGAAAGCAGATAATTTAATCTCTATTGAAATTAAAATGTAAATGAGTCAGTTACTATCAATTTACTCAAGAAATCCCCCTCTTTAGCAAAGAGGGGTAGGGGAGATTTGGCAGAGCTACTTAACGCTCATACTCAATCAGCCCTTACATTCTCTAAAAACAAATAAATCTGCTCTACTACCGCTTCAATTTCACGCATGACTTCATCATTGCTAAACCGCATCACCGTAAAACCAAGTGAATTTAATTCTGCATCTCGCAATGCATCTTTTTCCTGATAATCAGGTTCATAGTGCTGACTACCGTCTAATTCGATAATCAGCTTTGCTTTCGCACAATAAAAATCAACGATATAACTTAAAAATGGCTTTTGTCGATTAAATCGAAATCCTAATAATTGATCTCGATTAATGCGTTGCCATAATTTTCTTTCCGCATCCGTCTGCTCCACTCGCAATTTCTGCGAATTTTCTTTTAAGTATTTTTCATAAGGTTGCATGAAAACTATTTCTTACCGTTTTCAATACTCTCCCTCAACACCTGTTGAAAACGCTCATAATCACAAAAGCCCTTTTCATCTTTTTCACAGCCTTTGAGCGTTAATGCTGTTTGGTTTGGTGGTGTCGCTAAACTTAATGGCGTGATGTTAATCAGTTGTTCAGTGGTTTGATACACATAATCCAACTTAAATTTAAGCTTGCCACTTGGTTTGTGCTTCCACACTTCAAATAGTAACTTGCCACCGATTGGGATATTTTCCAATGAATCATTCAATTCATAAGGCTCAACGCCTAGTGCAGCCAGCAGAGCGACGATATTAGAATCATGTCCAACTAATAAGTTAATTTTGTTTTCACTATTTAGCTGTTGCTGAATAAATGCTAACAACGGATATGAGGTATTTTGTGCCAACGCTTCGTTGTTTTTAAATAACGTGCGGTAATATTCGTTTTTAATTTCGTTAATCGCACGCCATTTTTCTTGGCTATCCACGCGGCCGTTTGCTATTTCTGAATCAGGCTTACCCACATAATGAGCGAGCAATAATGCACTGACAATTTTCTTTCCTTTGCTGATAGAGCCAGTAATTTTGACTGACTTGCCGTCTTTAATACTGTATTCACCGACTTTTCCACCTAAATCACACTCGCCTTTTTGTAAGCAGTTTGGTGAATTTTTATAATCGATGATTTCACTCAATAGCGCATAATTTGGCGCTAATTTTTGCTGTAAAGCGGTTAAATCAACGTTATTTTTTGCAGATTCAATCAAGGCTTTGCTTGGATTATGCGCTTGTGTATTAAAAATCGGATCTTTTTCTGAACCAATTTTACCGTGATGTTGCAGTTGAACATTACAGCCCGCAAATGCACCTGAAACAATCGCCTGACCTGTAGCAATAGTGCGTTGCACACCATTCGCATAAGCGAAAATACCTTCGCCCGATGCACAACGCTCTGTTGTTAGTAACCCTTTATCTGCAAGCCATTGACCTAAATACTGTCCGAAATAGGTTTCTAACACCGTCCCTTTTGCCGTGAGATAGCCTGATGGCACATTCCATTTTGCCCATTCATAAGGGGAATATTTCGCCATTTCTTGCGGATCTTTTTCCACTGGTGAACGCAACCCATGTCGGCTGAAAATCAATACTTTCTCTAATTCATAATCAGAAGTTGAGGAATTTGAGCTATTTTCTGTTGCTAACACACTATTTGCTAAAGCAGAGCCGAGCAAAAGTGCGGTGACTTTTAGGGTTATTTTTTTCATATTCGAGACTTAATCATTTAATGTTGAATTGAGCTATAAAAATTCAATGCATATTTGGTGCCGTAAACTAACACCATAAATACCGCAACAATATTGACTACCGCAAAAAAGATTAACTGTTTACTGTTGCTTTCCAGCCAGAGCATTTTAAATAATGCGAGCGTACCAATATTTTCATCAAGTTCGCTCTCTCCACTCAGTGTTCTTAAGGTTTTCAGCATCTTACGTACAAAAAAGACGGTATTAATTGCCATTACACTAAGTGCAATAAATCCAGAAGCGAGGCATAAAAATAGCACAAGCAGATTACCCCACTCCCAATGCCGCCAATCCAGCTCAGAAAACATAAATAATGCCAGTGATAAAAATAACACTGCTGGCGTTAAGTTACGTAAAAACATTAAATAATCATCGCCAATTTTAAATAAAAATTGCCAAAACCCGACTTTCTTCATTACTTTAAAAAATCTCTTTTAATTTGGATTCATCCAAAATAACACGGTCGTCATCTAACAATAACGCCGGAAAGCCCGCATAACCTTGTGCTTTTGCATCATCAAATGCGGCGTGACGATCACGCAAGCGTAACCATTGTTTCAAATTCGGGATGGAAGATAGTACTTCCACTGACTCATAATCCACACCCAAGCGTTTTAACTCTGCCACAAATGGCGCAGTATCAGGGCAATCTGCCGCATAATAAAGAATGGGTTTGTTCATTTTTCTCTCCTAAAGTGCGGCCAAATTTCACCGCACTTTTTTGAATTACCTTTAAGCGTTATTTTTTACAACCCGGGAAACCTAAGGCCTCACGGCTTGCATAATAAGCTTCAGCCACGCCTTTAGTTAATGCACGAATACGTAAAATATAGCGTTGGCGTTCGGTCACTGAAATTGCTTTACGTGCATCTAACAAGTTGAAGCTGTGTGCTGCTTTCAAAATACGTTCATAAGCTGGCAATGGTAATGGTTTTTCTAAGGCTAATAACTCTTGTGCCTCTTTTTCGTATTGGTCGAAGCAGTAGAATAAGAAATCTGTGTTTGCGTGTTCAAAGTTATAGGTTGATTGCTCAACTTCATTTTGATGGAAAACATCACCATAAGTGGTTTTGCCTAACGGGCCGTCAGACCAAACTAAGTCATAAACAGAATCGACGCCTTGGATGTACATCGCTAAACGCTCTAAACCGTAAGTCACTTCGCCCGTTACAGGTTTACATTCTAAGCCGCCCACTTGTTGGAAATAGGTAAACTGGGTCACTTCCATCCCGTTTAGCCACACTTCCCAGCCCAAGCCCCAAGCACCTAAGGTTGGGTTTTCCCAGTTATCTTCTACAAAACGGATATCGTTTTTGGTCGGATCGAAACCGAGCATTTCAAGCGAGCCTAAATAAAGTTCTTGAATGTTATCTGGAGAAGGTTTGATCACTACTTGGAATTGGTAGTAGTGTTGTAAACGGTTTGGGTTTTCACCGTAGCGACCGTCTGTCGGGCGGCGTGAAGGTTGCACATAAGCAAATGCCATCGGCTCTGGGCCTAATGCACGTAATGCGGTCATTGGGTGAGAGGTACCTGCGCCCACTTCCATATCAAAAGGTTGCACAATGGTGCAGCCTTGGTTTGCCCAATATTCTTGCAGGGCTAAAATCATACCTTGGAATGTTTTTACGTTGAATTTTGTGCTCATAATCGTTGATCTAATGTGATTAAAAATGCCCGCATTATACTTGAAAGCGCAAGGCGGATAAAGGCGAAAAAGTGCGGTTAAAAAACGAATTTTTTTACAAAATGAACAGAATTTGTAAAGTAAATGAAAATTCTCGACTAGGAAATGAATTTCTATTGTGCCAAAATAGCGCACTTTTTAAAAAGAGGAACCAACATAATGAAAACCAACTTAATTACTACCGCACTTTTATTGAGTGCGTCAGCTTTTGTACAAGCTGAAACCAAAACCGAGCTTGAACCGATCAATGTGTATTCAGCTTACGCAACACCAGTAAACCAAGACCAAACTGCATCATCAGTCACCGTATTAACAGAAAAAGATTTTGCAGAGCGTAATGCGACTTATGTGAGTGATGTATTGAAGACTGTACCAGGTATTGCGATGACATCAAATGGGGGACGTGGAACAGAAACGAATTTTTATGTTCGTGGTGCTGAACCTAATCAAGCGATTGTTGTTATTGACGGAGTAAAAATGAATCCTATTTCAGGAGATGCATTTAACCTAGGTGGATTGACTCTCAGTAACATTGAACGTATTGAAGTATTGCGTGGAGAGCAATCAGCTCTTTGGGGGAGTGATGCAATGGGTGGTGTAATTTACATCACAACAAAAAGTGGTTTATATAAAGAAAAACCTTTTAATATAGACTTTGATTTAGGTACAGGTTCATATCACACTCGCGATGGTTCTGTTACATTATCCGGATACAACGACGGATTCTATTATTCTCTCCATGGCGATAGTCATCGTACAAGCGGTATATCATCAAAAAGTTCAAATAAATTTAATTATACTTCTACTTCGGGAACTAAATTCTCAACAGGAGGGTATTCGGAAAAAGATAAATTCCATCGAGATAATGCATCTTTACGTTTTGGTTATGATGATAATAATAAAGGTATTGAATTATTTTCTTCCCATTCCTCACAAACAAGTCATTTCGATGATAATGACCGTCCTATTTCAGATGAAACTTTATTTAATGATAATGTTCGAACAAGAGAATCAATATTTAAATTAAGTGGATACTTTGGAAATGATAAGGAACTATTGAAGCATAAAGTAAATATTAGCCATATTAAAACAACTCGTAATGTTTTCGATTTATCCCCTTACTCAGCTAATATTGAAACCAAGTTTGATGCAAGAAGGTTAAATGCAAATTACCAACTTGATATAAATTTTGATCAAGACGGAGCTATTACTCAGGGTGTGAGCTTCTTAGCTGAATATCAAAAAGCAAAATATGAAGGTAGTGAATATACTAGCACAAAAGAAAATACTGAAAAAAGTATTGCTGCTGAATATCGTCTACTCCATGAAGATGGACATAATGTTGCGGTAAGCGGTCGATATATTAAAAATTCATTTTACGATAATACATTCACTAGTCGAATTTCAGGTGGATATCGTTTATCTCCAAACTTTAAAGCGCACACAAGTTTTGGTACGGCAACGAAATCACCAACGATCTCGGAATATTTTGGTTACGCCCCTTGGACAAATCCAAATTTTGACTTGAAAGCAGAAAAAAGCCGTGGTGGTGATATTGGTCTATTAATTGAAACAACAGATAGACAACATAGTTTAGATATCACTTACTTTGCTCGTAATGTAAAAGATTTAATTTCTTATGATGGTACCACATCTAAGAATAAAAATGTTTCTGGAACAAGCCAAATAAGAGGTGTTGAATTAGCATACAGTGGTAAATTAACTACATCCCTAACAAGTTATGCGAACTATACTTATACTCAAGCAAGAGATAATAAAAAGGTTGATCTTAGCCGTCGACCAAAACATGCAGGTAATATAGGGTTAGCTTATCAAATTACTGAAAAGTTAGGGTCAGATGTTAACGTATCTTATGTAGGTAAACGTATTGATACTTACCCACACCCAACTAAAATGCCTTCCTATACTTTGGCAAATATTGGTGTGAATTATCAAATTGTTCCTAATTTAACGATTTATGCAAACCTTAACAACGTATTCAATAAAAAATACGAAAACGTACTTGGCTACGGCCAAGACGGACGTAATGTTTACGTTGGCTTGAAAGGATCGTTCTAATTATTACCCACTCATAAGGGCGTGCTTAGCACGCCTTTTTACATTCTTGCTGGCGTAGCGTATCATTATCTATATGCAAAAAACTCGCTTAATTTTAACCGCACTTTTCCTTCCGTTTACCGCTCAGGCTTCGGAACAATTTGTCTCGCTTACGCTTTGCAGCGATCGTCTTTTGTCGGAAATTGCGCGTCCTGAGCAAATTGCCGCACAGTCTCCTTATTCTAAAAATCCCTTGATGATGTTGGATAAACTCAATGTGGATAAGCCAACTCTTAAGCCACAACTCACCGCATTATTGCCCTATCTCGATAAAACGTTTCTTATCAATGAAACCTTTTACCCACAACTTGTGGCAGATTTGAAAAAACTTGGGGCAAAAATTGAGCCAATTAATGACACGCCACAAACGGCAGAAGAATTATTTGGGCTAATATTGCACTTGGGCAAACTTACGGGCAATGAAACGCATGCGAAATCTTTAATCGATAAACTTAAATTACAAGATTCTCGCCTCAATCTATCACTCACTGACGCATTAATACTTTCAGATACGGGCATTGTAGAAACTTATACACCACAGTATCCCACTTTACTTAACTTGCTAGGCTTAACCCCGCAAAAAAAACCACTTACGGCACAAAATTTTTCTCTTGAAAAAGTGCTACTAGCCGAACCCAACGTGTTGATTGAAATCAGCGACCAACAAAGTTATAACGAGCAAGCGGAATTGCTTAAACATCCGCTTTTGCAAAATCTTTTTAAAAATCGACCGCACTTTCGTATTCCAATGAAATATACTTATTGCTTTGATCACGGCGTGTGGCAAGGTGCAGAGAAGATTTATCAACAATTAAAATGATATTTGGATTACATAGGAAATTGAGCATTGACCAAAACACTAAAATTAAATACCTCACTTTTCTTCGCGTTGCTGTTGATTAGCAGCTTTGCGATTTATCATCAGCTCGGCGATTTTGCCCATCTCAAAAATGCGGATGGTGTGCTCACGGATATGCGCTCGCTCGTATTGCTTGATATTCGCCTACCGCGCCTCGGATTAGCCATTTTAACTGGTGCAAGCCTTGCTTTAGCAGGCAATGCAATGCAGGGGATATTTCAAAATCCGCTGGCAAGCCCTGGATTATTGGGAAGTAGTGCTGGTGCAACCACCACCAGTGTATTTTTGCTTTACTATTTTTCCGTACCCTTAAGTCTATTGTTAATTGGCGGTGTGGCTGGTGCGTTATCTAGTTTTTTATTGGTTTATTTAATCGCTAAAAACCACGGTACAACGGCGATGATTTTAAGTGGTTTAGCCGTCAATATGTTGCTCTCTGCTGCCGTTGCATTGCTACTTTCGAACGCAGAAAGCCCGTGGGCGTTAGCTGAACTCTACCGCTGGCTACAAGGTTCTCTTGTGTGGGCAAAACTTGATACGCTACTCATTTCATTTCCAATCGTATTATTGGGTTTGTTTTGTTTATATCGTGAACGCCGCTATATTGACTTACTCACCTTCGGTGAAGAAACCGCGAGCACAATGGGCGTGAATCCTAAACGTAGCTTTTTCATCACGACCTTTGGCGTGGCATTATTAGTGGGGGCAACGATTCCTCAAACAGGCACTATCGGTTTTGTTGGCTTAATCGCACCGCACTTTGCTCGCCTATTGCTAAAAAAACGACCTTCGCAACTTTACATTACCAGTGCATTACTTGGCGCATTATTGCTACTTATTGCGGATCTTTGCGTGCAATATATTCCTGTCTTTTCACATATTTATATTGGCACGCTCATCGCAATCATTGGCGCACCTTGCTTAATTTGGATTTTAATTACGGAGCAACGCAAGTTGGCAAGATAATGATTAGAATCGAAAACCTTTCTCAGCCTTATGGCTTAAACAACATCAGCTGCACGCTTCCTAAAGGAAAACTGATCGGCATTATGGGCGCAAATGGTGCGGGCAAATCAACTTTGCTCAAAACGATTGCAGGAATTTTACCTATTGCAAAAGGTGAAATTTATTTTGGAAACAGCCCATTAAGCAAAATAAGTACAACGGAAAAAAGCCAGCAACTCGCTTATCTTGCGCAAGATACCAATATCCATTGGGATTTATCAGTTTATGATATTATTGCTCTCGGCTTAAATTCCCCCTTATCATCGGCAAAAGAGCGGTCAAAAATCACGGAGATTTCACAAAAATTTTCGATAGAACATTTGCTCAATAAATCCTTTCAGAAACTGTCAGGCGGAGAAAAAGCGCGAGTGCAACTCGCTCGTTGTTGTATCAAAAATGCGCCGCTATTGCTCGCTGATGAACCTATCGCACCACTCGATCCCTATTACCAAATAGACATGATGGAACAATTAAAATCGCTCACGCCACAGCATACTTGCGTTGTAGCGATCCATCATTTATCCCTTGCATATAAATACTGTGATGAAGTGATTTTGCTCGACAAAGGCAAAATTATTGCGACTGGCAAAACACAAGCGGTGCTAAATTCAACGAATCTTGCTCAAGCCTTTGATATAAGCGTGAAATTTGACGCAGAAAGAAGAGAGATTTATGGGATAGAGAAATTGGAAACCTAATTCCAATTTCTCATTTTGCTGAAAGTAAAAGTTATTTTCGAGAAAAATCAACCGCCCTTACAAATCAACCAAGGAACTTGCTTGCCTTGTTGATTCTTGTAGTAAATTGAACTTTGAGATCGCGCAATTAAATCCACATAACTTCCTTGAATCGGATCATACGAACGATAAACCACTTCAAATTTTGTACCGCGCGCATTCAGTGTCAGTGTGTATGAATGATCAAAAGGCACTGCCTTACCATGATCTAGCTGGAAATAAAAACCGAAGTTATCTTTCATACGACTTTCACGCGACAGAGGGAAATAAGTCGTCAAATGAGAAATCCCCCCAGTTTCTTTATTATTACAACGATAATGATATGGCTTGTAATTAACAGAATTATTTAACTCAGCTTGGCTAATATTATTCTTTAAAAATCGAGATTTAACCGTTTTCTTCGGCTGATGTGTTGTGGTGCAAGCAAATAAACTCACAAGAGCCCCCACAAACAATGCCATCTTTAATTTATTCATAAATACAAAATTCCGAGAAATAAGAAGGCGCGTATGATAGCGGAAATTGGGGATTGTGCAAGGGATTGGAATGAGATTAAAAAATCGCAACAAAAACTGGAAGTGTAATTCCAAACACACCGAAAAATAAATAATATGGAAATAAACTTCCAATTTTCGTATACTTTTTAAAATATGAAATTTACTTCCAATTGGTAAAGCCATGATCTCTCGTGAAAATTATTTACAACAACTGATTCAATTTAAAGATACCGATTTTATTAAAGTCATCTCTGGTGTTCGTCGTTCTGGTAAATCAGTGCTACTCATGCAATACGGTGATTATCTGCAACAGCAGGGCATTGCTTCCGAAAATATTATTTATCTCAATTTTGAGTCTTTTGAATATCAATGGGTGAAAAACGCTCAAGATTTCCAACAGCTTATTCAAGAAAAAATGCTCTCCTCTCAAGAGAAAACTTACTTTCTGATTGATGAAATTCAGTTTGTAGAAGGTTGGCAGAAAATCGTTAATGCGCTTCGCGTGAGTTTTAACACCGATATCGTGATTACGGGTTCCAATGCTAACTTGCTTTCTGGCGAGCTTGCGACGCTGTTAAGCGGTCGGTATGTAGAAATCAAAATTTATCCGCTTTCTTTTAAAGAATTTTTGCACGCCAAAAATGTGGATAGCCAATCAAGATTGGTAGATAAACTCTATTTGGAATACGAAAAATACGGCGGTTTCCCCAGTGTCGCCATTGCGGATGAACCTTTAAAAGAAACGATTTTATCCGGCATTTTTGATTCTATCGTGCTAAATGATATTGCCCACCGAGCCAGTGTGAAAGACACGCATATTCTTAAAAGCGTGATTCTCTTTTTGGCGGATAACGTAGGGCAGTTGGTGAATCCGAGCAAAATTAGCAACACGCTCACGTCCGAACGAGTTCCCACTTCAAATCACACCATCAGCAAATATCTTGATTTGTTAGAAAATGCGTTTCTTTTTTATAAAGCAAAACAATACGATATTCGCGGAAAAGGCTATTTAAAAACCAATGCCAAATATTTTATTGTGGATAATGGTTTAAGACGACACGCTATCGGCAAAAAAGGGGCGAATTATGCCAATCGCTTAGAAAATATCGTTTTTATTGAATTACTCAGACGGGGTTATACCGTTGATGTGGGCAAACTCGACAGCAAAGAAATTGATTTTATTGCCCGAAAAGCCGATGAAATTCTATATGTACAAGTCGCCTTTGAAATCCCTGAAAATACCCACGAAACAGATAATCTTTTGCATATTAAGGATAACTACAAAAAGATCTTAATTACGGGGAAATATTACGAACAAACAGAGATTGATGGGATTGAAGTGATGTATGTGGTAGATTGGTTGTTGCAGTAAACATAAAAACGTTGAAAATTTTCACCGCACTTTCAGTGATTAATGCTCACGCTGGCGCGCGTTTCCTAACGCGTGCCGTAGAAAGTAAATAAAGAGCGGTGAGTTTTTGAAGTGTTTTTTAGTAAAATTTGGCACACGCTGCGAGCGTGCGCCATTATAAAGAAAATGAAATATGATAAGTAACTACTTGCCCATAAAAGGACCTGTCCACATCAACATAGGGTACCAAATTGGTGCAGTAATGATGCTTACGGCTTTTTCTATTCCATATTGGGTTGATTTTTTCATTTCATCCCGTTTCTCTGTTCGAATTTCTTCATCTGTTTTTAGACGATAATTACTAAGATATGCAGGTATTGGTATAGGGAGTGAGGATTTTTTCAAAATTTCATCACGGTTATTTAATTTCACGATACGCCCATTGATTATTTGCTCATCTCCCTTTCTCATATAAAGGGTAATTGCGGTTATAGGTCCTTTCCCTTTACATTCTGACGGTTCTTGGTGGAAAAAATCACTTACATAGCAATTACTACTATTACTACTATCATAAAATACTGGCCAACGTTGCTATAATCCCTTTAGGCTCTGGCGAAGCGTATTAAGGTATTTCATCGGTAATTTTAGGTCATAGTTTACTTTAACAAGGTTATTACTACGGTCAGCATGAAAGGAAAGCCATAAATAAAATTTATCATCCCTTCTATTGGATTTTAATAGCTTTGTCATGTATTCAGGTCGGAATAAAGGTTGTAAATAATGCGCATCAATGCCTGAAAACTCATAATCTTCGTTATCACTAAGCAAATAAGTTTTATTATCCGGTGTTTTAACAACACCTCGAATCAATATTTCTTCACTTTCCAAGCGAGTCATATATTTGTAAAAGAGCGTCGTACTGTCGTAAGCAGGTGGCGTATTGTTACTGGAGCAAGCTGCTAATAATAAACAAAGCAAAGAGATAATTTTTTTTCATAGGGTTCCTTACAACTTACAAATAGTTGGGCTTTTAACAAAAGTATTTCAACTTGTTCTTATATATAAGAATGTATTATGTTCAGAATCTCCAATAGTTGCCTTTTGCCTTACTTGATTTAATCGTTCAATCTGCTCTTCAATATTTCTATTAAAATCAAAACGAAGCATACCATCACTCTTAAGACTCCAAAATCCCATTCCTTGGTCAAAGAAAATTTTCATGGTTTTTCCCGATTTAAATTCTAACTTCAAGGAGCGAGCATGTGGAAGATCTTTATTATTTGTTGATACAGATACTTGTACAGAAAGTGCCGTACGCTGAGATATGTATCGTTCTATAACCTCACTGTAATCTAATTCATTTTGCCAGTCATGTTTAAGCAAATAAGAATTTTGGTAATTACTCTTATTTACATAGACAGTGTTAATATAAACTCTAGGATTTGATTGATTTGAGAATGCTTTTATTATTTCCCCTAGTAGTAATACAACTATTGGATTACGTAAATAACGATCACAATATGTTAATGATATTACTTCTTCATTTTCAAATAAGTTTTTAAAATGAATATTATTTTTTTCTAATAGGGATTTAATTCCTCTCCCAAAATAATTTACTTGCTTGCCACTAAATTCATTATTTATCTCAATAATTGATTGGCTTACTGGTGATATAGATTTTTCAAAAACTACTTGTTCACCAAATATTTCCGATTCATCATATGAATAAAAAGTTAAACTTCCAGAATCTAGCCAATTATCACCCAATATTTTACTAGATTGTTCTGAGCTAGCAAGTGTAATACATCCTTTATCCGATGTTGCTTGGTAGACAATGTTTTTATTGGTATCTGCATAACTGATTTTTATACCTAACAATTGGATGTGATAAAAAAATTCTTTTATTTCATCATTTAAATCCTTTTTAGGAATAATAAATTCAATATTTATATTTTCTGTTATTAATGGTATTAATATGTTTTTAACTTTACTTAATGAGATATCCCATTCGTCTATTTTTTCAGATAATACAAATTTTATATTGTAAATATGGTTGTTTATGAGGTCATTTAATTTCTCTTTTAGATTAAGTGCACTATATTTCCCATTTTTAATAGAACTTTGATATTGTTGTGGTAATGAAAGGTGATTTTCAAAAGAACCTAACCATTCTAGAGCTAATTTTCTGTTTAATTTTTCAAAATCAAACCTAGAGTCGTATTCCAATAAGCAATGATTACAGTATGTTTCACATTCAAGACAATGAAGAATAGATACCATTTTTTTTAGAATATCAGATATATGGTGAATAGCATTGCTTGAAAATCCAGCACCTCCAGATATGGTATCGAATAATTGCAGTGCAAAGGTGTTTTGTTTTCCAGGTAATTTGACAGGACGGATACTATATTGAACTTCATTATTCGAAATGCCAAGTTGTTCTGTTAATGCTCTTCTTAATGCTACACTTAATGTTGTGGCAATAGAAACATCTTTATCGCTATTAGATAAATAGCCGTTTTCAGGGCTTTTTAGAATAATTTCAAACACGTCAGTATATGTAGAAACCCCTAAATGAATATTTTTTAAAATATTACCAGTACAAGGAGTTCTTGATTCTCCCTCTTTAATATTTACTGCCTTGGGAGAGTAATGTATTGCCTTGGGATTCTCTGGATCTAAGTTTTTAGGGAAATGGTTGTCTTTAGTCATCGATTCGGCTCTACCGCATTCCATACAGACAGCATACCCATTTCCACCAAAACCAGAATTATGATAAAACACATGACCTTGTGAATCTGCTCGCATCATCCCAAGTTCAGGCGTTGGTAACGATTTCATTTTAGTTTTTGCAATTACCCAGGCATTTTGGATTGGTAAAAAATGATTTTCTGCAACATTATTTGATAAATGTTGGTAAAAATCGACTAAAAATCCAGTTGGTTGAATTGTTCGTCTTTGATATTCATCAGGAATATGAGATTCACATTGAGAACATTTCAGTTGCTCATATTTTTCTGAGCCTGTTTCATAACCTGATTCTCCGCAATGAGGGCAACGCCATGCAATATCAAATTTCTGAGCTTCTTTTGCATTTTGTTGATGTATTTTTTGCCAATTCAAAGTAATTCCAGCACTACGGTAAACTACACCGTCTAACGCAATATCTACGCCAGGTGCATATTCTCGAATAGCAACTGGTAATTCTCTACTTGGTAATTTTTTATTTCTCTGACTATTATAACTTTCTTGCTTAAATTGAGATAAATTGTCAGTTACAAGTTCTACAATATTTGTTGGAAATCCGTAAGCCGGCAAGAATGATTTTTGAGCAAGAGAGTTAATTAAGTAATCATCAGATAGCCGTTTTTTGGCTTGTGTCAAGCTATAATGGTAATGTCCTGTAGATGTTTTTAACTCTTTTTGAATATACTCATATTCTTTTAACCAATTCTCATTTAATTTTTTAATAGATTTAGATGTATCAGAATAGATTTTTCTGATAGAACTATTTTGTAAGCAAGTTCCTCTTGTAATTGTATTTATAGAGGTATTGAATTTCTCTTGGGTATCAGAATTATTTAGCCATTTTTCGAATTTATCAGCAAAAGAAAAGCTATTTTCTCCTTCTGCTTTTCCATAAAACCATTCACTACTTAATTTTGTTCGATCCTTTGATATACCAAGTGAAAGAAGATATTTACCCAATAAAAACGCATTCAAATGTCGTTGCACTACTTTTGGGGAACTAAATTCAACATATGGCGCAGGAATAGGTGTAGTAAAGGCCCATTTAGGGTTATTGAATACTGCTTGGTCATGAGGATTATCTTTGCATAGAGTAAAGCTAATTGCTCTAGCCTCTTGAGAGCGTCCAGCACGTCCAGCTCGTTGCAGATAATTTGCTGGATGTGGAGGTACATTATTCATGATAACAGCAATAATTCCTCCTATATCAACCCCCATTTCCATTGTGGTAGAGCAATTTAGGACATTTCTTCTACCTATTTTGAATTCTTCTTCATATTGTTTCAGTTGATCTCGATTTTGCTGGGCTGAATGTTCAGCAGTTGTATAAAAATAACCACCTTCTACGGCACTATCATTTATATCGGTCCATAAATTTCGCTCTCGTAGTTTTTGTATTTCAGCATTTTCAGCAATTTGCTTTCTTGTTAATTCAATATATTCTATGTATTCATTACTCGTTTCAAATTTCCATAAAGAAGGTAATTTAATTTCTTCACATTTAAATTCTTTTAAATCACTTGTTTTGGCAATCTTTCTAAATGCAGATGGGATATAGGGAGTAAATCCTTTAAAAGTTGTATCTAGTAATTTATTACTAATTGGACAAATAAAAGCTTTATCCAATATAGATAGACTTACATTACTTTCGCTAGGCGTAGCGTGACTTTTAAAATCTAGTCGATATTTCTTTTCTTGCTCGGTTAGAATATTTAATCGTGTAGTTAATTCATCCCAAGCAGCTTTTAACCATTCATTAATGATATCCGCATCCGCATTATTTTCTGGTTTTAACCCAGACCCAGCTGAAAGCAAACTAATTAAGCGCTGCTGTTCAGCCTTTCCAGCTTTTACTTGAATCCAATGGCGCACTTTTGTCTCACTTTCATCGGATGATCTTGGACTAATTACACTACGTTCATAAACAGGTAATCCTACCCATCGTTTTAAGGTATCTTCAATTTTAATAAAGAAATTTTCACGTATATAGAAATCTAGTGCTATTTTGAGAAAATCTTTCCAGTCTTTAAGAGTAAGTCCTCTTTCTGACCAATAGTTGTTAGGTATATTGGTAACTTTATTTAATGCAGGATAAACTAATTTGACTAATCCCTGCGTTTCAAGATTATTACGGTTTTTAGGCCGTCGCATAAATTCACGTAATAATAATAAACTTGCTAATCGCAAGCTTCCCTCAGTATTATCAAATACATTAGGGGCAAGCTTGTTATTTTCTTCAACCATGATTTGATCAAGATCTTTAGATAACTCAGCTATCATTTCAGACCACGATTTTGCAAGAGGTACTATTTCATCTTCAGATTGTAAATATGCTTCAATTTCTTGTCTTGTTTTTTCATCGTTAGAAAAAATTTGTTGTAGTGTATCCCAATTTTGCTTTAATAGATTTTTAGGCATACTGCCCAGTCCTTGCATTTTATTTTTAAGATCATCTGAAAGTATGCTTTTACTTTCAACCATGCTTTTTAATTTTTTGACAACTAAACCTCTTAAGCGAGAGCGTTCGGCATCTTGCTGCATTTTTATTGACATTTTTGCAGTACCTTGACGACTATCAGTAAATGTAATTAATCGTTTGCCTCGACTTGGTTTATCCAACTTATCTTTTTCAATTTCAGCACAATATTCTAGAACAGTTGGTGTAAGGTTTATGGTATAAAAAGGCACACTTAATAAGCTTCTTCGCATGGCTTTCCCATAAGCTCCACGCCCGGTATATCCACAGAATGAACAGGTTTGAGTATTGGAATGTAATTGGTAATACGAAATACCTTTTTCTTTTATATCTTGAGAGTGACCATCACGATCAAAATACCGATGAACATAATCAGCATGTTCATTCCGACTTAAAAGTACTTCCTCGCTAGAGCTTAGTTCTCTTATTTCAGGTATTTCCATTTCCTCAGGGAGCACTTCATCTAATAAAGCAAATTCATCCTCGGCTTTTCCTATCCATTGTACTAATTTTTCATTTTTTAGATTCGCAAGTAAGTGTGGAGAATTACATTCTTCACAAAATACGAGTTCTAGCACAGCTGCACCACAGTCACACTTTGTACGCTGTTGACTAAAGACTTTACCGAATGCCCAATTTTGTTTTAGTGGTGTATGTTGTTTGGCTGGACAGTTAGGATCAATGCATGCCCATAACCCAGATAGAGTTCTTTGAAAATAATGCGCACGTAATTTTAGGAATGCTTCGCTAGATGAATCTTTTTTTGTTGACGTTAAAAGATCAAGCCAGCGGTATAATGTAGGTTCATCAAGATCTATAAATTTATTCAATGCATCTTGAGTAGAAACTATTTTATGAGCAAATAAATTTCGGATTTCAATAGCTTTTGGTGAGCTAAGTAAGGCATTGAAGCGTAGCTCTGAAATTTCATTTTCACTTTCAATTTTTTCAATATCTTCTAATGTAAGTGATTTTTTGGGGAGTGTAGAAAGGGCTGGAATTTGACGTTGTCCTCCGATAACTGCAATTTGTGATTCAGAAATATTGGCTAAGTTAGATAAATATCGTTTTAGCTGTGTTTCAGAATCTGTCCCAGCAATCGTTGCAGAGGTGGCAACAAAACGAATATCTTCAGCTTTTACTTCAAATGCATTCATAACTCGACGCAATTGTAAGGCTAATTCAGCTGCTTGTGAACCGACATAAGTATGAGCTTCATCAAGAATTATCCAGCGTAATTTTCCCTTAGATTTATTGATAATGGGAGCATCTATTTGTCGAATTAACATATGTTCCAGCATAGTGCCATTTGTTACTAAAATAGGCGATGGATTTTCTCTCAATAGTTCACGAGATAAGACTTGCTGAGGTGTTAGTTTTTGGGCATGTTTTACTGTATCGGAAAACTCTTCTGTTTCTCCATTATACAAGCAGAATCGTAATTTATCTCCAAAGTGGCTTGTCCAAGCACTTAATCTTTCTTGTTGAGAGTTGATTAGTGCATTTAGAGGATAAAGAAATAGAGCTCTCACCCCCGTTAATTGTTCATTATTTTGAGCTGTTTCTCGGTAAAGATCTTCTAATACTGGAACCATAAAACACTCTGTTTTACCTGAGCCAGTACCGCTAGTAATAATTCTAGATTGCGTATTTCTAGAAAGTAAATCTTTCCATGCTTGGTATTGGTGTTTGAAAGGATACCAATACTTCTTAAATACATATCGGTCATTTTTATCAGAATTAAGGGCTTCAATCACAGCTTCAGATAGTAGTCCTTCTCTACCTAATTCTTCCATTTTATGAATATGTTTTTCCCAACTAAACATAGGTTCAAAAATAGGTTGAGTCACGAAAGCTTCGCACTGAGTCATTTGTTGACTTAAGTGATTTCTTAATTCTGGTTGTGATATACCTAAAATACTTAAAGACGCTTCTTTTGCTTTATTATTTGTTTGTGTTCTTAGTTTTGAAAAATAAGCTTTCATATTATTCTCGCCATTATTACTTTCTAGAATTGGTTAAGGTATTCAAGTGAAAATAAATAAACTGGTTTAAACCAATCTGGATCAAATTCAATAAGAGATTTAAAAATATAAAAATCTTTATCTGTAATATCTCTCAAATCATTAAATTTAGCTTTTCCAGTTGTAACAGCTGCAGCAAAGAAGGGAAAATATACTACTGCTTGATGTGCTTTACTATAGAGTGGAAAATTTAATGCTGGATGATTTATCTCGATCCATTCCATAAGTTCTTCAGAAAACTCAGAAATCCAATATTCTTTAAAGTGTCTTCTATTTAATTCTTGATACCATTGAGGTAATATGGAATTATGCATTATAGATATTGGTAATATGTTACTTTCTTTCTTTTTTATAGCTGGTGCAAAGTAATAAATTTTATCGATTTTATTTTCTGATAAAGCATTTAATATTTCTGATGGAAGTTCCTGGTATTTTTGTATAAACCTATTGAGTTGATCATGCCATGTAGATATTGGTATAAGTGTCCAAATAACATTATATTCATCTTGTAATGTTTGCATGATTTTATCTGTTTCATCATGTCTTACCACGAACATGACTAGAGCTTCATAGTTTTTAATCAATTCTTTCCATACTAAGAATGTAGGGAGAGGTAAATAGTTAAACCCAGAATAAAGCTTATCTAAATATTCCCATCCAGGATGATTTATGTCTTTTGCCATTTTATCTAATACTACTTGGATACCAACCTGATATTGCTCAGGTGGAAGCGATATAGCATGTTGTAACTCTTCTTGAATTGGAATTAAGTGTGTAGCTTGAATGAATTCCGCCCTAGTTTGTAAGATAGATTCTTTTTTTGGAATAATTAAGCTTGGACTGTGAATTTGATTAGGAAGTAAATATTTTCCTTTATCATCCAATATTAAAGAGTCAGTTTCTAAAGTTGTTAAAGATAATAATTCTAGTTTTATATCTTTGTCATGTATATCTATAACCCCATCTTTAATTGAAAGATTATCACAATAAAGTTGAATATTAACTTGTCTGATTTCTACATTGTTTTTTGAAATAATTAATTTTATTTTTTCATCTAAAACTCCTGTTGAAGATAGTAAAGATAATATCTCTTGACGTAATTCATATAAGTTTATGTCAATAGGCTTATCGTTAATATGGTAAGTCCAATACTTCTGATTGTTTAAGCTATTTTTTATGTCTACAGTATATACCGTGGCTGTATTAATATCAGGATAAAAACGTAAGCGACATCCTAAAAGTTCTTTTAAAGAAAGCGTTTCATTAATTGGAATTTCATTCTGATCTTTATTTAATAATACCCCAGAAGAAGGGAAAGGGAGCTCTATATCCACAGATGAGCTTAAATTACATCGGATTCTAATTTTTAGTATAGATGGGGGAATTGAGTTGCTTATTACATGTAGTTTTTTCCCAATATCAGGAATGGGGGTAATTTGGCTACTTAAACCATCAGATAAGTTTTCTATTGTAAATGATTGAGATGTTGAAAACTCAACTATCCCATTTTTAGGTGTTCTGTTGTTATATAATTTTACTTTAAAATCAGGAGGAAGAATGGATATTTTTTTCTTAAATATAGTATTGCCTTCACCGTCTAAGATTCGAGCATAGTTACTACCATAAATAGAGTTATCATGTTGATTATTTAGAATTTCTAAATTGAATACATCATTCTTTTGACTAAGCTTCGGTCTGCCTAAATAGATAGGGTTTCCGCTAGGTGTGAAATAAGGCAACATGTGTCCAACAATCTTTATTTCCTCTCTAGTATGGTTATTTAGGCTTGAAATAAAGAATTTTTCACTATTTTGAATAATTACTATTTCGCCACTAAATCGATAGTGTTTATATTTACTAGTTTCATCAATTTGTTGTATTTTGGAATGAGGGCTAATTAACTCAATCGTTGATGATTTATTCACCATGAGATGTAGTGATGTCTTTTTTTTCTTTACACTACCTATTCCCATAACTTGAAGACGTTCCTCATCACTTAAAATTATGGGCATATCATCAATTAATAGTTCACTTTCTATAAGAGGCTCTTGATAAACAATCATGCCTTGTTGTGTAATGACCAACCTTAGCGGCATTTCATAGTTTATTCTTTTTACATTCACATTAGTATTTCGTAATTTAATCTCCACTCTCTCTTGGTTCGATGAGTCACTGTGGTTCAGATATGCGGAACTTATTTCACTTAAACATCTATTACCTTCATAAAGATAAAGAGTCAATCTCTGCGGGGCGATTTTTTCAGAAGGGATAAAACTAAAAACTTTAGGAATATCTAGTGAAACACTAAATTCAGTGTTACATAAAGATGATAAATATTGTTTAATGGTAAGTTTATTGTTTAATTTTAATCTTTTTTCTTTAACTACTGAATTAAATAGCCCAAGCATAAATTTATCAGCAGTTTCATCAGTTAAAGGAATAGGAAATCTAATTCGCCAATCAGGGATATTTTCCTCAAGATAGCCAATTGGATCGGATTGATGGGCAAGATCATGTTTGTCGACTAAGGATATTAAATTACTTGCCATTTCTATGATTAAAGATAATGTTGTTCTCTCTTTAAATGCTTCGGGGAAGTAATTAAGAAAAGGTAGTAAAGAGTTCTGTTCTAAGATAAGTTGAGGATTTTTATAGTATAGGTCGAGGATCTTTCGAAATAATTCTTGGAATCGACTACCTTCTTGGATAAGTAATGAGTAAGGCAGACCACCTTCACGAAATATCGAACCAAGATAACTGTTATGAGAATTATTATATCGAATTATTTGTCTATTCCAATACTTAAGTCCATTCTGAACTAAGTAGCTACGAAAGTTAGTTTCTAATTTGATATTTAATGATTTTAATATAGGCTCCCAACTCCATTCCCCTTTATAAAACCTGCGATACCATTCTGAACAGTATAGACAGAATAGTGCTGGTAAAATATAATTTTCTTTGTCGTACTGAACGGCAGATTGTAAATATATTTTTAGTTCATTAAATTCACTATCGCTTACTTGGTAAGTATATAAAGGTGAACCATTAGGTTTTTTCAAGTCTCTTTTACCAAGAAAATTATTAAGCCACATGGAAGGAGAGATTTTATTTTTAAAATTATTCATTATATTTCCTAAAGGAATTATTCTAATATTTTCTGTATCATATATTCAATTTTTTATGAAACAAGAGCCTTTTATAAAATCTAAATTTATTTATGAAAGCTAATGAATGATTTAAAGTATTATAAATCTTACTTCATCGCAACCCCCAACCACTTCATCATCTCTCTCTCATCCCAGCCTTTACGTTTGGCATAATCTTGAGCTTGGTCTTCATCAATACGACCAAGTGTGAAATAGTTACTTGCAGGGTGGGTGAAGTACCAACCGCAGACAGAAGCTGCCGGCCACATGGCGTAGCTTTCGGTGAGTTTCATGCCGATGCGTTGTTCTACTTCTAATAAATCCCAAATCAAGGCTTTTTCGGTATGCTCAGGGCAGCTTGGATAGCCCGGTGCAGGGCGGATGCCGACATAGTTTTCATTGATTAAACCTTGGTTATCAAATTCCTCTTGCGTGTAGCCCCAAATGCGGGTGCGGAGTTCAAAGTGCAGGTATTCCGACATCGCTTCAGCTAAGCGGTCGCCCACAGCTTGTAGTAAGATAGCATTGTAGTCATCGCCTGCCGCTTTATAGCCTTCGACAAGCTCCATTTCTTCAATACCAGCACAAACGGCGAACATCCCCATCCAGTCTTTTTTTCTGCTTTCGCGATCGGCAATAAAGTCACTTAGGGCAAAGTTAAACGGACTTTTGCTGTTTTTGCCACGTTCTGTTTGCTGGCGTAAGCCATAAGCCGTGCCAATAGTTTGTGTGCGTTCTTCATCAGAGAAAAGCACGACATCATCGCCTACACGTTCTGCAGGGAAAATGCCTAAAATACCGCTTGGGTTGAGTTTATGGTTTTGCTCTAATTCATCTAAAACCACTTGTGCATCGTTCCATACTTTGCGTGCTTCTTCGCCACCTTCTGGATAATCAAAGGCATCAGGGTATCCGCCCATTAAGCCCCAAATGCGGAAAAATGGCGACCAGTCGATAAATTTACGCAACTCGGCAATCGGCACATTTTTGAATTCCACAATGCCCGTTTGATTTGGTGTTGGTGGCACGTAATCTGCCCATTCACCACTAAAGCCATCAAAGCGGTTTGCACGTGCTTCTTCAATGCTTAATTGTTTACGAAGCGGTTTACGGTTAGAGAAAGATTGCTGAATTTTCTCGTAATCTTTCTTGAATTGTTCCCACAATGCCGCACGGCTTTCAGGGTTCATCAATGTCGCACACACCGTTACCGCACGAGAGGCATTTGAGGTATAAAATACGCCGTGTTCTTTATATTTTGGATAAAGTTTAATCGCCGTATGTTCTTTCGATGTAGTGGCACCGCCAATCAACACAGGCAAACTCAAACCTAAGCGAGTCATTTCACCGAGGAAGTATTCCATTTCGTCTAAAGATGGCGTAATCAAACCACTCAATCCGATAATGTCGGCTTTTTCATCAATGGCGGTTTGAATGATTTTGTCCGCTGGTACCATAACGCCTAAATCAATCACTTCAAAGTTATTACATTGCAACACCACGCTCACGATGTTTTTGCCGATGTCATGCACGTCGCCTTTCACGGTAGCGATCACCACTTTACCGTTACTGGATCCTTTTTGTTTGGTGGCATTGATAAACGGCTCTAAATATGCCACAGATTGTTTCATCACGCGCGCCGATTTCACCACTTGTGGCAGGAACATTTTGCCGTCGCCAAACAAATCGCCCACCACGTCCATGCCTGCCATGAGTGGACCTTCGATTACCTCTAACGGCGTTGGTAATTTTTGGCGGGCTTCTTCGGTGTCTTCGATAATGTGCGTAGTAATGCCTTTCACGAGGGCGTGTTTCAAGCGTTCTTCCACCGGCCAAGTGCGCCATTCGGCGACAGAATCCACTGCACTTTCGTCGTTACCTTGGTTGCGATATTTTTCCGCAATATCCAATAAACGTTCTGTACCATCTGGTGTACGGTTTAAGACGGCGTCTTCAATCACATTACGTAATTCCGGATCCAGATCATCGTAAATCGCGAGCTGTCCTGCGTTCACGATCCCCATGTCCATGCCTTGTTTGATGGCATGATAGAGGAACACTGCGTGAATCGCCTCACGCATGACATTATTTCCACGGAAAGAGAAAGAGACATTTGACACACCGCCCGAAATTTTGGCATGTGGCAAGCTGCGTTTAATACGACCTGTGGCATTAATGAAATCTACGCCGTAGTTATTGTGTTCTTCAATCCCTGTGCCGATGGCGAAAATATTCGGGTCAAAAATGATGTCTTCCGGCGGGAAGCCCACTTGGTTGACTAAGATGTTATAGGCACGGGTACAGATTTCCACTTTACGCTCTTCGGTATCAGCTTGCCCCACTTTATCAAATGCCATAACCACAACGGCCGCACCGTATTTATGCACCAATTTAGCCTGATGGATAAATTTTTCCTCACCTTCTTTTAAGGAAATAGAGTTAACGATTGGTTTACCTTGTACTGACTGCAAGCCCGCCTCAATCACTTCCCATTTGGAGGAGTCGATCATCACCGGTACTTTGGCTGCATCGGGTTCCGTCGCCATAATGTTGAGGAAACGGGTCATGCATTTTTTGCCGTCGAGCAAGGCTTCGTCCATGTTCACGTCGATGACTTGTGCGCCGTTTTCTACTTGATCGATAGCAATTTCAATGGCTTCAGCAAATTTATCTTCTTTAATTAAACGCTTAAATTTCGCCGAACCCGTCACGTTATTACGTTCGCCCACGTTCACGAACAGGCTCTCATCATCAATATTGAGTGGTTCTAAACCGGATAAACGCATGGCGGTTTTGATTTGTGGCAATTTGCGTGGCGGGATGTTTTCTACCGCTTCAGTAAAGGCTTTAATATGTTCCGGTGTGGTGCCGCAACAACCACCTATAATGTTCACAAAGCCACTTTCTGCCCACTCTTTTAAATGAGCGGCCATCTCTTCTGCCCCTAAATCGTACCCACCAAAGGCATTTGGCAAGCCCGCATTCGGATGCACAGAAACATAGGTTTCGCTGATTTTAGACAGTTGTTCAACATATTGACGTAATTCTTTCGGGCCTAACGCACAGTTCAAACCAAAAGTGAGCGGTTTGGCGTGGCGAAGTGAGTTGTAGAATGCTTCTGTGGTTTGTCCTGAAAGGGTACGACCGGAAGCATCAGTAATGGTGCCGGAAATCATGATTGGCAATTCCACGCCTAATTCTTCGAATACACTTTCAATGGCGAAAACTGCCGCTTTAGCGTTAAGCGTGTCGAAAATGGTTTCAATCATAATTAAATCCGCACCACCTTCGATTAAGCCTTTTGTTGCTTGGGCATAAGCATTCACCAATTCCATAAAAGTCACATTGCGGAAACCGGGATCATTTACATCGGGTGAAATGGAAGCCGTACGGTTTGTTGGCCCTAACACGCCTGCGACAAAGCGAGGTTTTTCTGGCGTGCTATATTTATCTGCAGCCAAACGAGCTAATTTTGCACCAACAAAATTGAGCTCATAAGCGATAGATTGCAAGTCGTAATCCGCTTGAGCAATCGTAGTTGAACTAAAAGTATTGGTTTCAATAATATCTGCACCCGCTGCCAAATATTTCTCATGAATAGCGGAAATTAGCAGTGGTTGAGTCAATGTCAGTAAGTCATTATTACCGCGTAAATCGACCGCACTTTCCTTAAACCGCTCGCCGCGAAAATCCGCTTCGGTGAGTTTATATTTTTGGATCATCGTCCCCATCGCACCGTCTAAAATGAGAATACGATTTTCTAGAGCTTGTTTAAGTTGAGCGGTTTTATTCACCATAATTATTTTGTTCCGTAAATCTTAAATAAATAACTACGGAATAATAGGTGTAAGGGCTGGGGGTGTCAAATGTTAGAAGGAAAGTGCGGTTGGGAAATAAAATATTTTTTATATAAGAAAAATAAAAAGTTTATGCAAAACGGTTGAATTATTGCTCAAAAATCCGTTAGCATAGCGGCGTATTAGTTTATCTAATATGTTAAGTTTAACTATTATTAACTAGAGGATCTCTTCATGAAGAAACTTATCGCAGTTGCGGTGCTTTCTGCATGTGGCTCGTTAGCTCATGCAAACACCAACATTCCAAACTACAATACAGACGCCCATCTTTACGAATTCACGCAAACCTATGATTTAGTTGTGCCAAAAGGCTCGCAAGGACAAACCAATTTATGGGTTCCATTGCCATTTAATGAAGAATACCAACAAGTGAAATCGATTCACTTTGAGGGTAATTACATGAATGCCTATGTAACAGAAAACAATAAATACGGTGCGAAAACCTTATTTGCCACTTGGGATAAAGATGCACAAAAGCGTGATTTAAAAGTCACGATGGTCATTGAAACAAAAGACCGCGAACCAATGGTGAAAGGTGCTTTAGAGAATTATACTCCGCCAAAAGATATTCAGTATTCCGTGGATGTACAAGAGTACTTAAAAGCTACCCAACACATTAAAACTGATGGCATAGTGAAAGAATTTGCTGACAAAATCGTAGGCAAAGAAACAAATCCATTGAAAAAAGCAGAACTTATTCACCGTTGGATCGTAAAAAATATGGAACGTGATAATTCTGTATTAGGTTGTGGTGACGGCGATGTAGAAAAAATTCTTACCACTGGCGTATTAAAAGGTAAATGTACCGATATTAACTCTGTATTTGTGGCGCTTGCTCGTGCGGCAGGCATCCCAGCTCGTGAAATTTTTGGTATTCGCTTAGGTGCGGCAGAGAAAATGGGAAAATATTCCAAAGGTGCTTTCGGTAGTGCAAATGAACAAGGCATCGCAAACGTAAGTGGCGGTCAGCACTGCCGTGCTGAATTCTACCTTGCAGGGTTTGGTTGGGTACCAGTTGATTCCGCAGACGTTGCCAAAATGCGTTTAGCAGAGAAAAAATCTGTTGAAGATAAAGATACACAAGCCGTAGCAAAATATTTGTTTGGTAACTGGGAAGCAAACTGGGTCGGATTTAATCATGCCCGTGATTTCAATTTATATCCACAACCAGAACTAGCTCCGATCAATAACTTCGGCTATCCATATGCAGAAGTAGGTGGAGATCCGTTAAATTTCTTTGATCCAAAAGAATTTAAATATGACTACGTCTCTAAAAAGCTCTAATAAATCCTTTTGGGTTGCCATAGCCACCGCACTTAGCGCCGCGGTGGCATCAACTTTGTGCTGCATCGCACCATTAATTTATTTAGTGTTCGGCGTATCGTCTACTTGGTTGATTGGCTTAGGCGAATATGATTATTTGCGCATTCCCATGCTCATTATTTCATTATGCGCCTTTGCCTATGGATTTTGGCTGTTGATATTTTCCAAAAAAATCATTTGTAACAAATATATTTCCCGTAAAAAACTTATCGTTTTATATTGGATTGTCTTTATCGTGATGATTTTTTTCTTAACTTATCCAACAATTTTGCCTTGGACTTTAGAATTAGCGAATTAGGAATAAAAATGAAGAAATTATGTACCGCACTTTTGCTTTCGCTGTTTGCAATTTCTTTCGCCCATGCGAATGAAACCAAACAAATTGTGCTAAAAGTAAAAGAAATGAATTGCCAGCTTTGCGCTTACTTAGTCAATAAAGAACTGCGTAATATTGATGGCGTTATTTCAACAAAACCATCCATTAAAGATGGTTTAGTGACGGTTGTGGAAGATTCCAAAGTCACAAACCAGCAATTATTCGATGCGATTCATAAGCTGAAATATACTGCTGAAGTCGTGAATTAAACGCTAAATACCTAGCAAAAAAAGTGCGGTGAAAATTCACCGCACTTTTCGTTTCGAACAATTGAATTATTTAATCACACCACATGCCATACGTGGGCCGCCACCGCCAAGTGGAGCGGGATGATCGGAGTGATTATCGCCACCTGCGTGGATCATAATAGAGTGACCGCGAACATCATCTAAATGTTTAAGACGTGGTGCTAAAACAGGGTTAGTTGCAGTGCCATCATGTAATACAGTTAATGCAGGTAAATCACCTAAGTGTGCATCATCTTGCCATGGGTAACCGTGTTGTTTTGCACCTTTAGGATCCCAGTGACCACCAGCGCCTAAACCAGCTGTCAATTTACCCTCTTTTTCTTTTGGCTCACAGCTTGGGTTTTCATGGATGTGAAAACCATGCAAGCCTTCGCTTAATCCTTGTAAATTAGGGGTAAACACAAGACCATAGTTAGATTCAGTAATAGTCACTGTCCCCACATCTTTGTTACCGTTTACTGGATCAAGTTGTTGCACTTTCACTTCAATAGAAGCACCTTTTGGTGCCATATTGTGATCATGATTATGCTCATGTGCTTGCGCAACACCAACTGAACATACCGCACTAACCGCTAGTGCTAATAAGGTTTTCATATTCATTGCAATCTCCTTTATTGCAGTAAAAACTCATGATTATTTTAGTCAATTTCGTTTAAAAAGCCGACAAGTTTTTACGAAAATTTCACATTATTTTAAACATCCACGTACAATCAATACGCCAACATTTCGAGCTTGCGCGACAGCTTTCGGTTTACTCAGTTTCATTTTTAATCCTTGAAGTTGATAACGTGATTCAAGCAAATCCGCCACTTCATAAGCCACTCGCTCAATCAACAAGAAAGGTTTGCTTTCCACATAATCAATTATCACTTGACTCACTTCAGCATAATTCAAACAATATGCAACATCATCCGTTTCCGCAGCTTGTTTACAATCCCACGCCATTTCCAAATCAAACACAAGCTTTTGCTTAATTTGCTGTTCCCAATCATATACGCCAATTTGAGCAAAAACAGTCAATTCTTCAATAAAAACACGATCCATAAGATTTCCTCTAAAATTATTGTAGGCGTATGCTATCAACTTTGGGTAGAATAACGAATATTTTTTCTTGCTGGAGTACAAAATGAGCCTTTTTGCCCTTTTTTATATGCTTTGTGCCTATCTTTTAGGCTCTATTTCCAGTGCTATTCTAATTTGTCGCATTGCTGGCTTACCGGATCCTCGTCAAAATGGATCAAACAATCCTGGGGCGACAAATGTGCTTCGTATCGGTGGCCGCTGGTCTGCTCTCGCTGTACTAATTATTGATATTTTAAAAGGCATGACGCCAGTATGGGTTGGTTACTATTTAGGTCTCACACAATTTGAATTAGGCATGGTCGCACTAGGTGCTTGCTTGGGGCACATATTCCCAATATTCTTCCAATTCAAAGGCGGCAAAGGCGTCGCAACCGCTTTCGGTGCGATTGCTCCAATTTCTTGGGCTGTAGCGGGTTCTACATTAGGCACTTGGGTCTTCGTTTTTCTTATCAGCGGTTATTCTTCATTAAGTGCGGTTATTTCTGCTTTACTTGTGCCTTTTTATGTGTGGTGGTTTAAACCTGAATTTACTTTTCCCGTTGCCTTGGTCTGTTGTCTATTAATTTATCGTCATCACGATAATGTTCAACGTTTATGGCGCGGTCAAGAAGATAAAGTTTGGGCTAAATTTAAAAAGAAATAAAAAATTCACCGCACTTTTCTAAATTTCCACTGGAGTTTCCTGTGCATACTAAACGTTCAGTTTCCACTCGTATTGCTAAATATTTATTCATCATTCTCATCGTTGCTGGCGTGATTAGCTCGCTAAGTTTGGCAATTATGAGCAGTAATAAATATGATGCAGAAGCCATTAATATTTCAGGTTCTTTGCGGATGCAAAGTTATCGCCTGCTCTATGAAATGCAAGAACAACCAGAAAGCGTGGAAACGAACTTGCGCCGTTATCATATAAGCCTTCATTCATCTGCTTTACTAGAAGTTCAAAATCAATTTTTCACACCGAATGTATTAAAACATTCCTATCAAAACATTTTGCAACGCTGGACGAACATGGAAAAATATGCGCGCCAACACGATGTAAAAAACTATAGTAATCAGCTCACTGACTACGTGGCAGATGTTGATTATTTTGTGTTTGAGCTACAACGTTTCAGTGAACAAAAATGGATTTTGGGCGTATCAGTGCTCTTTTTCGCGATGTGGTTAATTTTACTCATGGTGTCTTATGTGATTTGGTACACACAGCGGGAAGTCGTAAAACCACTGCACTTAATGACTAAAGCCAGTATGCAAGTGCAAATGCGTCAATTCAATCACATTCCGCTAGATACAACGAAACAAAATGAACTAGGTACATTGGCGCGTATCTTCACACAAATGTCCACGGAGCTTGGGCAGCTTTATTCACGTTTGGAAGAAACAGTAAACGAAAAAACACAAAAGTTACGCCAAACTAACCGCTCTTTGACGACACTTTATCAAAGTTCTCAAATTCTTAATGCCAACACAATCAATGATAAAGTATTAAGCCAAGTGCTCGATCACATTCTGGTCAGCGAGAATTTGAAATATATTAAAGTTGAAGTTATGGGTGCAGAGCATTGGGATATTGCTTTTGGTACTCAAGATTTAGACTGCTCTTTGCAAACTGAGACACTTTCTGTCGATAACGAGGAATTCGGCGCACTCTCTTGGCAAGCAGGATTGCCTTGTCCCGATCCGAGAATGATGCAAAACCTTGCTCAAATGCTTGCACGAGCCCTTTATTTCCAAAAAAGTTTACGCCAACAAGAACAGCTCTTATTGATGGAAGAGCGGTCAATTATCGCACGAGAATTGCATGACTCATTGGCTCAAGTGCTATCGTTTTTACAGATCCAGCTTACATTACTTAAACATAACTTGAAAAAAGAAGGCGATTCATCCAAAGAACAAAGTTTGGTCATTATTCGTGATTTTGAACAGGCTCTTTCGAGTGGATATGCACAATTACGCGAGCTTTTAGCCACTTTCCGTTTAACTATACAAGAAGCTAATTTACAGCTTGCGCTAGAACAAGTGATTGACTCATTACGTTCACAAACAACGATGCAAATGAATGTTAATAGCCAATTGCCATCACAAAGTTTGAATCCACAACAACTGGTTCATGTGCTACAAATTGTACGTGAAGCCACCACCAATGCGATCAAACATTCTCAAGGCACAGCAATTGAAATTAGTGCCAAAATTAATGCAGAAGGCGAATACGAAATTTTAGTTGAAGATAATGGTATCGGTATTCAAGACCTTGAAGAGCCTGAAGGTCATTATGGGTTAAATATTATGACTGAACGTAGTCGCCAACTTAACGCAGAATTTAACATCATCCGTCGCGAACAAGGCGGTACACAGGTGAAAATCACGCTTCCACACGCATTATGTTGATTACGGTGGATATAATTATTCATAGCAGCTGGCATAAAAGATAAATTTTTTATGCACCCGATAATGGTATTTTAAATGCAAAATTTACAACCTTTTCACACTTTCCATATTCATGCTAATGCTCGTGAAATTATCGAAGCGCATAGCATTGAACAACTACAACAAGCATGGGCTCATTCAAAAGCGGAAAATTTACCCGCACTTTTTCTAGGTCAAGGCAGTAATATGCTATTTTTGGATGATTTTAATGGTGTGGTGATTTTAAATCGTTTAATGGGCATTACTCACCAACAAGATTCTGATTTTCACTACCTGCATGTGAATGGCGGTGAAAATTGGCATGAATTGGTGGAATGGTCTATTAACAATGGTATTTATGGATTAGAAAATCTGGCTCTGATTCCTGGCTGTGCAGGCTCTGCGCCCATTCAAAATATCGGTGCTTATGGCGTTGAATTTAAAGATGTGTGCGATTATGTAGATGTGCTTAATTTAAATACAAATGAAACCTTCCGACTCGACACAGAACAATGCGAATTTGGTTATCGTGAAAGTATTTTCAAACATCGTTATCAACAAGGTTACGTGATTACAGCGGTTGGATTAAAGCTCACAAAAAATTGGCAGCCTATTCTAAAATATGGCTCGCTTGTAGAATTCGATTCCAAAACGGTCACCGCTAAACAAATTTTTAATGAAGTCTGTCATATCCGTCAAAGTAAATTACCTAATCCCAATGAATTTGGTAATGCGGGAAGTTTCTTTAAAAATCCAGTGGTCAGTTCGGAACATTTTGAGGAAATCAAAAAACATCACGAAAATCTACCGCACTTTCCACAGGCAGATGGCTCAGTGAAATTAGCGGCGGGCTGGCTGATTGATCAATGCAATCTTAAAGGTTTTCAAATTGGCGGTGCAGCCGTTCATGAAAAACAAGCATTAGTATTAATTAACAAAAGCGGGGCAACAGGACAAGACGTGGTCAAACTCGCCCATCATGTTCGCCAAACTGTTGCAGAAAAATTTGGTGTATATTTACAACCTGAAGTACGATTTATCGGTGCAACTAGCGAAGTAAATAGCGAGCAAACTATCGCATAATTTATATAGATTAAGGAAATAAACTATGAGCTTTAAAGAAATTTTAGAAACCTTACCCACAATCGATCATTTAACCGGTTTAAATGTGATGGATGGTGAAACGATTATCCACAACATTCCAGCCATACCAGGTAAATTAGGTTCGCTTCGCCTTTATAATGCGTTGGCTGAAAAATTTAACGGGAAATTAAACCGCACTTCCGCACAACAAGGTGTTGAATGGTTTGCAGAACACGTCGAAGATGCCAAAGCAAATCCAGGCAAACATCCGAACATTGATTTATTATTTAAAGTGGTTGATGAAAATCTTAATTTAACCCTCATTCCACTTTGCTAATTAATCAGAATTAATTAGAATAATTGAACTTTTGATTGATAAAACCTGTCTTATTAACAAATTGGTTCAATAAGATAGCTTATTGTGCTATAACTAGGTACATTGATTGGCAAAAGCCAAAATAAAGAAGGGAAACGATGGATAAAGAAACACAAATGATGTTAGTTCCTCAAGGCAGTATCGAAGGTTATATTCGTGCGGCAAATGAATATCCGATGCTGACCGCAGAGGAAGAAAAGGAATTGGCAGAACGTTTGTATTATCACGAGGATTTAGATGCAGCGAAAAAACTCATTTTGTCGCATCTTCGTTTCGTGATCCATGTTGCGCGTGGCTATTCTGGCTATGGTTTGCCACAAGCTGATTTAATCCAAGAAGGCAATATCGGCTTAATGAAAGCTGTTAAACGTTTTAACCCTGAAGTTGGTGTACGTTTGGTGTCATTCGCTGTGCATTGGATTAAAGCTGAAATTCACGAATATGTTCTTCGTAACTGGCGTATCGTAAAAGTCGCAACCACGAAAGCTCAACGTAAATTATTTTTCAACCTACGCAAAACTAAACAACGTTTAGGCTGGTTTAATGAAAATGAAGTTGATATCGTGGCAAATGAATTGGGTGTTTCCAAAGAAGATGTGATCGAAATGGAATCGCGTATGAGCGGTGCCGATGTAGGTTTTGATTTACCCACTGATGATGCAGAAACAGAGACCTATTCTCCCGCCCTTTATTTGGAAGATAAAAGTTCTAATTTCGCAGCGGAGCTTGAAAATGAAAACTTTGAAAGTCAAGCAACCGAGCAATTAGGTGCAGCGCTACAAAGCCTAGATGCGCGTAGTCAGGATATTATCAAAGCTCGTTGGCTAGATGATAACAAAGCAACACTACACGACTTAGCGGCAAAATATAATGTCTCTGCGGAACGTATTCGTCAATTAGAAACTAATGCACTGAAAAAATTAAAAAGTGCGGTGAGTTTTTAAATAATTTAGAAAAGTGATCTGCACCCCAAAAGTTGGACTCAACAAACCAACAATTGAGGTGCAGATTTTTTATGGGTAAACACTACACAATCGAATTTAAATTACAGGCTCTCCAACCTATTTTGAATGGGAAAATGAGTATTAGAGAAGCTGCGCGTTTTTACAATAT